>JAJNBJ010000012.1 GCA_021155965.1 Flavipsychrobacter sp.
TTAGATCTTCTGCCTTTTTGACCCTTAAAACCTTTCTGTCTTTCCATTGTTTACACTTTTATGTGTAAGGTTTTTTCAGGACTAGACACTGCCTTTTAAGGTATGCCGCGTAAAAAATTAACCTCAGAGGCGCTAACCTGCCTGCCGGCAGACAGGGACGCAAAGGTTTATGTTTTGCGTATGCCTGTTACTAATGTCCAATTGGCATAAGTCAGGGGGGAAGTTCTTTTGGAGCAAATAACTAACCCAGGATGAGGGCACAAAGAGTGGCAACCGCCGAGCCGGCAGAAGTTGGCGATACAATATTTCAAAGAGCTTACCCCCGCCTATCAGTAGCCGGGCAGTGATATTTTAGGGGGTATGATGTAAAGTTCGTGCATGCGGCAATGTTGGCAAAATAAAAGATCCATGACGGTTGTACCGTCAAGGAAAATAGTTGCCGCTACCAGTGCAGGTTCCGGCGGTTTGTCAATTTATTTTGTATTGAAAAACTTTTCCGAAAAAAGGTGCTGAAGCAATGAACTGTTTTTTGCGGTAAATTGCAGGAGCGTTTACATGCAGGGAGGGTATTGCCGGAAGCATGTGTTATACCATCTGAACGTCAAAAGTTGGCTCACTTAATTTAACCGCTAAGATCGCTAAGAAGGCGCAAAGAAACGCAAAGGCTCGTGGTTGGATGGAGGTTTTTGATGTTCAATTGGGATTATATATTGATCATTGCTGAATGCGGAGCAAAGGAAGTGATCTGTATATTCCGAATCACGGTTTTGCAGCATTGCAAATCATGGGGCATAATACCTACCGGCTATTTAAATCACACACATCGGACATTTCTTTTCAAGGTACACAGCAGAACTTTAGTTCGGGATAATAATAAGCCTGTTGTGGTTTTAGCCGAAACTTACCTAAAACTATAACAGCTGATTAGCGTAACTTTGTATACAAATTCCATACACTTTTAGTTTTTCAGCACCACTTTTAACTTAAAATGAAGCTTCGCATCAAAGGTAACTCCATCCGCATAAGGCTTTCACGTACGGAAGTCGATAACCTTGCAAAAAATGGCTATATCGATGAGCATACAGACTTTGGCAACAATACCCTCACTTATGCTTTGCAAAGTAAAGATGGCATCAATACGCTTGAAGCTGCTTTTGAGAACGGCAAAGTAACCATGTACGTCCCCTCCAATGTAGTGCCATCATGGCCAACGAATGACACAGTGGGCTTCGAGAACCTGATGTCGCTGCCCAATGGCAAAGAACTCTACCTGCTGCTGGAAAAAGATTTTAAGTGTATAGATAACTCGATGGAAGACCAGTCTGACAACTACGAGAACCCAAATTCAATGTGCTAATTTGAAAATTTGATGATTTGAAAATGTCCTCCCATTTTCAAATTTTCAAACTCCCACATTTTCAAATTAACGCTCGATCGCCGCCACTATCTCCGCATCGGTCGGCTTCATTTTATGCGGGAATACAGCTACGAGTTCACCTTTTTCGTTAATAAGATATTTCTGGAAATTCCACTTCACTTCGCTGTCTTTCAGTTTATTATATTTTTGTTCGGTCAGCCAAACATAGATAGGCGCTTTTTCATCTCCTTTCACGGTTATTTTCGCTGCCATAGGGAAAGTCACCCCATAGTTCTTTTTACAAAAAGCCTCAATTTCCTGGTTGCTGCCCGGCTCCTGTTTCCCAAAATCATTAGCTGGAAAACCCACGATGACCAGTTTATCTTTATACTTTTCATAAGTAGCCTGCAGGTCGGCATACTGTGGCGTATAACCACATTCCGAAGCCGTATTGACGATCATTATCTTTTTACCCTTAAATTTTGCAAAATCAATTGTTTCGCCCCTCAAGCCTTCCACTTTAAAATCATAGATGCTGGCAGGTATATTATCTGCCGGAACGGGTGCAAAAAAGGAAAAAATGTTTAATAGGAATACGGATAAAAATGTCATTGTTTCAGATTTTGGGCAAAGGTAATAAAACCATCAGGCGATTGATCCTTAAATCAGATGAGATGGTAAATAATTGGCCTGTACAGATATTACTTTAAAAAGCGGCGTTTAACGTAACCCCCGATCAAGTATACCAGGAAATAGGGTATACCAAAAATTACCGCCCAGACTGTGACATTCCAGACGAACTTAAAGAACAACAATGGAACTGGATAACTTCTCTCCTTATATGAATACAAAAAGTATGTCATGGATACCGCCATGATCAGGACTAAGATTATGTGCTTTTGTATTTTCACTTTTCGTAGTCATACAAATATATTCAATTTATCATCGAAATCATTGAGAGCTCTGTCATTTTGACAAAAAATAAGCTCTGGAACACAAATTGTACAGCATACATACACTATAATAAATATATTTTATGCAGGAAAAAGGTAACATATCCATACATACCGAGAACATATTCCCCATTATCAAGAAGTTCCTCTACTCCGACCACGAGATATTCCTCCGGGAGCTGGTATCTAACGCCGTAGATGCTGTGCAGAAAGTAAAGCGCCTGTCCTCTATGGGCCAGTACAATGGCGAATTGGGCAATCTAATGGTGGATGTGGCATTCGATGCCGACAAAAAAACCATCACCATATCCGATAACGGCATTGGTATGACTGCCGAGGAGATCAAAAAATACATCAACCAGATCGCATTCTCGGGTGCTGAAGAGTTTGTAGAGAAATTTAAAGACTCAAAAGATGCCAACGAGCTGATCGGTAAGTTCGGCCTCGGCTTTTATTCAGCCTTCATGGTATCTGATAAAGTAGAGATCCAGACTTTATCCTACCAGGATGGCGCAGAGCCTGCCCGCTGGATATGCGATGGCAGCACCGAATTCGAGATAACCGAAGGCAGCCGCACCACACGTGGCACAGATATTATCCTGCACATCAACAACGACTCAGAAGAATTTTTGGATAAATACAAGCTGGAAAGCATACTGGAAAAATATTGCCGCTTCCTGCCTATCCCGGTTCGCTTCGGGACTAAGAAGTCCTTCGACGAAGCTCAGGATGACAATGTGGACGATGGTGTAGATGCAGACGGAAAAGCACAGCGGAAAGAAATTGATGTAGATAACATCATCAACAACACCGCTCCTATCTGGACAAAAACACTAACCGATCTTAAAGACGAAGACTATCTCTCTTTCTACCGAGAGCTGTATCCAATGAGCGAAGACCCGCTTTTCTGGATACACCTGAACGTAGATTATCCTTTCAACCTTACCGGTGTGCTTTACTTCCCCAAGGTGAAGAACGATATGGAATTCCAGCGCAATAAGATAAAACTCTTCAGCCGCCAGGTATTCATTACCGATGAGGTGAAGGATATTGTGCCTGAATTCCTCATGCTGTTACACGGCGTTATCGACTCTCCCGATATCCCGCTCAATGTATCACGCAGCTTCCTGCAGGCCGATAGCAATGTAAAAAAGATAAACAGCTACATCACCCGCAAGGTAGCCGATAAACTGGGCGAACTCTTCAAGGCAGACCGCAAAGCCTTTGAAGAGAAGTGGGGTGATATTGGCATCTTCGTGAAATACGGCATGATCAGCGAAGAGAAGTTTTATGAGAAAGCAAAAGACTTCGCCTT
Source organism: Flavipsychrobacter sp. (assembly GCA_021155965.1). GTDB lineage: Bacteria > Bacteroidota > Bacteroidia > Chitinophagales > Chitinophagaceae > Nemorincola. The sequence continues at coordinate 3,626 of JAJNBJ010000012.1, forward strand.
GCTGGAGAACACAAAGAAAGAATATGCAACATTGGGTGAATACAAAGACAAAGTAGCACCATTGCAAACAGATAAGAACGGGACTATTGTATATCTCTATACCAACGATCCCGCAAAACAGGATTCATTCATACAAAGCGCCAATAAAAAGAGCTACGATGTACTGTTGATGAACTCCCCGCTCGATGGACACTTTATCAGCAACCTGGAACGCAAGCTGGAGAAAACATCCCTGAAACGCGTAGATGCCGATGTGATAGATAAGCTCATAGAAAAAGAAGAAAAGATTGAATCAGTCCTCACCGATTCCGAAAAAGAAAAAGTGAAAGGCATATTTGAAGGCGCCATCAGCCGCACCGATATGAAGGTGGAAATAGACAGCCTCAGCCCCGATGAGTTGCCCGTTACTGTTACCATGGACGAATTCACCCGCCGCATGAAGGATATGGCTGCGCTTGGTGGCGGCATGAGCTTCTATGGCGCTATGCCCAATAACTATAAAGTAGCCATCAACGGCAACCACAAACTGGTGGGCCGCATCCTTAAAGCAGGCGATGAAGCACAGCAAAAGCAATTGGCAAAGCAGGCATTCGACCTTGCCATGCTCTCACAAGGCATGCTCACCGGCGCAGAGCTGACTGATTTCGTCAACCGCTCTATTGAGTTAATATAATAAGTAGAAAAAGACTTACATTTTTTGAATAGAGCAGGCAAAATGCCTGCTCTATTTCTTTTCATATATACCTAAAAGCCTATCTTTAAATGTTGGTGGCACGCGTTTTTTGCGGCTTTCTTAAAAACAAATACATCATGCGCTTCCGCTCATGGATATTGTGTTCAGTAATAGTTATCTGCTCTGTGTCTTCGTTTGCACAGGAGTCAGATACCCTGCGCAAACAACTGGACAGCATGCGTAAGGATGAGAAAGGCCCGGGTAATAAACCTATAATAGACGTTGACAAGGAAGAATACACCAGTTCTACGAACATTACCCCCAAGGCATACTTCGTTCTCCTTGCCACAGATTTTAAGCATATAGGCACCTCTCCGCTCCATGCCTCGAAAAAAACGTGGATAAAAGTAGGTGAGCTGGTATTGCTGGAAGGCGCAATGTTCTTCGCCGATAAACCCATCCGGAAATACTCGCAGGAATTCATGGCGAACAACCCCGGTATGCGGCGCACCAGCGAGTACATCACAAATTTTGGTGGCATGTGGGAAGTATATACCCTTGCGGCCTTTGGTGCATACGGTGTAATTTTCAAAAGCAATAAAGTAAAGACCACTACCCTGCTGGCAACACAGGCATACATCACAGCTGGCGCTGTATCGTCCGTAGTAAAATATGCAACAGGCCGTGTGCGCCCGAATTTTTACGATCCCAACAACCCCAAAGATCCCGACAACGCTATATTCTATGGCCCGCCAATTTTTGACTCACGTTCCTACGGATTTAATAGCTCCTTTCCTTCCGGCCACACTACGGCCGCTTTTGCAGCAGCAACGGTATTTGCTTATGAATACAAAGACCAGATACTCATCCCGGCCATTGCATACACAGCTGCAGGCCTTGTAGGTATAAGCCGCATCACCGAAAACGCACACTGGGCTACCGATGTTATTGCCGGCTTTGCGCTGGGTTATATCTGCGGCAAACAGGTCGTTTACAACTACCACAGATATGCCCGCTTGATGGCTTCAAAAAAGATGTCGTTTAACTGGAACCTCAATTACAGCCAAGGGGTAATAATGCCCGGCCTTGTTTGTACTTTTTGATCACACAATTATTCTCCACGGTCCTTTTGTCGTAAAATACCTGTATTTTGTCTTTTACAGGCATCACCGGTATACTTTTTCTGCCTCACCTTTGTGATGTAAACGAAACACTTTTAAAAACTATAAAAACAACAATTATGCAATCACAGGTATTTATCAATTTAGCAGTAAAAGACCTTGCAAAGTCAATGGCATTTTACACCGGTATGGGCTTCACCAACAATCCCCAGTTCAGCGATGACACCGCTAAATGCATGGTATGGAGCGACACTATTTTTGTAATGATCATGACACATGAAAAATTCAGCGGATTTGCCACAAAGCCTGTTGCAGACACTAAAAATAACGTAGCAGCGCTGTATTCATTGTCGGTAGAGAGTGTTGGCAAGATGAATGAAGTGACCGATAATGCCATTAAAGCAGGCGGAACAGAGCCAACCCCGGTACGCGACTACGGCTTTATGCTGCAGCGCACAGTAGAAGACTTAGACGGGCATACCTGGGAGGTGTTCTTTATGGACATGAGCAAGTTCCCTGCTGAGCAATAATCAAGATTTCAGGATTGGACTGACGGAAAACATTGCTCAAAATGTCATATATTTGCATGCAAAGAAATGAGTATGGCGAAGCTTGAACGATTTGCGGATTTTGAGAGTTTAAAAGCTGTGAAGGATAGCGTAAAAAAAACAACGCAGCCTAACTCAAATGCCATTGCTGAATTAAAGATGCTTGTTGACGTTTTGAGGCGAGCCGTCTTACCCAAACGCAAGCGCTGAATAACCTCTAATGTGGCGATATGGATAGTAACTTATCCGAAAATCTTTCAGGTATTTGCAAAGTTCTCCTTAAGAATAATGTCGACTATTTAATAGTGGGCGGAATGGCTGTTGCCCTCCATGGTTATTTCAGGGTATCTATAACGAGTTTAGGAATTCCTACTGAAAAGCCTGATTTTGATTTTTGGTACAATCCTTCTTATAAAAACTATTTTAATTTGCTTAATGCCCTGAAAGAATTAGGGCAGGATGTATCAGCGTTTGAAAAAGAAACGGCTCCAGATCCTAAAAGCTCATTTTTCAAGCTGGAACTTGATCTGTTCACAATGGATTTCCTGCCAAGCATTCCCGGTATTTCGAAATTCAAGAATTCCTACGCAAATAGAGAAATTGCAACTCTTAACAGTGTGGAAATATCTTTCATTTGCCTTGACGACCTTTTAACGAGTAAACAAGCCACAAAAAGACCACAGGATATAAATGATATAGAGCAGCTTAAATCTAAAAAGAAGTAAGTGGTTTGTTTTAAAACTTTTGTACCTTGATGCAGCTGAATCTATATAAAACAAACTATATGAGCAACCTGAGAGCATTATGCCTGGTATTAAGCATTTTTTTCCTGAACAACGCTCATGCGCAAACGGAAGTTACCTATTTTACAAGTATGGGCAACTTCAAGATAAGGCTTACAGACACACTTACGCCCAGGACAGTGGACAGCTTTATAGCACGCGTATCTGAAAAATTCTATGACGGACAGATATTTCACCGCGTGATAGATAATTTTATGATACAGGGCGGCGACCCGCTGGGCACAGGATATGGCGGGCCGGGGTATTCCTTCCCGGATGAATTTGTCCCCTCGCTCAAGAACGTGCCTGCTGCGCTGGCTATGGCCAATTCAGGGCCAAATACAAATGGCAGCCAGTTTTTTATCAACCTCGTTACCAATGCCCACCTTGATAATCACCACACAGTTTTTGGAATGGTGTATAATAATTTCACAGTAGTTCAGAGCATTGGGCATGTACCCACCAACACCAGCAATAATAAACCCCTTACTGACGTAAGGCTGGATAGCATCAGGATTACGAAGCTGTACGTCCCTGCCAGTGTAAATAACGTTACCAATAGCAGTGTTGTGTCTGTCTATCCAAACCCTTGCAGGGGAATAGTGAATATCGACCTGCCAAATATTACCACAAAAGTGGAGATAGTGAATATGCTTGGGCGCATGGTATATAGCATTGAAGCTAAGGGCACAACAAAAGTTGACCTGCGGGAGCAGCCTGCCGGTTTGTATGTGGTACGCTTGTCTAATGTAAATGGTGTGGCTGAGGGTAGATTGGTGGTGCAGTAAAACCTGATACCAAGTGGGAATTTTAATTCATATTTTAAAAATATTTATCTTATGTAAAATTTTATCTTATGAAGAGCGCAATTTTATTACTGACCTTAATCATCATTATTTCGATAAGCACCAACGTGTATGCTCAAAACTGGGCATGGGCTAAAAGTAGTGCTGGTTATGGTGATATAACTCTCGGGCGTGTGGCTACTGATGCCACAAGCAATGTAATTGTATGTGGCGAGAGTTATATTGCTAAATATAACTCTTCAGGTAGCCTTTTATGGAAAAAAGATGCCACCAGCGGTTTTGGAGGAGGGGCACGTGACGTATGTACCGACGCATCCGGCAACATCTATGTAGCAGGCTTTTTTACAGGAACTGCTACCTTTGGATCTACTACATTGACCAGCGCTGGCAACGATGACATTTTTCTTGCAAAGTATGACAACAGTGGAGGTGTGGTATGGGCAAAAAGTGCGGGTGGCGCCAGTAATGACAATGCTTCTTCAGTAGCGGTAAATGCGGCAGGCGATATATATATATGTGGTAGTTTCTCCAGTACAAGCATTTCATTCGGCTCAACTACCCTGAGTAATACCGGCTCCGGCTCTATGTTCATTGCAAAGTATAACTCCTCCGGCAGTGTTACCTGGGCAAGGGCAGCAAGCAGTGGTACTTTTTCATGCGGAGCTGCTTCTATTGCAGCAGATAATAGCGGCAATGTATGGATTACAGGTAATTTTAACGGTACTACAATAACTCTAGGAACAGTGACTGTTTCAAATGTAGCAAGTCCATATCCTGATATGTTCATTGCCAAGTATGACGCAACAGGAAGCGTATTGTGGGCCAAAGGTGGCGGCAGCGATTACTACGATGGCCCTTGGGAAGTTACTGTTGACGCTGCAGGCAACAGCTATGTCGTAGGCACGTTTACAGGTGATAGCATGTATGTTGGCTCTGTTGCACTGCCCAATACATTAACGGGAGGAATGGATGCTTTCGTTGTTTCTTACAATGCATCAGGCGGTGCGAGGTGGGCAAAAAGTATAGGCAATACGGGCTATGATGAAATAGTTGCGGCAGCTGTGGATAGCGGAGGCAACTTATATGTTGCAGGCGCCTATAACGGTTCCACATTTGTTTTTGGCCCAACTACACTCACAAATGCCGGCGACTGGGACATAGTAATAGCCAAATACAACACTTCCGGAGTGGAACAATGGGCTACAAAAGTTGGGGGCAGTGATAACGACGGAGTTGATGGAATAGCATTAGATAATGCCGGTGCAATATATGTGAGTGGTTCATTTTTGAGCCCAACCCTGACCTTTGGATCTACTGCATTAACCTATAGTGGAGGATTCAACAGGGATAATTTTATTGCTAAAATGCACAAACCCTCTGGTGTGCCTGGAATAAAAAAACAACCGCTCTATTTTTCCATTTATCCGAATCCGGCAAACGATGAACTTATAGTAACTGCGAAGGAGTTGATAACAGACATTGCGATAATTGACCTTTACGGCAAACGAATACTGCAAAATGAATATGTAGCCAAAGAAGTGCATATTAATACCAGCGGTATTGCAGCCGGAGTTTACACACTTGTTATCAACGGCACTGAAGCAAAAAATTTTGTGAAGAGATAAATCTTATAAAGTTGTTTCGCCAATGTCTGCAAGAAGGTCAGCCCTTGCTCTTCGCAACGACAAAAACAAAAAAGCGCCCTCTCGGGCGCTTTTTCAATATTATATACTCTAGGAGTATTAGATCTTAAAGTGAGAGAACGCTTTGTTCGCCTCAGCCATACGGTGGGTGTCTTCTTTCTTTTTGAAAGCGCCACCTTCACCTTTTGCTGCTGCCACTATCTCGTTCGCCAGCTTATCAGCAATAGTTTTGCCATTACGCTCGCGGCTGAAACGGATGAGCCACTTCATACTCAGCGATATCTTACGGTCAGGACGAACTTCAGATGGTATCTGGAAAGTAGCACCACCTATACGGCGGCTGCGTACTTCTACAGCAGGCGTCACATTCTGCAATGCCTTTTTCCATACCTCGTAACCATCTTCATTGGTTATTTTAGATACTTTGTCCACTGCATCATAAAAAGCGCTCAACACAGTTGTTTTATTACCTCCCAGCATCAGGCAGTTCACAAAACGGGTCACGTTCTTATCGTTAAATCTTGGGTCCGGCGCTAACGGAAGTTTTTTTGCTTGTGCCTTTCTCATCTATTTTGATTGGCTTATATTATTTGTTATGAAAATTATTTTTTCTTGCCTGCTGCTGCAGCTGCACCTTTCTTGTCCCTCTTGGTACCATACTTGCTGCGGCTCTTCTTGCGGTCTTTTACACCGGCAGTATCGAGCGCACCACGAACGATATGGTAACGCACACCCGGAAGGTCTTTAACACGGCCTCCGCGTATCAGCACTATCGAGTGCTCCTGCAGGTTGTGGCCCTCACCCGGAATGTAGGCGATCACCTCCACTTTATTGGTAAGGCGCACTTTCGCTACTTTACGCAGCGCTGAGTTTGGCTTCTTGGGGGTTGTCGTGTACACACGGGTACAAACACCACGGCGTTGTGGGCAGGAGTCCAATGCACGGCTCTTTGATTTGTTGCGCATCTGCTCACGGCCTTTACGTACTAATTGTTGTATGGTTGGCATGCTTACTTTAAATAAAAATTTAAAACGGAGCGCAAAGATAAGGGATTAATTCAAAACCCAAAAGTAAAAAAGCAAAAATATTTACCGCTTTGCTTCTTCCTATTATAATGTCCTTAAAACGCATACGAATAAGGATGCATATAATTGATTTTTAGTCCAACAAATATACATAATGAATTATATAATTGGCAGTATTCCTGCCTGCATTGCCTCCACTATTCTCTGTGCTGCCTTCCCATCCCCATAAGGGTTCGACCGCATAGCCATCGCATCATAGGCTACTTTGTCTGTAAGCAGTTGCAGGGCTTCTGTATATAATAACAGGGGGTCACTGCCCACTTTCACCACGGTTCCGGCTTCCAGGGCTTCAGGCCGTTCGGTGGTATCTCTTAATAACAAAACAGGCTTCCCAAGCGATGGCGCTTCTTCCTGCACGCCACCACTGTCAGTAAAAATGAGGCGGGCATTGTTCATCAGCCACAAAAACTCAGGGTAAGCAAAAGGGGGCGTAAGGTGTATGCGCGGGTGGTTGCCCAGCAGTTCCTGCACCACATCCTTCACATTGGGGTTCAGGTGCACGGGGAATATTACGGGTACATTGGTATCATCCACCAGCTTCTTTATGGCATTACAGATATTCCGGATACCCTCGCCGTGGTTCTCCCGCCGGTGCATGGTGACGAGGATATAGTCCTTTATTCCTTCTAGGTTGTGGACTTTGATGCCTGCCGGAATGGAACCTTCTATCTTCTTCAACCCCAGGAAGAGGGCATCTATACCGGTGTTGCCGGTAACCAGCATTTTATCTGCGGGTACTCTTTCTGCCAGCAGATTTTCAAACGCCTGCTCTGTCGGCGGGTAATGAAAATCAGCAATACTGGACGTAATAACCCTGTTTATCTCTTCGGGGAACGGTGAGAACTTATCAAACGTACGCAACCCGGCCTCTACATGGTGCAGCTTTATCCGGTTATAGAACGCCGCCAGCGATGCTGCGAATGTAGTATGTGTATCACCCTGCACCATCACTATATCCGGCTGTTCCCTTTTCAGCACCTCATCTATGTTGGTGAGCAGCTTTGCCGTAAGCCCGGCAAGCTGCTGGTTAGGCTCCATTACATCGAGGGTGATGTGGATGGGGATATTGAAAAAGTCGATCACCTGCTGCAGCATTTCCTTATGCTGGCCGGTGGAGCAAACAATGGTGTTGAAATTTTTATTAGCCTGTAAAGCCTCCACTACCGGGGCAAGCTTTATTGCCTCTGGTCGTGTGCCAAAAAAAATGATCACTTTCTGCATTAGCGTACTTAGTGTGGATAACAAAATTAAATATTACCAACTTACTTGTTCTTTTCCATTTTTTCTACGTTGAAAAAAGCTTTAAATAGGTCAAACTATTCTCAGTTTTTTCGCCTTGAAAAAAAGAAAATAACTGCCCAATTTAGTAACATTTATTTTGTTATCCACACTTAATCTTTTATCACCGGTATCTTCTCTACACCTGTTGTTTTATACAGGGTAAAGTAAGGCCCTTCAGAGCTGCGAAAGTAATCTATTTTATAACCTTGTGGTAAAAGGGTGTGCAGCAGGAGGGCATCCTGCCATTCGGGCACTTCAATTTTCGATACCTTATTCCTGGCTATATCAGCAGCTATTGAGGGGTGGTTATACCTTAATACTGATGTTTCCTTTAAAGTTCCTATAGCAAAAAAAACGAATGCCGGAATGATCAATAGAACGGAAAGGCAAGTTTTGATGAAACCGCTCACTTTAGGGCTGTTGTAGCACACATACAGCAAATAGGCAACAAACAGTGTGCTGAAAGGCAATCCGAATGAATAGTAACGGAAATAAAGTGAGGTATAATGATGTGATTTTAAGCTTAACACAAGCAGGAATATGCTGCTGCTTATCCCTAATGCAAATAAAATATGCAGGTCCCTTTTCTCTGTTTTTGTTGTTGATGCCCATATGCCTGTATAATAAAGTATGGGTATGAACAGGAATGAAACAAAAATAATGACGGCGTTATCCTTAAATGCGGGCATCACTGCTTTAAAATTAATGGCCACATACTTCATGCTGCGCAGGAATACTTCTGATGTCTTATAGCCGAAGTCGGCATAGCCCTCCTCTATATGCCTGCTCTGCGAGCTCATAACATTCAACCCGGAATAAGCGTAATAAAAGAATAAGCCAAGCAGTGAAGCCGGCACTAATATGGCTATGATGTTCTTTACAGTAAACAGCGTTTTACCTTTTACAATTAACAGCACACACAGGAACACGGCTATGATGTAAACACTTAAGAAATGCGATAACACAGCACATACCGAAAACAGTGCGTTAAGAAAAAGATATACAGCTTTCTCCCTGGCTATGAACTTATAAAAAAACAACGCTGCAAATGTCACAAACATGGTGCCCATAGCATAAGCCCGTATCTCGTGGCTCATACTGATAAAATTCAGGTCGCTGACCAGCAATATGATCGCTATACCGGTAAAAATACTATTATTCAATAACGACCTGCTCAAGGCGAAAAAAGCGATCAATGTGGCAATAGCACACAGCTTGGAAAGCAACATATATATAGGCACGCTGCTTCCTAGCATCTGCGTGAACCAGTGCAGCTTGTAGTTGTATAAAAAGCTGTTGGCATTATCATTCACCGTTGCCCGGAAAACATCGTTGGTATTGTTAAGCCGGTCCAGTTGCGCAGAACTGATACTGGTGTCATTGGCAAACTGTGCAGGCGTATCGTGACTGATACCTTTACTGCATAGCATGCTCACAGTTTCATCGTACCATATCTCTTTTTTGAATGGCAGGATGAACACAATGGCAATAGCAGCAATAAGACAAAAAAAATTTATTTTTTGAACAAAGCTATTTCCGGTAAGTGCGGGGGCAGCCATTTAAGGTTTCAGTTTGCCTGTTTTATAATCCAGAAGGAGTTTAAGTGTCTGGCGCATGGTCTTTTTCACATTCATCTTCGATTCACCCTGCTTCAGGTCGTAGCGCAGTATCATGGGCACTTCGTTCATGGTCGCGCTTTGGCTGGCTACCTTCAGCAGCACCTCTACCATGCAGCCAAAACCCTTCTGGGTGATGAACTTATCGCCATAATAGTTAATGGTCTTCTTCAGCATATCCACGCGGTATGCCCTGAACCCGCAGGTGTAGTCTTTAATACCCTCAAAACCCACCATTATGCGGAACAGCATACCTGCAGCCCAGCTAAAGAAAGTGCGCGATTTTTTCAAACCCTTTATCCGTGCACCCGGCTGGTACCGCGAAGCGATCACCAGGTCGCTGCCTTCAGCCACTTGCTGGGCCATGCGCTGTATCAGGAAGGGGGTTTGGCTGTCGTCCGCATCAAGTGTAACAACAATATCGGTATCCTTCAGCCCCTCTATTGCTTTGCGCATGCCCTGGTTTATGGCGTTGGCAAGCCCGCTGTTGGGCTGTATGTCCAGTACATCTATCTTTATATCTGCCTTAAAATTTTGGGCTACGGCAAGGGTATTGTCCTTACTGCCATCGTTCACCACAAGTACGCTGGCATCCCACCCGTAATAATTATACGCTTCATTTACTTTCTGAAGCAGGGGCGGCAATGATTCTTCTTCATTATATGCCGGTAATACTATCCTGATGTGCATATGTTCGGTGGTGTTCCTTTATCAGTTATATATTGGTATTTTGTGATAAGAGCAGGCTTATGACGGCGAAAATAATCTATTTTACAGTATGATTAGAGCCTTGTGGAAAAAGGGTGCATTGATCATATTTTCCTGCCCTCTATTGCCTCTACTGTTTTGCGGTAAGCATTGGTAATTGGTGCTTTCTCGTTTTTGTTGAAGTCGAAATTAACAATAATATCATGTGCCTCAGCGGCTATCTCGTTATCCTCATTTATTATGTAATGCTCAATACCAAAGCTGGTGTTCTTAATGAATTCCATTTTCGCAGCTATTATTATATTTCCCGGATAGTGTAATGGTTTAATGAACTTACAGGTAGTGGACAATAATATAGGTCCTATTTTAGTTTCACTAAAGGTGGCGGCCAATCCGGTCTTTTCCCAGTAATTTACCCGTGATGCCTGGATATATTTGAAGTAGGCCACATTGTTCACATGGCCGAAGAGGTCCATCTCGCTCCAGTCTATTCTTATGGGTAACTTTACGGGAAAGTGCTTCATATAGTAAAAGTACGCAGAACTCCTTATCTTGCTGTAGCAAATCTGTATGAGGTTTTTATTGTTTTTTCTTGTTGCGGCCATGATCATAGCCTCTTCCTGCAAAAAGGAGAAAAAGAAGGCATATATGAGCACAGCTACCATCGCCGGGCACAACTATACCGTTGGACAATGCCATGGGCTGTATTATATAAGGCTGGATAATCCCGGCGGCCCGAACATTACTTATACATTTGACACAGTGCCGCCGTACAGCGGCATCAACCTGCCTGTAGTAACAGCATCTAACCCCATAAGAGTACAACTGAACTGGCATTTCGCAGGTGGCTGCGATAAGATAGTGATAGACGAGATAGAGCAGATACGCTAGTAAAACAGGTACATCAGCCGGAAAACCCATAGGTTGTTATACTGCTTTGCCCTCGCAAAATCAGCAGGGGGTATTTCCGTGCGCATGGGCATCAGTGAATACTGGAAACGCACATTAAGAAACAGGCCTTTCCATAAATGAAGGTGGGCACCCGCCAGCAGGTCGAAAGCATCCTGCCTGAAAGGGTATCTGCCTTTAAAGTCCACAACCGAATCCTGTGTATTGCTTAATTTCAATACTATATTCTCTTTACTGCTCACCAGCCGCCCATAAGACACCCCAATCCCAAAATGGCTTTTGCGCTTATCAAAATAACTGAGCATGACAGGCACCTCAGCATAATCTGCATTGATACCGTATTTTTTTATCTCTATTGAAGGGTTGCCGGGCGACTTCTGCGGCAGGTTGCTGCGGCTGCCCTTTTGGGAATACAATATTTCCATGCTTATGGCCACATGTTCGGCAACATGCGCATATGCAATAGCGCCAACATTCATGCCTGCCCTGCGGTAACCGGCAAAATAATCACCGTCCACCTGTGCGAAATTGGCGCCTGCCACAAAGCCCGCATAAAATAATTTAGGATCTTCGAGATACATGCCTTTACTCTCCTCATCATCATCTTGTGCACACGCAATCCCCGAAAAACCCATTAAAATAACCGTAATGGTTATAAGTGCGGCGAAAGTTCTACTTTTATTCATCGAAAACGGGTTCGCTCCATACCATATAGACGCAAAAACGGATATATATCTTTGGTTAGCGCGATAGAACATCTTAAACGGTACTAATGAGTTTCAAATATACACCAAACACGCTAAAAAAACTCGAAGAGCTTTTTGACGAGGCACGCTACATTATACGCTATGAGAAAGGGAATTTCAATAGCGGCTATTGCATACTCGAAGAACGGCGCGTGGTGGTGATCAATAAGTTCTTCAGCGTGGAGGGCCGTATCAATGCCCTTATAGAAATATTGCAATCTATTACCGTAAATGAAGCAGAGCTCAGCAGCGAAGGCCTGAAACTATACAAGCAGCTCAGGTCTGAACCATCATTTGGCGAAGACACATCGGTTCAATCTCAAATGGACATGTAGGTGAAAGTAACGTTCCTCGGCACCGGCACATCGCAGGGCATACCTATTATTGGCTGCCAGTGCTCCGTTTGTACCTCCACTAATAAAAAGGATAACCGCTTGAGGACGTCGGTATGGATAAAAACCCCGGAAGCCAGCATTGTTATAGACAGCGGCCCCGATTTTCGCTACCAGATGCTGCGCGCAAAAGTGCACCAATTGGATGCTATAGTATTCACCCATGGGCATAAAGACCACATAGCCGGTATGGATGATGTGCGGGCATACAACTTCATTCATGGCAAGCCGGTGGACATATACGCCACCGAAGAAACAATGGAAACGATAAGGCGGGAGTTCAGCTATGTTTTTGAGAACGCAACCTATCCGGGCATCCCGCAGATAAACATCAATACCATAAATGCCTGGGATCCTTTTGAGATCAACGGAGTGAAAATAACACCCATCCGCCTGCTGCATTATAGAATGGAGGTGCTCGGCTTCCGCATAGGCGACTTTACCTACATAACAGATGCCAACTTTATTGAACCGGAAGAACTTGCCAAAGCCAATGGCAGCAAAGCCCTTGTGCTGAATGCCCTGCGCCACGAGCCGCATATTTCACACTATACACTGGCACAGGCTATGGAAGTCGCCAAAACAGTACAAACCGGTGACACCTACTTCACTCACATCAGCCACCAGCTTGGGCTGCATGATGATATAGATGCAAGCTTGCCAGCTGGTATGCACCTGGCGTATGACGGGATGGAACTGGAGTTTTAAAGTTATATTAATCATCGTTTTACGGGAAATCGCTATTTTTGATTAAAAATGTGGCTATGAAGCTTGCTGATCTTGATTTGAATAAAGCATATACCTATGCAGATTATTACAAGTGGAAGTTTGAAGAAAGGGTAGAGTTGATAAAAGGCCGCATTTTTAAAATGAGCCCTGCACCGAACAGGCTGCACCAAGAGATTGCGGGTAAAGTTTATCTCCGGCTGGGTAATTTTCTATACAACAATCCATGTAAAGTATACATAGCTCCTTTTGATGTACGTCTGCCAAGGAAATCAAAAGATGATACGGACATTGTTACGGTTTTACAACCGGATCTTTGTGTTATATGCGATCCGTCAAAACTTGACGTTCGAGGCTGCATTGGTGCACCCGATATAGTAGTAGAGATCCTTTCCCCATCAAACAATAAGAAGGAACTGAAAAATAAGTATGAAGTATATGAAGAATCCGGAGTGAAAGAATATTGGGTAGTGATGCCCACTGAAAAAACCATGCTTATTTATAGACTTACAGATGGTAAGTATGTGCCGTCCCGGCTCATGGTTAGCGGAGACATTGTTACATCTACCATATTACCGGGGTTTTCAATGGACCTCACTGATATATTTTCAGGTTATGGAGATGAAGAGAGTTAATTAAGGTCTATTTTGATAATAAAACCTGAGGGGCTGCATATAACAGCCCTTTCGTATTTTTGCCAACTTACATTACGATCAATGGAATATAATTTTACAGATATCGAGAGCCGGGCCAAAGACAAGTGGGCTAAGGAAAAGGTTTATAAAGTCTCAAACGAAAGTGATAAACCCAAGTGCTATGTGCTGGATATGTTCCCCTACCCAAGTGGTGCCGGGCTGCATGTGGGGCACCCGCTGGGGTATATAGCATCTGATATATATGCACGATACAAAAGATTGTGCGGCTACAATGTGCTGCACCCAATGGGCTTCGATGCCTTTGGCTTACCTGCCGAACAATATGCCATAGAAACAGGTCAGCACCCCGCTGATACCACCCAAAAGAATATTGCACGTTATATAGACCAACTAAATAAAATAGGCTTCTGCTATGACTGGGACCGCGAAGTGCGCACCAGCGATCCTAAATACTATAAGTGGACGCAATGGATATTCCTGCAGCTCTTCCATAGCTGGTATGACAGGGCGCAGCAGAAAGCAAGACCGATAAGCGAACTGGTAAGCATTTTTGAAAAAGAAGGCAATACAAACAACGCATGTCCGGGTGATGAAACAATACGTTTTGATACTGAAGAATGGAAAGGTTACAATGAAAAAGAAAAGCGCAGCATATTAATGCAGTACCGCATAGCCTACCAGGACTATGCACAGGTGTGGTGGTGCGAGGCATTGGGTACAGTGTTAGCGAATGATGAAGTAGTAAATGGCGTATCAGAGCGCGGCGGGCATCCCGTAGAGCGCAAGAATATGCGCCAATGGTTTTTGCGTATTACTGAATATGCAGAGCGTTTGCTGACCAGCCTCAAAAATCTCGACTGGAGCGAAGCCATGAAAGAAATGCAGCGCAACTGGATAGGCAAGAGCAATGGCGCTGAGGTCTACTTTAAGATAGATTACAACGATGAACGTGAAGACAATGTACTCCCGCCCATCCGGGTATTTACCACCCGCCCTGATACCATATTTGGTGTGGACTTTATTGTGCTTGCCCCCGAGCATGAACTGGTGGATTCAGTAACCCTGACCCAACAAAAACAAGCCATAGAAGAATACAAAACCTACGTAAAAAGCCGATCGGAGCGTGAGCGTATGAGCGAGGTGAAACAGGTGACCGGTTGCTTTACCGGGGCATATGTGCAACATCCGTTCACAGGCAGGAATGTGCCCATCTGGATATCAGAATATGTACTGGCAGGCTATGGCACAGGCGCTATTATGGCTGTGCCCAGCGGCGATGAACGTGATCATGCCTTTGCGAAACATTTCAACATACCCATCACTAATATATTTGGAGATAAGTACACCGGCGAAGAAGCTTACAGCACAAAAACCGGCACCATATACAACAGCGACTTCCTGATAGGGCTGAGCATACAGGATGCTTCGGAAGCCGCGATAAATGCATTAGTAAAAGCAAACTTTGGCAAACGCAAAGTAAACTACCGTCTGCGCGATGCGGGTTTTAGCAGGCAGAGGTATTGGGGTGAACCATTCCCCATAGTGTACGTGGATGATGTGCCCTATGCAATTGATGAGGAACCTTTTGATGGCACTGACTTAAATGAGTTGCCGGTTGAGTTGCCGCATGTGGAAAGTTATAAACCAGGGCCTGAAGGACAGGGGCCATTGGCTAACCTGCGCGAGTGGGCCTCACCCCGGCCCTCTCCACAGGTGGAGAGGGTGACTTCGCGAGAGGAAGATGAACCGGGCGAAGTGCGAAGAAATCCGGGACCGAAGTATTCTGTTCAACATATTAAGCTGTTTGAGAATGCACGTCTTAACAGAAAAAATGCTACCGCATCGGAAGATATACTATGGCAGAGCCTTCGCAATAATCAACTCGGCGAGAAATTCAGGAGGCAGCATCCTATCGAATATTATGTTGTTGATTTTGTTTCTCTTTCAAAAGGCTTGATCATTGAGATTGATGGAGGATATCATGAAGATGCGCAACAGCAAGCCTATGATATTGACCGGGCTAAAACTTTAGAGGCCTTAGGATTTACTGTTTTGAGATTTACGAATGAAATGGTCCTGCAGCGTTTGGAAGATGTGCTTATTGCTATTAAAGAAAACCTCATCTCTGCCCCTTCTCCACAGGTGGAGAAGGGAAGCGTGGACCAACATGTCACCCTCTCCATTTATGGAGAGGGCCGGGGTGAGGTGACTCGCGAAACCAACACCATGCCCGGCTATGCCGGCAGCAGTTGGTACTTCCTCCGCTATATGGATCCAAACAATGATGCAGCATTTGCAGACCGCAAAGCCACCGACTACTGGAACCAGGTGGACCTGTACATAGGCGGTACCGAACATGCCGTAGGCCACCTCCTCTACAGCCGCATGTGGACAAAAGCCTTGTGCGACCTCGGCCACATTAGCTTTGATGAGCCATTTAAGAAGTTACTGAACCAGGGGATGATACAGGGGATGTCTTATTTTACTGGTTCTATTTTTTGGGAATCAGAAACTTTACTAAAGCGAGAAGACTTTATTAGGTCATATGAAAATGTTGGAGAAAACCCAGTAGCAATCCCCGGGAAAAAATATACGTACAATGGCGTAGATGGAAAATCGTGGTACGGTCCAAATACACGATTGAAATATGGCCATTTGTTTGTTGATACAAAGAGTAGGCTTACAAGGTCGAAATATCAAGCGCAGTTATCTCTTCTAGGGTATAATGAGGATGACATTAAGGGACGACTAGAAAATTCAGAATGGACAGGAGTTACCGAAGATGGGGAACAATACATCCAATGCAAAATGGAAGTCGAAAAAATGTCCAAATCCAAATACAACGTCGTAAACCCAGATGACATTGTAGCACAATATGGGGCAGACACTTTCCGGATGTATGAGATGTTCCTCGGCCCAATAGATGTGAGCAAGCCATGGGATACCAAGGGTATAGAAGGTGTGCACCGTTTCTTGAAAAAAATGTGGCGCTTGTATGCTGATGAACAAAAAGGCTGGATAGTAACAGACGAAAAAGCCACCGATGCCGAGTTGCGCATACTGCACAAGACCATTAAGAAGATAGGCGAGGACATTGAGCGTTTCTCTTTCAATACCTCCGTTAGCCAGTTCATGATATGCGTGAATGAACTGAGCGGCCTTAACTGCCATAAGCGGGAGATATTGGAGCCATTAGCGATTGCCATATGTCCCTTCGCACCGCACATAGCGGAGGAGTTGTGGCAGAAATTAGGCAATGCAGGTAGTGTTATCAATGCAGCCTTCCCGAAATACGAAGAAAAATACGTAACGGATAACAGTAAAATGTACCCCGTGGCTATTAACGGCAAAACCCGTGTTGAAATGGAGTTCCCGCTGGATGCCGAGCAGTCGTTCATAGAAAAAGAAGTACTGGCAGATGCCGCCGTACAAAAATGGCTGGAAGGCAAAGCACCCAAGAAGTTCATTTATGTGAAGGGCAAGATGATAAATGTAGTAGTGTAAACATAGCCCACGGTTTCAACCGTGGGAAAATATATACATGCAGAGATCATAACCGTTTCAACGGTTTCGTAAGTTCATAAAACGATGAATATCACAAAGTTTAACTAAAAAACATGAGAAAGCCCCTTTAGGGGTTTGGGGTTTGAATTACCTTTGCGCCCATGAAATCTAATAAGACCACCATTTTTCTTGTTTCTTTTTTCATGCTGCTGGGCATAGGCTTTATTGCTTATATATTCCCTCAGATAAAGGCAAACCAGGATAAAGCCCCGCAGCTTCCCATTATCGGCAACGACCTCAATCATCACGTCTCCGATTTCTCATTCGTGAACCAGGATGGCAAAACCATTACCAATGCCGATATTAAAGGCAAGGTGGTTGTGGTGGAGTATTTCTTTGCTACCTGTAAGGGCATATGCCCCAAAATGAATGAGAATATGGAGAAGGTGTACAAGGCTTTTCGTGGAAATAAGAATGTGCTTCTCCTGTCTCATACCGTAGATCCAATGAAGGACACCGTACAGGCTTTGAAAGCATATAGCCTGCGTTTTGATGCCGACCCGTCTCAATGGATGTTCCTCACCGGAGATAAGAAGCAACTATACGATATGGCGCGCTACAGCTACCTCATAAGCGCAGAAGATGATACCGCAGGCGTTAGTGTCGATGAAGATTTTATTCACGATGAACATTTTGTGCTTGTTGATCGTCATGGCCGTGTGCGTGGCTTTTATGAAGGCACTAAGCAGGAAGGTACAAATAAGCTGATAGGTGATATTAATATTCTGCTGAAAGAAAAAGACACCCCAAACCCCTAAAGGGGCTTCTCCTCACTTTGTAATGATCTTGCTGAACGATAATAGAAGAACATCTCTTTTGATCAGGCAAAATGCTTGGTTCCCCCTTTAGGGGGTCAGGGGGCTAATGCAACGACCAACCCAGCAGCAGCCACCCCACTACAATTAGGGGCGCGGGCACTTTCGTGAAATGCAGCATGCAGAAGGTGATGATCACCACTACAAGGTTGCTCCACTCAAAATCCAGTGCTCCGTCAAAAGCTATCGATTGAAACAATATCATGCCCGAGGCCCAGATAATACCCACAATGGCTGCATTAATACCCTCCAGGGCGCGGAAGATGATAACATGGTGCTTCAGGTTATGATATATAGGGAACAGGAAGAACAGCAACAGCGTACTTGGCAGGAACACCGCCGTAGTGGCCACAATGCACCCAAGCACCTGCCATATGCCGCCATACTCGCTCATGGCAAGTCCACCCGCAAAAGAGCATATCGAGAATACAGGCCCCGGCACGGCATGCACTATACCAAAGCCGGTAAGCAGGTCTTCTGCCGATAGTATCTGTGAGCCCGGCCTGCGCACGAACTGCGAGAACATAAGCGGCAGCAATGCCTGCCCGCCGCCAAACACAATAGCGCCAAAACGGTAAAAGTTCTCAAACAAATGGGCAAGCCGCTCCTGCTCCCAATGCTGCCTTGCCGACAATTCACTTATAATAATAGCCACCAGGTATATCACCACGAACAGCCACAAATGGAACCAGTTTATTTTCTTAGGTGCCTCCAATGGTTTAGGGATACGGTTATTACTGAAATTGGATATAGTGCCCCCCACAACCAGCAATAGTGGGAACACCCACGGCGAGTTAATGAACAGAGTGGCTATAAGGCTGCCAACCATTATACAGGCAGTGGCAACAAACTTCACGCTGCTCTTCATCATCCGCACCGCAGCAAAAAAGATAAACCCCACCGACATGGGCGTTACATAAGAGAACAAATTTGTTTGTGCATCGGTCTTGTCAAAATAGGTCAGGAGAAATGTCAATGCGCCCATTATCAGCGCTGCAGGAAACACCCAAAGCAACAGGGTAATTATAGCCAGTGGTATGCCGCCCCGCTTCATGGCTATCAACGTCACCGTTTGGGTCGACGATGGCCCTGGCAGCATCTGGCAAAAGGCATTATATTCCAATAATTCATCTTCTGTTACATCCTTTCTTTTCTGCACAAAGGTTTTCACCATCATGCCCATATGCCCATGGGGCCCGCCAAAGGCAGTAAAAGAATATAAAAAAACAGATTTGATGAATGGTACATGCCTCAACAACATCCTGCGGCAAATTAGGAATTGAAAGTAAAAACAAAAACTCGTAAATCACAACCGGTTAACACTATTTGCATTTTCCATGCTACGCATTAGCCCTTTTTAACCTATCAACCTATCAACTTTTCAACTTATGCCGTATCTTGCACCGCAAATTACAGTCATGAATCACTTAATGCTCAATGCGTTTTACGATAGTGTAAATAAAGGCTTAGGCCCTACCCTTACTTGGGTTTTCTTTTTCCTGATGATCATAGAGCTGCTCTACGTAACTATAAAATACGCAGACGGTTCCGTTGACGAAAAAAAATAACCTTCTTTGTCGCTAAATATCGCTGATATCCGCCGGGAATATATGCTCGAGGCGCTTGATGAAGAAGTTGCCGGGCTTGATCCCATCGCTTTTTTCAAAAAATGGTTCTCAGAGGCTGAATCCGCACAGATCACGGATATTAATGCTATGACCCTGGCAACAGTGGATGCTAACGCAGCGCCGCATGCACGCATAGTTTTACTCAAGGGCTTGGATGAAGAGGGCTTTGTATTCTTTACCAATTACGATAGCGCCAAAGGCACAGAAATGAGTGCTAATCAGAATGTGGCACTTGCTTTCTACTGGAAAGAGCTGGAACGGCAGATACGTATTGAAGGTAAAGTAGGAAAGGTGGATGAAGCAGAAAGCAATACGTATTTCCAGTCGCGCCCTGCCGGCAGTAAGATAGGTGCCTGGGCATCACCGCAAAGCAAAAAAATTACCCACCGCAATATCCTCGACACTAATTATTCCAAGTACGAAGCTGAATTCTCAAATATAGATATCCCCCGCCCGCCACATTGGGGTGGGTACAGGGTAATTCCAAATCATATTGAATTCTGGCAGGGTCGCGCCAGCCGCATGCACGACCGCATAGTATTTACAAAGGAAAAAGGGAACTGGGAACGGCACAGGCTCGCACCCTGATGGACCATTATGAAACGAACACTGTTATTATTGTTGTTGTTGTTTGTATTGATAGCTGCCTGCAAAAAAAGCAAGGAGCGTGTTATTCCTGCTACACCTGTGGATACACTTACCCTGCTTACTGCACATAGATGGTATGTAGACTATATTTGGAATGACGGCAACAATAACGGACTTGTAGATACACCATTGGGCGAGATAAAACCGGGCACACTCAACTATACCGCATACACTTTTTTAAGGAACGGTGGTTTTATTGACAGCATACCAAACAAGATATTATATGGCACCTGGTATTTTAAAGGTGCCACAAAAGACAGTGTTTACATCACTATCGATACTATTGGTAATTACCTCCATAGCATACAAAGCATCTCCGGAACCAATATGGTAACCAAACGCTGGGGCTCACTGGAAAGATGGTATTTCGTAAAGTTTTAAGAAAGCATCAGTAACTTATCAACAGATCAACTTTTCAACCTATTAACTGATTTCCGCTCCCACCTTATCCCATAGCTAAGGTAAACGTTGAAGATAAAATTAGCGCCCTTGTCACCCCTGCCAAAACCTGCTATATACAACGGTGCCAGTTCCCGGAACGATTTGCCATTCATGATGAATTTACCCCTTAGGTTCCATCCTGCATACAGCCCTTTGAATATCTCCACACGCATGCCGCCTGTAAGTTCCAGCCAAAAGGCATTGTAATTCTTGCCGGGTAAAGTCTCTGTTGGTGTATTGCCCCATACACTATCCATTACTATATAAGAAACACTGCTCCTGCTTATTGGCGCAAAGCCTGCCCGCAACCCCATCATCATCATATCCCAGTCTTTCCAGCTATCCCTGGCCAGTATGCTCTTGTTAAACCCTAGCTGGATGAAGCTGTTGCTGCTGGTATATTTCAGGTCGGTATAGTTTACAGTTGAATTACCCCAGCCGCCTTCAGCAGCAAGGTAAAATTCATTCTTTAAATAATAATCAGCCTGGAATTCGTACCCCTTCCTGTCCGTATAATAATAGTTCGAGCCAAGGCGCACCAGGTCCACGCCCAGGCATAGCTGGTGTCCCGCACTATCCGGTTTCTTCACCTTTCCATCGCTAACGGTATCGGCAGCATCCTGTGCCTGTGCAAATACAGGCATACTGCTGCACATCACCCACACACTAATAGTTAGGATGAATAAATATTTGCACATGCTTTGTATTGACATTG
Source organism: Flavipsychrobacter sp. (assembly GCA_021155965.1). Lineage (GTDB taxonomy): Bacteria > Bacteroidota > Bacteroidia > Chitinophagales > Chitinophagaceae > Nemorincola. The sequence continues at coordinate 25,129 of JAJNBJ010000012.1, forward strand.
TTGTTTACGGTTGCATTCAGGATATCTGCTGAATCGATCGCTTTATGCGTTGTGCGCACAGAGTCCAGGTTATAAAAATAGATAAACCCGCAGGCATTCGACAGAAACTCTAGCCTGCGCTGGTAATAAAATGAAATAGTGTCCAGGGCGCCGTTCCTGGTGGGTGAGAACAGCCATTGGCAGAAACCGGTATCGGGCGAGAGCGATAGAATGAAAGCAGAACTTGAGCTATACAGGTTTGTATCATTCGGCAATACCGTTACCGGATAAAATACCGCAGATGGCAGCGAGCTATCAACCGGGATTTTACTTGTGTCACTCTTAAAATGAACGGAGCTTACTATGAGGCTTGCGGTCACAGGGTCTAGGCATGGCTGGCGCTGCTGGCTGCAGGCAACCCACATCATGGCGCAAAACAACAATAACGTGGCAGCGGTCCTAGTCATTCAGCGTATTCAGAATTTTGTCTATCTCCCCTATCACTGTATCCAGTTGCTGGCGCATATTTTCGCGCTCCTCGTCATTTTCAACCGTGTTACCTAACCGAACGCTCACCATATCTTTCTCCAACGACGTAAGTTTTTTTTGCAGCTTTTCCGTTGTTTTAATCTGCGTGGCAATGGTCTCCTTCAGCCGTTTGTTCTCCGACTCTATGGCTGCGTATTTCTTCAGCAGCGAATCCAGTTTCTTGCTTAGTTTATCCAGTGCTTCCATTATTCACGGATTTGTGCGCTTAGCTTGTTTTTGTACACATCCATCAGCTGCTTCATCAGTTGCTCTATCTCTGCATCTGTTAAGGTACGGTCTTGTAGCTGAAAAGTATAACTCAGTGCCAAAGATTTTTTCCCTTGTCCCAGTTTCTCGCTCTCAAACACATCAAATAACCCAAACGAATGCAGCGCATCCAGCTTCAATTGCTCGGTGGTCTTCTGCACCTGCTCGTAGGTGATGGTATTGTCAATAACAATAGCAATATCACGCTGCACGGCAGGAAATTTCGGCACCTCAGTGTATTTTATTTTTCCCGCAGCAACCGCTTTCACCCACAGGTCCCAGTTGATCTCTGCGAAGTAAACATCCTGCTTCACATCAAATTCCTTCAACCGTTTTGGTGTTACCTGTGTTGCAGTGCAAAGCGGCTGGTTCTTCCACTTCCACGTAATACTTCCATCTTCACCATATACCAGCGCAACATTTTTTATCCCACCATAATTCAGCAGGTTATTGATGATGCCCTTCAGGTGAAAAATATTGGCTGGTTGCGCTTTCTGGTCCCAATGTGTGGTGCGCACATTACCTGTTACACTAATAGCGAGCTTAGCTTCTTGTATATACTTACCATTGTGCTGCGTATAAGTATTACCAAATTCAAACAAGCTAAGGTCCTGGCTTTTGCGGTTGCAGTTATATTGTATCACTTCCAGTGCACCTTCAAGCATGCTCGGGCGCATCACGTCCAGCTCGCTGCTCAGGCTGTTGATCATCTTCACCAGGTCGTTCCGTTCAGGATAATACTTACTGTTCACAATAGAGTTGGTGAGTATTTCCTGCAGACCCATACCACACAGCAATTCAGCAGCCCTGTTGCGTATCTCCCTATCACCCGGCTGTGTTTTTGCAAGGGAGATATTCAACCGCGATGGTATCTGTATATTATCCAGGCCATCTATGCGCAATATCTCTTCCACAATATCTGCCGGATGTGCAACATCTGTTTTGTTCGATGGCACTTTCAGCGTCAGTGCTTCATTGGTCTCATTAATTATCTCAAAGCCTGATGCAGTAAGCAGCTCCTGTATCGCTATCTGTTTATAATGCTTACCACTCAGTTTGTGTATGTATTGATAAGTAACCGTTACTGTTTGTGGCTGCAATGGTTTAGGATACTCATCCACAACAGCCGATGCAATTTCACCACCGGCTACCTCTACTATCATAGCTGCAGCACGCTTCATGGCAGGTATCACATTGTTGATGTCCACTCCCTTCTCAAAGTGCGTGGCAGCATCTGTACGTAACCCATGGTGCAGCGAAGTCCTGCGTATATGTGTCGGATCAAAATAAGCGCTTTCTAAAAACACATTCGTCGTGCTTTCATTGATACCGCTATGCAAGCCTCCAAACACACCCCCTATCGCCACCGGGCCTTTTGCATCACATATCATCAAATCATTGCCCTGCAGCTTTCTTTCTTTTTCATCCAGCGCTGTGAATGTTGTCCCTTCAGGCAGGCATTTCACGATGATCTCACTACCATTTATTTTATCCGCGTCAAATGCATGCAGCGGCTGCCCATACTCATGCAGCACATAGTTGGTGATGTCCACTATATTATTAATACTGCGCGATCCTATCGTCTGCAATCTCTTCTGCAACCACTCCGGCGATGCACCCACTTTTATATTCTTTATGCTGACACCCGTGTACCTCGCACATGCATCCGGCGCCTCTATTTTCACCCGTATCGTAGGGGTGTACCCTTGCGGTCGCCCTGACTCGCGTTGTTCCACATTCCCATGTTCTCCAATTTCACCAACAGGCATTTTCACCGCATATTTCCCCTCGCGATGATGCGTAAGATACGCACACACGTCCCTCGCCACGCCTATATGGCTGTTCGCATCAGAGCGATTGGGCGTCAGGCCAATATGTATCGCAAGATCTGCCTGTGGTATGTTGAAGTATTCCTTCGCAAGCATGCCCACAGCGGCTTCCGGCGGCAGTATCATGATGCCTGCATGGCTCTTGCCAAGGCCTATTTCGTCCTCCGCACATATCATTCCGCAGCTTTCTTCGCCACGTATTTTTGCCTTTTTTATCAGGAACGGCGCACCTTCCACAGGATGCACAGTCGTACCCACCGGTGCCACCACTACCTTCTGCCCTGCTGCCACATTAGGCGCTCCGCACACTATCTGCACGGCTTCCGGGCCGCCCAGGTTCACTGTGGTCACACTTAATTTGTCTGCATTAGGGTGCCGGCCACAGGTCAAAACCTCCCCAATTACAAGCCCCTCAAGGCCTCCGGGGATACCGCCCACAGGTTCAACTGCTTCAACCTCAAGGCCAATAGAAGTAAGTATTTTGCTTAATTCGTTTACTGGCAAGGGTTCCGGCAGGTATTCCAGCAGCCATTGGTAAGAAATGATCATCTAAACACTAAATTTTGGCAAAGATAGCCCATCATTATAGGAAAAAGTAGGAACCAAAAAAAACCGTTAACAAAACCATTTATCCCCATTATAATGTGTACTTCCTGTTAATTGTTGTTGGCAACTAAAATACTTTGTGGAAATACCCCCGCTTTTCGGAACTTTATGGTAACAAACGGTGTATAAGATGTGCGGGGACTGCTTAAAATTTTACAAGCGCAAATTGTTTGCGATTATGAAAATCGCGTTTACATTCGTTTCACTCCTCCGGTTTTTAACCTTCACTTAATGATGGCGTAACAGTTTGGAAACATTGAAAAATGTCCAATTCTGGCCCAAAATGAAGAAAAAATGTCCGGTAAGGACCGAAAAAACAATATTACAACTTACTATATAAGTACTACCCACAGAATGGCTGTAAATATTAAAAAAGATTTTGGTGGAACATCTCGCCGCAAACCCGACCTCACAACGCTGGTTTATGGTAAAGTCCCCCCCCAGGCCCCCGAGCTGGAAGAAGCAGTCCTTGGCGCCTGCATGCTCGAAAAAGACACTTTTGCCCAGGTACTGGAAATTATCCAGAGCGAGGAGTGTTTTTACATGGATGCCCACCAGAAGATATATGGTGCTATGCGCCGCCTCTTCGACAAGGGTACCCCCGTCGACCTTTTAACCATTACCGAAGAATTAAGAAAAGTAAACGAACTGGAGCTGGTAGGTGGTGCATATTACCTCACCCGTCTCACCATGAGCGTACTTTCCAGTGCGCACGTGGAGGCACACGCACGCATTGTGATGGAGAAATTCATCCAGCGCGAGCTGATACGCATCAGCGGGGCGGTGATAGGAGATGCCTACGAAGACAGCACCGATGTGTTCGACCTGCTGGACAAAGCAGAATCAAGCCTGTACGAAATTACCGATAAGCACCTGCGCAAGAACTTCAAAAGCCTGAAGGATGTAATGGTGCGCACCGTGAGCGAGATAGAGGAGAACATGAAGAAGACGGACGACCTTACGGGTGTTCCATCCGGCTTCAAAGCGCTCGACAATCTCACTGCCGGCTGGCAGAAAACAGACCTTATCATCCTTGCGGCACGCCCGTCGGTGGGTAAAACGGCATTTGCGCTCAACCTGGCCATGAATGCAGCAATGAACGCAGGCAAGCAATTCCCCGTAGCTGTGTTCTCGTTAGAAATGGGTGCAGGGCAGATAGTAAAAAGGATGCTCAGCGCAGTTACCGAGGTGAGCATGGAGAGCATCACGCGCGGCAAAATGGCCGACCATGAGTTCATACAGATGACACAACGTATGGACAAGCTCTCCAAGGCAAAAATATTTCTCGATGACCAGGCAGCCCTCAACATCTTCGAGCTGCGTGCAAAAGCACGCAGACTCAAACAGAAGCATGGCATAGAGATGATCATCATCGATTACCTCCAACTGATGCAAGCCACTGTCAACGGTGGCGGCAATCGTGAGCAGGAAATAAGTAAAATATCGCGCGACCTTAAGGCACTGGCAAAAGAGCTTGAAGTGCCGATAATAGCCCTCTCTCAGTTGAACCGTTCTGTAGAGAACCGTAAAGAATCGAAGATGCCGCAGCTAAGTGACCTGCGTGAATCGGGAGCGATAGAGCAGGATGCCGACCTCGTTATGTTCCTCTACAGGCCCGAGTATTACGGCATCAACAACGATGCAATGGGCGAGGCCATTGAGGGTGAAACACACATATCCATAGCCAAGCACCGTAACGGTAGCACAGGTGTCGAAAAACTGCGCTTCATCAAAGAATACCAGAAATTCGTTGACCTCGAAGATAACCGCTTCAACAGCGGCGGTGGTTTTGGTGGTGGCAGCTTTGGCGGCGGTGGTGGAGGTTTCAATCCTGCCAATCCTGCTGGTCCAAAAGATAACCCAATGGCAGGCATTCGCCGCGACCCAAGTGAATTCAGTGGCTCAAAAGTGTTCATACAACCCGGTGTGCAGCCCGGCTTCCAGACACGCCCCTCAAAAGCCAACGATGTGAACTGGGACGAAGACGATATGCCTGGCGGAGGTGGTATTCCCGGCGGTTTCAGGAAGGCTCCGCCGCCCGATGAGGATGTACCGTTTTAACACACCGTCATTGCGAACCCCATAGCAGAGCCCTTACCGAGCATGGGGTGAAGCAATCTCGCGCAACAGGGATAGATTTTCGCCATTGGGCAACAGAAATCGAACTTTTGTATTTTTATTATCAAAAAACTGCATGAGCGCCGTACATTCAGAAGATTGCAGCAAAGAAGATGATAAGATAATTGAAGACGTTGCAAGTTGGGTTAGATTTTTCAGGACGATACAAATCGCTCAATTCCACCAATTCCTAAAATTCTATAAATTCGGGTTCAGACTAATACGATGGACATATTCCCACTACTATACACCCCGCGCCTGCAACTCCGCAAAATAGAAGTTGATGATATCCCATCGCTCGTAAAATATGCCGGCAACAAAAAAATATCAGACTATGTGCTCAACATACCTTATCCCTACAACGAGCCCGATGCTGTGTTCCGGATAAGTTATGTGGTACAGGGTTTTAAGAACAAGGCACGCTATGTTTTTGCCATCATCCTCAAAGAAACCGGCGAGTTTATCGGCGAGATAGGCCTGCATATGGATAGCAATAATGGCACAGCACAGTTAGGCTACTGGGTTGGCGAGCGTTTCTGGAACAAAGGCATCGCAACAGAGGCAGTAAAGAAAGTACTTGAATTTGGCTTTACAAAACTGGAACTGAATAGGATATTCGCCACCTGCCATGTAGACAACCCCGCATCAGGCAAAGTATTGTTAAACAACGGGCTTAAAAATAAAAACACCAACGGCAATGTAACCCAGTATGTGATCACAAAGCAAGAATATGAGGCAGTAATAAGTCAACGAATAATTTAAATTCTGCATCAGATCATATATTACAGTCAATAACAACTCCTTTAGTTGCCAAAACAATACCATGGTATTATTTTTATAATAGACTAAACATTATGATAAATTTTACTGTAAGTAAAAAGGTATTCGATTTCAAGTATTTACCTGATTTTGCCGATTTCATCCTGAAAGAAAAGCTGGAAGAATTCGTTACGGTGGGCATCAGGTTTTGCCGTGAAGTTGACCTGCCTATATTAAAACCACTCAGTAAATTCTCAGAGGCCGAGCTGGTGCAGTTGAGCATACAAAGCAACACAGAATTACTGGATGCCATAGCCCACAACCAGGTAGCAGACTACATTATAGCCGGAGCAAAAAAATATATAGCCAACGAAATGGGCTTCCTCGACCAGGCCGATCTTGTGGCAGAAGACCTCACGCTTGGGTTCTACCTGAGGCGCAAGCTGTTCACTTACTTCCTGGATGCCTATACCAAAAATATGGTGCTGCAGAAATTCATCATCGGCGAGCTGGATATTTATACTTCACAGGAGGAACTCATTGCTTACAGCATTTACCTGAAGTTACAACACGATAAATTCAGGGAAACAGAAAATCTATATAAGCTGGGGTTGGGACTAAACAACATCGGTAGTTGGGTATGGGACCTTGCATCGGGCAAGTTGCAGTGGTCGCAGCAGATGTACCGAATTTTTGAAGTGGAGGAAAACAAAACAGTAAGCTTTGGCGAGTTTTTATCCATGATACATCCCTCCGATAGGGATGCCGTTAAAAATGTACTGCAAACTGTATCTAACGGTTCGGATAGATCGGAATATACATTCACAATATCCGTTGGCAACCAAGCAAAGACCATAAAAGGCATTAGCCGGATAGAGGTTAATGAACAAAAGCAGATAAAGCGCTGCTACGGCACTTGCCAGGAGATAGATGTGGATGCGTAGCCGCCAATTCAAGGCAATTTTGTAGATTTGGATACATTCACCGCATTTTATGCATAGCGATCAGCAACCACTACGCAGTTACGATACCTTGAGCGAGGCGGTAAACGACCTTGTAAAAAGAGGTTACACCGCAGATTTTTTACTGCACGAAGAGAAGGATTGCCTTTATTGCAGGGGTAATTCTCTTGAGTTATCGCCCGAAGATTTTGTTATTGATGAGGTGTACCGTTTCGAGGGCATGACCGACCCGGCAGATGAAAGCATAGTATTCGCAATCTCCTCTGAGAAATTCAATGTCAAAGGATTGGTCATCAACAGCTTTGGCGCAGGCTTCGGTTACCGCTCATCAAAGCTTGTGGAACATTTACATAAGCATTTATAGTTTTCAGCCTGCTGATCATTCACCTAAATTTAACCCTCACGCATCCTGAAAAATTCTTAAATCCTGATTAAATCCTGATTATCTTTGCCCTCCACAAAAAAATATTCAACTATGCCATCAGTAAATGTTTATCTCACTTTTAATGGTAATTGCGAAGACGCATTTAATTTCTACAAGTCAGTATTCGGCGGAGAGTTTCCATACATCGGCCGCTACAAAGACATGCCACAAGAAGGTGGAAAAGAAATAGCACCTGAAGAAGGCAACAAGATCATGCATGTATCTCTTCCGGTAGGCAACAGTACAGTGCTCATGGGCAGCGATACCGGCGGCGAATGGGCTTCCAACTACAAGGAGGGTAATAACTTCTCTATCTCTGTAAACGCTGACAGCAAAGACCAGGCCGACCAGATCTTCAACGGCCTTGCCAACGGTGGAATGGTAACCATGCCTATGAACAAAACTTTCTGGGGCGATTACTTCGGTATGTGCACCGATAAGTTCGGCATCAACTGGATGATGAGCTTTAACGAGAACCAGCAGAAAAACTAAGTTTGGTTTTCATAAAAGGGGTGGGAAGGATACCTTCCCACCCCTTTTATGTTCGCGCATTCTGAAAATCCTATAATCCTTAAATCCTGATCCAGGTTAATTAATGTTAAAAAATAGAATATTATAATTATATTCCGTAAATTGGATAATAAAATTTGCGGTTATGGCTGATTTATTATTATCAGGTGGTGGTTATCCTTCAGATAATTGGCTGCCACTCATCTCACCACTGGTTGCGCTGGTAATTATATTGTACAGTGGTGACTTTATTATAAAGTTCATCAAAAAGCGCCGCACCATCAGGCACCATTCCACCACCTATCTCGGCCAGCCTGATATTTTTAATAACATTGATCTTTGAACCTATGCAGGAGTTATTACTACGCGCAAACTGGGTCCCGTTCATCATACCGGCAATTGCTGTGCTGCTTGGCTTGTATGCAGCAGAATATATCGCAATGCTTATTAGGAAGTGCTTACATAAAAGCCATAATACAGATGATCCTCAAACCCCTGACATATGAAAGAATTATTACTTGGAGTTGCTCCAAATGCCAACTGGATACCACTGTTTGGTGTGGTTATGGCGCCACTTGCTCTGTACTGCCTGGTAGCCTATACCGTTAAACTTATTAAGAGAAAGTTACATAAAAAGCCCGGTCAATAGCTTGAATAAAATATTTGGGTTAATTTTGCGGGCTCTGTTCAAAACATAGCCTGCTGATAATGAGCCGTATTTATTTTGATAATGCAGCCACCACCTCCCTCGATCCGGATGTACTGGAAGCCATGATGCCCTTCCTTACCGAAAAGTTTGGTAACCCATCATCTATCTATTCCTACGGCAGGGAAACCAAAATGGCTATAGAGAATGCCCGCAAAACAGTAGCCAAAATACTTAATGCTGCTCCCGGCGAGATATTCTTCACCTCCGGCGGCACAGAGAGTACTAATACGGCTGTTACGGCTGCTATTCGTGACTTAGGTTGTAAACACATCATCACATCACGCATAGAGCACCATGCTACTTTACACACTGTAGAGCACATGGAGCATTTTAAACATGCTACATTGAGTTACGTTCGTCTCACAGATAAGGGCCATATAGACCTCGCCCACCTGGAAGAATTATTGGCAGGTAATAAAGAGCGTTCATTAGTTACACTCATGCATGCTAACAACGAAGTCGGCAACCTGCTGAAAATAAAAGCCGTTGGTGAGCTCTGTAAAAAGTATGATGCCATCTTCCACAGCGACACTGTTCAGACAGTAGGCCATTATCCTTTAAACCTGAAGGATATTAATGTACACTTCATCAATGGTGCTGGCCATAAGTTTCATGGGCCAAAAGGTGTAGGCATCCTTTACGTGAATGAGAATGTGCGCATCAAACCGCACCTGCATGGCGGTTCACAGGAGCGCAACATGCGTGCCGGCACCGAGAACCTGTATGGTATAGTTGGTTTTGCTAAGGCGCTGGAAATAGCCACTGAACGCTATGAACAGGACAGCCAATACATAAAAGGCCTGAAAACATACATGGCTGAGAAGCTGCAGCAAAATTTTCCGGGCGTAAAATTTAATGGCGATACCAACGGCAGCAGTTTATATACTGTGCTCAATGTCTCATTCCCTATGAATGAGAAGTCTGACATGCTGCTTTTCAACCTCGATATGGCAGGCATATGTGTAAGTGGCGGCAGCGCATGCACCAGCGGTGCAAATGCGGTAAGCCACGTAATATCGGCCATCTACAATGGCCAGGCTACAGATATGGTGCCCATCCGTTTTTCATTCAGCAGGCATAACACCAAAGAAGAAATAGATACAGTACTCGAAAAACTAAAAGAACTGGTATAGCAAACAAACTATGATGCTGCAGGCAGGATTCATAATACTCACCGTTGTCCTTGCAATTGTTCTATTTGTTTATTCTGTCAATGTTGTTTCAAAAGCTTATTCCGCCGATAAAAGAAAACGTTTCCTTTTTAAGGCTGCCCTGGTAATTTTTGGCTGGCTGGCCTATGTAACCTTTATCTCGCTCACCGGTATATTCACCGATACAAGCCTGCCACCCCGCATACCACTGCTCTTAGTGTTGCCCACATTCCTGTTCTTCATTTACTTTTTCAGGAACAGACACTTTAAACCACTCATTGCACAAACACCAGCCACATGGCCAGTATATTTTCAATCTTTCAGGATATTTGTAGAACTGCTCATATGGCAGGCATATCTTAATGATATATTACCTAAAGAAGCATCATTTGAAGGTTATAATTTTGATGTTATGATAGGCATTACTGCTCCATTGGTGGGCTATTTTCTTTTCAGGAATGGAGTACCTAAATCAAAATCCCTTATCATATTATGGAACATAGCAGGTTTTATTACATTAGCCATCGTTGTTTCCATACTCATCTCCCAGGCATACTTTTATAGTATTTGGGGGCTTACAGAAAGTGCTGTGAATAAAGGCTTTGGGCTATTCCCATACACATTGCTGGCAGGTTTTTTAATGCCGGCAGCCATGTTTATGCATATTTTTTCTCTGGTAAAAACAAAGTCATTGGCACAATAATTTTTATTTAGCACTTATATAATATTTCTTTTGACGGAAAGTAAGGATATTTGCGAACTAAGACCATATGTTACACAAAACGAAGATAGTAGCGACCGTAGGCCCCGCCTCCAATACATACGATAAACTTCTGGCGCTGGTGAACGAAGGTGTGAATGTCTTCAGGCTCAATTTCTCGCACGGTACACACGAGCAGCACCTGGAAGTCATCAACCACATCAAAACCATCAATAAAACCTTCCAGTTCAACATCGCCATCCTGGCCGACCTCCAGGGGCCCAAGCTCCGCGTTGGCGAAATACAGGACAATGCCCTGATGCTGAAAAAAGGAGACCACTTTTATTTCACGAATGAGAAGTGTATCGGCACACTGGCAAATATTTACATCTCCTACCCTTCCTTTTTTATGGATGTAAAAGTGGATGAGAAGATACTGTTGGACGACGGTAAAATAGAAGTGCTGGTAAAAGAAATAGGCGAAGACAAACGCGTGAAAGTTGAAGTGTTGACACCCGGCATATTATCTTCTAAAAAAGGAGTGAACCTGCCCGATACAAGAATATCCTTGCCCTCACTTTCTGAAAAGGACTTGGCTGATGTGGACTTTATAGTAGACCAGGACGTTGACTGGATAGCGCTCTCATTCGTGCGCAAACCGGAAGATGTACATATGCTACGCGAGATCATAAGAAAGAAGGAAGGCTGTGCCAAGATAATTGCCAAAATAGAAAAACCCGAAGCGCTGGAGCACCTGCGCGAGATAATCCTTGCATCAGATGCAGTGATGGTAGCCCGTGGCGACCTGGGCGTGGAAATACCACTGGAGAAGATACCTATGATACAAAAGAGTATTATCCAGAAATGCATACACAGGGCAAAGCCGGTGATCATTGCCACGCAGATGATGGAGAGTATGATAACGCATACACGCCCATACCGCAGCGAGATCACAGATGTTGCCAATGCAGTGATGGAGGGGGCAGATGCCGTGATGCTGAGCGGTGAAACTGCCATAGGCCAGCACCCCGAACTGGTGATAAGCACAATGGTAAGTATCATTAACGAAGTGGAAAAAGTAGAGACCGTATATAATCGCAACCTGGTGCCGCAAAAGCATTCACCCTCTTTCCTCAGCGATGCGCTGTGCTACAATGCCTGCGAGATAGCAAAAGACATTGAGGCCAATGCGTTGATAGGACAGACGCAGTCTGGTTATACCGGTTTCATGCTATCGAGCTATCGGCCACACTCTCCGCTATATGTTTTTACTAAGACACAATCACTGGTGAACCAGCTGAGCTTGAGCTGGGGCGTAAAGGCTTTCTATTATGATAGGGAAGTAAGCATTGATGACACCATCGCAGACCAGGTACAATTCCTTAAAGAAAGGAATCTCCTAAAAGCTGGCGATGTAGTGGTTAACACCTGCAGCACACCCATAAAGGAACACCTGCCCACCAACATGCTGAAGATATCAAAGGTGTCTTAAGAGGTTTTTCAATAGCTTTGTAGTAATCCAATTCGTAGTGCGCGCATTCTTTATTTGTTTCCTGCTATGCATAATGGCGCATGCCCATGCGCAGGAAATATCTTTTAAAGACACCGTAGCAGTATACAACGCTCAACGCATACGCACCAACAAAACCGGCATGAAGGTATTAGGTGCCATGGGCATAGCCAGCATGGTCTCAGGAGGTGTTGGCTATGTCACCGCCCGGCAGGATGAATGGAAATACTTCCACGGGATGAACGTACTATGGGGCGCTGTGAACACAGGCATAGCCTTTATGGGCATGAGTGGCGTGCGAAAGGAAATGGCCGCAAAGTACAACTACCTGCAGGCTTATAACCGCTACCTCTCCAACAAAAAACTATACCTCATAAATGCCGGTCTCGATGTCCTCTACATAGCCGGAGGCGTAGCTCTCAACGAGTATGGCAGAACAGCAGGCAATGATAAAGCCATATACCAGGGCTTCGGTAAGTCAATAGCTATACAGGGTATTGCCTTGCTGTTATTCGATAACATCATGTTTGCCTCACATCACCGGCACAACAGCAAATGGCATATATTGATGTACGACCTTAGGTTTACGGGTAACGGCATCGGTTTCATACATAATTTCTAGCCTATTTTTGCTTATCACTCATATGAAAAACTAATTCTCCTCCGTTCATTATTTCATCATGCTTTATGTAAAGCCTGTCGAGTTCCTTCCCGTTGAGCTCTATTTTTTGCACATATACATTCTTGCTGCTTTGGTTCTTTGCCTTTATGGAAAAGGTTTTACCATTCTCTAAGTACAGCACTGCAGCATTTACACATGGGCTGCCAATGTCATAATGGCTACTGCCGGGGGCTACGGGATAAAAGCCCATTGCACTGAATATATACCATGCGCTGATCTGCCCGCAATCATCATTGCCGCTAAGACCATCGGGTACAGGGCGGTACATTTTCTGCATGATCATGCGCACACGCTCCTGTGTTCTCCAGGGCGCATCGGCCCAATTGTACAGATATGCCACGTGATGCGATGGTTCATTGCCATGCACATAATTGCCAATAATGCCGTCTCTTGTAATATCCTCTGTATGCGCAAAAAAGCTATCAGGCAATTGCATGGTGAACAGGGAATCTAAGTGCTTTACAAATCGTTTTTTGCCGCCCATCATTTTAATTAAGCTATCCGGCGCATGAGGCACATAAAGGCTGTAATTCCATGTATTGCCCTCTATAAAACCCGGCTCATCCGTATTCAGCTCATTGAACTCTTTCTTAAAACTGCCGTCACTCATACGCGGCCTCATAAAACCGGTTGATGGATCGAAAACATTTTTATAATTAGCCGAGCGTTTTATGAATTCAGTGTACACATCATACCGCTCCAGCGTTTTTGCAATTTGGGCAATGCACCAGTCATCGTAGGCATACTCTAAGGTCTTCGATACCGATGCACCGCTCTTATCCTCCGGTACATAACCCAGTTTCATATAATACTCCAGCCCGTCATAATTTTTATGTTTTGCCGTAGCAATGCACGCATTAAGGGCTGCATTTGCGTTAAACCATTGATGATCACCCATTCCCTTGTGCGACCCTTTTACAACTGCATCGGCAATTACCGAAACACTGTGATAACCTATCATGCACCAGTTCTCGTTTGCGCTGTTGCTCCATACCGGCAGCATATGGTGTACACTTTGATCATAGTGCGCCAGCATAGAGATGATCATATCATTGTTCCTGCCCGGCTGTATAAGGTTCAGCAAAGGATGCAACGCCCTGTAAGTATCCCAAAGAGAGAACGTAGTATAGTTGGTGCCGCCGAAGTGGGAATTCTGGTCAAGCCCGCGGTAGGACCCATCTACGTCCATATATATGGTAGGACTTAGATAAGCATGGTAAACAGCAGTATAAAAATTCTGCTTCGTTTCTTTATCCGCTTCTATCACTATCTTATTCAGTTCCTGCTCCCATTGGTTCTGTGCTTTCTCTTTAATCGCGTAAAAATCCGGTTTTGGTGTTTCCTCCCGTAGATTGGTCAATGCATTCGCCATACTCACAGGCGATATCGCAAATCGGATATTTATCTTTTCACCTTCTGTGGTATTGAAATCAAAATAGGCTCTTACCTGTGTCCCTGCCATCTCAGGGAAATTTTTTGTCTGGTCAAATTTCCTCCAGAAGCCACGGTACACCTGTTTCTTGCTATTGTTCTGCCAGCCGTATTCTTTAAATGGCTTCGAGAATACCATGGCAAAATAAACAGTGCGCGTGCGTCCCCAGCCATTGGTCTGCCGGTAGCCGGTCACTACAGTATCATTCTCCACACGCATAAAGGTCCACACATTCTTATCAGGGTAATTATATATGCCATACACAGCATCCAGTATAATATGCGCATTGTCGCTCTTCGGAAATGTATACTGGTGCACACCCACACGCGTTGTTGCGGTCAGCTCTGCAAGCACATTGTACTTTTCCAGCTTCACCATATAATAACCCGGCTCAGCAACTTCGTTAACATGAGAGAACTCCGAACGGAAGCCGCTTTCAGGATCAGCCGCTGTTCCTGGATTTAATCTTAACAGCCCCACAGTTGGCATAATAAGAAAATCGCCAAGATCAGAATGTCCGGTACCGCTGAAGTGAGTATGCGAAAACCCAACTATCGAATTATCCTGGTATTGATAGCCCGCGCAATATTTATAAACATCTTTGTTATACTTGCCATTCACCTCATAAGGCAGTGTATCTGTTTCCGGGCTTAGCTGCACAGAACCGAACGGCACTGTCGCACCGGGATAAGTATATCCCATGCGGTCTGTACCAATCAGCGGGTTCACATACTTAATAAGCTGATCGTACTGTGCCATGCATACACAATGGCACACTAATAGCAGTATAATGGATAACCCTCTTTTCAACTTCATCGCCATGATCTCATATTTAAAGCCCCTTTAGGGGTTTGGGGCTTATCTTCTCCAACTATTGGGTTCATTATTCACTTTGGGCAGCGCTTTGCGTGGCAGTTTTTCATCGCGCATGGCTGTGTGGTAAACGAACGATGCCATGATGATAGATGCCTGCATCAGGTCGTTGGCACTGGCACGGTCGTAGCTGTCCATATTGGTGTGGTGCGTGCGGGTGCCGTATTCCAGGCCATCCTGTATGAACTGGAAGCCCGGTATGCCCACCTCATCAAAAGCTATATGGTCGGTAGAGCCGGTGTTGCGGTAGGTAACTGTGTGCGCGCCAAGGTCTGCAAAAGGTGCCAGCCATTCTTCAAATATGGGGCGCAGTTCATCATTGCCCTGCAGGTATATGCCGCGTATCTTGCCGCCGCCATTGTCCAGGTTGTAGTAGGCCGATACTTTGCTGTGCTCCGGTTTCAGTTCCATGGTCAGCCTGTTGCCATAATGGTTCTTCACATACCCGCGCGATCCCAGCAAGCCCTGCTCTTCACCGCTCCATAATATTACGCGTATAGTGCGGCGTGGTTTCAGGCCAAGTGTTTTGATTATCCTTACTGCTTCCATAGCAACTGCTACGCCCGTGCCGTTGTCTGTTGTACCCGTAGATCCATGCCAGCTATCCATATGGCCGCCCAGCATTACCAGTTCTTCTTTCAGTTTAGGATCGGTGCCGGGTATCTCTGCTACCACATTATATTCTATGGAGTCGGTGGTGAAGAAAGTTGTTTTTGTATCCAGTTCCAGTTTCACTTCTTTATCAGCATCCAGCAAGCGCTGTATTTTGGCTATATGCTCAGCGCCCATTTCCAGCTCCGGCAGCACAGGTTTTGCATCCCATGCGCGTGGCGAACCGTTGGATGTGAACACTGTGCCCATAGTGCCACGCCCGCCACTCAGCACAGCTATTGCACCTTCCGAGATAAAGAACGAATCGATAGACGAGCGCAGTGCCATGGCTGCAGCCCTTTGGTTGCGCTGCTGCTGGCGTGCTGACGGCGCCGGCGATTCATCGTTGTGCGGGTCCAGGCTCATTTTTGCCAGGTCGGCTTCGCTAACCCTGCTGGCGTCAGCGGTAAAGTTGGGGCGTGTATCGCCCGGCGTTCCCATCACCACTATCCTGCCCCTTAGCTTGCCAGCATATTGCGCCATGTCGGCCATGGTCTCTATCTTCACCATTATTGCGTTGCCGCTTACCAGGCCGTTGGTGCCGGGTGTCCATGCGCGGGGCACAGCTATCAGGTGCTGGTAGTATGGTGCGGTCATCGCCACATAACACTTATTGATCTCCCACCCTTTGCCAAAGCCGCCCCATGGCTCTATGGCGGCATTCTCCAGCCCCCAGCTTTGCAGTTTTTCCTTACACCATTTTTCAGCGCTCTTCATCCCCGGCGAACCTGTAAGCCGCGGCCCGTTCACTTCACAAAGCTCAAACAATGTCTGCATCACTTTCGAATTACCAAATCCCTCATTTTTGATGAGCATGATGGTGCGGAGGTCTGCCTTCTCGGCATTATCACCTTTGAATGATATGAGGATGAGCGCAAATGCTGCCAGTAATGCTATGGTAAGTCTATGCATAAATTTGTATTTGTGCGGAAAGTAATAAAACGGATGATGATTTCAGAATTTTCAGGGTGTGTGTGCTCATTTTTTCAATTTTTTTTGTAACAACACTTGCATTTATAATATACTGTTTAACAACTACACTATACATTTTTATTTGCGCACTACTTGCGCACTTTTTGCCCGCCCGGCCAGCCGTTCGGACGGGCGCACTTTGTGATTGATTCCCAATAGGCTTGTACCTAAATGGGTTTATACTTGTTTGTCATCCTGAACAAGCGCTCAGGTGTGTGCCTTGGTGCGCAGTGAAGCCCGTCCGAACGGCATGGCCGGGCGGAAATCTATACTCGCGAGTATAGCCCCTTCTTTCCTGCCAATGACAGCGAAGTGTAACCATGTAAAGTTCGCAAGAGTTTTTTTGTTAGAAAAATCAAAGATCCTTGACGGTACAGAAACAGTACCCAAGGTTTTGGGATGTAATACCAGCGCAGGTTTGAGCAGGTTTTAAGGTTTTAGAATTTTACAGAATTTGTGAAGACACACCTAACCCCTATCAAGCGGGGAAGTGATGAATGTCCTACGCGAGGAGACCCAAATATGGTGGGTTGCTTTGTTCCTGCCAACGACCGGAAGTTTATTTTAAGTGTTTATTTAGTAAGGTTATTCAACTGTGCTTTGAATTGTGCGGGGTCTGTTTCGAAAAGTGTGACGGTGTAGGTTTCTCCTGTTTTTGGAGTGGCGGCTGTGACTCCGGCGTAGAAGCGATCATTAACTAAGCCATAAAAAATAAAATGTACAGGACAGTTAAAAAAATCAAAATTGAAGTTCATATCAAGGCCACGAAACGGGCCATTATAAACAGCTTTAAAATTGTCGACCAGAATGAACCCACGCAGATAAGGTAAACTACCTGGAGTGATGCCGGATATAACCACATTCACCGTAATTTTCTGGTATTGATATAAGCCTGCAAATTTACCTTTGAGGAATACGTCTGCGTTAATATATCGTAAGCTATCTGAAATAATAGTAACAGTATCTCCATTATAAATAATGGCTCTGATCCCTCCACCTGAATCTGTTCTTTTCCAGTTGACTTTATTGTCTGCAGATGGCGGGTTGGCAGTACCTGCAAAAAATTCCATACCCTTAACAGTGTCTTTGTCTTTTGGAATAGTGGCAGAGACAGTGCAGCCTCCGGACTTTAGATAAATTGGCTGTCCTGCAAGGGTCGCTTTTATAGATATTTCGCCGCCTGATAGCAGAGGCTCATCATCACTTACAGGCAGCATCTTCGAAAATATCATATCCCCTTTCTTCAGGTATTCGGCTACTTCAAACTGCACGTTAGTGGTAACGGCATTGCCTGCGGCATCCTGCAGGCAGTTGGGGGGTATCACATAGCGTGTGCCGCTGGTGCCATAGAATGTGCCGCCGGTGCCGCCATTAACAGTTACGTATTTTGGTTTCACTTCCAGCATCTGGTAGATGGCATCCATTGAGGAATAGGTACTGAAGGTGGAGGTAGTTGAGGGTAAGGTTTCCGGCTTTTTGCAGGAAGCGACAACTATGCAAAATGCAGCGACCGCAAGTATATTCTTTGTCATGTTCATAATGTTTACTTAGTAAGGTTATTTAATTGTGCTTTGAATTGAGCAGGGTCTGTTTCGAAGAGAGTGACTGTATAGTTCTCCCCTGTTTTTGGTGTAGCGGCAGTGACACCAGCGTAGAAGCGTTTATTTATAAGCGCGTATGATACAAAATGCACTGGAATGTCGGGCACATGATGTTCTGAATAAACATTATCTACAGGGCCACCATACCAACTACAATTCCAAAAGCTTTTATAATTGTCATAGAACGCATAGGTATGTAGTTCGTCTGTCGACGTAAGTGTGGCATTGGATGCCATAATAGTAATTTTAAAGGTTTGATACTTCCAACCCGAAAGACCAAGTCTGTCTGCATTGCAGAACCTGAAGCTATCTGATATAATTTCCAAGGTATCCTTGATTCTGTCGAAGGGCTTAACTATAGGCCTGACAATACCCGCTGAATCATTTTTCTTCCAATTCACCTTATTCTTTATTGAGTCTGGCCCTGGCCTTCCTGCAAAAAACTCCATCCCATCAGTAGTGTCCCCATTTCTTGGAATATTTGCCAGGCAAGTACAACCCGGTTTCAAATAAATTTTCTGCCCGGATAAGGTTGCGCTTATATAAAACTCCCCGCCAGAGATCAGTTCATTATTGTCACTTTGAGGCAACACACCCGAAAAAATCATATCACCCTTCTTCAGGTATTCAGCTACTTCAAATTGCACGCTGGCGATAACAGGGTTGCCTGCGCCATCCTGCAGGCAGTTGGGCGGTATCACGTAGCGTGTGCCACTGGTGCCATAGAAGGTGCCTCCGGTGCCGCCATTAACAGTTACGTATTTTGGTTTCACTTCCAGCATCTGGTAGATGGTATCCATTGAGGAGTAGGTACTGAAGGTGGAGGTGGTTGAGGGTAAGGTTTCCGGCTTTTTGCATGATGCTATGAGGACAATAACACCTGCGCAAAGGAGTAATATATTTTTCATAAAGCTGATTTTTATGTTATAGTAGCAAAAGTAGTGCCGGATTTGCACAAAAAAATAGGTATAAATACCCATTTTTCGTTGCAAAGCCGGCCCGTTTGTAACCAGGGGTTAATAGACTCGCTTCTTTTGATAAAGATCCCCTCCTTCCTTGCTTTCTGCCAATACATCTCCACTAGTCGAAAGGTCTCGCTTGCGAAACATACAACTTTTCACTGGCCCAAGTCTGTAGCACAGCATTGAGCGCAGCAGACTTGTGCCTCCCAATCCTTCACTGACCCAAGTCTGTAGTACAGCATTGAGCGTGGCAGACTTCTACCTCCCGATCTCTCAGGTCTGCAACCGGCATCGGAACGGCGAAATTGAGGATCTGGTGTCTCAGTTTAAAAATTATGTAAACATGAATCGGCAATTATTTTATATCTTGTTTGCAAAGTTTGCCGCATGAAATATATACTCCTCTTTGGTCTGCCTGACACTAGAGAACTTGGTATTTTATCGCTCATTGTGTTTTTGCTGGTTTTCTTTAAGTTGGCGCGATGGCATGAGCAAAGTAAAAATAATAAATAAGGGCGCTGCCTGGAGTTATTTTCTGCAACAGCCTCACACAAATCCCTCACAAAAAAGCGCCAAAAAATTCATACCATAAATCAGCTCAAAACTGCGCCCCTGCTGCAAAGTATTTTCCATGACGGTACTATTTTAGTACCGTGACGGTACAGTTTTCTGTACCGTCATGGTTTTCCCATTTTTTCCCTCCGGAAATTGATACGAACTTTACTTAGTGCAAGAAAATTTTGAACAAAATGCAACACAGCTTAAAATATATGCGGACTTATTCCCCCTTTAGAAGCGGGTGGCCTTTAGGACGGGGGATGTTGACGGGGACATTGATGCCGGCAGATCGGAGATATATCAGGTGGTTAACTCGCTCATTGCCGGCATGTGATCCTAACACGGAAGTGCATAACAATATAAACCTATTAGAAACCAGACTTACGACTTATGACTCACGACTAAAAATGCGCAAAGAATGCGCAAAAGTGCGCAAGAAATGCGCAAATAGTGCGCAAATAGTGCGCAAAAAAAATTTGATAAGATATTATGAACCAATCACTTAAACAAAAAGCCGTCTCCCACACAAAAAATTGTGCAAAAGCGCATTTCAGTTAACTTTGGCAACACAAAAAACAGATCATGCTTCAGTTCGAACGGTTTACATTGAATAATGGGTTAAGGGTACTGGTACATATTGATAAAGCTACCCCAATGGTGGCTATGAATATACTGTATGATGTAGGCGCACGCGATGAGGAGGCCAACCGCACCGGCTTTGCACACCTGTTCGAGCACCTGATGTTTGGCGGCAGCATGAATATACCCGTATATGATGAGCCGCTGCAAATGGCAGGCGGCGAGAATAATGCCTACACCACCAACGATATTACCAACTACCACCTGCAGATTCCGCTCAAAAATATAGAGACCGCCTTCTGGCTGGAGAGCGACCGCATGCTATCCCTCGCCTTCAGCGAAAAAAGCCTCGATGTGCAGCGCAAAGTGGTGTGCGAGGAATTCAAAGAGCACTACCTGAACAAACCATACGGCGATGCATGGCACCTGATGCGCAAGATCGCATACAAGCAGCACCCCTACCAGTGGCCAACCATAGGCATGAACCTGGAACAGATAGAGACAGCCCAACTGGACGATGTGAAAGCCTTTTTTTATAAGCACTACAACCCCTTGAACGCTGTGATGTGTGTAGCCGGCAATATCACCGTGAAGCAGGTAAAAGAATTATCAGAAAGATGGTTTGGCAATATACCCTCCGGCGATAAATACGTTCGTAATGTAGCTGCAGAGCCTGCGCAACAGGAAGCACGCACACAAACCGTGCATGCAGATGTGCCGCTGGATGCGTTGTACAAAGCATGGCACATAGGCCCAAGGCTTACCCCACCCTACTATGCCACTGACCTGATAACAGAGATAATGGGCAGCGGCTTTGCATCGCGCCTGTACCAGCGGCTGGTAAAAGAAGAGCAGTTGTTCAGCAACATCAACTGCTACCACACAGGCAGCCTGGATCCCGGGCTGGTAGTGATAGAAGGAAAGATACGCGAAGGCAAAAGCATAGAAGCAGCCAACGAAGCTGTGGAGGCCGAACTGGCAAAGCTTGTAGCCGGTGGCGTAACCGACGATGAACTGCAAAAAGCAAAAAATAAAATAGAGGCAATGATCGCCTTTGAAGATATGACACTGCTGAGCCGCGCCAACAACCTCGCCTTCTACGAGCTCATGGGCGATGCCGCAATGATCAATAAAGAATGGGACCACTACCAATCCGTAACAAAAGATTTCCTCCGGGAAACCGCGCAACAAATTTTCAGAACAGAGAATAGCAACACACTATTCTACAAAAAGAAAACATAAAAAAATGCTCCCGTTAGAAAACGGGAGCCTACGCAATATAAATAAACAAAAGAAACAACTTAGTCCGGCTTTTTGCCGTCGAGGAATGTATTGATAGTTTGTATTGCTGCCTGCGGATTGTTCTGGTTATCGTTCATCCCCACAGAGTAGCCACTGTAATAAGGGTCAGAAGAGGCCACCTGGTTGTCCAGCTTCATATTCTTACGCATGTATGCAGGAACATTTTCCATCTCATCGCTGCTATCCGTGCCTTTTATATTAAAGCTCATACGGCGCAGGCGCTCAGCACGGTCTTCAAGTGCTTTCTTCTGCTCCTCGAACCTTCTCTTCTCTTCGATCTCATCCGCAGAAAGAAAACGCTCACCTATCTTCATTACAGGTTGCTCTTCAACCGGCTCATTTTTCATAACCAGTTGCATAGGTATCTCTTCTGCCTTCCGTTCCTCCTCCCCGAAAACGGGTACATCAATTACGGTCATAACAGGCTCCTCGGCCACCACCATAACCGGCTGTTCAACTATAGGCTCCGGTTGCACTTCAGGTTCTGTGCGGTTGGCAAATGCTTCAGCCGGCCTGAAGTCATACACCGTGTTTACAACCGGCTGCATCTCCACCAATGTAGGAGACATGCTCTCGGGTTGCCTTACCACCTGCTTCAGTTCAGGAATATGTACTTCAGCCGGCGTGTTTATTTCACCGAGCTTCACTACTATCTTTTCAGGCTCATTGTTCTTCGCAGGATACTCTGATTTGATATCCTTGTGGTTGAAACCTGTAGCAATTACAGTCACCGCGATCCGCTCATGCAGGTTAGGATCGTGGCCCATACCCAGGATAACATCGCAATTATCACCAGCCTGTTGCTGCACATATGCCTGTATAGCCTCTGCCTCATCCATAGTATGTTCGTGCTCACCGGCAGCAGATGTAATGTTGAGGAGTAACCACTTAGCGCCGCGGATGTCATTGTCATTCAGCAATGGCGAGCTTAATGCTTCTTCCACAGCCATCAGTGCTCGGTTCTCACCTGTAGCCGATGCACTGCCAAGGATCGCAACACCGCCGTTCTTCATTACCGTACAAACGTCAGCAAAGTCAACATTTATCTGTCCTGTAGTAGTGATCACATCAGTGATACATTTTGCAGCCGTAGCCAGTATATCATCAGCCTTTGCAAACGCCTGCGTGAATGGCAGGTTGCCAAACTGCTGGCGCAGCTTATCATTAGAGATGATGAGTATAGTATCCACATGATCGCGCATTCGGTCAATGCCTTCCTGTGCCTGTTTCATACGCTTGCGGCCCTCATAAGTGAACGGCGTGGTAACGATACCCACTGTGAGGATACCGAGATCGCGGCATATTTTCGCTACCACAGGAGCACCACCAGTACCGGTGCCGCCACCCATACCTGCTGTAATAAACGCCATGCGTGTATTTACCTTCAATATCTTGGAAACATCCTCAAGGCTCTCCTCGCACGATTGCTTACCGATCTCGGGGTTAGCGCCGGCGCCAAGGCCTTGTGTGAGGTGCGGGCCAAGCTGTATTTTATTGGCAACAGGACTAAGCGCCAGCGCCTGTGAATCTGTATTGCATACCACAAAATCCACTCCTTCAATACCAAGGTTATGCATATAGTTCACGGCGTTGCTTCCGCCGCCGCCTACACCTATTACTTTAATGATCGATGACTGATTCTTTGGAATTTCGAAATGTATCATATTGCTTCTTTTGCAGGTTAGTAAATAAAATGGTTAGTTGTGTTTGTTTATAATTTATATGCAGTTAATTACTCAATTTCCTGGTCATCTACATCTTCAAACATCTTCATGAACTTTCCTTTCAATCCATCGAACAAGCGCTTTACATTCTCGTTCCGCTTTCGCGCTTTTTGCCTGTTTGTTTCCATTTGCTCTTCAGCAGTAGGCGCATCTTCTTCTATAGCTTCCGGCTGTACTGTTTCCTGTATATCAGCAACAAGCGCCTGCATATCCTCTGCAGGTAAGTGCATGTAATTGCCGCCTTCTCCGGTAAATCGCAACTTGCCATTCTCATAATCATGATAGCCACGTAGTATGAGTCCGATACAGGTTGAGTACATTGGGTTCATCAATGACTCTTTGTCGCCGCCAGCAAGATGCTCGTTAGGATAGCCTATGCGTGCACCCAATCCTGTAACAAATTCTGTAAGCTGCGTAATGTGCTTTAACTGTGCTCCGCCGCCGGTAAGGATAATACCACCGTACAAACGCTTGTCCAGGTCTATCTGTTTCAGGTGATATACGACATAGTCGAGTATCTCCTGCATACGCGCCTGGATGATGTGCGCAAGGTTCTTAACCGATATTTCTTTGGGTGGCAATCCACGCAGGCCGGGTATGGTAATGTATGCATTGGCATTGGCTTCTTCAGCCAATGCAGTACCAAACTGCACTTTCATTTGCTCTGCCTGAGCCCTCAGCACTCCAAGGCCGTTACGAATATCGTTGGTGATATTTACACCGGCATAAGGGATAACCGCAGTGTGTTTTAAGATACCATCGTAGAACACTGCCATATCGGTAGTGCCACCGCCAATGTCAACTATAGCAACACCGGCCTCAAGATCCTCATCATTCATTACGGCAGCAGCCGATGCTAATGGCTGTAGTACAAGATCGCGTGTTATCAGTTTTGACCTGTCGACGCAGCGCTTGATGTTGCGGATGGCATTGCGATCGCCAGTGATGATGTGGAAGTTGGCGCCTATCTTAACGCCGCTCATACCTATCGGGTCAACCACATACGCTGTACTGTCAACCGTGAAATCCTGCGGAATGATATCTATTATCTGGTCTCCCGCAGGAATATAGGTGCGATGCTGATCACGCACCAACAGTTCTATGTCTTCTTTACCTATTTCTGATTCAACATTTGTGCGTACCCTGTCGCCACGGGTTTGCAGGCTTTTTATATGCTGGCCGGCAATACCCACGTATACCTCTTTTACCTCAAGGTTTGGATTAGAAAGGATACACCTTTCTATAGCCTGCTCGATAGAGCGGATACATTGCTCGATATTCATCACCACCCCATGGCTAACTCCAGCAGAGTCGGCGCGCCCCATACCGAGAATCTCCACTTTACCGAATTCGTTTTTGCGACCAGCGATAGCAACCACTTTTGTGGTACCAATATCCAGGCCTACGATAATTGGTTGTTCTTTCCTATTCATATTGCTGAGGTTTAAAACTTTGTTTATTAATGTCTATTTGCGTTTTTGTCGTTTTTGTTCACTGTTTTCTTTGGTGTTGCTTTTACATTCTTTGGTGGAGGTTTTTTTACATTAGGCTTCGTTGCGGCACCAGTTACCGGCTTACTTGCCGCTGCCTGTTTGGGTGGTGGTTTTACCGGTGACTTTACAGGAGGTTTTGTCTGTGCATTCTTTTTATCTGTGCTGGCCGGTGCCGACTTCTTGTCAATAGGTTTTGCGGGAGCGGCAACCGGGGTTTTATTTGCCGGTGTAACCTGCGCAGGTTGTTTAGCAACTACTTTTACAGGTGGCTTTGCAGCATCTTTCTTTACCTGTGTGACTTGTGCCGGTTTCTTATCTATTTGTTTTCCAGCGTTTGTAACCGGCAGTTTCTTTGCGGGTGGAACCTGCGCTGGTTGCTTAACAGGAGCTTTTGCAATTGGTTTTATAGCATCTTTCTTCGCTTGTGCAACCAGTACCGGTTTCTTATCTACATGTGCAGAATCGCTCTTGGCTTCGGTTTCAATTATGCTGTTTACCCAGTTAATAGTATTTACTGCTTTATCAACCGGGCCACTATAGGGCAGTGAAGGAGATGCAACCACCTGCCCTGCAAACCTTACATCCAACAACTGGTACTTATCCCAGCCTATCCTGTTCAGCACATTCTTATAGAATGCAAACAGGTTGTCGAACTTCTCCCTGGCATTGAGTGCATTTCCAAACAATATTTTATGGTCTCCAAGTACGGGCACCAATTCGTACATGCCGGGCGAATCCACAATAACATGCGATATCTGTGCAGACCAGAAGGAATCGGAGTGGATGGTTCTTACCAGAGATATAATATCCTTTCGCACTGCCCAGCTAATACTATCAGTTTTTATCTCGGGTACGTTGGTAACTACTGTGCTGTAATAGATATAGTTTGCAGACAACGGTATAATGCTCATTGTTGTATCCATATAATAACTCGCACCATTTTGCTGGAATACCCTGACAACAGGTATGCGCTGTGTTACGTACATATGCAGTATACGCTCATTATCTATAAACATCTGTGCATTTGCTATCCACGGATTGTTCATGATGGTTTTTTCCATGCCATGGATATCCAGCCTTGATGCGGGCGTGCGAGTTATGTCTATATTTCTGTTAGTAATTGCCAAGTCCAGAATTTCCTGTTCTTCAACAGAATGATATTTTTTACAGTTGTTATAGTGAATAGCTACGCTTTTCAACACCTTCTCACTTTCTATCTTTGAAGCGCTGATGATAGCAACAATACAGCAGGATGTTACCACTAACGTGAGCAACATCTGCAGTATTTTGCGTATCGATATTTTGCGCTTCTTCTCCCCCATTACTTATTCGCCAAAATATTTTTTATAGGTTCTACCAATTTATCTATATCGCCTGCACCTGCGGTAATGAGCAAATCAAGCGGAGCAACTTTTATGTATTCCAGCAATCCTTCCTTCGACAATATAGTGTGTGCCGAATTTGCCATCCTGTCGGCTATCATCTTTGATGTCACTCCCTCCATCGGCAATTCGCGTGCAGGATATATATCCAGGAGTATCACCTCATCCGCCATATCCAGGCTATGCGCGAATCCATCAGCGAAATCCCGCGTGCGACTGAACAAATGCGGTTGGAAACAAACCACACATCTGCGGCCTTGGAATAACTGCTTCGCACTTTTTATCAAAGCTGCCAATTCTTCGGGATGATGTGCATAGTCATCTATGTATACGATCTTATCATTCCTCAACACATATTCGAAGCGACGGCCTATGCCTTTGAAGCCTGTAAGTGCCTTCCTCACATCTTCTCCGTTTATGCCTAGCAACTGGGTAACGGCAATAGCAGCTATTGCGTTCTCTACGTTGTGCATGCCACCAATATTCAGGTGCATGCCTTCCAACTTCCAGTCTTCTCCGGCCACATCGAACACATAACCACCATCCCTCTGAACAATGTTTTGTCCATAGATATCTGCCGCATCATTTTGCAGGCTGTAAGTCAAAGTCCTTGGGCCTTTCAGATCGCTCTGTCTATGCAGCCCATGCTTTACCAGCAACGTGCCACCTATCTTAATGTTCTTTGTGTACTGGATAAATGCAGCTTCCATTTCCTCTGCAGTGCCATAAATATCCAGGTGGTCGGGATCAATAGCGGTGAGTACGGCTATATCGGGGGAGAGCTTCAGGAAGCTTCTGTCATATTCATCAGCTTCTATGACAGCAGTATCATTTTTACTGCTCCAGTAGTTCCTGCCATAATTCACGGAAATGCCACCTAAGAATGCGTTGCAACCATATTTCGTTTCACGGAGCAGGTAAGCTACCATGGTTGAGGTAGTGGTCTTGCCATGCGTGCCCGCAACAGTTATCGCATGCATTGACTGTGTTATAGACTGCAGTACATCACTACGTTTGAACATTGGATAGTGATTGTTGAGGTACCAATTGTACTCAACATGATCTTTAGGAATAGCGGGTGTGTATACTACCAACTGGGCTTCCTTATCCAGCAGTTGTATATCGTCAGTATAATGTATTTCAATTCCCTCTGTTGCCAGTTGTTTTGTAAGCGGAGTTTCGGTACGGTCATAGCCGCTCACTTTGGCACCCTGCTCACGGAAAAACCTTGCCAGTGCGCTCATGCCTATGCCGCCTACACCTATAAAATACACCCTATTTATCTCCCTTACCTTCATTAATGCGATTTCGCTATTTCAATTACTTTATTTGCTATTCTTTCATCTGCATCCTTTATTGCCATCGCTTTTAAATTCGATGACATTGTTTGCTGCAGCGTGGTATCATTCAATATTGTCTTTAACAACTTCACTAGTTCCATTTTAGCATCTCCATCTTTCACCAGCATTGCTGCATTATGTTTTACCAATGCTTTTGCATTGCTTGTCTGGTGGTCTTCAGCCGCATGCGGGTAGGGCACAAATATCACCGGCTTACCTGCAATGCATAGTTCTGCAATTGCTAATGCACCCGCCCTGGATACAACTACATCAGCCGCAGCATAAGCATAGTCCATATCGCGGATGAAATCGAATATCTTTACCCGGCTGCCATAGGCTGTAGCATAACTCTTTACCTGTTCATAGTAATGTTTGCCCGTTTGCCAGATAAGGTTCACATCCTCCTTCATTATTTCGTCCAGCTCAGCATGGATAGTTTCATTTATTGATTTGGCACCAAGGCTGCCACCCACCACCAATACGGTCTTCCTGTGATCATCAATACAAAAGTATGCACGACCTTCTGCAGCAGTCCTCTTCATCTCTGAAATACTCTTTCGCACTGGGTTACCAGTAACTACTATCTTTTCCTGCGGGAAGAATTTATCCATATGCTCATATGCCACGCATATTGCCTTTGCACCTCTGCCCAATATCTTATTGCTCTTGCCTGCGTAAGAATTTTGCTCCTGTATCAGCGTGGGTATATTCATTCCCTGTCCCGCATGCAGCACAGGGAAGCTGGCAAAACCACCAACACCCACTATTGCAGATGGTTTGAACTTCTTAATAATGCTTCTTGATTCTATTCTTGTCTGCAACAACTTAAATGGCAATGAGAGGTTCTTTAAAAGATTGCCCCTGTTAAATCCGACTATATCCAGGCCTATTATTTCAAAACCTTCCTGCGGTATCTTTTCCATTTCCATCTTACCCTTTGCGCCAACAAACAACAGTTGCGTACCCGGCCTGAGGCGCTGCAAAGCATGCCCCACTGCCACAGCGGGAAATATATGCCCGCCTGTACCACCGCCTGCTATTATTACACGCAATCCGCTCATTATTATATTATATTGCCGGTATCGGACCATCATCCAATACCTGTTTTTTGCTTGCTCTTTTTCTTGGTTTCTTTTCTACTATTTCTTCCTCAACCCGCTCCTCTTCTTCTGTCGTTTCATCTGTTACCTCTTCAACTCCTGCGTCTGTTGCACCATCAGCCTGTGCAGGCTTAGCCTTTTTCTTTTTGCTGCCTTCCATTTCATCCACATATTTGCTCACGCTGAGTACAATGCCGATAGCAATACTCGTAAACCATATGGACGAGCCACCCATGCTTATCATGGGCAGTGTAAGGCCTGTAACAGGCACCAAATGCACATTTACGGCCATATTCAACATGGCCTGGAACACTAGCGTTATACTTAAACCAACAGCCAGGAAGGCCCCGAATGCGAATGGGCATCTCTTGAAGATCAGCACTGCCCGCCACAGGAATAGCAGGTACAGCATCACAACAAGGCCTCCGCCCATTAACCCATACTCCTCAATGATTATAGAGAATATGAAATCTGAATAAGGGTGCGGCAAGAAGTTCTTCTGCAGGCTCTTTCCCGGCCCACGACCTGTTATACCACCACCTGCTATGGCTATTTTTGCCTGTTGCACCTGGTAAACATCATCTTTCTTGCCATCCTTATCCTTTGTGCCAAAGAAGTCGGTAATGCGCTGTTCCCATGTGCTGGCACGCCCCCAGCCTGTGAGCTTGGAAACTGTGAATAATACACACAATCCCATAATACCAGCTAATGCCAACAACATCAAATGCTTCATCTGTACACGGCCGATGAAGAACAGGATACTGCAGGTAAATCCTAGCATCAATGCAGTGGACAGATTTGCCGGAGCTATCAGCGCGCATGTAAACAAGACAGGCAGCAACACTGGAATAAAGCCTTTCTTGAGATCTTTAATATCAGCCTGTTTAATACTTAGTGTACGCGCCAGGAACATGAACAGCGCCAATTTTGCGAGGTCTGATGTTTGGAACGTAAGATTAATTACAGGCAGCTTTATCCAGCGCGAACCCTCGTTCAGGCTTGTACCAAAACACAGGGTGTACAACAGCAGCGGCAAGCTTAACAGGTATAATATCACAGCCAGTTTAGCAAACTTGGTATAGTTAATATTATGTACCCAGTAGATGATCATTAACCCCAGCCCTAAAACCATTACCTGCTTGATGAGGTAGTAGTTCGAATTCTTTTCCATCCGGTAAGCAAGCGAACCGGTGGAGCTAAACACTGCGAGCAAGCTAATGAACGAAAGCAGCAGCACAACGCCCCAAATCACTTTGTCGCCTTTTGTTTTTTTCAATAATTGCTGCATTTGTTCCATTACTCCTTACTATTAAAGGTTGCGTACTGCGTCTTTAAACTGTTTACCCCTGTCCTCATAATTCTTAAATAAGTCGAAGCTGGCACATGCCGGCGCCAGCAACACCACATCTCCCGGCTCTGACACTGCATACGATGCATTAACGGCATCCTGCGCACTGGTGGTATCCACTATTGTCGGCACTACCTCACCAAATGCTTCATGGATAGCTGTATTGTCAATACCGAGGCATACGATAGCTTTTACTTTTTCCTTTACGAGGTCCATTATCTCGCTGTAGTCATTTCCCTTGTCCTGCCCTCCCAATATCAGCACTACCGGCTTCTTCATACTCTCGAGGGCATACCATACAGAGTTGACATTCGTTGCCTTACTGTCATTAATATACTCTACGCCACGTATCGTTGCCACGAATTCCAGCCTGTGCTCCAACCCTGTGAACCCGAGAAAGCTCTCGCGGATCTTTTCCTTTCTCACGCCTGCTATACGTGCTGATATTCCGGCTGCCATAGAATTATATTGATTGTGTTTGCCCTTGATCGCGAGGTCATGGATCGACATGTCCAGGTTTTCCCCATTGAACAGTACATGCATGTGATCATCACTGATGTAGCCGCCTTCGTTGCCTGTGTTGTTGTCGTTCATCGTAAAAAATAGTGTTTGAGCGTGAATAGAATGAGCAGATAAATGGTTAGTAATTACCTTGTCGTCATGGTTCACAACAAAGTAGTCGGTGGGTTGTTGATTTTGTGTTATCCTGAATTTTGATGCTATATAATTTTCAAACTTGTAATCGTACCTGTCCAGGTGATCGGGTGTAATGTTGAGCAGCACAGCCACATCCGGCCTGAAATAATGTATATCATCCAACTGGAAACTGCTTATCTCCATCACGTACCATTCACATGGCTTTTCCGCAATCTGCCTTGCAAAGCTGTAGCCAATATTCCCCACCATTGCCACATCATAGTCTGCTGTTTTCAGCGTATGATAAGTGAGCTTAGTAGTAGTACTTTTACCGTTGCTGCCCGTTATCGCTATTATTTTGCTATCGCCTTTATACCTGTACCCAAACTCAATCTCGCTGCATACTTCAATGCCAGCCTTGCGTACATCCTTCATCACAGCAACCTTATCACTGATGCCCGGGCTCTTCACCACACAAGTTGCATTGAGCACCCTATCCATAGTATGATGCCCCTCTTCAAATTCAATAGCATTTTGCCGCAATACTGTTTTGAACTGTTCTTTTATAGAACCGCCATCACTTACAAATACATCCCAACCCTGCTGTTTGCCCAGCAATGCAGCACCTACACCACTTTCAGCGGCTCCAAGTATCACGAGGCGTTGTTGGTTTGTGCTCACTATTGCAGTTTTAATGTTACTATACTCATTATTGCCAATAATATCCCGATGATCCAGAAACGAGTTACGATCTTGGATTCATGATAACCTAATTTCTGGTAATGATGATGCAACGGCGACATTAGGAATATCCTCCTGCCCTCACCATATTTCTTCTTGGTTCGTTTGAAATACCATACTTGTATCACTACTGACAAATTCTCTACAAGGAATATTCCGCAGATAATAGGTATCAGCAGCTCTTTTCTAATGATAATAGCAAGCGATGCAATGATGCCTCCCAATGCAAGGCTGCCCGTATCGCCCATGAACACCTGCGCCGGGTAAGCATTATACCACAGAAAACCTACACATGCCCCAACGAACGCACCGATAAATATGGACAACTCTCCAAGGTTAGGAATGTGCATAATATTCAGGTAACCAGCAAACACATAGTTGCCAGACAGGTATGCGAATACGCCCAGGCATACACCTATTATTGCGGAAACACCTGTAGCAAGCCCATCGACACCATCTGTAATGTTCGCACCGTTGGATACAGCTACTATGATGAAAATGACAAAGAGGATATAAATGATCGGCGTAGCAATATCCAGGTTCTTCTCTCCAAATATTGCAGCTATGCGGGAATAACTCAATTCGTGTGTTTTCAAAAAAGGTATAGTAGTGGTCGCTGTCCTTACATTCACATATTTTCGTTCGTTACCGTTCTCATCTTTTCTCACAAACTCTCCTGCTTCCAGTTTTTCAGCAGCATTATACACACCGCTGGGGTTACCTGCCGTTACTTCCCTGCTGATCACGACATGATTATTATAATACAGAGTGAGGCCTACGATAATTCCGAGTCCAATCTGCCCCATCACTTTGAAACGTCCTGCAAGGCCCTCTTTATTTTTCCTAAATACTTTTATATAATCATCCAGGAAACCTACCATACCTAACCATATGGTAGAAACGATCATCAGGATAATGTACACATTCATCACGCGCGCAAAAAGCAAGGTGGGTACCAGTATAGCAGCTATAATGATCAATCCACCCATTGTTGGCGTACCTTTCTTTTGAGCTTCTCCTTGCAACCCAAGATCACGTACAGTTTCGCCTATCTGTTTATACTGCAGGTACTTTATCAACCGCTTGCCCATGAGCATAGATATCACCAGCGACAGTATTATCGCCATCGCAGCACGGAAAGTGATATAATTGAACACTCCCGCACCGGAAAGGTGTATCGTATCGCGCAGGTATGTGAACAAATAGTACAGCATGTATGCTCTTATTTACTTAATGTTTCAAATGCTTCTGTCAAAACTTCTCTATCGTCAAAATGATGTTTCACTCCCTTTATCTCCTGGTAAGTTTCATGGCCTTTACCAGCAACCAGCACTACATCGCCCGCCCGGGCAAGGGTTACTGCTACTTTTATCGCCTCTTTTCTATCTGCGATGCGTAAGCTTTTTCTTTTTTGAGGCCCCGTAAGCCCGGCCTCCATTTCGTTCAATATTTCCTCAGGGTTCTCGCTTCTTGGATTATCAGACGTAAGTATTGCTTTATCGCTGTGCTCGCAGGCTACCTGTGCCATTATCGGGCGTTTTGTTTTGTCCCTGTCGCCGCCACAGCCGACCACTGTAAACAATTGCTGCCCTTGGGTACGCAATTGGTTTATTGTTGCCAGCACGTTCAATAATGCGTCCGGTGTATGGGCATAATCAACAATGCCTAATACTTTTTCTTTAGATGATGTATAGGTTTCAAAGCGCCCCTGTGCACCATGCAATCCGCTTAACACTGCCAAGACATTCATCTCATCTTCACCCAACAGCTTTGCAGCTCCATATACCGCCAACAGGTTATAGGCATTGAATGTACCTATCATCCTGAAATGCGCCTCATGGCCATCTACCATCATTACAAGCCCAGTCAGGTTATTTTCCAGCACCTTGCCTTTTATATCCGTAGGCACTTTTAAACTATAGGTATTTTTTTGCGCCTTTGTATTCTGCAGCATCACCATACCACGCTTATCGTCTGCATTGGTAAGTGCAAATGCATCTGCGGGCAATTCATCGAAGAAGCTTTTCTTTACCCTAATGTATTCATCAAAGGTTTTATGATAATCGAGATGGTCATGTGTAATATTGGTGAATATACCCCCTACAAACCTGATACCTGCAATACGCTGCTGGTGAATGGCGTGTGAGCTCACTTCCATGAATGCATACTTGCAGCCGGCATCTGCCATCCGCTTCAATAATGCCTGTATAGATATCGCATCCGGTGTTGTATGGGTCGCTGTCTCTATCTTGTTATGGATGTGGTTCTGCACGGTAGATAACAAGCCACACTTATAACCCAGCTTTTCAAAAAGTTGGTACAATAAAGTAGCAGTAGTTGTCTTGCCATTCGTTCCTGTTACCCCAACAACCTTTAACTGTTCAGAAGGAAACCCATAAAATGCTGCTGCCATCAGCCCAACTGTTCCAGCGGTATCCTTTACCTTTATATAGACGACACCTTCTTTCAATATTTCTGGTAAAGCTTCACAGACTATTACACTAGCGCCCAGTTCAACTGCCTTATCGATGAAAACATGACCATCAGATGTTGTTCCGCGTACAGCGAAAAATATGCTCCCGCGCTCCACCCTGCGTGAATCTATATACAGGCTGTGTACAGCAACATCTGAATCGCCGTACACCTGCACAGTGTTTACATTGGCCAATATGTCTCGCAATATGGGCATTAACTCAGTTGAATTGTTATTACCTGTCCTTTAGTTACTGTTGTTCCGGGTGTTATCGATTGTTCTGCTACTTTTCCTTTTCCTTTCACGTTCACATGCATGCCGAATGTCTCCAGCATATATACGGCATCCCGGAGGCTCATTCCTTTCACATCAGGCACCAGATTGCGGTACATGCTTTTGGGTGCTACAACAATACGGTTTGTAGAATCAACAGAGACCTGCATGATTTTATTTACATCTTCATCAGGCATCGGCAATTTCTTCCTTATTGCGTTGAACAGAACATTATAGTTCCTTGCTGTAGCCGACTTAGCCGGCACCACACCTGTACTAAACCTCGCAAGGCTATCCAGCGGGCCGCCCCATGCGCCTATATTCTCTGAGAATATCTTGTCGGCCACCATTCTGAAAACCGGCGCAGCTATAGCGCCACCATAATAAGCGCGCGAATGTGGTTTAGTGCGTATCACCACGCAAATAGTATATTGCGGGTTTTCTGCAGGCAAGTATCCTACAAACGAGCCCTGGTACACACCATCTCCATAACTGATGCCTTTGTCTGCCACCTGTGCAGTGCCGGTCTTGCCGCACATGGTATAATATGGCGATTCGATCCCTTTTGCAGTACCCTCGGTAACAACGGCCCTTGTACATTTCTGCGCCTGGGCAATAACACCCGCATCACCCACTGTTGTAAGCACCACAGGTTCTATTCTCCTTACCTCCTTACCATACTCCCTTATCGAGCTTACCAGGTAGGGTTTCATCATTTTGCCACCGTTAGCAACTGCATTGTAGAGCATGCAGGTATGTAATGGCGATATCTGTATACCATATCCTGTACCCATCCATGGCAGTGTTGAAT
Organism: Flavipsychrobacter sp.; assembly: GCA_021155965.1. Lineage (GTDB taxonomy): Bacteria > Bacteroidota > Bacteroidia > Chitinophagales > Chitinophagaceae > Nemorincola. The sequence goes on from JAJNBJ010000012.1 coordinate 60,114, forward strand.
TACTCCACGATGCTGTGCCGGGCCTGGTTATTACTGTTCTGCGCTCACCCAGCAGGTCAATGCCCGTGAAAGTATCCAGTCTGAACTGATGTAAATGATCTATGAACTTCTTAGGATTATTGGCATAATTACTATTGGCCAGCTTAGCCATGGCAGTATTACTTGACTCTGCGTATGCCTTCCAAATGGGCATTACCCCCAACCCCAAGTGAGAATCATGCATTGTCCTGTTTCCAAAATGTACTGTACCACCCTCCGCATCCACATTCTGATCAACATTTATGAGCTTGTCATTCAGCAACGACAATAAAGTAGCCAGTTTGAAAGTAGATCCCGGCTCGGTCGGGATCATTGCATAGTTAAAATCTTCCCAGTAAGTGCCGTTAGGCTGGCGGCCAAGATTTACGAGCGTACGTATCTTGCCTGTCTTTGTCTCCATTACAATGCAAGTGCCATACAGGCATTCGTATTTTTCCAGTATGCTCCTCAGGGCATACTCAGCTACTTCCTGCACGTTTATGTCGAGTGTGGTAACAATATCCTTTCCATTCTGCGGCTCAACTTCCGAACCCTCGATAGGCACCCATACATTTCCGGTACTTTTCTGCACTACGCGGCGCCCATTCTCACCTATCAGCACCCTGTTATAAGTAGCTTCAAGGCCAGACATATTCTTATCCCTGAAAACACCAATGGTTCGGAACGCACGCATGCCGTAAGGGTTCTCACGTTTTTCTTTTGCGTCGGCTATAAAACCACCAAGTGCTTTACCCCTGTTGAATATTGGGAATTTCCTCAGCGCCTCGTACTCAAAGTATTTGAACTTTCTCCTAGCCAATGGATAGTACTTGCTGCCCTCTTCATATGCACGCACAAATTCTTCTTTATACTGGTCCTGCGTTTTATCCATTGTCAGGCGCGACATGCACAGCGCCAGGGTATCAATATTTTTCCTGAATGTGGCAGAATCAATTACCGAAAAATCAACATGCACATCAAACTCCGGAATGGATGAACTCAGTAATGCACCTTCTTCTGTATATATATTCCCACGTTCAGCAATCAGCGTATCGAAACGGGTGTGCATCTCGCGCGCCATTGCCCGAAGCTTTGGCCCTTCCTTCACCTGTATCATAGCTGCCTTGAAAATAATAGCACAGCCAAACAGGCAAATGCATGTGAATGCTATGTAAACCCTGAACCGTATGTCCTTCTTAATATTCAATTTATATTGCGATGGAAAGCCAGGCTTTCCGCTATTTACTTTTTCACTTCAATTTTATACGCCGGCAACAATGATGGCTTCAAACCAATGTTCCCCGCATTCTTCATTACCTGCGTTTCCGTCTTCACATACATCAGTTGCGATTTCACATCTATGTACTTCCACCTCAGTTCTTTCAGTTGCTTGTTCTTGGCATTATACTCCCGCTGCATCTCTATTGCACGATGATTGTTGCTGATATACAGCACACACAGTAAAACCAAAAATGCCAGGTATGGAATATTATTGACGATTGCCTTATAGGATACTTTCTCCACTAACGACCGCCAGTCGTTCTTAACCCTTTGGGCAGGGGTCATCACCTCTTCCTGCTTATTCTGCTCCTCCGTACTCATTTATATATTCATAGCCCGCATTGGGCCAACTTTTTTCTCACTATTCTGCCACCCTTTCTCCTACTCTCAGCTTCGCGCTTCTCGCTCTCGGGTTGTTCTTCAACTCTTCCTCTGTAGGTTCTATAGGTTTGGGGTTTACTGGTTTCAGCATGGGCTTCACTTCTTGCCCCATCTCGCTCTCATCCCATCTGCCCCTCTTTATATACTGTTTCACTATCCTGTCCTCAAGCGAGTGAAACGATATCACACTCAATCTGCCTCCCGGCTTCAGGCTTATTGCTGCCTGTTCTAAAAATTCTTTCAGCACACCCAGTTCATCATTCACTTCTATCCTCAGTGCCTGGAACACTTGCGCCAGGTACCTGTTTGGATTCCCCTTCATCACCGGCCCCAGCATTGCTTTCAGCGCTGTTATGGTTTGCACATTTGTACCTCTGCGGTGCGCAGTTATGTGCCTTGCCAGTTGCTTCGAGTTGCGCACTTCGCCATATTGCTCGAAGAGTTGGTGCAACTGCTGCTCGCTATAGGTTTGCAACACTTTAGCCGCTGTCAGCTCCGATCGCTTATCCATCCGCATGTCCAGCGGACCATCATAACGTATCGAGAACCCCCGCTCTGCCGTATCAAACTGAAAAGAACTTACACCCAAATCTGCCAATATCCCATCCACCTCTTTATATCCATGCAGTCTTAAAAACCGCCGCATGTATTTAAAATTTTCGGTCACCGGTATCAGCCGCTCGTCATCAGGTTTATTCACCCATGCATCTGCATCCTGGTCAAACGCTATCAGCTTTCCCTGCGGCCCCAATTGCTCCAGTATCAGCCTGCTGTGCCCGCCTCCGCCAAACGTTGCATCCACATACACGCCATCTTTCTTCACTGCCAATCCATCAACCGCCTCATGTAAAAGAACTGTTGTGTGGTAAAAACCGGGTGTACCCATTCTTATAGATTTTCAAAAAGGTTCCCGTTATCATTCGCCACATCTTCCGCCAGCCTGCTCATATTCACCGCATTTTGACGCAGATAGTTATAGTATGTATCTTTATCCCACAATTCCATCTTGTTGCCCTGCGCTGCCAATACCGCCTCTTTCTTAATGCCGGCATATTCCTGTAGCGGCTTTGGCACCAGCATCCTGTCAGCACTATCCAACTCAACAACCGTTGCACCATTCAGGAATAAACGCTTGAATTCGCGCACATCTTTTTTCAGGTCATTCAGCTTGTTCAGTTTTGCGCTTATAGCATTCCAGGTTTCTATATGGTATATCGTGAGGCAATTTTCAAAATCACGTTTGACGACAAATTGCATACTCACCCCCTCGCCTATTTGCTTACGCAAACCCGACGGCAGCAAAAAACGCCCTTTGGCGTCCAGCGCTATCTCATATTCACCGAGGAAATTGGCCATTAGTATGTGTGACAACTATAATAGACACAAAATAACACAATTTCCCACAAATTCCCACCATTCTATAAAAACATATTTATCCACATCATGATATATTCGGCTAAATGCAATACAGCAAAGGATTTTAGCTGATCCTATGCTCTAAAACAGCGATTTTACTGTTAATTACTTGTGGATTAATGTGAATTGCTGTGGAAAGCTTCAAAATTTGTCATAAATAACGCCTGAAATGGGGCTTGGCAAGGTATTTTTATACCTATTTAACAAAAATAATGGATATGAAAAGGCTATTATTGATCATATTGCTGGCTGTTTTCGCATTAGAGACAGCTTCAGCCCAACATAGACACAGGCGTCATCGCTACCACAGGTATAAAGGCGATCGCACAACCATCTCTATTCCCCTGCCACCGGCACCACCGAGGCCTAGATTACACCGACCGCCGGCACCACCTATGCCGCCATTGCCCCCAAGGCCACCTAGACCACCATTGCCGCCATTACCGCCTCGACCATAAAATGGGTAAAATCACAAGAAAAGTGCATCGAAAATGTTTAACGTTTTCCATGCACTTTCTTTATGAAAAACCGCCTATTTTTGATATATTTGCATCCCTCTATGGCATTTCGCATTAGAAATTTATTTTATTTATTTGCTTGTATCGCATTGCTTGGTTCATGTAACGGCTATGAAAGGGTGAGGAAAAGCAGCGATGTGAACTATAAACTCACTAAGGCGAATGAGTATTATGATAAGAAACATTATCAGCATGCGAATGAGTTGTACAGGGAGCTGATGCCTGTCATGAAAAGCACGCGTAATTATGAAGCGATGTTTTACAAATATGCATACAGCTATTATTACCTGAAGGATTACCTCGATGCGTCTTACTTTTTCAAGAACTTCGCCGAGTATTTTCCTTCAAGCCCGTATACTGAAGAGGCTGAATTTATGAGCGCAGTAAGCTTATTCAAATATGCCCCCAAGTATACGCTGGACCAGACCAACACCATGAAGGCGTTGGAAGCCATGCAGTCGTTTGTGAATACTTACCCGCAATCCAAACGCATTGCAGAAGCTAACAGCCATATAGACGAGTCGAGGAAAAAGCTGGAACTGAAGCAGGCTGGTGCAGCAAAATTGTACTACAACATCAGCCAGTATAAAGCAGCAAGTGTTGCATACAAGAGTGTAATGCGTAACTTCCCCGAATCGCCAAACAGCGACCTGTACCAGTACATGATCATACGGTCTATGTTCAAGTATGCAGAGGCAAGTGTACCGGGGAAGCAGGAAGAACGCTATACAAGTGCTATGAGCGCTTATAGTGAATTGAAAGACACTTATCCGTCTTCGAAGTATTTAGCGGAAGCGGATAAATTATATACAGAAGCAACTAATAACGTAAAAAAAATACGCGATGAGCAACACCAGTAGAAAATCGCTTACATCTGTTAATCCCCTTGTGGAAACACGCGATGTTATAGCAATGAAAGAAAGGACAGGCAATCTCTACGAGTCCATCGTAGTAGTGTCACGCCGCGCCAACCAGATAGCTGTTACTATGAAAGAAGAGCTGCACCGCAAGCTCGATGAATTCACCGTGCATGGCGATAACCTGGAAGAAGTGCATGAGAACAAAGAGCAGATCGAGATATCGCGCATTTATGAGCGCATGGCAAATCCTTGCCTGCAGGCCATGAATGAGTTTAACGACGAGCAGATATATTATCGTAAGAAATAAGCTTCTTATTGTAAAAAGAGCAGCAGCTATTACTGAATAGCTGCTGCTCTCTATTTTAAATACTGTTAATTACCTACAGCTATCCGTAGTATTTTCTGCCTGTTGCCGGCAGTTATCCGCAGCAGGTAAATGCCACCAGGGAGGTCATCATCCAACCTCATCCGCTTCTTAAGTACACCATTTTTTAAAGGCACTGTCTCTTTACTTAGATTGCGGCCCACCATATCTGCAATTTCAACAACCGCTTCTGCTTCGGTCGTAGCCAACCATCCCTCCACCACAAAAATACCGTCGTTAGGGTTTGGCGCTATACTGATCATATCATTGCCGACCTCATCGACACCGTCGTTCAAATAGACTATATACATCCAGCCGAATGACGATGCCGCACAGGGGCCGTTTGTAACCATACAGGTTACAGAGTCATGATTTTTAAAACTGTCGCTGATGTAAAAATTATTAGTGGCGCCCGGTATATCAAACCCGTTCACCTGCCATTGATAATCATAAGCAATACCGGCACCGCTTACAATGTTCGCATAAAGCGTGTCGCTCTGTCCCGGTAATATAAATGGCCCGGGGCTGGCTGAAATAACAACTACCGGTGCTATCATGGCATTTACTGTTACTTCTTTCATTGTAGTAAATGTGCCGCATGGGTTAGTTACTGAATAGATGATCGTATCCACTCCCGGGGTTACACCATAAATATCACCGGTACTGCTCACTGTTGTAATGCCGTTAGTGCCTGCCCAGGTGCCGCCGCCAGGTGTCCCGGTCAATGTTATCACCAGGTCAAAACAAACAGCATTGACGCCTGTAATGGTTACAGAGGTAGCGTATATATTGATGACATGCGACACCTTTGATGAGCAGCCTGCTGCCGTTGTGATATAGAAGATCGTATCCACTCCTTCACTCAGCCCATTTACGGTGCCGGCAGCATCTATTGTGGCAATAGAACTGCTGCTATGCCACGTGCCACCAGTAACTGAATTGAGCATGGTGGCAGGAACACCGATACATACCACAGGCGTACCCGTTATAAGCCCGATAGGAGGAGCGGGTTTTACGCGTACATAAATAGTGATGGTATCAATGGAATGGCCGTCATCCACGCGCACAATAAGGGTATCCATTCCCGCATAACCGGGCGATGGTGTGTAAGTAACGCCTGTTGGCGTCACAACCCCGGCGGTGGCAGCTGCAGTATAGGCCACAGAAGCCATACCGTGGTTGGCACCGGATAAAATAGCCCACGTAAGCGTCTGTGAAGCATCCGCATCATTAACCCGCAGCAATGAACTTATGTCCGCAGGGCCGGAATCCTGGCACACGGCAATGCTATCCACAGAGCCCGAAACGAATACAGGGATACGATTACCGTAACTGATCTTTCGTATCCTGAAATTGCCCCAATCGCTGAAATAAAGGTCGCCTGCAGAGTCTACCCTGATGCCGAATGTTTGCTTGATGTTAGCTGCTGTTGCAGGCCCGCCATCGCCTGAATAAGCGCCAATGCCTGTTCCTGCTACCGTTGTGATCAGTCCCGATGCGTCCACCTTCCGTATCCGGTGGTTGAGCTGGTCGGAAATGAATACATTGCCTATTCCATCCACGGCCAGACTTAATGGCTGGTTTATGTTGGCAGCAGTGGCAGCACCGCCATCTCCCGAATAGCCTGCCGTACCAGTTCCTGCAATAGTAGAGATGATGCCTGCTGTATTCACCCTGCGAACCCGGTTATTCAATCCTTCCGAAATGTATAGGTTACCCTGTATATCTATCGCAATATCTGTTGGCGACGATAGCTGTGCTGCCGTTGCTGCACTGCCATCACCACTAAACCCTGATGTGCCGTTCCCCGCAACTGTACTAATGGTACCCGATGCATCAATTTTGCGTACCCTGTGGTTGCCTGCTTCAGCTATGTACACGTTGCCTGCTGCATCTGCCAGAACGCCATAAGGTGCATTCAGCAAAGCAGCGGTAGCGGGCCCTCCGTCCCCGCCATAACCTGCCGTTCCGGTTCCGGCTACTGTAGATATAATACCCGACGTATTTATCATTCTCAGCCGGTGGTTGGTAACATCTGCAAAGTAAACATTACCTGTCCCATCAACCGTAATGCCTGATGTACCAATAAATGTTGCTGCTGTTGCCTGCCCACCATCGCCGCTATAGCTCGAAGCACCTGTTCCAGCAAAAGTGGATATTGTTCCAGCTCCGCTTATTTTGCGAATGCGGTGGTTTGAGTTATCGGTAAAATACAGGGAATTTGCATCGCCGATAGCTACATACCATATATACTGGAACCTGGCGTTGGTTGCCGGGCCGCCATCACCAAAAAAGCCATAGGCGCCATCACCGGCTATAGTAGTTATTGTTTGCGACCGGGAGGCGAAGGCGGCACAAAAACAAAAGATCAGGAACAGGTATTTTTTAGCCATATTCCTGCAAAAATACGGATTAAACCCCAAACCCCTAAAGGGGCTTCCCCATGTTTTGTATCCTAAAACAAAGATGCCCGATAGAATCCTGTGATGCCAGTCATGCAAACAGCCAAATTCATGGTTCCCCTTTAGGGGTCAGGGGTTTCCCACGTTTCTATTATCTGCTGGGCGTGTTTGCCGCTTACCACCTTTTCTATAATGTGGTCTATTTTCCCTTTCTCATTAATAAGGAAAGTAGTCCTGTAAGTACTGACGATAATACGCCCCATGAATAGCTTTTCGCCCCATATGCCGTAATCGTTCACCATTTTTTTATCGGTATCTACCAATATCCTGAACGGCAGCGAGAATTTCTTTTCAAATTTTTTATGACTCTTCTGATCATCTATGCTCACACCTAATATCTCTATTCCTTTTTGTTTCAGCAGGGCATAATTATCCCTTATGTTGCATGCCTGCTTATTACACGTCTCCGAATCATCGTGCGGATAAAAATACAGCGCAACCTTCTTCCCCTTAAAATCCTTTAATGAAACCTTATTCCCATCCTGGTCAACAGTAGAGAAAGCGGGGGCTTTGTCTTTTGGTTTTAAATGTGTCATCTTGTAAAACTCAAATTATATACTGTTTCATTCCCATTCTCATCTGCTGCACTAAATACTAGTTTATGTTTCCCCTTTGGGCAATGTTCATCAAACTTATAAAAGAAATCATCCCCATGCTGCTCAAAGCAAATCCATTTGCCATCCAAGTGGCCACTGAATGTTTTTACTGATGTCATATTATCGTTTACTGTAAAAGCTATTTGCTTTGCTTTACTTAAGTTACTGCCTTTTCTTTGCATCGACTCAATAGTTGGCGGTATTGTATCTATATCCAGCCAATAAGTGCCGAAAGCCCTCACCTTAGCGCTGTACCAACCGCTATCTATTGCTGCCGCCGCCCTGCCATCCTCATTCTTATCATCACTGTATTTCATTACGATCTTATTCTTCAACTCATCGGTGATGGTCTTATTTAATTTTATCCGCAGGTCAAAGTAATGGTGCACTGGAACATAAGGATCATGCAATTGGTATTTGTCTGAATTTACTTTTTCATCCGGCATTTGTTTAAAGGCAAAGTACACATTATCATATAACTGGCGATCATCAAGAATAAATGCCACCCCCGGGCGTTTAAATGCATTCTGCTGATTCACCCTGAAGATGGTCTCATTCTCAAGAGGCGGTATGGGCGGCGTTGGCGGGCGGTTTAACGGCTTTTGTATATAGAACAAAACAATCGTGCTGTTATTATTGTTATCTGTGAGTATAATTTTCACTTCATGGGCATCATAGTCCGCAAGCATTATCGCTCCTTTGGTATCGTTCAGGAAACTGTAAATATTATCGAGCCTGTTACCCGGTAATTTAAAGAAACACTGAACCCATTTTCCTTGCTGTTTTTTTGCTTTGTGATCAATATATGCATTGATATACCGTGTCTCTTCATAACCAATATTATCTAACCGTATCTCGCTTTGGATCTTACTATCCATGTATAGCTGCGCGGTGAGAAATGTGATGGTATTTTCGCTGCCGTCCATATAATCGTCAACGTTGACGCCTATTCCTACCGGCGCATCAACCCGTACAGTATCGTTTATAGTTAAATAGCTCTCTTTGCCGGACTTAGCGGTTGTATTCCTGTTATCCTCTTTTTTTAAGGAACGGAATATTGGTTCACCTCTCAATTGTTCATAAATAGCTATCTCCACTGGTACAGGTGCTATCCTGTCCACTACATTCAACCCAAACAACTGCGGGTTCAGCGGATGCTCAGTCTTTGTATTCCTTATCTCGAAATGCAAATGCGGCGCAGAAGACCCACCTGTATTACCACTATACGCAATCAAATCTCCTTTCTTCACCGGGAATTGCGATGGCTGCAGGGTCATATCCAGGTCCCAGCGTTTCTTCTCATATTGCTGGCGCTTCAGGTATTGTTGCACCTTAGGTATATAATCGTTCAGGTGGGCATACAAGGTTGTATAACCATTAGGATGGGTAACATACAGCGCATGGCCAAAGCCCCCTTTATCCGTTTTTATCCTCGAAATGTAGCCTTCGGCAGCAGCACGTACCGGCATATTCTCCCTGCCCTGTGTCTTTATATCCAGCCCGCTATGAAAGTGGCCCGGCCTGCACTCTCCAAAGTTGCCCGCCAGCAGGATAGGTATATCCAGCGGGTTACGAAAGTAATCCTGCGGATAATTCTGTTGCGCCACTACCTGCAGCGTCAGCATCAACGATCCTACGAGCAATGCTTTTTTTATTCCAGTATTTTTCGCCATTCGCTGCCTTCCGCTATATTTTTTATTACTTCATTGCGCTCTGCAAGAAAACGTGTCATGTATCGCGTCAGCAACAGAGTATTAAATATCCTGCCAAAGATACCCAGCGGCGACTCAAAGCAGAACACATCTTTCATTTCAGTTCTTTCGCCCACTGCTGTAAAATGATGCTCATGCCACATACTTTTGAAAGCGCCCTTCACCATTTCATCCCTGAAATAAGTTGGGTAGGCCATATCAGTGATCTTCACTGTGAGGTATTGCTTAACACCAAAGTGTTTTGCTTCCCAGGTCACACTCTCACCGGCTACTATCAGGCCGCTTGTCCTACCCGCAACAGCTTTTTCGTTGGTCTTTACCGACGACAACATATGCAGGTCAATGCTCCGCGACAAGTCAAAACACCTTTGAACAGGTGCATTGATGATCGTAGTCAATATGATGGTTGTCACCGGATAAATGTACGATTTTTGAAAACAGCATAAAAAGGCGCGGTGCATCTGCAGATGCACCGCGCCTTACAAAGCCAAAAGCTCTTATCTATTCTTACTTATTGAATATAGCACATTTCACCTGTACCTGCAGGTAATCCCTGTCTATATACCTGCCAGTGGGGGTGATCACATTGTTGATCCCTTTGCGGTAAGCAAGGCCTGCCTTGAGGTTTTTGGTTACAGAGAATTCTGTTTTGCCTATTAACCCCACATCAAACAGGGGGGCAACTTTAATGTGGTCCCGGTTTGTCGGATCATCAGCGGGGCGGTTATCCGCAAGTGCTTTCTGGAAATCGGGGCCTGCACCTATCGACAATCTCTTAACTATACGGTAATTCACCGCAGGCGATACCTGCAAATAAGTTTGGTTGAAAGATACATTCTCGGTTTGCTTGTCACCATAAATTGTTTTCGTATTTTCATCCATGGCGGTTACCTTTCCCCCGGGATCCGCGCCTGCGGTTTTTGAACCGGCTCCGGAAGTTGCCGGTTTGCTGGAACCATATTGCTTCACATACTCTTCAGGAATATGGTTCCTGACCTGTGTAAGGTTGCTGTTGGTAAATGCCACCTCACCTTCTATGAAAACCTTATCATTCACCATCTTCCTTATAGTAGCGCCTGCTGTATAGCTTGCGCCCTGGTTGCCGCTGCTATAACCGCCAGAGAGTATGATAGATAATGTTTGTGGCTTCTTCACCTCATCTTTAAATGTTATCACTGCCTCATCAGTTATTATCTTTTTCTTTTCAGGTTTCTTAGCTATGGTTGTTTTATTAGTTGCATTCAGCAGGGTAATATCTTTTTTGCTGATGCTGGTCTTGTTTCCTATTGCATTATTATAGTCTATCGCAAATTTTTCTTCCTTAGGAGCCTGTGCCTGCGGCCTGTTATTATGTTTGTGGCTTTTCTTCGCAGCTTTTGTATAGTCAATAGTGCGGGCAGGTTCATCAATAGCAACATTGGTCACTGGTACAACATGTGCAGGTTGTGCCAGTTCGGTCTTATAGGTTTGTGCCAGCTCAGTGCCAGCCGACTGCGTATCAGTATGTTGTAACATCGGCGCCACTCCCACAGCAAGTGCTACTGAAGCTGCTACACCTGCCACAGGCATAAGCCACCACATAAGGATGCTGCGCTTTTTCTTGCGGCCGTCTAACTCGTCCGTCAGCCGCTCCCAATTTCGTGGGTTGTACTCGAAGTCGCCCTGGTCGAACCTCTGTTTGAGCAGGTCGTCAAATTCTCTTGGCTTCATACGTCACTTTTTGGTGTTGTGTATTCTTTATTTTTTTTTGAAGGATGTTCCTCGCCTGGTGCACATGCCAGTGAGAAGTACCTTCGCTTATATCCAGTTGTTCTGATATCTCTTTATGGTTATAGCCTTCAAAAACGAACAGGTTGAAAACTGTTCTTGTCATCGAGGGCAAACATTGTATGATCTGCACCAACTCCCTGAACTCCATACTCTCCAATGCATCATTGCTCACTGCTATATTGCTTTCCTCTGCAGGTATTGCATGCACATGCATGATCATATCTTCCTTGAACGCTGTGCCTCTCAAATAATCAAGGCAGGTATTTACCATAATACGCTGCATCCAGCCTCCGAAAGAACCTGTACTCTTATAATGCTCTATCTGTGTGAAAACTTTCAGGAAACCATCGTTCAGCAATTGCTCAGCATCCTGCATATCTTTAGCGTAACGGGCGCATACCTTCAAAAACATACTATAGTACATTTTATACAGATGCTCCTGTAAAGCCCGGTCTTTGTTCCGGCACCCTGCTATTATTTCCTGTTCAGAATATGCGGGCATAAAGTGCTTACGTGGTCGCGGAACCTGCCCTGGGGCAGGAGGGCCAAAAACGTTTTATTTGATCGGCCCTTTTATCATTAAGTAAATTACTCAATCTTCCTCATTTCTCCATTTTTTCGGGCATCTCCAACTGTCATTACGCGAAATATGACCGTTATATGATGCAGTAGTTTTCAAATCATAACGTTCACAGGGGCTGAGCCTGGAATTCTAAAGGTTTTCTGAGTGTGATATTTTGAAAGGCGCCTTTCATTACATCAGAAACTAACCACTCATGCTATAATAGACGAACTAATGACAAACAATCTTGGGTTTCTTTGAAAAAATATTTGTTAATGATTGATTTTTACAATATGAAAGTAGTTGCGTGGACAAAAAAAAGCCATTCAACGTGAATGGCTTTTCATATATAATTAATTGGTTTTATTTCGTTATTTGTATCTTGTACGTTGTCTTAGATCCATCTTCGTCTCTCAGCACTAACAGATAGTTGCCGGCTGGCAGGTAAGAGAGGTCTGTCTCGTGATGCGATGTATTTTCTATATCCTGGTGCAGCAGCCCCTGGCCTATCATGGTGTAAACATCCAGTTTCCTGTTCACCACCTGGCCTTCCCAGTCCAGGTTAATGATACCGGTGGTGGGGTTGGGGTAAACTTTGGCGGCTGGCTTATACATATCCTTTATCTCAAGCAGGGAGATATAAAGAACATTAGAACAAAGTGATACGCAGTTGGCCGTATCTTTCTTGATAAAGTAATAGCCCGGTGAGTGCGGGTTATACGTTTCGGCGGTGATACCCGTAAGCAGCAATGCCCCTGTACATGAATTCACCGAATTGTAGAACCACTGATAAGTACCGCCGGAATTTGCCACCAGCAGGTTGCCGATAAGCGACAGCCATGGCGTAACCGGTGTGCTGTCGCGTATCATCAGTACCGCAGGCGTGGCTATTGAATCATCCTGGTAGCAGCCGCCATCGGTTGGCCTAACCCTGAACTGCACTATATCCCCATCGAGGTAGAAAGCAGTATAAGTAGGTGTGTTGTGCGATACAAGCACACCGTTCACATACCAGTCAAAATCGGGCGATGTGCCGAAGTTCATATAATACCCGCTAAAGGTAACCGGCGAGTCTAAGCAGCCCGGGTTTGTACCTCCAGTCATCACCATCCATGCAGAGTCGTTAAGGTTGGGTATTACCGTCATTGTGATGACATTGGAAATAGTAGTATCGTTGATCACGCATGGATCGGGAGCTATCAATTTGGCGTAAACAATATCAGTATTATTCAGCGAGCTGGTGATGAACTCAGGCCCTAATGCCGTTGGCATATAAGTGCTGTTCACGAACCACTGGAAGGTATATCCTGCACCCGCGTTGGAAACAGTTGCCCTGAAAGTGTCGCTGGTGCCCTGGCATATCGGGTTGAACGAAGCAATAATAGTTATGGTTGCAGTCATGGAATCGTGAGAGATAACCACATAAGATGATATTGCCGTATCGCTGAACGGGGCTGAGCAAGTTGAGTTACCGATCATTTGAACGGAAACCGTATCGCCTGCCGTGAACGAGCGCCTGAAGGTCACACTGTCTGCAGCCGGCACCGGCAAGCCATTGATAAGCCACTGGTAGGTGGGCGCAGTACCACCATTGACAGGATAAGCAGCGAAGGTAAGGGGGCCACCTGTACAATCGGGATTGCTGCCTGAAATAAGCGATATGATAACGCGCGGCATTACTGTATCGTTGCGGCGGACAATAATTTCGTTGGACCTGAAGCTGTCCCAGATACCAAGGCTATTGCGGTAAACGAGGTTGCACCAAACGGTGTCGCCATCTACAGGTGCAGTAGTACGTAAAGTATCGATGAAAACGCCTGTGTATATACTATTGATATACCAGTGGTAGCGTGATGAGGTGAAGGTATCGTTGCTTTGCACCGCCCAGAATGTAAGCTGCGAGGCAGGACAAGTGGTATCCTGGCCAATTGGCTGGAAAATGGAAACAGAATCCAATACTACCTGGGAGCGTGATACAGACTGAAACCCAATGAACAGCAAGCAAATAAGTGTAATTTTACGTATCATAAGCCCAATAATTTACTCTCATCCCATAGGGGCCGGGACATTAGTTCCGGTAAAAATAATGTTTTCAACTTAATTTTCATCTGGATATTGCAGATTTTTTAAATGGCCGGATGGAGCTTCGGTTTTAAAAGACTTTGATCATATGAATGAACTCACTACTTATTGCTTGATAAATTTCTTATATGTTACTCCCCGGGAATTATTCAGTACAAAATAGTATAAGCCTGTCCTTAGCGAAGAAATATCGATGAATTGTTCATTTTTAGTGATGGTAACAGACCTATAAAGCCGTCCTGTCCCATCAAGTATGCTTACGGTTGACCCAACCACGTCGCCACTCATAAAAAGCATTTGCAGTGCGGGGTTGGGGTAAATACATACATCAGCCGCCGGACAGATAGCTACTGTGGGGAAGCCAGCTGTAAGCGCTTTTGCCGAACGGGCAGATTGTACCACCTCTTTATTGCCTTGCTGCAGTATAGCAAATGCATATATCCTGCTCTTCACCCAAACAGGGTCACCGGCTACAACCTTTATATAAACGGAAGAATCACCTACGGCAACAGGAGCTGTGACAGCTAATGATGTTGTGCCCCACAGCGACCTCCTGAAAACATCGGTATGAATTGGCTCTCCATTATTAGCTGTAAAGAACAGTGTATCTTCTGCAATGCCACCATACAATTGTAGTGCGGACAGGCTGCTGGTATCCACTTTTTTCACGACCACTTTTACAATGGCAGAATCAGCGCCATAGGGCAGCATAGATACTTTAACATCGAAAGAAGTGGTTTTACCCAATTGCGAACTGAATATTGAAGCATCGGTATAAACAGATGTAATCCATGTACCATTGACAAAAAGCACAGGCGTGCCGCCATAAGCGCTGTAATAATTGGTGCGCGCATCATTCTCCGGTTTATTATAAACATTGAGCGGGCAGGCTGCATAGGGGGCGCTGGGGTGGTAGGACACATGCAGCACCTGCGGGTAATTGGCCAGGTTACTGAGCAGCCCCGGGTTGCGCGATGCACAAACACTGCAATAAGTATTGGTGAAATGCTCTGCCAGCACAGTTTTAGGCACCTGTTGTGCTGAAGCAACATTGCTTAAAATAAGTAAGCAAGTAATAAAAAACACCCTCATAATTGTAAATATACGGATTGGTAAACTGAATGGATTGGGACCTGCATTGTGCCCGCCCAGTTCGGTCGGGCAGGCATTTTTTTTGTAACAACAGTTGTATGTATAGTTCATTGGTTTTCATTGCTTTTGCATATTTGTTTTTGCGCACTATTTGCACATTTATTGCGCACTTTGTGATTGATTATCAATGGGTGCCTGTTGTTTGTATATCTCACTGCTTCAGTGGTGAGTTATATGTCGTAAGTATTGTTGTCAGATAGTCCAGTGTTTAGCTTGTTTAACCGCAGAGTCCGCAGAGAACGCAAAGGTTTCGCAAAGAATTTTTGTGTTAACCGGGTTATTATGATGTAAAGTTCTGCGAGGTTTTTGGAGTGAAAAAATTTAATTTCCTTGACGGTACTGAAACAGTACCGTGAAGGGTTTTGGATGTAGTGCGAGCGCGGGTTTGAGCGATCTATATTTATTTTTGCTACCCATTACCTGAAGGGTACCTTTCGCGGTGGAAACCTGCGGAACCCGCGCGCCAGTGCGGAAATGCAGAACAACACTTGTTTATTTTTTCCTATCTTTGTGACATGTTATCTACGCAACAAATCAATATTATTATTGAGACAATGAAACCATATAACCCTGCTAAAATAGGGATCATTGGATCGGAGGCACGCGGAGAGAGCACTCCTGAAAGTGATATTGACGTTTTGTATGAATTCCGGGACACCATTAGTTTATTCAAACTTGTGAGGCTTAGAAATGAATTGGAAAGAAAACTGAATAAAAAAATAGACCTGGTTTCCGAAAAATATACGCACCCCAAATTGAAACCACAGATACTGCACGACCTGAAAATTATTTATGGCGGCTAAGAATGACCTTTTCAGGCTTGAACACATAATAGAATCTATTGTAAAGATCGAAGAACTAACGAAGCTTTTACATACTTTCGAAAATTTTGAAAACCGATGGATAGAGCGTGATGCGTTAATACGAAATTTTGAGATCATTGGTGAAGCCGCAAACCACGTATCGCAAAAGGTAAAAGAAAAATATCCCGATGTTGCATGGAACGAAATGAAAGGAATGAGAAACTTCATTTCGCATGAATATTTTGGTTTGCAACTTGATAGCGTTTGGTTCACTGCAGTAAATGACGTTCCGGTATTAAAGGAACAGATCCAAAAGATCATCAGCGACCTGATCTAAAACCATGCAAAAAGCCTTTTTACCGGTTACAAACATAATTTCCACCTCAGCATTTGTGCCTTGAATTCCTGTTGCAAACAGGCTGAATTTGCCAGACACGAGAGCCCTTCGGAACTCTCGCGCCCTGAAGTTTTTTACAACCCATTATTTGAACGTGATTTGCAGCATGCGCGAGATAATCCGGAAGCGAGGCTCTCAGAGTTAGGAAAAGGAGCCCTTCGTAGTGGAGAACATCTCAGACAACCAGGAAACATTCGCTTCCCTGGCTTAATGCTCCAGCACCTGACCTGTGCTCTTGTTATAATACATATTCCGTTCTCCATGTTTCTTTTCGTTTGTGCCCTCATAATAGCGAAAAGATAGCTGAACACTTATCTTCACCTCGCCTGCATCTGCTTGCTCCACCCTAAATGGCTCATAACTTAAAGCACCATATTTCAGCCATCGCTCCGCCGGGCGATTATTGTCTGACGTATTGATATAATAAAAAGAACTGTCGGTATTAAAAACAATTGCTTCCCCAGCTGAAAAACTTTTGAGTTGGTATACATTACCTGTGGTCAGCAGTAATTTATCCTCACCCAGCGCCGGGCTGAACAGGTGGTACATGTTATGCTGAAAATAATAAGTGATGTTCTTTTGCTCTTTTTTAGGCACCTCTCTATACATCTTAATACCCAGCACTGAATCTATAACGCCTGATGTCATCCCTGTGGCAATGGCCTTTAGCACCAGTGTATCAATAGTGTTGAACACATTGTTATTATAGTTTTGGACATACTTAATTATACTTTGCCCGCTTTTTATAGTACCGATATTTTTTATGCCGTACTCTAATAGTTTTAATACTGCAGCCACGTCAAACTGCCTGCTTACCATACGCACAACCAGCACATCCTTTTTAAAGGGCGCTTTTTCGCGCGTGCCATACCTGATGTTCACTCCACTATCAAAGGAAAGAAAATAGTCAGGCTCACAGTCGCCTACATAAAAATGATCCAGGTCTATGTATACCTGTTCCCTGTAGCGGTATCTTTTGCAGAGTTCTTCAGCTAGTTTCCCAATGATAAATGATTTCTGTAATTCTTCATAGTCAAACCCCGTGGTAATTCTCAGTTTCACATTCCCCATCTGGTACAGGTAGGCCATATCCTGATGCGCCACAGCGACATTCATAGTCCACGTAAAAACCAATGTGAGTATCGCGCGCAATTTCACAACCATTACAAATAAGGATTCATCAATATAAACGTACTATTTCTGAATATATTGCTCGCTTCCGTCCTCCAGCCTCCGACCTTGGGGGACTCGGCAAGATGCATATGGAAAGTATATAGGATGTCATTTATTGTTTCTGTCTCTTCCCAGTCCCTCAATAAATACATTTTACAATTTTTCAATATAATATTTTTTGTTTGCTACCACAATGAAGAGTAAACGCAAGGAGATTTTTCATACCGTTGAAATGACTGCTTCGATCGTCCTATATAATAATTATTCTAAAGTATTATTACCTCTTTATATTTGTTGTCTGAACTCGAATTTTTGGAATGGAAGAATTTATAGAATGTGTATGCCGAAGTGAAGTATTGCTATCAGCTAATTGCGGAACTTCGCGAGATTTCTCCTGTCGTCGAAATGACGGCCTTGATCATCCTACATAATAATTATTCTAAAGTATTATTACCTCTTTATTTTTTTATATTAAATCATATCTTTGCACCCCTCTCAGCGCGCTTGCGTGCGCAAGGGCATTTTACATTCAACACATTATACAAGATAATTTAAAAAGACCATGCAATTAAAAGGTTTAGTGAAGTTTTTTACCGGCGCCCTTATTCTGATATCGCTGTACCAGTTATCTATTACGCTCATTGTGCGCAACGTGGAAAAGAAAATGCGGGCGCAGGCAAGGCGCGAAGCCCAGGCGCAAAACCCTACAGCCACAGGCCACGACCTTGATAAACTGGTTGATACGCGCTTCCAGGCGATATCGGACAGTATGCAGGGCGAAGTGATACTGAGCGTGCCCGTATTGAAGAAGTACACGTATTCTGCTGCCAAGAACGAAGAGCTGGCACTGGGTCTTGACCTGCAGGGCGGTATGAACGTGACCCTGGAGGTGAGCCTGGACGAACTGGTGCGGAACATGGCCAACAACCCAAATGATGCTGCACTGAAAAAGGCAATTGCCGAGGCAAACCTCCGCAAGGCCAACTCTGATGCGAACTTCGTTACGCTTTTCGGGGAAATATTCCAGCAGCAGAACCCGGACAGAAAGATGGCATCGCTGTTCACCAAACCATCTGAAAAAGAGCTGACGCTTAACTCTTCAAACGAGGAAGTACTTGCCAAACTGAACAAAGAAGGTAAAGAAGCCATCAACCGTACGTTCAACGTATTACGTACACGTATAGATAAGTTTGGTGTTGCCAACCCAAACATCAACCTGGATGAGAAGAAAGGTATCATTACCGTGGAACTTGCTGGGGTACACAACCCGGAGCGCGTGCGTAAGTACCTGCAGGCAACTGCCAAGCTGCAATTCTTTGAGACTTATAAGAACGAAGAAATAGGTAACTCTTTTGTGGGTGCCAACGAAGCGCTTGCCGCTTACCTCTCAGGCGAAACAACCGAAGACACAACCACTAAACCTGAAACAGATACTACCAAAGCTACTGCCGGGGTAACAGATACCACTGCCAAAGCAACAAGCGATACCGGCTCTCTCGCAAGTGTGCTGGGCAAAAGCGATGCAAAAGCAACAACTGCCGGCGCTGCCACCGACAGCACTACGCTGAAACAGGAAGAAGCAAAGAAAAAGAACCCGCTGTTCATGGTACTGCAACTTAACCTGAACCAGGAGGGAACAAAGTTCATACCCGGCCCGGTTGTAGGCTACTGCATGAAGAGGGATACCGGTAAAGTACGGGCATACCTTGCACTGGATGTTGTGAAAGCCAGGTTCCCGTCGAATGTGCATTTCTGCTTTGGCGCTGATGAAGGCGAAAAAAATAATGACCCCAAAGCATTCGTTGCCCTGTATGCTGTGAAGATGCCCCCCGGTGGCGTGGCAAGGCTGGAAGGCGATATGATCACCGAAGCCCGCGCCGATTACAGCCCGCTTAACGGCAAACCCGATGTGACCATGAACATGAGCCCATCAGGCGCACGCGTGTGGAAAGATATGACCGGCAAAAACGTAGGCGGCTATATAGCTGTTGTGCTCGATGACCGTGTTTACTCATGCCCGCACGTAGAAAGCGAGATATCAGGCGGCAACACAGAAATATCTGGTTCTTTCACTACAGAAGATGCACAGGACCTTGCAAACATCCTTAAATCAGGTAAACTGCCTGCACCTGCGCACATCGTCCAGGAGCAAGTGGTTGGGCCTACACTGGGTGCAGAGTCAATTAAGGCAGGTTTCACTGCCATCATCCTGTCGTTCATCGCCATCTTTGTGCTGATGCTTGTTTACTACAGCACCAGCGGCTGGGTAGCTAATATATCACTGACACTTAACCTGCTGTTTACAGTAGGTGTACTTTCGGCATTACAGGCAACGCTTACGCTGCCGGGTATTGCGGGCCTTGTATTAGGTATCGGTATGGCGGTGGATGCGCACGTACTTATCTTCGAGCGTATAAAGGAAGAACTTGCATTGGGCAAATCGCACCAACAGGCCATTAAAGATGGTTACCGCCGTTCTAATGCGCCCGTGCTGGACGGCCACATTGCACAGCTTATTACTGCGGCAATCCTGTTCTACTTCGGCCTTGGCCCTGTGCTTGGTTTCGCTACTACGCAGTTATTGAGTATCACTATCTCTTTGTTCTGCGGTATCCTTGTATCGCGCCTTATCAAAGAGATATACACTGCAAGCGGTAAGCGCCATTTCAAATATTTTACACCGATCTCTAAAGCGGTGTTCGCAAAAGCGAATTTTGATTTCATGCGCAAGCGCAAGATCACTTATATTATATCTGCTGTTATTGTACTGGCAGGTATTGCAGCTGTATTCAACGGCTTTGATTATGGTGTGGAGTTCGCAGGTGGCCGTAGCTATACCATTAAATTCGATAAGCAATATGAAGTAACTGCCATCCGCGAGAAGATGCACAATTACTTCAACGACTTCCCGATAGTGAAAACGATAGGTACGGAAAACCAAGTGAACATCACTACCGCTTACCTCATCAAAACACCGGGAGAAGGCGTTGAGCAGCAGGTGCAGCACAAACTGCACGAAGGGCTTGCACAGGGTGGCTTTATACCTGCCAATACATCGTTCGAGGACTTTATGAGCAAGTATGTGCAGAGCTCCCAAACAGTATTACCTACCATCTCCGATGACCTGGTAAATGGTGCGAAATGGGCTACTATCTTCTCACTGATAGGTATCTCTATTTACATCCTGCTCCGTTTCCGTAAGTGGCAATACTCATTGGGTACGTTCGTATCGCTGCTGTTCAACGTATGCGCTACACTGGCAATATTCTCCTTCCTGCGCGGCAAAGTGCCATTCGCACTGGAAATAGACCAGCACTTTATCGCAGCGGTGCTGACGGTTATTGGTTTCTCCATGAACGATACCATCATCGTGTTCGACCGTATCAGGGAGTACTTCCGCAAATCGCCTAATGAAGATAAAAAGACCGTTATCAACCGCGCTATCAACGATACGCTGCCACGTACGGTAATGACTTCGCTGACCGTGTTCCTTGTGGTACTGATACTGTTTATTGTTGGCGGCGAGGTGACCCGCGGTTTTGCCTTTGCAATGCTGATAGGTGTGATCACCGGTACGTTCTCTTCAATATTTGTAGCTTCTCCAGTACTTGTTGATACCGATAAGAGCGGTAAGCTGAGTATGGAAGAAGACCGCGAAGCACGCGTTGAGGAACTGAAGAAAATGGCTTAATATATTAATGATCTTAAAAAATCCCTCCGTTAATAACGGGGGGATTTTTATTTATATAGCTTTCATATCTCGCACAAAGGCATCAAAACCATAAACATAGAGCTATTCCTGGCACCAGGTCATCCAAATACTGATATTGATCATTCTCAGGCACGCTTTTTTAACCAATTTTTGTAAAAATGAGGTTATGCGTGCTATATGGAGTGGTTCGAT
Organism: Flavipsychrobacter sp.; assembly: GCA_021155965.1. Lineage (GTDB taxonomy): Bacteria > Bacteroidota > Bacteroidia > Chitinophagales > Chitinophagaceae > Nemorincola. The sequence goes on from JAJNBJ010000012.1 coordinate 81,565, forward strand.
AGGTTTTGGCCTTGTAAATATCCCGGTTAAATTATACAGCGCTACACAAAGCAGCAAGCTGGACCTGGATATGCTGGATAAGCGTGGGCATGCAAACATCCGCTATGCCCGTATCAATGCAAATACCGGCAAAGAAGTAGCATGGGAGAATATTGTAAAGGGCTATAAATATCATGATGATTATGTGGTGCTAACCGATGACGACTTTGAAAAAGTCAGTCCGAGGAAAAGTAAAATGATAGACATAAGCGAATTTGTGGATGAGGACAAGATAGAAAGCACCTTTTACGAAACTCCGTATTACATGGAGCCAACCAAGGGAGGTGAAAAAGCCTATGTGCTGCTGCGCGAAGCATTGAAGCACCACCATAAAGTGGCGGTTGGAGAATTTATACTACGCAACAGGGAGAACCTGTGCATCCTGAAGCCATTGGGAGATGTGCTGTTATTACAAAAGATACGCTTTGCAGAAGAAATACGTGACTATGCTGACCTGGACATCCCCAAAGACATAACCCTGAAACCTGCTGAAGTGAAAATGGCAGGCGCCCTCATCAACCAGCTAACGCCAAAACGGTTCTCTTTGGACAAGTATAAAGACACTTACGATGAGGAGTTGATGAAAATAATAGAGGCCAAAGCAAAAGGGAAGAAAATAACTCAGCCTAAATTCAAGATAGTACATAACAAGAGCAAAGACCTGATGTCTCAGTTAAAAGCAAGCCTTGACACGGGTACACACACCAGGAAAAAAGCATCTTAATGAGTTTAGTAAAGTATAAGAGTAAGCGGCACTTTAATGAAACTCCGGAGCCCGAAGGCAAAAAGGCGAAGGAACGTAGCAAGCTAATTTTCGTAGTGCAGCGCCACCATGCCAGCCATTTGCATTATGACTTCAGGCTGGAGCTAAAAGGCACACTAAAAAGCTGGGCAGTGCCGAAAGGGCCTTCCCTGAACCCTAAAGACAAGCGACTGGCAATGATGGTGGAAGACCATCCGGTAGCATACGCAACTTTTGAAGGAGATATTCCAGAGGGTAACTATGGCGCAGGACATGTAGATGTATGGGACCACGGAACGTATGAACCAATAGATGAAGATGGGGAGGTAATAACAGCAGCAGAGTTCAACCGCCACCTGCATGCAGGCAGTATCAAATTCAGGTTGAAAGGAAAATTGCTGAAAGGTGACTTTGCATTGGTGAACATGAAGAAAGATGAAAAGACCTGGCTGCTCATCAAGCACAAAGACAAATACGCTACCGATGAAGAGTACAGTAGTGAAGATTATGCAAAGAAAAGTTCACTAGCTTATACTGCCACGCGCAATAAAGGGAAAGTTGTAAAAAAAAAGTGATGCCGGTAACGTTAACGCCTTCAGCCCCTGCTAAGAAAAAGTACTATGGCCCCCGCGACAGTGCCAAAAGCCAAAAATTTAAAAACTTTATAGTACCTATGACCGCAAAGCTGCACGATGAGCCTTTTAACAGCCCCGAATGGATATTCGAAATAAAATGGGATGGTTACAGGGCGATAGCGGAAACCGGCAAGAACAGGCGGTTGTACTCCCGCAATGGTTTGTCGTTCGAGGAGCATTTTCCCATTATTTATGATGAGCTGAAGAAGATAAAGAAGAATGTGGTAATAGACGGGGAGATAGTAGCATTGGACAGCAAAGGAAGGCCACAGTTCCAGCTAATACAACAATATGCACAAACGCACGATGTACCGCTATGCTACTACGTTTTTGACTGCCTGTATATAAATGGAAAGTCGGTAAAGGATAAACCGCTGCTGGAAAGAAAGCAATTGCTGAAAGAGTTGTTACCAGAGAGTGACCTTATCCTTTATTGCGACCATATAGAACAACAGGGAAAAAAGTTCTTTGCTGCTGTTGGCAAAAAAGGACTGGAAGGCATGATAGCTAAACGGGCAGATAGTATTTACAGAGAGAATTTTCGTTCATCAGAATGGCTGAAGGTGAAACATGTGCTTACTGAAGAAGCCGTAATAGCAGGTTATACACAGTCGCGTGGCAGCAGAAAATATTTTGGGGCGCTTGTGTTAGGAATCTATAAAAAAGGTAAGTTCATTTATATTGGCCATACGGGCACGGGCTTCACCCATGCTACTTTGAAAGAAGTATATGAACAGTTGCAACCTCTAAAAACAGAGCGGTCGCCCTTCGATACAGATGTGCCTGTGAATATGCCAGTGACCTGGGTAAAACCTAAGCTGGTGTGCAACCTCAAGTACACCGAAGTAACAGAAGGCGGGCAGAGAAGGCACCCGGTATTCCTGGGGTTGCGTATTGACAAAGCAGCAAAAGATGTGCACGAGGAGTTGATAAGTTAACAAGTAGATAGGTTAATAGGTAAACTTGGGGTATGGATATCACAAAGACTATAAACGGTAAGAAGCTAACGTTCTCCAACCTGGACAAGATATACTGGCCGGAGGAAGGATACACAAAGGAGGATGTAATTGACTATTACAACGCCATATACCCCCACATCATCAAATACATGAAAGACCGCCCTGAATCCCTGTACCGCACCCCCAACGGTATTAAGGAGAAAGGCTTCTTTCATAAAGATGCCGGATTGGCTGCACCCAAATGGGTGAAATACCTGCCACTGTATTCTGAAAGTGCAGAAAAAGAGATCAACTATATTATTTGCAACGACAAACCCACCCTGCTCTACCTCGCCAACCTGGGGTGCATAGAAATGAACCCCTGGAACTCCACCATACATGACCTTGACAAACCCGATTACTTTGTACTGGACCTTGACCCATCAGAAAAAAATACCTTTCAGCAAGTGATAGAAACAGCGCGGGTAATTAAGGAGATACTGGACAAAGCAGGTGCAACCTCTTACCCTAAAACATCCGGCGCTACCGGCATACATATATACGTGCCACTTGGCGCCAGGTATTCTTATGAACAGGCAAAAGACTTTGCCCATCTTATAGCCATGCGCACACAGGAGCTACTGCCAGAGTTCACCAGCCTTGAACGTTCGCTAAGCAAAAGGGGCAAGAACAAAATATACATAGACTACCTGCAAAATCGCAAGGGGCAAACGCTATCCTGTGCCTATAGCCTGCGCCCAAAGCCCGGCGCACCTGTGAGTACCCCTCTTGAATGGAAAGAAGTAAAAAAAGGGTTGGAACCCACCGATTTTACATTTGAGAACATCCTGAAAAGAATAGAAAAGAAGGGCGACCTCTTTAAAGGTACACTGCTAAAAGGTATAGATATGCTGAAGTGCATCAACCGGCTTTCCTGAAACTACAGCATGATCAGTGACAAGCCATAATCCGCACACAAAATAAGGATGCAACTCACCACCACGGCCGTGGTAGATGCCTTGCCTATCTCCAGCGCACCTCCTTTCACATAATAACCATAGTATGACGGAATGATGGAAATGATGAGCGCAAAAACGAAAGACTTCATCATAGCAAAGAACAGGTTGTAGGGCATGAAATCTGCTGTAAGGCCTGAGATAAACTGCTGTTTGCTTAATATATCTGAGAAGATGCCAGCAAGGTAGCCCCCCCATATGGCTATAGCTATCGAAATGATGATGAGCAAAGGTATCATGATCATCGCAGCAACGATCTTAGGCAGTAACAGGTAGGATTTGGTGTTGATGCCCATTATCTCCAAAGCATCTATCTGCTCGCTCACACGCATATTGCCCAGCTCTGATGCTATTTTGGAACCAACCACCCCTGCCAGTACAATGCAAACAACCGTAGGGCACAGCTCGAGTATGGACGAATCGCGCACCAGCGTTGCTATTACTGTTTTAGGTACCAGCGGACTTATCAACTGGTAAGAAAGCTGTATAGTAAGCACCATACCCAGGAATATGGAGATAATGAGCACAATGGGCAATGAGCGGATACCAATATCATTGCATTGCTCCATGAACTCCTTCCAGTATACCCTGCCATTCTCAGGCCGGGTAAACCCGCCCCCTATCATCAGCACCAGCTTACCGAAGCTTTCAAAAAAGAATTTCATCGCCTGCAAATGTATTGAAAAGTTCTGCGCAGCATACTTAAACAACTTCCTCCCGTTAAATGACAGTTAAAAATACCGTTATTTAACGGTTTTATTTCTATTTCTTTTTTTAGATATTTGTTGCATTAAGAATAGTTGCAACAAAAAGGAAAGCAGAGTGTAACAAATAAAAACTCATTTTATGTCTGATAACCCGGTTTTAAACGTAGTAATAGGCCTAGTCTTTATCTTTCTGATATACAGCCTGTTTGCTACAGCAATGCAGGAAGCTATAGCCAACATGCTGCAACGCAGGGCCAATATGCTGCAGTATGGTATTAAGGTGATGCTCACCAAAACCGTGAACAATAATAACCTGGGTAAGTTCGGGCTAATCTGGTATTACCTTAAAAAGGCGCTGCAGGAATGGGGAGACAATATGAAGTCGCTTATTACAAAACGGCCCACCCGCACAATGCATGACCAGTTTTACAATCATCCCATAATTAAGAATTATGGGCAAAATTCATGGTTCAGCAAGCCTTCTTATATAGGCGCGAGCAATTTTTCAACAGTGCTTATTGATACTATAAAAAACATTGATAAGAAGAACCTGACTGTAGCTGCTGATTTCAAAATGCTAAAAGACGTACTCGACCAGTTCAGTACTGACGTAAGATTGAGAATTCCAAATGCATTAAACAAGTCTGATACAGAGAAAAAAGTGGGCATAATATATGCAGATGCGGATAAGCCGAAAATCAATGAACCGGTATACAAAGACGACAATTATACCTATGAGGATACTGGCACTTTGGCCTATACCCCGGATATTATAAGAATTTATGGCGATCCACAAGGGGATACTACAATACTAGCTAAATCTTCAAGGAAAGAGGATTACAAAAACGAAAATCTGCGTTTTATTGATAAAGAAACCCTGCAAATACTTACGTATCACATGAACGAAGCAGGGGGTGACATTGATGTCTTCAGAAGCAGGCTGGAAAAGTGGTACAACGACACCATGGACCGGGTTACTGGCTGGTACAAAAAGAATACACATTACTGGCTTTTTGCTATTGGCTTGTTCCTGGCCTTTAACCTAAACATTGATACCATCGAGATCAGTAACCACTTGTCGAAAAACAAAGCGGCGGCAGAACAATTAGCGAAAATGGGAGAAGCAGCTGTGGCATCTGATAAAGAAAGTACTTATAGTTTAAAGGACTCTGTTACAAGAGCTGCACTGGACTCAATAAGAAAAGACATGCAGCAGGTAAATACTTTGCTTGGCCTTGGCTGGAAAGACTATGGCCGAACTGATCCGAATTTCATCAAATACCTGCGGCAAAAAAAATGGGGAAAATGGTATACGCTGGGGATACCAACGTGCTGGGACAAAACTTTGCAGGATAGATTTCCTGTAAGTCCGCACACAATAGATTCGATAAACAATATGGTTAGAGCGGAAATTAACCTGCTGGAAAAAACGTGGCAAACTGATACCGCAAAACTCAGGTCTTCGCGAACAAAAAGCGACACTGTAAAAACTATGCAGGACTCAATACTATTTTTTACTGCACAGGCTGACAGCTCCTCGAAAAAGGACTCATTATACCTCCTTGCGTTTTACGACACTGTAGCGCAAGATCATCATGTGCACATCCGGGAAACATATATATGCTCTAAAACCTTTTGGAAACAAAAGCTCTTCGGCTTCTTTATCACTGCAATTGCAATTGGCCTCGGCGCCCCGTTCTGGTACGACCTGCTCAATAAACTGGTCAGCATAAAATCTGCCGGCAAAATACCTGATGGAAAAAAGAAAGAAACAACCTAAAAAAAACATAAACCGGGAACGCCGAAAACGGATTTAGAGTAGGCAAAAAAAAATAAACATGCCAACAAGAATACAAACCAATGACTCAAACGATTCAATCGTTTTATCCTTTGAATGCAAAGGCGGCCACAAATCAGGTACGGCAATTACACTAAATCATATTCCACTACCATCACATTCTGACGATTTCCAAGTTGTATTAGGCACTAACAAGGGGCTTAAAGGGAATACACTTATAGTGACTACATCTGTATTGAAAACATCGTTAGAGCCAAAAGCTACATTGACTTATTCAATAACCGGAACAGGTACACCCAATATCTCAGCGTCTACATCAGGATTTGACGAGGATGATGACGAGGATAACAATGTTCTCACTAAAATGATAATCTATAAATTTATATAGCATGAACAACTACTTTAAATACTGTCTATTTTTGACAATCATCCTTTGTGAGAATTTATTTGCTCAAAACGATATCAAAATCGACCAACTACAGACTCCTTCATCTCCTGCATTCACCTTATTAGATTTAAATCCGGAGAATGTGGAGCGCCCTAAAAATCCAACAGATTTTGCAGTAGCCTTAGCAAACGCTACTAAAAACTTCTCAGTGATTCCCAATAGCTATGCGGTTGAAATGGCTCCATTTTGGGTTATGGGAGGTGGAAAAAGTATTTCTTATAAACAATTTATTGATCACAAAAATGGCTGGCAAAATATTCTTCAAACTGCAGTCCTTTCCGCAGCGACAACAACAAGCAAGTCCGCTATTGATTCATCAGACTTTAACCAAGTTTCAGTGGGTTTGAAGTTTTCATTTGTACGGGGAAAGGTGGGAAAGGAATGGAAAAAATGGGATGATTCAGCATCATATTATTTGATAAAAAATGCTGAGGCAATTAATAAAATAGTTGATTCACTAATATTTGTTGATAGCGCATTGGGGAGAAAAGAAAAAGATGACAATGAATATCTCAAGGAAGCCACTAAAATATATAAAAATTCTGCTTTAAAATCAGTTTTAAATGACTTAGCATCCAAGACTGATTTTAAACGGTATGGCTGGAAATTAGATTTTGCTGTAGGCTCTGTGCTTGATTACCCTAACAACACTTTCCAAACATGTTATGTATCTAAAGTGGGGGCGTGGCTCACTGGAGGAATTGAAAAAGAAGATGGCATTAATTTTTTAGGAGTTGTACGTTATACACAGAACGTATACCGCAAGGTATTAAATGACAATGCTATTGTGGCAAATAATATTACTGTGGGCAATATCGACTATGGAGTCCGTGTTTATAAGGACTTAACAGAAAAATTCACTTTGTCACTCGAATATGTCGCACGTGCATACTTTTATAATTCCAAAAAGCTAATAGACAGTAATATAACATCGCCTAAAAATACAGACCGTTATGTTTTGTCACTTAATTATAAAGTGGGAACAAATAAAAATATCTCATTTTCTTTAGGCAAGAATTTTGATAATTCAATTATCAAAATCAATAATTCTGATCTAATAGCAGCACTGAGCATTGGGCTAGGATTTGGGTCAAATAGACCGGCACCAAGTGCAAATTAATTTCTATAATCTCCCCAAAAACCAACAGCCCCGCTACGCGGGGCTGTTTTTATGTGTGCTTGCAATGTTATTATTAGTTCTTGAACTGTGGTATCAGCTCTTGTGCCAGTTTCACCATTTTCTCGATGCCATTCTCAGGAAGGTTACCTTTTTTGAACTCTTTCAGCACGTCCGGTAACTTGTTTTCCATCTGTAAAAGGAACATTTCTTCAAATGCCTTTACGTTCTTCACCGGCACTTCGCGGATCAGGTTGTTCGTACCGAGGTACACCATCGCCACCTGCTTTTCAACCGGGTATGGATTGTATTGTAATTGTTTCAGGATCTCCACGTTACGGCTGCCTTTATCGATAACGTTCTTGGTAGCAGCATCAAGGTCACCACCGAATTTAGAGAAGGCTTCCATCTCGCGGTAGAGGGCTTGGTCAAGTTTTAGGGTACCTGCTACTTTCTTCATCGACTTGATCTGTGCGTTACCACCCACGCGGCTCACTGAGATACCCACGTTGATAGCAGGCCGGATACCGGCGTTGAACAGGTTCGACTCAAGGAATATCTGTCCATCGGTGATCGAGATCACATTCGTTGGGATATATGCTGATACGTCGCCCGCCTGTGTTTCGATGATCGGTAACGCTGTCAGCGAACCACCACCTTTTACCAGGTGCCTGATGCTCTCAGGAAGGTCGTTCATTTTCTTAGCCACGTCATCGTTGCCGATAACTTTAGCCGCACGCTCCAGCAAGCGGCTGTGCAGGTAGAATACGTCACCCGGATAAGCCTCACGGCCCGGGGGGCGGCGCAGCAGCAGGGATACCTCACGGTATGCCACAGCCTGCTTGGAAAGATCGTCATACACAACCAGCGCCGGACGGCCTGTATCGCGGAAGAACTCCCCGATAGCCGCACCCGCGAACGGTGCGTAGAACTGCAGTGGTGCAGGGTCAGAAGCCGATGCGTTAACTATGGTAGTGTATGCCATAGCGCCTGCATCTTCCAGCACCTTCATCACACCGGCAACGGTAGATGCTTTTTGCCCGATAGCTACATATATACAGTAAACGGTCTTGCCTGCATCATAAAACTCTTTCTGGTTGATGATAGTATCTATACAGATAGCGGTCTTACCTGTCTGGCGGTCACCGATCACCAGCTCACGCTGCCCGCGGCCAACCGGGATCATCGCGTCTATCGCTTTGATACCAGTCTGCAGTGGTTCTTTCACCGGCTCACGGAAGATAACGCCCGGCGCTTTACGCTCCAGCGGCATCTCGTACAGTTCGCCTTTCAGCGGGCCTTTACCGTCTATCGGCTCACCCAGTGTGTTCACCACGCGGCCTGCCATGCCGTCACCTACTTTAATAGATGCGATCTGGTTAGTGCGCTTCACTTTGTCACCCTCGCGGATCTCGGTATACTCACCCATCATCACCACACCTACGTTGTCTTCTTCAAGGTTAAGTGCGATAGCTTTTACACCGTTGGAGAACTCAACGAGCTCACCCTGGCGCACGCCATTAAGCCCATATACGCGGGCAATGCCATCACCCACCTGCAATACGGTACCTACTTCTTCCAGTGTAGCCGCGCTGTCTGTCTGGCTAAGCTGTTGGCGCAATATCGCCGATATTTCATCCGGTTTAATATTAACCATATATAAGAATTAAAAAATTAAAAACTCAAAATTAAAATTGAATTAATGTAGCCTGCTTTCGTAAGTGTGGTCTATTATTTTCGATCTTATCTCATTCAGGCTCTTCTTTACACTCGCATCAAACAGTTGATCATCAACTTCCAGCACAAAGCCGCCTATGAGGCTTTCGTCCACACCGGTTTTCATGTTGATGGTATCCTTAGGCATATAGGTTGCAACTTTTGCCTGTATACTTGCCTTCAAGGACTCAGCAACAGGTGTTGCGGTTGTCAGCTTCACTATCCTGATATTCCTCAGTGTATTGTACTGTGTAATAAATGCTTCCGCAATTTCAGGCAGGTTAGCTTCACGGCCCTTGGTCGCCAGCAGTTTAATAAAGGCATACGAAAGCTCATTAACGTTCCTTCCCTTCAGTATTTCGTTAATAACGTTGATCTTCTTATCGCCATGTATAACCGGGCTGCGCAACATCACCTCAAAATCACGGCTCTGAGCGCATATCTCGTTCAGCAACTGCATATCGCTCAGCACTGCGTCTACGCTGTTTCTTTCTACAGCCAGATCCAGCAGTGATTTCGCATATCGTGTTGCAAGACGTGGATTGTGCATTGTTCTAATTAGTTGATTTGAAAATTTGAAAATTTGAAAATTGCATTCTCAAATTTTCAAATTCCCACAGTTTCAAATTAATTCAGTTTAATATCTTCAGCAAGCATTTTCATATAGTTCTCCTGCCCGTCAGCACCTGCCAGTTGTTTACGTAATATCTTTTCCGCAACATTAAGCGCCAGGCTCCCTATTTCATTCTTCACTTCTGTGAGGGCAGCCATTTTCTGCTGCTGTATCTGTACCTGCGCATCAGATACTATCTTGTTAGCTTCAGTCTTCGCTTGTTCTTTTGCTTCGTTAATGATGCGCTCCTTCATATCTTTCGCTTCTTTCAGCATTTGCGAACGCTCTTCACGCGCCTGCGCCAGCAATTTCTCATTTTCAGATTTCAGCTGGCTCATTTCTGCTTTTACGCGCTCAGCCGTAGCTATAGAATCAGCTATGCCTTTTTCACGTTCGCCAAGCGAATTAAGGATTGGCTTCCATGCAAATTTGCGCAGTATAAAAAATACAGCTAAGAATGCTATCAGTGTCCAGAAGAATAAACCGAGTTCCGGGGTGAGCAGATCCATCTTTGATCAGTTAATTGGTTGATTAGTTAATTGGTTGAAAGGTTTGTGACCCTAAACCGTTTTTATTTTTCAGTTTTACTTTTTGATTTAAATAACTGCATCCTCTGCCCTATGCGTTGGATGCAGTTATACTCTTTGTACCTGCAGCTACTAAACGAAGATAGCGAGGATGCCTGCGATTACCGCAAACAGTGCCACACCTTCCACGAACGCAGCAGTCAGGATCATGTTAGCACGGATATCGCCCATTGCTTCGGGTTGGCGGGCGATAGCTTCTACCGCGCCTTTACCGATCTGGCCGATACCTACACCTGCTCCAAGAGCAGCGATGCCTGCACCGATAGCGCCACCAGCTTTTGCTGTGTCGCCGGCTAACATAAGGATGTTCATTAAAGCTGACATGTTATTATGGATTTTGATTAAAAAAACTCTTTATTACTATTTTAATTGTTTCACTATTAATGGTGCGCTGCAGCCGCCTCATGCTCATGGTCTTCGTGCGCATGCTCTTCTATTGCCTGTCCTATAAATACCGCTGTAAGGTTAGCAAATATGAACGCCTGTATTGCAGCAACCAGCAACTCCAGCATGAACATGAAGATGGAGAATGCCAGTGATACAACCACGAAACCGCCACCTACATATTTGTTCATCAGCGCAAAGATGAAGATGAGGCAGATAACGCTCAGTATCACGATGTGGCCCGCAAGCATGTTTGCAAAAAGACGTATCATCAACGCTACAGGCTTAATGCACAGCGACATCACCTCGATAAGCACCAGCAGGCACTTTACCAGGAAAGGCACATTCGGCGGGTTCAGCAGGTGGCCCCAGAAGTATTTATTGCTGTTCACCATCATTACAATGAACACTATCAGCGCCAGGCAAGCAGTAACTGCTATATTACCGGTGAAGTTAGCGCCACCCGGCAACAGGCCCAGCAGGTTATTGATCCAGATAAAGAAGAACACTGTAAGCAGCAGCGGCATGAACTTCAGGTATTTGCTACCAAGGTTTGGCCTGGCCACTTCGTCCCTGATAAAGAGTATCACTACCTCAAGCGCATTCTGGAAACCTCTAGGCGCCGTTGGTGTGCTTTGCTTATATTTCTTAGCAGCAGAAGTTACCAGCCACAAAAGCAGCACAACGCCCACCAGCATAGAAAGCACATTCTTTGTTATAGAGAAATCGTAAACCGGGGAACCATCAACCGCTTTTATTTTCTCCTTCATGTTTTTCTCAACATAAAGGCCATCATATTCACCGCTTATCTTATTACCTGCCTCGTCTTTATGAAAATGGCCGGCATCGTGGAAGCGGCTATAAGAGAAAACCGAAAGGCCCATACCGGGGCGGTAAACAATAACCGGCAACGGCATAGCTATCTCTTTTTCCTCACCACCTTCGCCATGCAGGCTGAAAAGGTGCCATTCGTGCGAATCGGACACGTGGCCAAACACTAATTCTGTGATATTTATACCTTTTTTCTCCTCATGAGCAGCTTCATGCTCTTCGGCAGGCGCATTTTCGTGATTTTCTCCCTCCTGTGCGAAAGTTGAAAAATTAAAGGCAAATAGCCCGAAAACCAATAACAACAAGGGAAAGAGACGTTTGAAACCCATTACCGCTTCCAAATTTTGCGCAAAGATATGAGTTTAACCTCAAAAAAAAGTTTCTTTTTGATATTAAAACAATAACTAAGCCTAAAAGCAATTCATATGCAAAAACCTATCCCGGAAGGAGTAGCTGGGAAGCCTTTTTGACCCTTTTTTTGTCCAAAAAGTCACTTTGAGAAGATATTATATTTTACTATACAGTATAATGCCCTGAAGCCATCTTTCCAGCCTATTTTTTTACCCTCCTCATAGGTACGGCCATAGTAAGATATGCCCACTTCATAGATACGGACTTTTGGCACACGCGATATTTTCGCTGTCACCTCAGGCTCAAAACCAAACCGCTTTTCTTTCAGCTTTATCCCCTGTATTATCTCCCGTTTGAAGAGTTTGTAGCAGGTCTCCATATCGGTCAGGTTCAGGTTAGTGAGCATATTTGATGCTGTTGTCAGCCAACGGTTACCAATGGAATGCCAAAAAAACAAAATGCGGTGAGCATTACCACCCATGAACCTTGAGCCATAGACAACATCCGCAAAGCCGTCTGTAATTGGCTTCAATAAAATATTATACTCTTCAGGGTCATATTCCAGGTCTGCATCCTGTATGATCACGTAATCGCCGGTAGCCATCTTTATACCTGTATGCAGGGCTGCGCCTTTGCCCTGGTTTACCTCATGTTTGTAGTACGAGATCGGAAGGCCCGGATTTGCAGACTTATAATTATTAATGGATTCTTCTGTATTATCCCTTGAGCAGTCGTTCACAATGATGACTTCCTTACCCATGCCACCAACTAATTGCACCGCCTTCACCTTATCAAGAATACGGTGAATGGTAGGACCTTCATTATAAGCGGGTATAACTATTGATAATGTAGCCATGCAGGGAGCCCGAATTGGGCTGTAAAATACAACATACTACCCAAAAAATTATCCGCTTATTACATGAGTAAAAAACCGATGCAACACTGACCAAGATCATGCTATATAATGAGTAGCATCATTCTTAAGCATATCTCAGCCCTATACTTTTACACTTTACTCAAAAACGACCAACCAAATGAAAAATGCAAATACCCAAGCGCTGCTTGATAGCGTTACAGACACCGAATTAAAAAGAAAGCTCGAATTTGAGCGGATCAACCTAACCACACTCATAAATAATATATCCGGTGTAATGTGGAGCATTGACAGGGATTACAACCTGATCACGTCTAACAGCGCGTTCGATGTCATGTTTGAGAAAATGTCCGGAGCAAAGCCCAAACAGGGGCAAAGCGTGTTCATTAAAGGGTTCAGTGATGAGCACCTGAATATGTTCCGGCAATTTTACGACCGTGCTTTTAAAGGAGAAACGTTTACTATCGAAGAATACAACGAAACCTACGATAGGTGGTATGATATCTCTTTCTACCCTATACGGCAGAGCTTTACGATCGTTGGCGCAGCCTGTTACTCTCACGACATAACACAACGTAAAGCCACTGCCTCCAAGCTGTCCGAAGCAAAACGATTATATGCATTTACAAGCCAGGTAAATAAGGCAATCATTCATGCCAAAAGTGAAGAAGAGCTTCTTGAAAAGGTATGTCTCACTGCAGGCATGGTCGGAGAGTACGACCTTGTTGTAGCAGGCCGCATTGATGAAGCAAATAGAAAGTTTAAAATGGTCTCGCAATTCAACGCGACACCCTACGACCAGGAAATATTTGCCAACATGAATTATGAGCCGGGTGGCCCTACCGAAAATGTGCTGCTTAAATATGACCACCACCTTATTTGCGACGTGAATAGTGAGCCCGGAGACTGGAGTTGGAAGAAATATGCCCTGCACAGGGGATTCCGGTCTTTGGCATGTCTGCCATTAAAAAAAGAGGGCAACATAGTGTATATTGTTAATCTCCTTTCAAAACGACAAGCATTTTGTAACAAAGCGGATATTACCGTTCTCGACGAAACTGTCGAAAATATTTCGTTTGCACTGGACGTTTTTGAGAAAGAAAAACGACAGGTGCATGCTGAAAAAGAACGGGAGCAAAGCAACGCCAGGCTCAAACATGCACAAAAAGTAGCTCAACTGGGATATTGGGAACTTAACCTCGAAACCCGCGTAGCCACATGGTCTGAAGAACATTGCAGGATTTTTGGTGTGGACCCGGCAAACAATATGCATTCTTATGAATCCTGGCTATCTTTTGTACATCCGGATGACGTTGAGTATGTTTTAAAAATGTCGAAAGAGGGGGAAGCATCTATGAAAAGTTTCTCTTTTCACCACCGCATCATTCGCGGGGATGGCTTAATAAGGCACATTCACAGCCAGAACGAATTTGAATTCAACAGCGAAGGCGTACTAACCGGCTTTTTCGGCACATCACAGGATGTTACGGAAATAAAACAAACAGAGGAAAAACTGAAACATAGCGCATTCCGGTTTAACCAGGCACAGGAGATCACTCACTTGGGCAACTGGGAACTTGATTTTACAACAGGAGGTGCAGTTTGGTCTGCGGAAGCCTGCCGGATCTACGGACTCCCGCTGGAGGAAAACATTCAGTCATACGAAAATTGGATATCGTTTATACATCCTGATGACCTGGGCCATGTCATGCTGGAGAACAGTAAAGCCGCCGCCACGCATAGCAATTCGAATATTTATCATCGCATAATCAGGCGCGATGGGACTGTACGGCATATTCATTCACAGGCGCATTTTGAATTCGATAATGAGGGAAAACCAGTCGGTTTATATGGGACAGCACATGATATTACCGACCAAACTGCGAACATAGCACAGCTAAAAGTTCAGAATGAAAAATTGCGCGAAATAGCCTGGATACAATCGCATAAAGTGCGGGGGCCGCTGGCCACGATCCTTGGGCTGGCGCAATTATTTAAAGATGACAGGCCATGTGATGATATGAAGGAAATAGTACAGGGCATACTGCAATCATCCGAAAAACTGGATGCCGTGATACGCGAAATCGTAGGCAAAACTACTGTTGCAGAGGTTCATGGCAATACCGAGGCATAAACCGGTTTCAGCGCATGTTGTTTTTCGAACCTGTTGTGCAACGCGGCAACCGTGGCACAGAGTGGAACGGTTGAAAGAACTGCTCTCCCCCAAAAAGAAAAGAAAGGCATAATCATAACAGACCACCTCTACCGTCACGTCCTTGACATCAGCAATAAACTATACCTGATGAAAGAAGGTAAATCGATCTATATAAAAGACTGGGATGATGTTGCTTTGCATGGCTATGTGAATGAATTTTCAGAACATTATCGCTAAATTAGCCTTATGCAAACAGGCTATGTTGATATAAACGGTGCTACGCTTTATTATGAGACCGCAGGCTCCGGAGAACCACTCATATTCCTGCACGGCATGGGTCTCGACTGCCACATGTGGGACAGCCAGTTCGATACTTTTACAAAGAACTACCATGTTATACGCTACGACCTGCGCGGCTTTGGCAAATCAACACTACCAACAGGAGATTACGCCCATCATAACGACCTTTATGCGCTGATGCAGCATTTCGGCATCCAAAAAGCCAACCTTGTAGGCCTCTCCATGGGTGGCAGGGTTATTATTGACTTTGCCATTACCTATCCTGATGCGGTACAGTCGTTGACATTGGTAGATGCTGCTGTGCATGGCTACCAGGCAAAAGAAAATGCATCAACATTGGCAGTAGGCAATGCAGCCAAAGAACATGGCGCAAAAGCAGCCAATGAAATGTGGCTGAAACACGACCTCTTCGCACCTGCAAACCGCCAACCGGCAGTGGCAGCACAACTAAAGAAAATAATAGACAACTACAGCGGCTGGCATTGGGTGAACAAAAACCCCTGGCCACCCATAGAACCACATGCCATACACCGCGTACATAACGTTACAGCGCCTTCATTAATAATAGTAGGAGAACTGGATATACCTGATATGCTGACCATAGCAGACCTGTTGCACGAAAAAATTGCTAACTCAAAGAAAATAGTGATGCAAAACGTTGGCCATATGCCCAATATGGAAGACCCGGTAACCTTTAATAATCATGTGAGAGCTTTCCTTTCCACGGTAGCTCCACATGCCGGCTAGTGCGTTTGCAGCTATCCTGCTCCCACACATAATCAGGAATAAAAGAAACATCCGGCGATAGCTTCATCTCCAGCCATCGGTTCAGCGTCACAGAAGTGTAACCCCTCACCGTATCGCATATCACACACTTAGGATAGGGGTACTTCACCCGGTACCTTACTGTAATGTCTTTGAATTTACCTTTAGTATAGTCCCTACCCCACGGCACCTCATGATACTTCGCATTCCCTTTATGATTGATATATCTATAGCAAACAAGCTCCTCATCATCCAGTTCACTAACCGCATGCTTAAAAATATCCGCCCCCACAAAAGACCGCACGATACTATCCGCCGCATGCTTTATCTCTGCACGGGTATATTGTTGTGCATTAGCCAGTAGTGGTAGTAAGAGAAATATGGAGAGAAGTTTTTTCATTTACTTTCAAATATAGCACAAAAAAACAGCCCCTCACGGGGCTGTTCAAACTTATTCATTTCAATTCTTACAACGCCATATCAGCCTCATCGCTTGCGCTCACTTCAGGCGCAGATTGTGGTGCACCCTCAGCCTTGTTCTCATTCCTTGGCTCACGTGGCCCGCGGTCTTCCCTTGGTCCGCGGTCACGGCGGTCTCCGCCACCACCACGGTTACGATCTCCACCGCCACGGCGGTCGCCACGGTCGCCACCACCTCTGCGGTCGTCGCCGCCTTCACGGCGCTCACGCGGTGCGGGCTCTACATAACCTTCAGGTTTTGGCATCAGCACTTTGCGGCTCAGGCGCAGCTTGCCCGTTTTCGGGTCTGTGCCTGTAAGCTGTATCTTCACTTTATCACCTTCTTTCAGCACCCCGTCAAGGCTATCAAGGCGCTTCCAGCTCACTTCACTTATGTGCAGCAAACCTTGCTTACCCGGCATAAACTCTACGAACGCACCAAACGGCATAATGCTCTTTACAGTGCCCTCATAAGTAGCGCCTATCTCAGGTATGGCTACTATGCTGCGTATCCATGCAACTGCCTTATCAATATCTTCCTTGTTGGCAGAGAATATCTTGATGATACCTTGCTCGCCCACCTCTTCAATATTGATCTTGGTGTTCGTTTCACGCTGCATCTCCTGTATTATTTTACCGCCAGGGCCTATCACCGCACCTATGAACTCACGGTCAATGTTCATCTGTATAATGCGTGGCGCCTGTGGTTTCAGGTCTTCACGGTGCTGTGGTATGCAATTATACATTGCATCCAGTATGTGCAGCCTGCCCCTTCTTGCCTGCTCCAGCGCCTGCATCATTATCTCCATGCTCAGGCCGTCGCATTTAATGTCCATCTGTATGCCGCAGATACCGTCGCGTGTACCGGTTACTTTAAAGTCCATATCGCCCAGGTGGTCTTCATCACCCAGTATGTCAGTAAGCACGGCAAATTTGCCTTCTTCAGCTATCAGGCCCATTGCCACACCGCTCACGTGCTTTGGCAGCGGCACACCCGCATCCATCAGCGCCAGCGAACCGGCACATACTGTAGCCATAGACGAAGAACCATTGCTCTCCAGTATATCAGATACTACACGCACAGTGTATGGGTAATCAGCAGGCATCATCTGCTTCAGCGAGCGCAGTGCCAGGTTACCATGGCCCACCTCGCGGCGGCTCTGCCCGCGCATCATCTTTATCTCACCGGTAGAGAACGGCGGGAAGTTATAATGCAGTATGAATTTCAGGTAGTCCGATGTCTGTGCAGTTTCCAGCAGCAGCTCATCATCTGTTGTACCTAAGGTAACAGTAGTTAACGATTGTGTTTCACCACGCGTGAACAACGAACAGCCATGCGGCGAAGGCAGCAGGTCTGTTTCCATCGTCAGCGGACGAACAACCTCCAGCGCACGGCCATCCAGCCTCACCTTCTCGTTGATCATCATCTTCCTGATCACATCTTTCTCCAGGTCGTGGAAGTAATGGCCAATCAGCGCTGCATCTTCCGGTGTTAGCTCACCTTCAGCTATGCTTGCTTCAAAGTCCACCCTTACCTGCTTAAAGGCATCGCTGCGCTCATGCTTGCCAAGCGCACTCTTAGCCACCTGGTAGATGCGGTCTTTACCAAATTCCGCTATCCTTTCTTCCAGGTGCGGGCTGGTATATGGTTTTGTATAATCGCGTTTTGTAGTCACACCTGCTTTCTCACGCAGGTCATGTTGCAGCTTTATCTGCTCTTTTATTGCAGCATGGCCCACTTCTATCGCTTTCACCAGGCCTGCTTCTTCACACTCTTTGCCTTCGCCTTCCACCATCATTATATTCTTATCGGTAGCGGCTACTATTATGTTTATATCGGCGTTTGGTATCTGGCTGCGCAGCGGGTTCACCACGTACTCGCCATTTATGCGTGCTACGCGCACTTCTGATATAACTTCCTGTATCGGAATGTCAGACACTGCCAGTGCTGCAGATGCTGCAAGACATGCCAGTGAATCAGGCATTATCTCCGGGTCGCTGCTCACCAGCGATACCAGCACCTGCACTTCGCACAGGTAATCATCCGGGAACAATGGGCGCAGTGCGCGGTCAATAAGGCGCGATGTAAGTATTTCGTAATCGTTAAGGCGTGCTTCACGCTTGAAGAAAGAACCGGGGATGCGGCCTGCCGAAGCAAATTTTTCCTGGTAGTCCACGCTAAGCGGGAAAAAACCTTGTCCGGGTTTAGGCTCTTTTGCGCCTACCACGGTTGCCAGTATCATACAGTTGCCCTGGCGCACCACTACGGCGCCATCGGCCTGGCGGGCCATCTTGCCCGTTTCTATGGATACTTCACGGCCATCTGCCGATCTCATCGAAACTGAAATTGGATTTGGTATCATAATTTGAAGATTTGTCGCGCATAAGTAGTAGTGAACAACCGAATTCCCATTTTGGAATTTTTGCCGCGGTGGCCTTCTGCTACACTTTGCTGACCGTTAAAAATCACCTCTGCGCACAGCGCATAAACGGTGAACTTATGGGTAAGAAAAAAACAATTCCCAACCGGCAGTTGGGAATTGCATTAGTTATTATTTACGTAAGCCAAGCTTTTCTATCAGCGAACGGTAAGATGTTAAGTTAGTGTTGCTCAGGTATTGCAATAAGCGCTTCCTGCGGCCTACCATTTGCATCAGTCCGCGGTTGCTGCTGAAGTCTTTTTTATTACCATCCTTCAGGTGGCCTGAGATATGGTTGATACGCTCAGTGAGCATTGCTACCTGCGCCTCGATAGAGCCTGTATTCTTCTCGCTGCCACCGTAGGTCTTAAAAATGTTTGCTTTTTTTTCCGCTGTAATTTGAGCCATTTGCATCAAAATTTAAAAATAGTTATGTTTTTTCGAGCGGCAAAGATAGGAAAATATTGTGGAAAAAGCGGAATAATCACAGAATATGATAATATAAATATTATATAGTTTTTTTTATTCGTCGAATACTAAAATATTTTTATTTGTAAATTCAGAATAAGAACCTGATCACCTATTGCTGCTCATCTTTCTTCTTTCCCCCAAACAACCGCTTCAAAAGCCCTGGTTTCTTCTCAGGCTCGGTGGGCAGCGCCTGCACCGTCTGTAGCGATATTTCATTGTCCACTGCCGGCAGCAATGCGCTTATGAAAGCATTCTTCAACAATTCCCATATGGCCTCCGTATTGTCAATAGATGAGTTCTTGAAGGTCCCCTCTATCGGTACTTTGGTGGCCACCTGGTCCTTCCTGGGGTTGGTAAGTATATTGCCTGCCAGCCCCAATATTGCTTCCTTCGCTTTCTGCCAGAAACCATCTTCCGCATCCTCGGGGCCTAGCACCTTCAGGTCTTTTATTATCGGCTTCACATATCCGGCAAATTTCCCATCGGCTGCTGCAAACTCGGTATACAATCCCAGCATACCCCTGCTCACGTCAAACTTTCCATATGCTTTAAAAAAATCATTCAGTAGCACAAGGTTAGCATGCTTCACTTCAGCACTCATATCAAACGTGGGTGTTTTGGCAAGGCCGTTTATTTTCATCTTCAGGCTCAGGTTACCTTCATATGCATTTGCCGTGGCTGTTATCGTCGATGGCAGTTTTTCTTTTTTATCTTCTGTATTCTTTAGGTTCGTCGCCAGTATGTGTGCATTGTTTAACGCTATATCCACTTTGGGAGAGGTCGTTCCGTCCACATAATGTATCGAACCATTGAACACCTCGAACCTGTTTACCTTCAGCGGCATAAAGTCTTTCAGTAGTTCCCTGAAGTCGGCAGTATCGCGCGCCACCTGCCCTATTTCTGTCTTGTTGTTAGTAAAGATCAGATTGGGCGAAATAAACGCTATCTCGCCCACGATTTCACCATCAAACAGAGCGTTCCACTCCACCGACAGGTCTACTGTCCTTGCACTGAAGAATTTAGTTTGCTTGCCACCCTTATCTTTCTTGTTGATGTAAATACTATCCAGCTGGTACGCTCCACGGTATAATGATATGTCTATGTCATTCACATGCCCGTAATAGCCCTCTATCTTTGCCAGTTCCCTATTGGCATAGTGCAACACTATTGCAGGCAGCAACAGTCGCAATATCACCAGCAGCAATAATATGCTGCCTATGATAATATACCTTCGCTGCCTTTTTCCTGTGGGCCGTTTGGTCATAACATGCTATTATATCCACCTTATCATAAAAAGAACTATGCCATTGATACAAAATCTCAGTACAACTCACTTATAATCAATCATGCACGCCAAGATTAGATAGAACAAAATTTCGTATACCGGGGAGTTCCCAACAACCTACAGCTAAATCAGGTTCCACATAGGATTTTGCTGCCCCACACATGCTGCCCTGTAACCACAGCACATAAAAAAAGCTGCCGGGCATACACCCGGCAGCTGCTTGGAAAATTAGATCTTTCTCTGTTACCTAACTATAACCTTAACATTATGGGCATCATCGCCGGCATTTATCCTCACCAGGTAAACGCCTCTGGCAACACCGCCAAGGTCAAATTGGTTCACTTCACCTTTATTGTCTGTTACAGATTTCTGGCCTACTACCCTGCCCGTAACATCCATTATAGTGATCTCAGCACTTGTGTAGATATCAGGTATTACCACATTGATCATACCCTCTGTCGGGTTCGGGTATACCTTGAACTCATGGCTGTGATTTCGGACCGGTTCCGCAACCGCCCCAGCATGGGCCAAGGTGGTCGCCTGTATGCCCGGTCAGGTGGGCAGATACTGCACTTGAGCTGATGGACAACTGCTGCGGGTTGCTTGGGTTACCAGGTGGTATATGGCACAGGATAACCTTGTTGGAATGACTTGGATCACGTGCATCTACCACGCAGAAGCTCACAGTACATGTTGTGCTGCAACCATTGCTGTTGGTCGCCGTTACTGTGTAAGTATACGTACCTGAAGCAGTAGGTGTAAATACAGGCGATTGTGCCGTTGAGCTGCTCAGCCTTGTTGACGGTGACCATGAGTATGTGAACCCGCTGCCACCGGTAGCATTTGCAGTTATTGTTGCGCTCTGCGAACCATAACCCAGGTAGATGTTGTTATCTATACCACCGGTATAAGTGCTGCTCGATGGTGTGATGCTGATCGTG
>JAJNBJ010000013.1 GCA_021155965.1 Flavipsychrobacter sp.
TTATTAACTATCTAATGAGCATGAACTTCAAATCTTCGCCAGCACAAATGGTGGTCAATTTGCCCCGGAATTAGATGGTCAACTTAATCGGTTTACGCACATAACCACTAAAGTAGATTAGAGTTTACGATCAAATTCCTATAGCAAGTGAATTGGGAGTATCGAGAAAGTATCATAGAATAAAGGAAATTATCCCGGAATAATCCGGAATAATTTCCTTTGCATGAGAATCTTACCAAAGGTTTCGCCGAATGTTCAGACAGCTTTCGGAATAATCCGGATTATTCCGAAATAAATCCTTGAATTATCAAGCTATTGACTATTTACTTCAGTAGAGTAGGGAGGGCGTGCTTCACAAAACCCGGGTATCATTTGTTCACTATCATGTAATGACTGATAAATCAATAGCGTATTATTAGCGTTCGGATCGTTGTGCGGTCATCATTATAACTTCATTTTTCCGATGAATGGTAGGGAATTCATGATTCAAGCATTGAGTGCAAAACTCGACTAATTATCTAGTCATGTTGTTTAAGTAGTGATATTATTTTGGAGGAACACTATGGTCTACCCGTTTTTTGATCACTAAGGTGATTTAGCTACTATGTGAATTATTATGCCGTTTGATAAGGTTTGAAACAGGCTGGCTTAGGCCAGTTTTTTTATTCGACAGACATGTTTCTATGAGGATATAAAAAATTGCATCGGATAATAGTTGTTCTAAGTTATGAAAATCATACTGATGGTTATGCCTGCCAATCATTTCAATATCTTCGGTCTGATGTTCCTTATATCGATGAAAACAATGAGGAACTCCGTTGTAACTGCAATAACCCGCAAAAATCATATAATCTTTTGACTGTAGCGATATCAGCTAAAATCTCCGAATGTTTCCACGAGATCGCAGGAACCATGACACTATCTATTGCAGGATTGGAATATACATTGTCCCTCGACGTGGGAGTAAATACCTCGGTTTGTTAAAGAAATTCGCATAACGGTTTTATTTATCTCATTTTCGCCTGCTAATTAGGAGAATGAGAATGGCTTAAAAATTGGTATGTGATTCCTGCCCGCATTAATATCAGGCATGATATTAATACAGCGCTAACAAATTATATTTGAGAGGAATACCGTGAAATGAGTTTACCCTCGCTATCATTACGTAGGCCTGTTTTAGCTATTGTGCTCAATATCATTATCGTGGTATTTGGGGCGATTGGCTTTAAATACCTGGGCATTCGCGATTACCCGTCCATCGACCCACCCATAATTAATGTTCGAACCAATTATGCCGGTGCAAACCCAGATGTGGTAGAGTCGCAGATAACTGAACCGCTTGAAAAATCTATCAATGGTATATCAGGTATTAAAAACCTGTCATCAACCAGTTCGCAGGGATCAAGCAATATAAGTGTTGAGTTTGACCTGGGTGTTGACCTGGAAGCTGCTGCCAACGATGTGCGGGACAAGGTATCGCAGGCTTCGCGCAGCTTGCCGCAGGATATAGATGCTCCCCCCGTAGTCTCAAAGGCGGACGCGAGCGCCTCGCCGATCATATCCATGACCGTTCAGAGCTCAACAAAAAATCCGCTCGAGCTTACCGACTATGCCGAGAATGTACTGCTGGAGCGGCTGCAGACCATCCCCGGCGTAAGTAGCATACAGGTATGGGGCGAGAAACTGTATGCCATGCGCCTTTGGCTTGATCCGCTGAAAATGGCAGGTTACGGGATCACCTTCCAGGATGTGCAGGCTGCCCTGCAACGGCAGAACGTGGAGCTTCCTGCCGGCAAAATAGCAGGATCTCAGGTCGAACTTTCCGTAAGAACGCTTGGCAGGCTGACTACAGAGGCGCAATTCAACAACCTGATCGTGAAGAATGTGGATAGCGTGGATATCCACTTTAAGGATATTGGTGAGGCCGTGCTTGGTCCCGCAAACATAGAGTCGCAATTAAAAGAAAGTGGCGTACCCATGGTGGCGCTTGCTGTAATTCCACAGCCGGGCTCGAATTATGTAGCCATTGCAGACGAGTTTTACAAGCGTTACGAGCAGCTGAAAAAGGACATTCCTGCCGGTTTTAAGGTCGATATAGCAATGGATACCACGGAGTTCATCAAAAAATCCATACTCGAAGTGGAGGAAACGCTTGCTATCGCTTTCACGCTTGTTATCATCATTATATACCTGTTTTTCCGCGACTGGCTCATTGCGCTCCGCCCTTTGATAGATATACCTGTCAGCCTCATAGGGGCATTCTTTATAATGTACATCATGGGATTCACTATCAATATTCTCAGCCTGCTGGCAATAGTGCTGGCTACCGGCCTGGTGGTGGATGATGGCATTGTGGTCACGGAGAACATTTTCAAAAAGATAGAGCGGGGGATGAACAAGCATAAAGCTGCGAAGGAAGGCAGCGAGGAAATATACTTTGCGGTTATCTCTACATCCATTACCCTTGCGGTTGTCTTTCTGCCCATCATTTTCCTGCAGGGGTTTACCGGCAGGCTGTTTCGTGAGTTTGGTATCGTGGTTGCCGGTGCGGTATTGATCTCTGCTTTCGTATCGCTTACCCTTACCCCAGTTTTGAACGTGCTTATGACCAAGGATGTTCATAAGCCTTCGAAATTTTACCTTAAAACAGAGTCTTTTTTCCTGGGTATGGAAAGTAAATACCGGCGTGGGTTGGAATGGATAATGAAGCATAAATGGGTTGCTGTTACGGGGGTAGTGGTTTCGTTTGCCTTGATCTTTATTATGGGTGGAAGTTTGCAGAGCGAACTGGCGCCACTGGAAGACCGCAGCAGGTTCCGGCTGCAGGTTTCGGCCCCGGAAGGTACTTCCTATGATGCCATGGATGCCTACATGGACAGGATAGTAGACCTTGTGCTGGACAGTGTTCCGGAAAGGCAGGTGGCACTTTCGCTCACGGCTCCGGGCTCATCAGGAGGAGCCGTGAACAGCGGTATGGTAAATGTAAGGCTCGTAGATCCGTCAGAGCGCGAGCGTAGCCAGGCTGAAATAGTGCAGGATCTTGGAAAAGGCCTCCAGAAGCTCACTTTTGGCAAGGCATTCCCTGTGCAGGAGCAGACAATATCCGTAAAGCGCACCGGGAGCTCATTCCCTGTAGTTTATGTGCTGCAGAACATTGACTTTGATAAGCTGGTAAAAGTATTGCCGCGCTTCCTGGATGAAGCAAATGCGGATAAAACATTCCAGGGTGTGGATGTAGACCTGAAGTTCAACAAACCCGAGCTGTCTATAACTATGGACCGCGCCAAGGCTTCGGACATGGGTATAGCCATCGGCGATGTGTCGCAGACATTGCAGTTTGCCCTCAGCAACGGCAGGATGGGTTTCTTTACCATTAGCGGCCGGCAATATCAGGTCATAGGGCAGGTATTCCGCGAGCAGCGCGATGCTCCTGTGGATCTTACCCAATACTACGTGCGGGCAAAAAACGGTACACTTGTATCTATAGATAATTTTGTGAAGATCACTGAATCAACAAGCCCCTCACGTATTTTCCATCATAACCGTTATAAGTCAGCAACTGTATCTGCTAATCTTGCGCCCGGTAAAACTATCGGTGATGGGATTGATGCCATGGAAGGCATCTTCGAAAAGCTGAAAAAAGAAAAGCTGATAGACGATAGTTTCAACACAGCGCTTGCAGGCTCATCGCTCGATTACGTGGAGAGTTCCTCAAATACCACTTTCGCCTTCCTGTTGGCATTAGGCCTTATTTACCTCATACTGGCTGCACAGTTCGATAGTTTCCGCGATCCGCTTATTATCATGTTCACGGTGCCGCTAGCGCTTGCGGGTGCGCTCATCTCGCTGGGTGTATTTGGGCAAACATTGAATATTTTCTCGCAGATAGGTATGATCATGCTCATTGGGTTGGTAACTAAAAATGGTATTCTTATTGTGGAATATGCCAACCAGATACGTGAGCGGGGTCTAAGCAAAGTAGAAGCAGCTATCGAGGCGTCAACCCTCCGCCTTCGGCCTATATTGATGACCAGTCTTGCTATGGTGTTTGGGGCATTGCCCATAGCAATGTCCCTCGGGGCAGCTTCAACTTCCCGTAAGTCGTTGGGTATTGTTATTGTGGGCGG
This sequence comes from Flavipsychrobacter sp., assembly GCA_021155965.1. Lineage (GTDB taxonomy): Bacteria > Bacteroidota > Bacteroidia > Chitinophagales > Chitinophagaceae > Nemorincola. Next base: position 4,128 of record JAJNBJ010000013.1, read on the forward strand.
GGTAATGTTCTCTTTAATGTTGTCATTGTTTATTGTACCGGTCATCTATTCTTTTCTCTCGGGAAAGAAGAAAGTAGAACAACCGGCTGATGAAAAATTGAGCGAGTAACAAATAGCTCCTCTCCACCTGTGAAGAGGCGGGGTGGGGTTTAGTAGCCCGGCCTTCAGGCCGGGGGAAAAAGAAATAATATGATTGGCTTTAGCCGAAATCAAAATGAGTGGAATAAAATACATAACTATACTGATCTTCTGCTTTGGCGCTGCTCACGCCCAGCTACATCTCTCTATGGAGAGTGCAATAGCCCGTACGCTCAAGCATAATTTCGACATCAGTATGGCAGATATATCCGTGCAGCAGGCCACAAGGAACAATACGCTGGGCAATGCCGGTTTTGCACCCACGGTAGCCTTGAATGCTACTGCAACAAAAACATGGAGCAACACATATAATGAGCTGGCAAGTGGTTCTGTGCAGAATAATCCTCGCGCCAGCAGCGTCAATTACGCTCCCGGTCTGTCTGTGAACTGGACAATTTTTGACGGGGGGCGGATGTTCCTGGTGAAAAAACAACTGGGTGAGCTGGAATCATTGACAAAAGAGCAATTGAAATTACAGGTGCAGGCCATGGTGTCCCGTACCATACAGATGTATGCCGAGGTGGTCTGGCGGCAAAAGCAATTGTTGGCAGTTACAACCGCACTTTCTCTCGCAAAGACCCGCATGGATATTTCCTATATGAAGTATGATCTGGGTGCTGGGGCCAAAGTGGATTATCTCCAGGCACGGGTTGACTATAATGCCCGCCAGTCCGATTCGCTTACGTTTGTGGGCAACCTGGCGCAGGCACGCGATTCCCTAATTGTATTGATGGGTGGCGATGATGATATCCCCTTCACAGTAGATGATTCCGTGGCACTGAATACTAACCTTGTACCTATAGACAAAGAAAGGCTGAAAGAGGTAAATCTCAACTTGAGCGTGTTCCGTTATAATGTAGGTATCTCCCGGCTGAACGCACGCATTGCCAAAACAAATTTTTTGCCGCAGCTGGATCTCAATGGTGGGTATAACTATTCGCGCACTACCAATGCCACCGGTTTCTCGCTCTTCAGCCGCAGTTATGGCCCCAACGTTAACCTCACTTTGAGTGTGCCCGTATTCGATGGCGGTAATATAAGACGGCAGGCAAAAGTGGCATCGCTGCAGGCGATAAGAGACGATCTGTTATATCAGAAACAGAATACTGTTGTGAGCAGGCAATACCGTACCGCCTGGAAAAATTACCAGTTGGCTGTTGCCGCTTATAACCTGAACAATGAGAATATAAAGTACGCAAAAGAGAACCTTGATGTGCAAACGGCGCGCTTTAGGGTAGGGGTGGGCACTACGCTCGAAGTTCGCCAGGCTGAGAATGACTATGTTACCGCATTGCAGTCGTTATACACCGCTGCGTATAATCTCAAAGTCGTGGAAACTGTTGTGCTGGAGCTTGAAAACCAGTTGGTGAAGTAGTTTAACCCCTCACAGTCACCTTCACCTTCATGTCATCCTTCACCTGCATCATACCCGTGGTCAACACTGTGTCCCCTTCTTTCAGACCTTTCAGAACTTCCACCTTGTCGTTTGTGCGGGTGCCTATCGTTACAGTTACCAGTTTAGCTTTGCCGCCGTTCACAACCGCCACTTTTTTATCCCTGTCCGTTGGTATCACTGACTGCGGCGGTATTAGCAGCGCATTTTGATTGGTATTGAGCGGTATCACCACATGAGTGAACGCACCCGCCACCAGTTTATGGTCTTCATTTTGCACCAGTGCGCGCACTTTTATCGTACGGGTTACGGTATTGGCAGTGGGCTCAAGAGCGCTTATCACGCCCGTAAAAGTGTCCAGCGATCCGGTTACCGTAAAGCGTACCACCTTTCCATTAGGCACCTCGCGCTTATATTGGTCCGGTACCGTAAAGTCCATTTTAAGGATACGTGTTTGTTGCAGTGTCGCGATCACCGTTGCAGGAGTTATCACTGCGCCCACGCTCACGTTACGTATACCAATCCGTCCGTTGAATGGTGCATAGATAACCGTTTTTCGCAATTGCGCCTCATAAAAAGCTATATCTGCGTCTATGGACTGTATTTGTGCTGTCGTGGTCTCATAATCCTGCTTGCTGATGCCTCCTATGCGCAGCAATTCCGCCTGCCTTGCTTTAATTTTTTCCTGCAGTTCACGCTGTGCTTTCGATTTTTGTATCTGTGCTTTAATGTCCTCGTTATATAATTGTACCAGCGGTTTTCCTTTAGTTACTTTTCCGCCTTCTGTAAAAGAGATGCTGGTTACCCTTCCCGCTACTTCTGATACTATTTCTACGTCCTCGTTAGGAAACAATGAGCCGCTGGTGGTGTACTCCGTCTGGAAGGGTTCTCCTTTTATGACGATACCTTCGGCAACTAGCAAACTTGGCCGACTGCTTTTTTTAGTCTCCTTCTTTTCCTCTTTGCCATCCTTGCAGGAGGTCAGCCCAAATAATATAGTGATGTAAAGGACCGGCTTAAAATATTTCGTAACAACAAGCATACGCATAGTAAAGATATGTTTATTCAAGTCCATATAGCCGATGATTAGAATATTTCTTTTTTGCAAACACGCTTGGCCTTGCACCTCAGAATGTGCATAAGTAATGATAGCACTTTTTACCGGATTCCAAGGATCAATGTAAATATTCGCCTGTTTGCAATAAATTCTATTCTCATCAAACGTAATCATTAGGTTGACTGCCAATTAATTGTTATTGATAAAAAGCATTCCATTAAGATAATGGAATTGTAAAAAATAGCCCAATTTATGCCCCTACCTGGGCTCAAACTCCAATTAGTGAACGCAGGTTAAGATACTCCCGGACATGCCTATAAAAGAATAGCTAACCTGCTCTTAGCTCAAAGGGATAAACAACGATACTCTTTTTGCTCAAGTGGTACTCCTGTTTACTCTGGTATTTTTAACTTTTTTGCATTACAACACTTACAGTATTTTATCTAAATTGCATAAACAGCTATGGTAATACAAAAGCATTATTTTCTTACTACTGACCGGATAGGATTTCGTGCGTGGGATCTGGCAGACGTAGATATCGCAATGGAACTGCGAAACGATCTGGTAGCAACCGGACATATTAAAAACAAAGCGAGCACGGGTATTATCTACCGGAAGCTGCTGACAGAGCAGAAGATTTTGAAGCTATACAATGTTCAGTATTGGCCGATCTTCCAGCTTAAAAAAAATATCTTTATCGGTTGTTGCGGCTTGCGGCCATATGACCCGAACAAAAAAATCTATGAGGTAGGCGTGTTTATCAAACAGCAATTTTGGCGGAAAGGGTACGCAACAGAAGCTGCAAGGGCAATGGTTGGGTACGCTTTTAATAATCTCGATGCTGTGGGTTTGTGCGCAGGTCATAGCATAGACAATGCTATTCAGAAAAGGTTGCTTCAAAAGTTAGGGTTTGATTACTTCTACGATGAATACCATTCGCCAAGCAAGGGTGACCGATCAATCTATCTGCTGCAAAAGGCATTACATGACCAAACATGTGACTTTTGCTATAAAGTCTGCGAATAGTGTTCAGTAGCTCATAGACATTTCAACAACAGAAAGGCGGAAGTTGCTTTGCCCATTATTTTACTCAACTTGCATTGTCTTAAAATTGTCAAAAAAGCTGGTGAAATGGCATGGTTAATACATGCGCGGAGTACTTTAGTGCGGCAATTTCTAGCCTCCACGCCATGAAAGAGAAGCATGTACCCCAGTTTATACTCATTGACGATGATCCAGTCAATAATATGCTGGTCGGTAAGCTCATTAAGAACCAATTTCCGCATGCGATCATCTGTACATTTACAGAAGCCGATTCGGGACTGAACTATATATGTGGCCAATATGGTGATGTGCAGAAGGATATAGTAGTACTTTTCCTGGACATTAATATGCCTGTGGTAGACGGTTGGGAGTTCTTAAATTCCTTCATAGGGTTGCCAAAAGCGATGCAGCAACATTTTATTATTTACATGCTCTCGTCGTCATTCGCAACTGCAGACGTTGAAAAGGCTGAGTCATATTAGGGTAAAAGGATCTGCGATGAAACTTGATAATTGTAAAAAATAAAATTATACTTTTTCAAAGGTCGAATATAACTTGAGTTTGTGGCATGTTATACATGCAGCTTGCTGACATGTGTCGCATCTTTTTTTTTCGTATCTTCACTAGTGACGCATTGTAGTCACTCTTCAATAGGTTCAACGATACCTATCGCATTTGCCGCATTTATATTGACTGAAAAACTTGTGTTATGAGTAGATTATTTATTGTGTCAAATAGGCTTCCGTTGACCGTAGAACAGAAGGACGGCACACACCTGTACAGACAGTCCAGCGGTGGTCTCATTTCAGCAATAAAAGCATTTCTCGGGAAAGACAAAGAAAATGTTTTTTCAGAAACGGTTTGGGTCGGGGTGCCGGGATGCAGCGAACATGTATGGAATGCTGCGGTCCAGTCAAACAATCACGAAGATTTTACTTATTTACCCATTTTCCTGAATTGGAAAAAATATGAATTGTACTATAATGGATTCTCTAATTCCGTTTTGTGGCCGCTATTCCATTATTTCCCGTCTTTTGCAGAATACAATACCCAATACTATCAGGCATATATTGAATCTAATTCCGTTTTTGCTGAATCAATGGCGGAACAACTGAATCCGGACGATAATGTGTGGATACATGATTACCATTTGCTTCCTTTGGCGGGCATGTTGCGAAAAAAGTTTCCAACGCTGACAATTGGCTTTTTCCTACACATCCCATTTCCTTCATTTGAGATATTCAGAATGATTCCAAAGGAGTGGCAGCGAGGGTTGCTTGAAGGAATGCTTGGTGCCGACCTAATTGGATTTCACACACTTGAATATACCGGTCATTTTCTGGCTTGCATAGAGACAATTTTGCTTCTTGAGCATGATGGGCAATATATATCATGGGACAACAGGCAAGTGAAAGCGGATGCTTTCCCGATAAGCATTGATTTTAGCCTGTTCAACGAAGCATATGACACGCCGGAGGTCGTATCTGCCCGGCTGCGTTACGAAAAAATCAAAGGGGATAAAAAACTGATTTTCTCGGTGGATAGGCTCGATTATACGAAAGGTATATCAAACCGTCTTAAGGGATATGAACAATTTCTTTTGGACAATCCGGAGTATGCCGAAAAGGTAACTTTTGCGTTGAATATTGTACCCTCGCGCGATTCTATTGTAAAATATGCCGAGCGGAAAAAAATAATTGATGAATACATCGGCAGTTTCAATAGCAGGCTGGGCAGTATTGGCTGGCAACCGGTATTGTATCAATACAAACACCTTTCTTTCCATGAGCTTATTGCACTTTATACCGCTTGCGATCTGGCACTTATTACTCCGCTACGCGACGGTATGAACTTAGTTGCCAAAGAGTTTGTTGCAAGCAGAAGTGACAAAAGAGGCGTTTTGGTTTTAAGCGAGATGGCAGGGGCTGCGAAAGAACTTTCCGAAGGATTGCTAATTAATCCCAACGATACAAATGAAATCGCCGCAATGATCAAGTATGGACTGGAAATGGACATAACTGAACAGGAGGAACGAATGCAAGCCATGCAAGGGCGCATATGCCGTTATGATGTACTAGCCTGGGCGTCCGATTTTTTTGAGCAGCTTAAAAATGTCAAGAGCGTTCAGTTAGAATTTGAAGTGAAGTTTATTGACACTGCGACTAAAGTCAATCTGCTGCGAGATTATTCACGCGCAGAAAGACGACTGTTTTTGCTCGATTATGATGGCTCGCTAATGCCGTTCTCAAAATTTCCTAATCTCGCAGTTCCCACACCTGACCTGCTTTCAGTTTTGCGCAAAATGGCTGAGGACCCCTGCAATGAAATTTACATAATCAGCGGCAGAGATAGTAATATACTTGAAAAATGGTTCGACCTTTTGCCCATCGGCTTGGTCGCAGAGCATGGTGCAAAGATCCGGCCTGTTAATGGTAATTGGAGAACCGAGGTTGTTAGCGATACCCGGAGATGGATTTCCGATATTGAACAAATAATGGAAGCGTATGTCACAAAGTGTCCCCAGTCATTTATCGAACGGAAGGACTTTTCATTGGCCTGGCACTATCGCAACGCTGACCTGTTACAAGGGTCGGTACGCGCCAAAGAACTTTATCACGAACTGCAAGCTGCCACCGCAGATTTGCCGTTGCATGTGCTCAATGGTCACAAAGTGATAGAAGTGCGGAATGCTGCTATTAACAAAGGTGTTGCCGCGGGTAAGCTGATAAAGCGACGCAATCCCGATTTCATTTTTGCCATAGGCGACGACGAAACAGACGAAGATATGTTTAAAAAACTTGCACGGCTTTCACATTCCTATTCCATTAAAATTGGCAATGATGCGTCTTTTGCGAAGTATAATTTACATAGCCCGCATGAGGTGCAAAATTTACTCAGAATGATAAGCGAGGCCCAAAAAATTGAAATACAATGAACTATGTCGGAAAGAACGAGAAGTGGGGCATTGGCATAGATATGGGTGGGACAAAAATTGAAGCGGCAATTGTAGGGGATCAAGGAAAATTGCGTGACCAATTGAGAATCCCAACCAATAGCCAGGATGGTGCTGAACGTATCATAGAGAGAACACTACGTGCTGTCAAAGAACTTATGGGGAGAAATTCTGATGTTGAGGTGGCCGCCGCAGGCATTGGCATTGCTGGCCAGATAGACAATGAGGGCGAATATGTAATTCATGCACCTAATCTTAAATGGAGCCGGGTTAACCTTCGTCAACAGCTGGTAAATGTATTAGCTATGCCAGTGTTTATATGCAATGACGTACGTGCTGCAGCTTGGGGAGAATGGTCGTTCGGTGCCGGAAGGGGGAAAAAAGATGTTGCATGCATTTTTGTAGGTACGGGAGTAGGGGGAGCATTTATATGTGATGGGAAAATGTTGCACGGATTTAATAATAGCGCGGGCGAGATCGGGCATATGGTGGTAAAAGTGAATGGTGAATTGTGCACCTGTGGAAATTCCGGTTGCCTTGAAGCTATAGCGGGAGGATGGGCAATTCGGAAAAAGGCTCAGCAACTTGCACTGCAAGACCAATCAGCTGCACAAACTATGATCGATTTAGCCGGTGGAATTGCTTCGATAAACGCGAAGACAGTTTTTCTAGCGGCAAACCAGGGAGATAAAGCGGCGTTTAAAATAGTCGGGGATGTTGTAGCGGCTCTCATTGCTGGAGTAATTTCAGTAATCAACGTTTTTGGGCCAGATCGTGTTATTCTTGGTGGAGGCATAATAGAAGGCATGCCAACCCTTATCCAGCGAATAGAAACAGGTGTAAAAAAGCATGCATTGCAGGCTGCGATTTCAAACGTTCAAATATTACAGGCCGAATTGCATGGCAACGCCGGAACGATGGGAGCGGCAATGTTTGCACTTAATAATGTCCAGGGTCATAACAAGGAACGGTGATGCTAAAAGAAATTCGGAACATCCAGTTTTTTCGCTATCCTGTGAGCGGCATTCATTAATCCAACGTGGCTGTAGGCTTGGGGAAAATTCCCCCATTGACTCCCGTCTAAGGCATTTACATCTTCACTCAACAAACCCAGGTGGTTTGAATATCTCATTAATTCTTCAAATCGCTCCATTGCTTCATCAACCCGCCCTACACAAGCCAATGCTTCAACGTACCAAAAAGCTGTGAAAAGGAACGTGGTCTGAGGTTTCCCAAAATCGTCCTCGTGAATATATCTATAAAATAGGCCATTGGGGGCTCTCAGTTCGTTCTCTACGGCTTTCAAATGGTTTTTGGCGCGGTCTGAAGACGGATCAAGATAATTCATCATGATCAATTGCAGCGTACTTGCGTCAAGGTTTTTTGTACCGATTGCTTGCGTGTATACTCGTCTTTCTTTATCATAACACGCTTCTATCCTGTCAACTGCTTTTTCAAGAAGCGAGGTTGCCTTGTCGGCAAGTTCTTCGTCACCTATATGCTTTGCCATTTTAATTGCTGCTTTACATCCAGCCCATTGGAACAAATTGGTATAACAATGATGCTGTGTGATATTGCGAAACTCCCATATGCCTGCATCTTTTTCGTCTATAGTTCTTTCAATTTTATCCAGAACGGACGCAAGCCAGGTAGATGAGTCTGGTCGTTCGGCAAACGTAAACCGCTTATCGGTATATAAAGGCAGAAGTGATAGGAGTACTTGCCCATAGCTGTCATTTTGGATTTGCACAGACGCCTTGTTGCCTATATGAACAGGCTTATTGCCCAGATATCCTTCAAGTGGAATTTCTATCTCTTCCATTTTTGATGACCCAACAATAGTGTACAAAGGATCGTACCGGTGATTGTCCTTTAAAGCAAGATTTGCAATGAAATGTGCATAATGTTCAGCCTCTTCAAAATGTCCAATGTTATTAAATGCGTTAAGGATGTAGTATGCATCTCTTAGCCAGCAGTATCTGTAATCCCAATTGCGACCTTCCCCATGCGTTTCAGGCAGGCTTGTAGTACTGGAAGCAATAATTGCTCCGGTATCTTCATATTGATGCAATTTCAGTGCGAGAGAAGAGCGTATGACTTGCTGCTGATATATATTACTTATGCCGGTTGTCTTGATCCAGTCACGCCAGTATGTGACCGTCCGCTTCAAAAAATCCTCAACAGTATTCTCAAGCGGGGCTTCCAGGGGTATGCCATAGGTGAGAACCAGATATTTGGTTTCGTTTAAGGCAAGGTATTGTTCGTTAAGCACATAATTCAGCGAAAAATTAGTTGTCAGGCGTAACGGCTGATCAAGCCCTGAAAATTCTATATGGTTGCTTCCAATAAGTGGCTGTAATTTTTTAGAACCGAAATCGCCCACTGGCCTGCAGGTCACTTTTACCCTCGGCTGCCCTGATATCGGTTCAATTTTACGAATAAGCATTAATGGACGAAAATAGCGTTCATATAACCTGAACCGTGGCGCGAAATCTGTAACACGGTATCTGCCATTGACGTTATGTAGTTCCGTCGCAATAACATTCGTATTTTCAAGATAATACTGTACGGAATCAAAATTTCCGTCAGGTAGAATGGAAAATTCACCGCCTTTATTTGCATCAAGCATTCCTCCAAAAACAAAATCACTATCAAAACGTGGCAAGCATAACCACGATAAGTTTGTATCTTTATTTATGTGGGCCACAAAAGCACAGTTCCCGATAATACCTGAATTATAAGTATGTCTGGACATCAGTCAGTTTTTGTTCTTATTTTTTAAATAGCAGTTGGATCAATATCTGACAGTAAAATTACTATTACAGAAGATACGAATTTAAATTCTGCAAACAAATTCCGTTCCACTACCTTACTGGAAGTGGCTTTCTACTAAGTTATGAAAAATACTCCGGCACGCGACGGATACTTATAGATAGTACTATTTGCAAATTGTCCGTTACTATTGGAGACACTCTAATTTAAATTAAAACGAACGTGTAAAGGTGTGTGAACAAGCGCGATGGGAAGTCCTGCCGTTGTCTGCAAGAAATGAAAATTAGTCAATCTGGCCGCCATGCTGAATGCAAATTATTTAAAGTGCATCGATAACAAATCAATATAAATATGCTTAGTAAACTTCGTAGAGTTAACTTCGTGGTTTCTCAGGATAAATTGTCCAATTATACTGTTAATATGTTTCGTTCATTACGTGATTTTCTGGCAGACAGGTTTAATCTCGATGAAGATAAAGCCGACGAGCTCAAAATAGTTGATGCGATCAGCCGAGACGTCAACTTCAAGGGTACTAATCTATGGACACTTATTTTTGCAATATTTATAGCATCGATAGGCCTGAATGTAAATTCGACGGCTGTGATCATTGGCGCAATGCTTATATCGCCTCTGATGGGGCCGATAATGGGCATTGGATTAGGCATTGCTATCAATGATTTCGATTTATTGAAACGTGGAGCAAAAAATCTATTCATAGCTTCTTTTATTAGTGTTGTGACTTCAACGCTTTATTTTGCTGTAACACCACTACATGAAGCAAGTTCCGAGTTGCTTGCACGGACAAATCCTTCACTTTGGGATGTGTTCATTGCCTTTTTCGGAGGCTTGGCAGGAATTGTCGCCGGCACAAGAAAGGAAAAAAGCAATGTAATCCCAGGCGTTGCAATTGCTACGGCCCTAATGCCCCCGTTATGCACGGCTGGCTATGGAATAGCTACCGGGCAATGGTTTTACTTTATCGGGGCATTCTATTTGTTCTTTATCAATTGCCTGTTCATCTGTCTGGCGACTTTCTTAATCGTTAAGCACCTCAATTTCCATAAGAAACAATTTGCTTCACCAGAACTCGCCCGGCGAGTTTCCCGTTCAATTTTGATTATTGTGATAGCCACAATATTGCCAAGCATTTATCTGGCCTATCGTATAGTGCAGCGGAGCATATTTGAAAATGCCGCAGATAAATTTATTGAAAAAGAATTTAATCTTGCAAGAACGCAAGTAATAACACATACTTACATTTTTGACGGGAAACGACAAGTTATTGACTTAGTGCTTATTGGTCAGCCGTTATCTGATGCATTTCTTGATACCGTGAAATCAAAAATGCCATCTTATAACCTCTACAATACTGAGTTGACGATTCATCAGGGATTGGATGCTAAACAGCGAATTGACCTATCGGAAATTAGGGCAAGTATACTTGAGGATGTATTTAAGGTAGAGAGGGCAAGAGATTCAGCACAATTCGCAATACAGTCATTCGAGGCATCACGACAACTAAAAAGTGAACTTAAAGTTCTATACCCAGGTTTACAAGAATACTCTTGTGCTCCCTTACGTTTTTTCAGGACCGACACGTCTGTGACCGCTGATACCACAATTGTATTTGTTGGGAAATTTAAACCACAACTCTCAACCTCGGAAAAGAAAAAACTAAATACATGGCTACAAGCGAGATTGAAGGCGGATACTGTAAAGTGCCTGTTTGAATAGCAAGAAAACCTACTTTATAACTTCGTGGCTGTGAAAAACTAGAATTTTAGATCAGATCATTTGTATCAATTTTGTCCATTAGATTGGCTAAGACACCAACTCTTTAATCAGTTTTTTATTATCGTCACTTTTTACATTATTACCGATGTCGAGTTCAAGTGGTTTCAGTATATAACCTGTAATGCCCAATTGCTCAGCCGCTAATTTGTCATATTCTTCAGCAGACGTTGTAGTGATAAATATTTTGATGTTATTTAACGATAGATAATTTTTAATTATTCTGAGAAATTCTATGCCGTTCATTTTAGGCATATTAATATCAAGTAGAATTATATCAGGATGGACTTTTTTCTGATCAGGTATATTACCATTGAGCATCTCAAGCGCCTCTACGCCATTGTGTGCAATGTTTAATTCAAACTTCTTTTCAAATTTATTTAATGCCCTTTTAATAGAGACAATATCTAAATAATCATCTTCAATAACTAATATCGACTTGGGCTTCATTACGAAGTGAAATTTAGTTTATTTGTTCTTTAGGCCAAGTAAACGAAAAAATTGTGCCACCGCCATTTCGAGGTGCGACTTTTATCGATGTCTTCATTTCGTCTAATATTTTTCGAACTATAGCAAGTCCCATGCCAGTGCTTTCAAATGCATCTCTTTCTTTTAATGTCTGAAACATAATAAATATCTTGTCATAATATTCTGACAAGATCCCAGGACCATTATCCGCAATATTAAATTCATAGTAATGTCCTAAATCATTGTAGCTAATCCAGATTGTACCATCCGCTTTATCATTATATTTTACAGCATTACTTATAAGATTGGCAAACACTTGTTCAATAAGAACCCTTTCTGCGATGATATTGGGCAAAGGCGAGGCAATTATCACTGCAAAGTTCTCGGGAACAAGTAAATCTATAAGTCCGCTGATTAGAGAATCAATACTAATTTCTGTTTTACTTTTTTTGGTTCTTCCAATGCGTGCATAATCCAATAAACCATTAATCATACCTTCAAGCCTTTTTACACGCCCATTAATTAGTTCCACTTTTTTCTGCATTTCTAGTGAAAGCTCACTTTTATGATCTTCCTCAATCCACCGGATAATATGGTCGATACCCCGAAGTGGTGCTTTCAGGTCATGTGAGACAACATATGCAAATTGGTCAAGTTCTTTGTTTTTAGCGGTCAATTCTTTAAAATTCGCATCTAAAGTTGATGACATTATATTTAGCGATATTGACAAGATATTAAACTCGTCATTTTTTCCGTCATTTATTTGAAGGAATTTGCCCCTTGAAATATCCTCCGAAAAAGCCGTCATCTTTCGGATACGTTGTACGATAGTATTAACAACATAGATGGATAGGGCGATCGCCATTGTTATTGAGAATATTGTAAGTCCAGCTGAAATATTTCTTGTTCTAATAATCGATTCTCTCAACCTTTGTCGCCTTTCTTGGCGAATTCCATATTCATAGGTGTCGAAATCAATGAAAATATTTCGTATGCTATCATTGATCTTCTTGCCTGCTTCCATGCGCAGCTTTTTTTCAAATAACTCTTCATACTTTTTGCTTGCCTCTGGCACCGTATCTCGTTTCGCATTAATTAGGCCGTTTGCATAAACTATCCAATGACCATGTAGGAGTTTTATTGAATCCAGTCGTGACATTTGGATTGGAGCAACCAAAAGTTTTTTTTGCTCTTTAAGAAGGCTAGGCACTGAAATAATACCTTCATTATAGGGAATCAAAAATGACTCTTGACCAGTAAGTAGGTAGCCACGAAAGGAATTCTGCATTGCGATCATATTCTTGTGAAGCATGTTTGAATTGCGGATCACATCTTCCGAATGGCTGAGATATTTTGAATTAGTAACGACCTCTGATGAAAGCCTATAGTCAATTAAAAAATTAATGATAAAAATGACTATCAATATAAAAAAACCCAAAAAAAGCGTACGCTTGATGGTCATGTTCTACGGGAGTTCTATAATAAAGTTAATGAAAATTGTAAGTGGAGCCTTGTAAAAATTCAATCGATCAAACCTACTTTTTATAAGATCATTTGGATTGCTTTAACCGTTTTATTGAGCCAAATTGAGAAATGAGAACAACAACTAACCAACAGCTTATACTTTCATCTTTCAGTTAATATTTTTTAAACTTTTGAAATCGTTTATTATTCGTATTTTTGAATTAGTGCAGTGCTCTGTTCTTTCATGTCAGAATAATGATACTGTACTACCCAGGTAGTGTACTTACCGTATGTCGGTAAGGAGTTCATAAGGGCCAGTCTGTTTGCGGATCTGGCCCTTATTTGTTATGAAATGATTAGCATTGGGCGGAATCGAACTAGCGACACAAGCATTTTCAATCTTGTGGTTAATGTATGTGCATATTTAATTGAATTTTATAAAGAAATGAGTAATTTTGGAATGATTCTTGTGTTATTACAGGTAATTAAAAACGAAAGAGAGTATATTTGGCTGGAAATGTGGCAAAATGATGAAAGGTGAAATTGTTTCACTGTCGAAGGATCGGGTTTGCGAAAAATAACTACTGTATTGTAAAATCAACGGGTTTCAATGGTCGTGTTTAATCCTGACAAGGTCACTTGTAGAACCCAAAAGGTTGCAAATAGCCCCGCAAATAGCGGGGCTATTTTATGCAGGCCTTTACCTGATTTAACCTCCGGCATATGAATATCAATACCTTTCCCGTCATAGATTCAACACTATCTGCCGAACACTTAGTCGGCTGGTTAGCACAAAAATATAATTTTGGTAATGTATCCTGTCGTTTGCTGAAAACGAATATGAACCACAGCTATCTGGTGATCGCAGATGGTCGGGAATATGTGTTGCGCATATATAACCATAAACACCGCGATCTCTTGCAGGTAACAGAAGAAGTAAAGTTGTTAGATGCGTTAAAAGCTTCGGTTAGTGTATCATATCCAATATTAGGTGCCGATAAAGAGTTCGTTCACGCAATAAATGCACCAGAAGGCTCGCGCTACTTAGTGCTCTATTCTTTTGCCCAAGGTAAAAAGCAGCGTTTTCTTACCCCGGAACAAAACTATAGGATAGGAACAGAAGTAGGGCGACTGCATCACTTTACCAGGGAGAAAACAATCCAGCGAACAGACTATTCTGTTGAGACACTAGTAAACTGGGCGTACCGGCAAACAAAAAAGTACATCTCGGACGACCTTGATGAAATGAGGTTCATTGGAAATTGTGTTCCGGCACTAATAAAGGTTTTTAGCCAGCTTCCTTTAACCAAAGGAGTTGTACACCTGGATATATGGTACGATAACATGAGTATCCGGGAAGACAGTAGCGTTACTTTGTTTGATTTTGATAACTGCGGCAACGGCTGGCTGATACTTGATATTGGCTATTACTGTATGCAATTATTTTTTGTTGAGCAGGATAAGTCGGAGTATGAAAAAAAGAAAACTGCTTTTCTTGACGGCTATCTTTCGGTGGCGCAAATTCCCGATGCAGAATTTGAGGTGATACCCTATGCCGGCCTCGCTATTTGGATTTACTACCTGGGAGTACAATCTCAGCGGTTCGACAATTTTGCTAACATCTTTCTCTCAGAGAATTATGTAAAGATGTACATAGGCAGGGTAAAAGACTGGCTGAAGTATAACAATATCGAGATCAAGTAAATCCTTTAATCCTTATAATCAAGGTTCCGACGACTAGAACGGGTACCCAATAGCAATATTCAGTATCATATTACTTCGCCGCCATGTGGAACTGCTAAAGTCCATCTGGTTCAATACCCATCCATTGTTTTCAGTCGCCCACGGTTTGCGTATGGGTATGCCCATATCCAGTCGCAGTATGAGGATATTAAAATCAAATCTTAGGCCTACCCCCACATCTGCCGCCAGTTGCTTATAAAAATCAGAAGTGAATTTCCCTCCGGGCAGCCTTGGGTTATCATTAAATGTCCAGATATTACCGGCATCGTAAAATATTGCACCGTGTAGTATCTTGTATAGTTTCTGCCTCAACTCTAAGTTTAGTTCCATTTTAAGGTCGCCCAGTGTTTCTATCAGTATGCTGGTGCGGTTAGTGTCATACTCATTAAAGGTGCCAGGGCCAACAAGGCGCGATGGAAAACCACGCAGGTCACTGTTGCCACCAGCCCAGAATTGCTTGATGTTCGGTAATTGGCTTGAGTTGCCATAGGGTATACCGATACCGGCAAGAAAGCGTGTTGCTATAGTGGTGGCCGGCGACAAGCGGAGATAGTACCTGAAATCTGGTTGTAATTTTACATATTGCGCATATGGCTGCCCGAAGAGCTCTTTAGGGTTTGTTTTATAGTCCGCCTTTTGCGCCATGCCTATCAGGTTCCCGGACAGGTCTATTAGTCCGTTAAAATAGTAGGAATTCATGCGTGGTGGCCCAACGCGCGAGTTATAAGTATATTCATATGTAGGCCCAAGAATAAGTCCGTTAAAGATAAGGCTGTTATAAAAAGGCCGCAGTATCTCGTTAATATTTCCTATCGTATCCGTATTTACATAGGTAAAGTTTAGAGGGTAGAACTGGTGTTCCACTTTGGGGCTTTCCTTCCAGCTATAGCCATATGCGGCATTGTAGGAGCTAATGAGCAGTAACGTAGCTTCTGACTCAAGAGTATATTTCAGCCTGATAACTGATCGGGGAAGGTAGCGGCTGGGCGTTTTTATTTCTATAAAAGGCACTACAAAGCGTGGTATAGACAGGTTAGCCTCAAGGCTTAAGTTGTAAATATCTGGCTGTTTCACAGGGCCGCTATATTGTGATTCGATGCCGCCACCTAATTTGATCATCAACTCTTCTGCTCCCCTGAAAGTGTTCCGGTTCCGCCAGCTGATGCTTCCCCGTGTGCCTGCCCGGTTATCATTTTGTGTGTGCGCACCTATCTCAAACCTAAGCGATTTCTTAGGCATAGGCGTAAGATAGTAGTACACATCCATCAGCGTATCATCCGCACGCTCAAACCTGTTTTTCACAAACTTGAATGTGCCCATGTTTACCAGCCTGCTCAAAGTTGCATTCTGCTTGTCCAGGCTATATAGCTGTCCTTTCTCAAATGCCATTGCCCGCGAGAACACTTTGGGCTTAAAACGTTTTCTTTTGTCTACAATATGGTAGTTATTGATGGTTACTGTATCTATCTTGCTGGTATCTTCCCTTTTGCCATTAAGCCGGTAGTCAGTATAAATATAAATGTCGTTTATTGTGTAGGATAAATAAACTTCAGGTGGTATATCCCTGTGCTTCAACCGCACATACATATCCACTTTATGGTTTCCTACCGAAGTGTCAACGATCACCAGTATATAATCCGGCGTAAAATAAAAATAGCCGAGTTCCTTCAGTTCCCTGTCTATCCTAGCTCGTTCAGCTTTGATAAGTGCGAGATTGTACGGTTCACCCGGTTTAAGTAGCGTTTTGGAAAATGTACTATCTATTTTCTGTGATATTTCCGATGAGTCCTTCCTGAAATAAACTTTGTTGATGGTATATTGAGGGCCCGTAGTTATATCAAACACAGCGGTAGCCTTTTTGCTCCTTTTGGTAGAATCAAATTTAGCAGCAACGCCTGCATAAAAGAACCCCCTGTTTTGCAGCAGGTTCACCATCAGCTCTTTGTTCTTATCCAGTTTCACACTGCTCACAAGCACCGGCGGTTCTCCAATTTTATTGCGTATTCTGTATCGCAGCCCTTTTTGCTTTTTAAGGTCGCCGCCGGGTATATTGTATAGAGTCAGCTTTAGCCGCACTCCAAGTGTTTTCGTATTTGGTTTAGGGCGAACAATACCCGCCAGGTCTTGTCTCAGCACCTTTTTTTCTTTCCTGTTCGCATTGTTATCCTTTATGCTTACCCTGCTTCCCCTGAATAACAGTTCACCATCCGGCAAATGCCTGCTGTTGCTGCAAGACAATGCTGTGATGGATAGTACAGCAATGAGTAATATATAGGTCCCTTTTTGCGATAGCATATATCTATTGCTTTCCCCTGCGGTTTGCGTTTCTCGATCTCCTGAAAACTGTTTTGAAACGGTTATAATCAAGACTAACTATGAAATTGCTTCCTGTCTCTGTCACATACCCCCGTAAAACACCCTCGTTATAAGATTTCCTGTATAGGCGCACGGTATATCTTCCGTCACTTGATAACAGGTAGTCCGCAGCAAGGTTGGATGGGATAAACCCGCTTTGATTACTATTGCTATTTTGCGGGCCTTCCAGCTCAAAGTTGTTGCCCACCGTTATTTTTAACCGGTCATTAAGCAGGTTTTTCGATGCCGCTAGTGTCAGGTCTGTACGCTGCCTCATTTCCCCTGTCGTATAATCTTCGGCTGTTTGTAGTTCTGCAGTTACATCAATGCCTTTAAAAAGTCTGCCGGCCACCTCGTTCAATTGCTCGCTGATGAATGTGCTTACACTTTGGCGCGCTGTTATGCCAATTGCGTTTGTTGCTCCCGAGTTGAAAGGATCATCTGCTACAAAGTGATTGAGAATAAGCACAGCAAATACCTGCTTGTTCAGTTCAGATGTATCAGTGCGTACCTGGTTTAGTTTTGCCTCAACCAGCCCCATCTGGTCAACTGACAGGCGGTTGATTTTCCCTTCGGGTATCTTTATGTCAAATGTTATTGCCGGTTGCAGTACAGGACCCTGCAGGTGCAGTTCTATGTTGAACGGTACACGCTGCTTGAAGTAATTGAGCTGGGCAGGGTCTGGAACTTGCCGCTGCACCAGGTCATATGGGGGTATCATGGCCTCATAAACAGCAATGAGGTCCAGGTTGGTGCCTTTAACTGGGTCGCCTGCAAAAGTGATCGAACTGCCGTTCTGTATAACGAATTTGCGTTTAATGAAGTTGTAGTTGAGCTGGTATTCTCCCTGGTGCAGGTTATAAACACCGGTAAGTGTCATCACGGCACCGCGTGTCTGCGCTACATTCACGGCAGCCTCTCCTTTAACTCTCAAAAAATCTCCGGATGCAGCATCTATCAAAAGGCTGAATTGCGCATTTTTATCCACCGCAATGTTCACATTAATGTCTGATGCAGCAAAGTTTCTTTTTCTCCTCGTAGTATCAGTAGTCCTGGGCCTTAATGAGCCTCTTCGTGTGCTATCGCGCCTGTTCACAAAAACTACTATACCTTTTGTCTGTTCCAGCTGGGGTGCGGCAGTTGGGTTTACGATCGTTAGGTTTGTGCCTTGCAATATTCTGATACTGCCATCTATGTAAGGTGATGCTATAGAGCCCTTGATCGTTAAATTGGTAGTGATTACCAGGTCTCCATAAAACATGTCATTTGTCTTAGCCGTAGTATGTATTACCTGCCAGTTGGTTGCATTTATTTTCAGGTTCAGATCAGGATCAAGCAGGTTTTTTATATTCACGTTACCAGTTATAACTGCTTTGTTGTTTACACTGTCGTGGAGGCTGAAATTGTTAAGTATAATATTGGTGCCCGAAAATTCGATCTTTTCAGAGGGCATCTTAAAAGTATTGTTGAGCTGCGTTACTGTTACCGAAAGATTGTCGGTTTTAAGCTGGCCATTTATTTGCGGTTGTGTTGTTGTGCCATTTAGTTTCAAATTCCCTCTTATGAAACCTGAACTATTGCTTATAAAATTCCCCGTCGCGGATTCAAAACTGTTCACCGCTAGTGCATTCACCGTTATATCAAAACTGAAGTCATTGCCATTATTTCGTACTGTATAGTAAGAGCCTTTTGCAGCAATATCGTTGCCATATCCTTTCAGCGTCAGGTCAGCAGCAATGGTATTGGTTGTCTGGTTGTTTGCGTGGAGCTGAAGGTCTCCTAACGTATCATTAAGCACTGATAGGTTCCTGACGGTAACATCGGCAGTCACTTTCGGAGATGTGTTCAGTGTTTGCAAAGTTATGTTGCCATCAAGTACGCCGTTTGCAAGTAATGAATCTTTCTTGCTGATGATATTGGTAATATTCGCCAGCAAAAAGTTAGTTACGTTTATCTTAAGCGGTACATTGATGCGTTGCTCTGTACTGTATGCCTTTATCGATTGTTCATTATTGCGTATTTCAAGGTCCTTTACATAAAATCCGCCATCTGTAATAACTATCTGGTTCGCATCCGATACGGTCCATGGTGTATAGTCAAGCACCAGTCCCTGCTGCAGATGTATTACTTGATTGCTGCCGTTGTTTTGCAATGTGCCTGCCAGGGCGAAGCGTTCCCGCCTGGTATTGTCCGATACGCTTATATTTGCTAGAATAGTATTTTGCTCCAACCTGCCATTAACCCTGGTATACCATAATTCTATCTTTCCCTGGCTTATTTTGTCAACGGTTGCATTGTAGGTAAAAGCTGAATCTGCGCCTCTTATTTCTATTCGCCCGTTTTCAACTGTTATTTTGTTATAGACAAGTCTTGGCACAGATGCATTAACATTCAGATACAGTGGAGAAAGGCTGCCGTCTATATGGGCAGAGTCAAATGACGTAAGGCCGGGAACTATACTACGTAACAGAGGCTTGTCAATTACATGTGCGGTAAATTGAAGGTCGTATTCATTGGGTGGGGGAGATGTTACTCCTGTTTTTGCTTGGCTTATACTATTTGCTGTACTGTCTTTTTTTGTAAACGCATAATGCCTGTTGATGTGATCTTCGATTACGGTTCCGATCTTGGTCAGAGGTGTTTTGCCGGTTATTCTTGCCTGTACTATATTCAGGTCAGCGATAATGTTTTGTCCGGTATCTGTGCTCGGTCTCGAAACAACATACATACTGTCCAGGAAATACCTTTTACCATATGCTGTAACTACTGCCTGCTTCCACGTGAGCATGCCATTCGGGTAATCTGGGTTAAGCACAGGAAAATCAAGATGAATAGTGCCTGCTGTCCTCAACTCTGTTTTATATAGCTTCAGCGCCTGGAAGTCTATGCTGTCCATATGGATATCTGCAACTATTGCAGGGTATTCGTTATGAAAATCGGCGCTTCCCGTTAGTTGCACCCGTATATTCGGGTCATCTATGTTCATATGTATGTTCCCGGCCTGATCCTGTACTTTACCGGCTAATACAATATCATGATAATTATATCCTTTTATATGGGCAGATGCAATACTGCCGTCAAATTCAGCGGTCATTTTTTTAGGGTCAAAGCCCCGGCCCTTTATATCCACCGAAGCAGTTACAGTACTCATTATAGAGTCCATTTTTATTATCCGGCCAATATTCAATCCGCCTGTTTTTATCTGCATGTCATATCGCTCATTGCCTTTCCCGCCCGATGTTGCTAACATGCCCTTCACATATGCCTCCCCATCGCTGCTTACTATAAACAAATCAGCACTATAATCAAGGGTATTGCCAGATAGTTTACCTGTTGCCCCAAATCTGTCCGGTAGCCTGATCGCAGAAAAGAGGGTGTCTGGCATTAAAGCCAGTATATCATTTCTTGATGAAGTGAACTTGGAAATATTGAGGTTGTAGCTCACTTTATCTGGGTAAGGCAGACCGCTGAGGCGGCCATTTACCAATACTTCTGTATTATCCATTCCGGCAGCATACAAATGGGCAATGTTCATACTGCCTACCGATCCCGTTACCCTTGCTTCAGTCTTAATATGCCCGTTCTTATACTTTCTGAATAATTCAAATTCCCGTAATTGTGGTACAAACAACAATGCATCCTTAAAGCCAACTATACTTTTCTTGATGTCTAAATTCAGTTGGATCAATTGTGGATTGTTGATGATGGCTTCTATTGAAGGATAGCGGACTTGCACAAAATCTTGTATTATGGTGTTTGGTGTGTGTGCGTACAAATTGCGTAGTGTTACACCCTGTTCACTATAGTTGAATAATGCCCTGAATTCACGTACATCAAGCCCGCTTTGTTCAGTAGCAGCAAAGTGGTTGATATTTGCAGCCATAGTGTCGGTTGCATAGAGCAGGTTTTCCAGGCTTAAAGCGGTGTTCTGAAAATATAGGTGGGCATAGTCAATTCCGTATGGCTGTCTCCGTCTGCTCCAGTCATCCATTTTAAAGTTCACTCCTTTTAGTTCTATCAAATTTGCAGTAATATACAAACCCTCAGTAGTGTCCTTTTTTATAATAGTGTCTATTATAGCGGGCCTCGTGGTACTGTCGCCGATTGCAAGTGTTATGCTTGAATTGTCCATCGCCAGCTTGCCTAATTCCATCCTGTTTTCCTGCATTGTAAAGTTGTTCAGCTGAAGCTGCATACTACCTAGTTGCAATGCAAAATAGAGGTTGTTCAATTTGTCGTTGAACCGGATATTGGTTCGCTTCACATCGGTATTATCTGCTGCAAGATGAAATTTCACTTTTCCTGTATCACGTGGTTTGGCAGGTAAGTAGGAACTATCTTGCAGGAAGGATGTTTGCAGGTTGTCAACAGTAAGGTTCTTTATATGAAAAGACATATGCTCCACATCCAGTTGCTGCATGCTCAGGTCAAGGGTGCCTACGGTCATGTTAAGATGCATACCGCCTGTATTATCCTCAACACGCAGACGTATATCTGTGAGCTTCACCCGGTCCAGTCCTATTGCTGGCGGGGCGGATGTGTCAGTACTATTGCTGGGTTTATTGCCTGCAAATGCATTAATGATGTACGTGAAATTGTAGTTGGTATCCGGCAGGTTGCGGTATATGTTGGCGTACCCACGCTCTAAGACCACTTGCTGCACGTCCACCTTCTGGCGAATGAGCTTTATCATATCGAGGTCAACCTTTAACCTGCCAACTGCAAGTAAAGTGTCCTTAGCTTGGTCTTCCAGGTAAACATTTTCCAGTACAACATACTTAGGCAGCCCATAACCCAGGTGTCCTATCCGTACAGTGGTCTTTAATTTATTCTGTAAATAGGCTTCCAAACGGCCACGCACAAAATTCTGTCCCGGTCGTGTATTCAGGAAAATAATGGCGCAGAGCAACAGGAGTATGATGCTGCCAAATGTGTAGAGCGTGATCTTTAAGCCTTTACGCATCGGTGTTAAAGGTTTATAAAAATTATACCACGCTCGGCAAAGTGTTATGGTGAACCCCGCCAGACCGTGACTGTTGATGGGTATGATTTTGTTGAATAGCGATGCTCTTTATTATGGCATAATTTTTTCATAAGCACGCCGGTACATTGTTCACCTCGAAATTTGTTTAGTTATGCCCGGTAAATACTCAAAAAAAGCACAGGATAAAGTTGAGAAAACTATGCACGAGCGCAAGCATGGCACATTAAAAAGCGGCTCTGGCAAAAAGGTAACCAGCCGTAAACAAGCCATAGCTATAGGTTTATCAGAAGCTCGGGACGAAGGTGCGAAAGTGCCTCAGAAAAAGAGTAAGAAGTCGGCTTCTAAAAAAAGTACGAACAAAACTGCCTCAAAGAAAAGTACAGCCTCAAGATCTGCAACAAAAAAGAAAACCACAACTAAAAAAACTGCACGCAAAAAAAGCAGTTGACTACCCATGTCAGGGAATATACACATTGGTATATCTGGCTGGAGCTATTGGGACTGGAAAGGTGTTTTCTATCCGGAGTCAATGAGATCAACAGATTGGCTCTCTTTTTATGCCAAAGAGTTCGATACTACCGAGATAAATTCCAGTTTCTACCACATGCCCAGGCTAAAAACGGCAACTACCTGGGCAGATAAAGTTCCTGCCGGTTTTAAGTTTTGTCCCAAGATCAGTAAATACCTAACACACAACAAAAGGCTCAAAGAACCTGAAGAACCCCTGCAACGCTTCTTCGAAGCCTTCTCACAGATCAAAGAATACCTCGGGCCGGTATTAATACAATTGCCCCCATCATTAAAGTTTGATGCGGAGACAGTTCAATATTTCTTTGAGATATTGAAAACAGGATATAATGAATATCACTTTGCATTAGAGGCAAGGCACGCAACCTGGTTGGAGGCAGATGCAGCAAAACTGATGAAGCAATACAACATCGCTTGGGTCATATCACAATCCGGGGTAGACTTCCCATACCTGGAGCAGGTAACTGCCGATACAGTCTATATCCGTTTCCATGGCCCGGGAAAGTTATACGCGTCATCCTATACCGATGAGCAAATGAAGGAGTACGCAGGGAAAATTAAAAAATGGGCAAAGAAGCATGACGTATGGATATACTTTAATAATTGTTATAATGGAGTGGCTATTGAAAATGCCAATACGCTTAGGAAATACGTTAAGTAAAACGGAGTGAAAAAGCTGGCCAGGTTTTTTGATCACCTTTTCCCGCTGAAACCTTTGCGAATACTGACAAAATTAATTTCTTGACGGTACTGAAACTGTACCGCGACGGTACAGTTTCAGTACCGCCATGGTTTTTCAATTTTTTGGTGTGCTTCGCCATTCGGAACTTTACCGGCTAATAACATTTTTTACTATGAAATGCTGCTTTTTTACGAGTTGTTTTTCCACATATGTTACACAGCATAACTATTTATTTTTTCTTTTAGCCATAAGTTATTTTTCATACATCACGCATATATGTTTAATAAAATTAATTCAACTATAAAATTATACATTATAAAAGAGGCTAATAACTATGAAATTTGTTAGCTATTTCGATATTTTTTACTATTTTACCGCTCTATTTTAAAAGCTAAGCTCATGAGATTAGGACATCTATTCTTACAACTATCGTATTGTGAAAAAAATGTGAAAGGGCAACGGTTATTAAAGACCATTCTTTTTTCATTAATAATTGCATTTAGTGCGCCTGTATTTGGACAAACTTATAACCAGATCACTTTAGCTTCGGGCGTTACAACTATTGCAGGTGTTACGGTAACGGTATCGCCTTTCGGTGGTGCAACTGTAGCACCTTTTTGCGGTGGTAATGCTGACCCATATTTTACAAGCGGCGGTGGTGCCGGGTACACATATACATTTTCTTCGCCGGTTGCTTCTGTGCGCATTCCATCACAGTTCGGTGGTGGTGCGCCCTCAAGAGATTTCACCTATAGTATTAACGGTTCTTTTTATCCGATCACTGGTGCTAACATTATCGGCCCTACTACATCTGGATGTCATTTTAGTATGGCTACGGCATCAGGTGGGATACTTATAGATCCCGGTACTCCACAGCCAAGCGCAGTTGTTGAAATATCTGGGATAATTAATAGCGTGACCGTTGTGACAAACGGTTCCAGTGGTAATTGGTTCGGTATGTTTTTTGCATTGCCAGCGCTGTTTGACAATGGCACTTCTCAAAACCTGACAGTGTGTAAAAATTCAAGCGCCACTTCCATAAATTCAATGCTTGCAGCTTCAAATGGGACAGGAACATATACCTGGACAGTTGTTTCCGGCCCTGCAAATGGATCTTTAAGTGGTTTCCCAACTTCTGCTCCAGTCGGCACCAATGTCACTCCTACTGTCACAACTACCTATCAGCCTACATCTGGATTTTCCGGAACAGATGCCTTTACGATACAGGTATCCGATGGAACTTTTTCACAAAACACAACCATCAACGTTACCGTCAACCCAATGCCCATCACCGGCACATTAACTGTTTGTGAAGGATCAACAACTACATTAAGCAGCGCATCTCCGGGTGGCACATGGGCAAGCGCGGGCCCGGGTATCGCTTCTGTAGGTTCTGCATCGGGTATTGTAACGGGTGTTAGTGCAGGAACAGTTACTATCAGTTATGCTCATCCTTGTGGTGGAGTTGTTACTGCAGTTGTTACTGTAAATGCTACGCCAACTCCTATAACAGGCTTTGCAGGCGTTTGTATTGGCTCAACAACAAATTTGGTGGCTGCAATGGGAGGGGGCACATGGTCAAGTGCATCTCCGGGTGTTGCTACTGTTGGTTCTGCCACAGGTACTGTCACCGGAGTAACTGCAGGTACTTCCGTGATAAGCTATACATTCCCTACCGGATGTTTCGCTGTACAAACCGTAACGGTTAGCTCTTTGCCAACTGTATCATCAACTTCAGGAAATGTGGTTTGCGCCGGCACAAACAGTTCAGTATCTGCTACGCCATCAGCGGGCGCAACTATAAATTGGTATAACGCTGCGGTAGGCAGTGGCTTTCTTGGTTCGGGCAACACGCTGGCTATCATATCTCCATCCGTAACCACTACCTATTATGCCGAAGCTTTTAATAACAGCACCAGTTCGCTGACCACAACATTTGCTGATAATAACGCCCAATCGGGTGTTGCATTTGATATTACTGTTTTAAATTCAATGAATCTTTCGAGCTTCGACCTGAGTACCATTGGAGGCACTTTTAATTTTGAAATATATTACCGTATTGGCACTTCTGTCGGAAATCAAACGAGTTCCTCCGGATGGACTTTGCTTGCAACTCATTTGAGCAATTCCGCAAGCAGTCCCAGGAATTTGATAATTCCGGGTGGTGTAAATTTAAATGCTGGTCAGACTTATGGTTTTTATGTTACAACAACCACTCCTACTTCTGGAAATGTGAGATACACGAATGGCACCACACTTGGTGCTGTGTTTTCATCAAATGCAGACCTGCAGATAAAGGAGGGCTACGGCATGACTTATCCTTTTGCCGCTTCGGGCTCCTTTTCTCCCAGGATACCAAACATTACAGCGCACTATGGATTAATTCCGATTTGCTCCAGTTCGTCAAGGTCTGCAGCTACATTAACAGTTAATCCAAACCCAGCCATCGCAGGTACACAAAGTGTATGTGTTGGGTTCACTACAACGCTCAGCAGTACCACACCCGGCGGCACTTGGACAAGCGGCAGCGGTAATGCAACCGTAGGACCAGCTACCGGTGTTGTTACTGGTGTAACGGCAGGTACTGCAAATATCACATATACGTTGTCAACAGGTTGTTTCTCATTTGTAACAGTTACGGTTAATCCAAACCCAGCAGCAATAGGCGGCCCAATGGCTGTTTGCGTTGGCCTCACGACAACGCTCACAGACGCAACACCGAGTGGCACATGGAGCAGCAGCCACACCAGCGAGGCTACTGTGGTGCCAGGTACAGGTGTGGTTACGGGTGTATCGGCAGGTACTCCGTACATTTCGTATACATTATCAACAGGCTGTTTTGCAACGCAACAGATCACAGTCAATCCAAACCCTGTTGCCATCACAGGCAATACAAGCATATGCCTTGGCTTTACATCAACGCTTACGAATGCCACGTCTGGCGGCACATGGAGCAGCAGTGCCTCTGGCACTGCATCGGTTGTTGCCGGTACAGGAGTTGTAACTGGTAACGCCGTTGGCACAGCAACAATTACGTATACAATATCAGCTACGGGTTGTATCAACACTACAGTGGTAACAGTTCAGCCTAATCCCGCTGCAATAGGCGGCACAACAAATGTGTGCGAGGGCTTGACAACTACCTTAACTAATGGCACCGGCGGCGGCACATGGAGCAGCAGCGATATTTCGAAAGCAACTATTGGTTCAGCTTCCGGTACAGTTACCGGTGTTCTAGCCGGTACGCTAACTATCACCTACATGCTGCCTACTGGTTGTTATGCAACTACTCCATTCACAGTTAATACTACACCTGTTGCAATTACAGGTACGGCTGTTGTATGTGTAGGTTCAACAACTACGTTGAGCAATGGCACAAGCGGCGGCACATGGAGCAGCAGTGCGCCTGCTACAGGTTCAGTGGGGGCAACTACAGGTATAGTTACCGGCGTTTCCGCGGGCACAGTAACGATCACATACCTGATGTCTACAGGCTGCCTCAACACACTGGTGGTAACAGTAAACCCTCTGCCTGCTGCTATTGGCGGCACAACGAATGTATGTGAAGGATTAACTACAACATTGACAAACGGATCACCGGGCGGTACCTGGACAAGCAGCAACCCAACTTTGGCAAGCATAGGTTCTGCCAGCGGAACAGTAACGGGTAATCTTGCAGGCACTGTTAATATTACTTATACATTACCTACAGGTTGTATTGCTACAACGCCATTTACAGTTAACCCCACACCGGCTGCAATAACCGGGGCGTCGTCAGTTTGCGAAGGATCAACAATAACATTGACTGATGCTTCCTCAGGTGGCACGTGGACAAGCAGCAATGCAAATGCATCTGTTGGTCCGGCTACAGGTATAGTAACAGGTGTTACGGCTGGCACTTCAACCATTACTTATACTTTACCGGCAGGTTGCACTGCGGTAAAAGATATTACCATTCATCCAACTCCTGCAGCCATTGCAGGTGCAAATACAGTTTGCGTTGGCCTCACCACTACATTGACAGATGGCACAGCAGGTGGTGTATGGACCAGCAGTAACCCCGGACAGGCCACTATTGGTTCTTCATCTGGGTTAGTAACAGGTTTAGCTACCGGAACTCCCACAATGAGTTACACATTACCGGCAGGTTGCTATGCTGTTCATCCAATGACGGTTAACCCAACACCTGCTGCCATATCAGGTACGTTTGTTGTATGTGTTGGTTCTACTACCACACTCACAGATGTAACCGGTGGTGGTACATGGAGCAGCAGTAATTTAAGCCTTGCTACCGTGGGCACATCTTCAGGCGTTGTAACAGGTGTTGCCGCAGGCACACCAACGATTACCTATACCCTTGCAGCCGGTTGTATAGCAACGCAACAAATTACCGTAAACGCGGTACCGGATATTACCAACTTCACTTCGCCAACTGCGCTCGATCCATGTCTTGGCAATGGCATTGCAGTTAATGTTAATTCCACAACGCTTGGTACTGCAACATTTACAATCACTTATAACTTAAGTGGCGCTAACTCCTCTACAGCAAATACAGCAACGCTCACTATGGGTGCAACTACGGGTACCTTTAATATCCCTGCATCCTTATTGACCAATACAGGTTCTACTACTGTTACTATTACGGCTATTACCAACTCATTGGGCTGCACAAGCTATCCATCCAGCAGTAACACGGCAACGTTTAACGTTAACCCGTTGCCTACACAATATACAGTGTCTGGTACCGGCAGCTATTGCTCTGGTGGGGCAGGTCTCCATGTGTTCCTGTCTAACTCAGTTGGCGGTGTAAGCTATCAGTTGTATCATAATGGATCACCCGTTGGCAGCCCGGTTGCAGGTACATTCTCTGCAATTGATATGGGCGCGCAAACAGCAGCAGGTACATATACTATTATAGCTACAAACACAACCACTACCTGTACAATGAATATGATAGGTAGTGCAATAATATCTATCGACCCATTGCCAACAGCATTTGCTGTGACTGGCGGCGGCAGCTATTGCGCAGGCAGCACCGGTGTTACTATTGGCCTCGCAAGTTCGCAAAGTGGTGTTAGCTACCAGCTATGGCTGAGTGGTTCGCCGTCGGGCAGCGCCATTTCCGGCACAGGCGGTGCTATCAGCTTTGCGCCAAGTACTTCACCTGGTACATATAATGTGGTTGCTACCAACACAACTACAACTTGTACTAATAATATGACAGGCACAGCTACAGTTACCATGAACCCGGTGCCGGCAGGTATTACCGGAACTCAAACAGTCTGTGTTGGGTCAACAACTACTCTTGCCAGTGCAACTTCCGGAGGCACGTGGACAAGCGTAAATATGGCAGCGGCTACCGTTAATTCTACATCAGGGGTGGTTACGGGTGTTGCAGCAGGTACATCTGCCATTAGTTATACTTTACCTACTGGCTGTGCAACTGCCGCAATTGTTACTGTTAACCCACTGCCCGCAGCTATTGCAGGTGCAGGTACAGTTTGCGTTGGTTCCACAATGGCTTTGACCAATCCAACAGGTGGCGGTCTGTGGAGCAGCAGTAATACTACAGAGGCTGGAATAGGTTCAACCTCAGGCATTGTAACAGGGGGCGCCGCAGGTACTCCTACAATTACTTACACATTGCCAACAGGTTGTATTGCTACAGCAGGAATAACAGTTAACGCAACTCCCGCTGCTATTGGTGGTACGCCGGTTGTCTGTGTTGGCGCTTCCACATTATTAACGAATACATTGCCGGGTGGTACATGGAGTAGCAGCAGTATAACTTTAGCTACTATCGGGTCTGGTACTGGCATTCTTACGGGTGTTGCAGCAGGTAACCCTGTAATTACATATATAGTAGCAGGCTGTAGCACTACAGTTGTTGCCACAGTTAATCCAAATCCTGCTGCAATTGTTGGAACACCTAATGTGTGCGAAGGTCTTACAAGGACACTGACTAATTCTACCACAGGGGGTAACTGGTTCAGTAGTAATATTAGCCTTGCAACTGTAGGATCCACTACCGGTATAGTTTCGGGTGGCTCTGCAGGTACGTTGAATATTAGTTATGTATTGCCAACTGGCTGTTTTAGCCAGGTGCCATTTACTGTTAACATTACACCAGCGCCAATTTCCGGATCAACTGCTGTATGCGTTGGGTTAACTACGACATTGACTAGTGCTCCAGGCGGCGGCACATGGAGCAGCAGTAATGTTGCAGTAGGCACGATCGGGGCTGCTACAGGTATTGTTGGAGGTGTAAGCGCGGGCCCGGTAACAATGACCTACACATTGTCGGCAGGCAGTTGCTTCGCAGTTTATACAATGACAGTTAATCCTAATCCGGCTGCTATTGCAGGTGCGTCATCTGTTTGTATCGGTTTTAGCACTACAATGACGAATGCTACAACAGGTGGCTCATGGAGCAGCAGCAATGCTACTGTGGCTACAGTTACTAGTGGTGGGGTAGTGACCGGGGCCGGTTCAGGAACGGCTACAATTACTTATGCACTGCCTACAGGATGTATCGCAACCAAATTGATCACGGTTAATCCAAATCCTGCAGCTATATCGGGTGCGTCTACCGTATGTGTAGGTTCGTCTACATTATTTATGAATGCCACAAGCGGTGGTACCTGGAGCAGCAACAACACGCTTTGGGCTACCGTAGGTTCTTCTACAGGTATAGTTACCGGCCAGGGCGCCGGCGTCCCCACGATAAGCTATACCTTATCTACAGGATGCTATGCTACAGCTCCAATTACAGTTAATCCTCTTCCTTCAGCTATCGTAGGGCCTTCTACAATGTGTACAGGCCAAACCACCACTATAACTAATGCAACAAGTGGCGGTACCTGGAGCAGCAATAACCTGGTTGTGGCCATAGTTGGTTCGTCAACAGGTATAGTGAATGCACTTACGGCTGGTACAGTGGTGATGTCTTATACGTTGCCGACGGGTTGTTATACTACATTGCCTATAACGGTTAATGTTCAGCCTGCAGCTATTACCGGTGCATCGTCGGTATGCAATACTTTCAGCACTACATTAAGTGATGCAACCGCTGGCGGTACCTGGACAAGCAGTAATGCTACTATTGCCTCTATTGGCAGCAGTTCAGGTGTTGTGAACGGAAACTCTGTAGGTACTGTAACTATTACGTACACAATGCCCGGAGGCTGTGCTTCGCTGTGGCCATTTACAGTTAACCCTATGCCTGCGAGCATTGCCGGCCCTACAGCGGTTTGTGTAAGTTCTTCTATTACATTAACAGATGTAACAGCTGGCGGCACATGGAGCAGCAGCAATAGCACTTTGGCTTCAATAGGTTCTGCAAGCGGCGTTGTGAACGGTAATTCAGCGGGAACGGTAACTATAACATATATGTTGCCCGAAGGCTGTTACGTTACCTATCCAATAACCGTTAACCCACTGCCGGCATCAATAGGTGGTGTTCCTGTTGTATGTGTCAATGCAACAACTACTTTGACCAATGCAACCGGCGGCGGTACCTGGACAAGCAGTAGTATTGCTGTTGCAACAATAGGTTCTTCTTCTGGTATAGTAACCGGTATAACTGCCGGCAACCCAACATTTACATATACTATTCCTACCGGCTGCTACGTGACAATAGCCGGAACTGTTCATCCATTACCACTGGCTTATTCTGTTACAGGTGGTGGTAACTATTGTTCTGGTAGTACAGGCGTTACCGTTGGCCTGAGTGGTTCTAATACGGGTATTGATTACCAGTTGCTGCTGAGTTCTTCGCCTGTTGGCGGCGCAACGGCAGGCACAGGTTCGTCCCTCAACTTTGGCTTGCAAACCGGCGCCGGAACCTATACTGTGCAGGCAACTAATACAATAACTGGTTGCAGTGTATTGATGAGTGGAAGCGCTTTAGTTACGGTCAATCCGGTACCTACTGCATTTACTGTTTCATCCGGTGGCAGCTATTGCGCAGGAGGCTCAGGTGTTAATATTACTTTGTCCAGTTCTCAAGGCGGTGTAAGCTATCAATTGTTCCTGGGCGGTGCACCAACCGGTACGGCGGTAGCTGGTACAGGAGGCTCAATTAGTTTTGGCAACAAAACCGCCGCAGGGGTTTATACCGTTGTGGCTACCAATACGCTTACCTATTGCACCAATAGCATGACCGGTTCGGCAGTTATTGTTGTTAATCCGTTGCCAACTAATTATTCAGTTACAGGTGGCGGGGCATATTGTATAGGTGGTGCCGGCGCAACAGTGGGGCTAAGCAGCTCAGATGTTGGTATTGACTACACATTGTACCGCGGCGGCGTGGCAACAACCACAACAGTTTCAGGGACCAGTGCGGCTATATCATTTGGTTTGCAGACAACCACTGGTACATATACTGTAGTTGCAACCAACACAATTACGGGTTGTACGAATACAACTACAAGTAGTGTGGTTGTTACTACAAATCCATTGCCAAATGTATTGACAATTTCAGGCGGTGGCGCATATTGTTCTGGCGGCACCGGTGTTCCGGTTACACTCACTGGTACTTCACAACTGGGTGTAAATTACCAGTTATATTATATGGGTACTGCATTAGGCAGCCCAGTAGCGGGAACCGGCACAACCGGTCTTAGCTTTGGTATACAGACAGGAGTGGGTACTTATACGGCTGTTGCCACAGGCGCTATTACTACTTGTACAGTTAATATGGCTGGTACAGTGACAGTTACTACCAACCCATTGCCAACTGTTTATACTTTTAGCGGCGGAGGTCCAATTTGCGCGGGCGGCCCGGCTGTTGCACTTAATTTAAGCGGTTCTGATATCGGCACTGATTATTATACTTTATTAGGAGGAACTCCGGTCGCAACGACTCCTGGCGACGGAAATCCGCTTAGCGGCACTTCTTCAACCGCCGGTTTCTATACAGTAAGGGCTGTGAATAGCTTCGGATGTATAGCTATGATGTCAGGTAGTGCAACAATTACAATTAATCCGTTACCAAACCTTTATACAGTTACCGGCAGCGGCAGCTATTGTGCCGGTGGGTCAGGCCTTAATGTGGGCTTGAGCAATTCTCAGGTTGGTGTCAATTACCAGCTTTGGTTAGGTGGTTCAATGGTTGGTACACCGGTGGCAGGTACTGGCGCAACGATCAGCTTTGGCCTGCAAACAACAACAGGTACCTACACTGTGATAGCTACGGACGCTGCAACATTATGTACAAGAACTATGACAGGTTCTGCGCTAATAACAACTAATCCATTACCAGCGGTTGAAATTATGACTGGCGGTGGTAGCTATTGTTCAGGTGGTGCAGGCGTGCCGGTAGGCCTTGCCGGTTCGGTTAGTGGTATCCAGTATCAGTTATATAATGGTGGTACCCCAGTTGGTTCACCGGTTGCAGGCACTGGCAGTACGCTCAGCTTTGGGTTAAAGACTGTGCCGGGAGTTTATACTGCTATAGCCACCAATACGGTTACTGCATGTAGCAGTACAATGTCAGGCAGTATTACTATAGTAGTTAATCCGTTGCCTGCTGTTAATAATGTAACTGGTGGTGGTAGCTATTGCGCTGGTGGTGCGGGCCTGAGTGTTGGGCTTGATGGTTCATTGGTTGGGGTTACTTACCAGGTATATAACGGTGCAATACCGTCGGGCGCATCTATGCCGGGCACAGGCTTCGCCCTTGATTTTGGCATCAGGACCGCCGCAGGCACATACACAATAACAGCCACTGACGACGTAACCGGCTGCACAAGCATAATGACAGGTAGTGCGGTTATTACAGTCGATCCACTGCCCACAGTATATACTATTACCGGCGGCGGCAATTATTGCACAGGCGGTACCGGCGTACATGTTGGCCTTTCTAATTCTGCGGTAGGTATCAGCTACCAGTTATTAATTGGTGGATCGCCTATAGGATCCCCGATGACTGGCACAGGTGCCGCGCTTGATTTTGGTTTACAGACTATGGCAGGTACTTATACAGTTGTTGCTGCAAATACAGCAACCGGCTGTGTGGAAAATATGGCAGGCAGTGCAGCTGTGTCGGTTTATGCGCTTCCTTCAGTTTATACAGCAACAGGTGGTGGTAGTTATTGTATCGGCGGTTCAGGGGTTCTTGTTGGATTAAGCGGTTCAGATCCGGGTATAACTTATCAGTTATATACTGGTGGTTCTCCTGTAGGCGCTCCGGTTCCGGGTACAGGATCAGGTATCTCGTTCGGCGCTCAAACGATCTCAGGTTTGTATACAGTTGTTGCAACAGATGATATCACTACATGTACAAATAATATGTCGGGATCTGCAAGCGTAGCTATCGATCCTCTGCCAACTGCTTATACGGTTACCGGTGGTGGTGGTTACTGCGCTGGAGGTGCCGGTGTACATATAATATTAAGCAACTCTGATGTTGGTGTTGACTACCAGTTAATGAACGGTACATCCACCAGCGGCGCGCCGTTTGCAGGTGTTGGCGGCCCGCTTGATTTCGGTTTACAGACAGTAGGCGGCACTTATACAGTTGTTGCTACAAATACAACAACAAGCTGCACCAGCAATATGCTGGGTAGCGCTAATGTGTCTATCAACTCATTACCCGCATCATTTACTGTAACGGGTGGTGGTTCATATTGTGCTGGTGGTACCGGTCATAATATAGGCCTCACAGGTTCTGCAGTAGGGGATAACTACCAGATATATGTTGACGGAACTGCCACAGGCCTCCCTGTTGCAGGCACAGGTTCTCTCCTCGACTTTGGCGTTTATGCTACACCGGGTGTATATACTGTTGTTGCTACAACTGTATTGACCGGATGTTCTGACAATATGCTGGGTACAACTTCGATCACTATCGATCCTTTGCCTAATATATATACAGTAACAGGCGGCGGCAGTTACTGCATTGGCGGTTCTGGATTACATGTAGGGTTAGGCTTATCAGATGTTGGCGTTATGTACCAGCTTTACAGAGGTATATCAACAGTTGGTGGACCAGTTGCCGGTACGGGCCTTGCGCTTGATTTCGGGGTATTTACTGCAGCCGGTATCTATACTGTTGTTGCTACAAATGCAATTACAGGCTGCATACAGAATATGGGTGGCAGTGTTACCATCAATATTAACTCACTGCCTGCAGTATTCACTGTAACAGGTGGTGGCAGCTATTGTGCAGGTGGGGCTGGTTTCCCGGTAGGACTGAGTGGGTCATCATTTGGTGTTGACTATCAGTTGTACAATGGCGGTACTGCCGTTGGCAGCCCAATGGCGGGTACTGGCTCTGCTATCAGCTTTGGTGTGATCACCATTGCAGGCAATTATACGGTGGTAGCAACAAATCCAAGCACAGGTTGTTCAGAAAACATGACAGGCAGTGCAACGATCACAGTTAATCCGCTGCCCCTTATATATACAGTAACAGGTGGCGGCAATTATTGTCCTGGCGGTTCTGGTGTGTACATTGGTCTGAGTGGTTCTAATACCGGTATTAATTATCGTTTAATGAGGGGGACGACACTTGTTGCTACTATGCCAGGCAACGACTCAACCATCGACTTCGGTTTACAAACCGTTGCTGGCACCTATACTGTTGTTGCTGTTGATGCAGCTTCATCTTGCAGCAGCAATATGACCGGCAGCGCTGTCGTAGTTATTAATGCACTGCCAACTGTTTATACGGTTACCGGTGGTGGTGGCTATTGTGCAGGTGGTATAGGGCTTCATGTCACATTAAGCGGGTCTCAGTCTGGTGTTAATTATCAATTATACAGAGATGGCACCGCTGTTGGTATATTGGTTGCAGGTACCGGCTTCCCGCTCGACCTGGGTGTGCATAGCTTTGCTGGTACTTACACTATCAAGGCCATAAATGCCACTACTACTTGCACCTCAACAATGGCAGGTTCTGTGATAATAGTTATCAACCCATTGCCAACCTTGTTTACGTTGACTGGCGGTGGCAGCTACTGTTCAGGTGGCACTGCTCCGGATATAATATTGTCGGGTTCAACTGCCGGATTGCAGTATCAATTACATCGTGGTGGTTTGCCGGTTGGCACACCAATGGTTGGTACAGGATCGTCACTTAATTTTGGCCCTCAGCCAATTGCTGGTTCTTATACGGTGATCGCTTCAGATATCGTTACCGGTTGTACTAGGACTATGACAGGCACAATAGTAGTGGCTATCAATGCGCTGCCAATTGCTTATTCAGTTTTTGGTGGTGGCAGCTATTGCTCTGGCGATGCTGGCGTCACTATATCAATGACCGGATCTGAAACAGGTGTAAGCTATGAACTGTACAGGGACGGATTACCCACAGGCTCAGTATATGCCGGCATTGGTGGGCCATTGAGTTTTGGCTTGCAGACCATTGCTGGAGTATACACTGTTATGGCTGTGAATAGCACTACCAGTTGCTCACGTACTATGTTCGGCAGCGCTGCAGTTTCAATAAACGCGTTACCTGCATTGCATGCAGTTACAGGTGGTGGCAGCTACTGCTCTGGCGGAACAGGTATACCGGTTGGTTTAAGCAGCTCTCAATTAGGTATATCTTATCAGTTACGTATCGGTGGCTCAGCAACAGGTACTACCGTAGCCGGTACCGGCGGTACGCTCAGCTTTGGCTTGCAAACAGCACCGGGCACTTATGATGTAATAGCTACTAATACATCAACAATGTGTACCAATGTTATGACGGGTTCTGTTTCTGTTGTGGTTAACTCATTGCCAACACCATATGTGGTAACAGGTGGCGGTAATTACTGTGCAGGTGGTACAGGAGTAAATATAGGTTTGGGCAATTCTGATGCTGGTGTTGATTACCAGCTATATATGAGTGGTACTACAGTGGGCAGCCCTGTGCCAGGTACTGGTGGTTCTATCTCATTTGGCAGCCACACAATGGCAGGCACTTATACTGTAGTTGCTACTAATACTGCCACAGGCTGCACAAGTAACATGGCAGGTACTGCAACTGTTGTTATAACACCAACTGTTGTACCTTCTGTTACTATCAACACAGGAGTGGGGGATACAGTTTGTACAGGCACTTCGGTTACATTTACAGCATTGACAACCGCTGGTGGCGGAAGTCCTTCGTTCCAATGGACCGTAAACTCTTCGCCAGTAGGTTCTGGCAGCAGCTATACATATACTCCATTGAATGGGGATGTTGTAGAAGTTATGCTCACCAGCAGTGCAGCATGCGCTACACCAGCTACTGTATCTGATGATGTAACAATGACCGTAAGGAACAACGAAACACCGGTGGTAACTATTACCGCAGCACCCGGCGATACAGTTTGCCAGGGTACAATGGTACACTATTCGGTATCGTCGTTATATGGTGGCACAGCACCGGTTTACAACTGGTATGTAAATGGTGCCCCGGTTAGCATTGCATCATCTTCGTTCAGCTATGTGCCGGTGAATAACGATGTGGTATTTGTGAACATGAATAGTAATTATCTATGCTTGCTTGCACCATCGGCAACCAGCAACCACATTGCTATGAAGGTAGAAACAACAGTTGCACCTTCGGTTACAGTTAATGCCAGCTATGGTACTTACATGGCAGGTGTGGTATATAACGATACGTTCACTGCAGTAGTTTCGAATGGCGGCTTTAACCCGGTTTATCAGTGGTCTATAAACGGTGTTGCGGTTGTTGGGGCTACATCGCCAACATTGATAATGGCCAGTGTGAACAACGGTGATGCAGTTACCTGCGTCGTAGTAAATGGTAATACTTGCGGAACGTTCTCAGGCTCTGCCACAGTTGTTGTTAGCATAAATACAGTTAACACACAAACAATTACTTCAATTACCGGGGACATCAGGCTTGTGCCTAACCCGAACAAGGGCGTATTTGTGTTGAAAGGTTCGCTGGGAACAATTGCGGATGAGGATTGTACAATTGATGTTACTAATATGCTTGGCCAGGTGGTTTATAGCTCAGGTGTAAAAGTTCGTAATGGTGAAATTGATGAGCAGGTTAGCCTGGATAAAGCACTTGCCAATGGTATGTATATAGTAAATTTGCGTGCCGGTAGTGCAACTAAGGTGTTCCATATGGTAGTAGAACAATAAGTTATAAGTAATAGAGCGGATATTATATATGCGCTCTATTACTTAAACATTTCATTTTTTTATCTGTGATTAAATTATAGTAAAGGATTTTTGCTGATAGTGTATATGAAAAGAAAAAAACCTTACATTTGCGTATTAACGAATAGTTTACTAAATGAATAAGTCGTTATTTTCTGTATTATAAATGAAAATAGCTTCATATATTTATAGTCCCTATAAAATAATTATTTAATAAATTAAAAAGCTATAATACATTAAAGAGATAGTGTTTTATAAATATTCTTTTATGAAAAAACTGTTTATTCTTTCTTCTGTCATCCTGATCGCTGGAATGTCTGTTGTTGGTTGTAAAAAGAAACCAACTAAAACTAATTGTTATGTTTGTCAGAGGTATAACCTGATCTATTCTCCGATACATATTCAGTACAATCAGCCAAGGACATTAGTAGCGTTGGATACACTTTGTGGCAGAACCGATGAGTGGATACAATTATACATGGAGCAGCACAAAACGCTTGACACAATTCCGACCGGCAACGATGTTATCCTCCTGAACCAGCGATCATCAATTTGTGAGATACAATAGTATATTTAACTTTAATAAATAATACTGCCAGACAAATATGACCAAAGTTATTTTACCACTCATTGCCATAGTCGCACTTGCTTCCTGTCTGAAAAGATCTACAGCTAACCAGAAAAACTGGTATTGCGAAATATATGACTCGACAGTATCTAACATACCGTATTTTTCTTTTAATGGTATGAAAGTGACGAAGATGAAGTATGATGCAATTAATGAAAATGATATCAAGTTCATTATGAAGAAAAATACCTACAGGGATACTTTTTTCTTCAGGAATGATACCTTGGTAGAAAGATATTTCACAATGGGCTGCACACAGATCGAGTAGTGCAGCTACCAGCCCAGCAAGGTTTTTAATTTAGCCATCCCGGTTTTACTTACCATAACTTTTGCGCCACAGTGCAGTAATGCAATGTGGCTTTCTTTTTCATATGGCTCAATGCGCATAAGCTGTGTTACCGGAACAAGGTAAGAACGGTGAACCCTTACAAATTGTTGCGGATCCAGTGTTTGCTCAATATGTGCTAACGTGCTTTTCTTAAGATAGCTGCCGTCTTTGGTTACTATTTTCACGTAGTCATCATTTGCCTCTATGTAAAAAATGTCTTGCGCCGGAATTATGCGGATAAGGCCATTATCTTTCACTACTATCCTGTGCTGGTAGCCTTCATAAATATTATTCTCCAGCAGTGCATTTACCTGCGGTGCATCTTTGGCGGGTATATGCTGCAGCCATTTCTGGACCGCTTTATCAAAACGGTCTTTAACGATCGGTTTTAACAGGTAGTCAACAGCATGTGTCTCAAAAGCTTTCATGGCATATTCATCAAATGCAGTAGTAAATATTACGGCGGGCGGGCTGTCCAGTAATTCCAGCATTTCAAAACCATTCAGCCTGGGCATTTGTATATCAAGGAAAATAAGGTCAGGGTTGTTTTCCTGTATCGCTTTGAAACCTTCAAAACCATCGCCACATTCGGCTACAACCTTTATCTGATTATAGTTTGACAGAAAAGTTCTGATCAGCTGCCTTGCCAATGGTTCATCATCTATCAGTATTGCTTTATACATTTTGCTGCGGTATTTTTAAAATAGTGGTAAAAGTTTCTTCATCGTTTTTTGTTTCGAGCAAGTCGGTACGGGCATAGAGTAGGTACAGCCGCCTGCGTATGCCTTCCAGGCCAAAGCCTGTCCCTTTTGGTGGCAGTAAGTTACTATCGTATGGATTAGTAATTGTGATAACAAGCATATTGGCCTCCGAGATGATGCTGATGTCTATTTTTACTGTGCCTGTTTTTCCATACAACCCGAATTTTATTGCGTTCTCCAGTATTGGTTGTAATAAAAATGGTGGTAGGGTGGTGGAAGGGCTGCAGTCATTATCAATTGCAACCTGCAGCCTGTCTCCAAACCGTACTGATTCTATGGCCAGGTAAGATTGTATATAAGCTAGCTCATCTTTTACAGGTAACGTGTCTTCTGACTCTCTTTGTACCGAGCTTCGTAAAAAGTCTGAAAGTTTCCCTATCATTTCCTGTGCTTTGTCCGGCGATATCATGATCAATGCATTGATAGAGTTAAGGCTGTTATACAAAAAATGGGGTTGCAGTTGTTGCCTCAGCTTAAAAAGCTCAGCTTCTTTCAGCAATACAGAAGCGTCAGTTTGGTTCTGAAAGCGGGTATCCAATGCATTGATGTTCTTGCGCAATGCACTGTTTGTTGCCATCCAGCTATTCAATACCCAGATGAACAGGAAGCGGATAGGCATGGTATGTTTTACCCATAGTTTGTATTCTTCATTTTTTATTACCCACCATTTCAGTATTTCCCAGGTGCCTACTGCTGTTACAACACTAATAAACAATGCAATTAGGACGGCATACGGATATATAGCAGCCGTAGTAGGGTAGGTTCTGATCAGCAGCACGATACCCCATATCGATAAGCTGATCATCGCTGTGCTGCAGGCACCATCTGATAATGAAGGTCCCCACCCGAAGTGGCCTATGACATGGAATATGTAAACATGGATGGCCAGCAACAGAAGTACAAGCACCCAAATTTTCCAATGAATATTTTTTTTAGTAGGAAGCAATCTTGTTAATGATAAAGAATATGTATCGATACACCCCGGAATGAAGTTAATGAAAGAATCCTATGAAGTGTATAAACCGGGAGTTATGAGGAAAAATATCCTATACCAAATAGCGATCTGGTCGTCGGGTTAATGGCTGCGGTTGTTAGCGTGCGTTCAGCCACAATGGTGCTGGCAATATTTCTGCCTCGCGCATCATTGAAAAGAGAAGTCCGCCGTTTTTCAGCTCTATTGGCTGCAGGTCTTTAACGGCAAGCATACGCCAGCAAACAGTGCGGCCCTGCCTGTCTTTAAATGTAGATTCTTCTTTCCTGCCAGTCTCTCTTGCTTCCGCCAGTGCCTGCTCTGCTGAATCAGCATAAACAAGCCTCCATTGCTCTTCGTATTGGTCTGTAGGCATGCCTTCACACTCTATACGGTAAATTATTTGTGCGGTATATGCGCTCATAAACGCTCGTTTTTATTCCCTTTCAGGATGCCTTTTAATAAGATTTTATCTCTATGCTGCCAAAGGAGCAACTGCCCCTTAGTATCAATACCTTTCGTACTTCACTGGAAGTTGGTGTTTGTATTGTCCGCTCATCTTCAACACTGCCAAAAGCAGGGCTTATCTCATTTTGCACTTCCCAATGAGATGGAACAACAAGCTCCATCCCGGCAAACGCTACGCGGCAGTCAAGCACAACCGACGGTTCAGTCATATCTGCCTGTACAAGGTTTATTTCACAGCCGGCAAAAGTCACACTTACTGTTCCTCCTTTAAAGTCTTTTGAGGTCACTACCTCTTTCTTGCCGCCGAACGTCACATCAATATTCAGGCTGCTTTCAGTATTTATTGTTGAGGTCATAGGTGTTGCAGACCTGTTGAATTTATAGCGCTTTGGACGCAAGGCAATAGCAAGTCCTACAATGATGATGATAGCCGGCCATGCAAAATCGCTGGATGGCCTTCCCATGATCATGAATTGTGGTGTGAAATTCGCAATACCTACGATAACGAGTATCCACCAGGCGTTGTTGCGAAACCTGTTCTTAAAGCCTATCATCAGGCCAAGGCCTATCAATATTGCCGGCCATGAGTCTTCGAGGTCCACGCAGGGAAGTACATGCATGGTGGTAAGCAACAGGCAAAGGCCCACAATGGCAATGCTGATGCCAAAGAAGACCCGGTTCCGGTGTCGCTGTTCCTGGTACTGCTTGTAATCCCCTCTGAAAAATTGACGATCCCGCATAACTTTTGAATTAACTCAAAAGTAGATAGCTCTGTTAAGCCCTGAAAGTGATATTAGGTAAAGAAATATGGATTGTCGGTGAACGCAGGCTTTTGGTCGGTAAGCGATAGTAGTGTCTTTGTAGATTAAGTAATTATAATATGTTTCGTGATAATAGTCATATTTTGAAGCAGGTATTTTCCATACTTTTGCGCCATAATTAACGATAGATGTATTCAGGTATGAAGGGTATTTACTTAGCCCTTATCGGGGTTTTATTAATGAATTTTACTACATTAGCACGAGCTGAGAAAAAGCATAGGCAGGGTTCTTTATATTTTAGCTGGGGGTATAATAAGGAATGGTACACGAGGTCCAACGTACATGTAAAGCAGTCGGAGCAGGGTAATGACTACAAGCTGATGAATGTGAAAAGCCACGACAACCCGGGCTGGAACGAGAAGGGTAGCATATTTGCAAAGCAATTAACGATACCACAGTACAACTATCGCCTTGGCTACTACTTCAACGAGAAGCAGGACCTTGCTATCGAGATCAATTTCGATCATACTAAGCATATCATCCAGGATGGGCAGAATGTCCGGATGAAAGGCACTTTTAATGGTAATGCGGTAGATTCGAACGTTACTTTTTCCCATGCAAACGGATGCTATTACTATTTGAACAATGGAGCGAATTTCTTTCTTATAAACATCGTGAAGCGATGGGGGCTTTATTCATCCCGCAAGTACCCATTCAGGGTTGACTTTACCGGCAAATTTGGTATTGGCCCGGTTGTACCGCATGTGGAAAACAGCTTCTTTGGACAACGCAATGATCCTCATTTCCAGCTGGGTGGCTGGAACACAGGTATAGAAACAGCTTTAAGGGCCACCATTACCCGGTTCGCATATCTTGAGTTCGCTCAAAAGGTTGACTACGCACGTTACAGCAACCTGAAAATATACAATGGTACAGCAAGGCAGAGTTTTGGTACCTATGAGTTGATCTTAAGCTTAGGCTTAACGATACCCACAACAAAGAATAATCCTTTATTTACAAAACCTGCTGCAGCAGAGGCTGGTAAATAATGTTCATAGATAGGCTTTCGCAGGTATCAATTATTATTGTTATCTTAGCGAAAATCATCTTTTATGCGCCGTATTTTAATTCTGCTGGCATTTTTATTGGTTTGTAATTTTTCTAAAGCACAGGTTTGCAGGGATTTTGCTATAGAACTTTATGCTGTTCCTTCTACCTCGCCGGTGCAGATAACACTTAAATGGAAGCCGGTTGGGTTTGGTACGCCCACTTACAGCATTTATAAAAAATCAAGAACAGCAACATCGTGGGGATCGGCAATTGCAACATTGCCTTCTACTGATACTGATTATGTAGATGGGGCTGTGATCATAGATTCCTCCTATGAATATTATGTGAAGGGTGTAGGTTCAACCATAACATCTGCAGGATTTATTTACGCAGGTATAAGGGC
Organism: Flavipsychrobacter sp.; assembly: GCA_021155965.1. Taxonomy (GTDB): domain Bacteria; phylum Bacteroidota; class Bacteroidia; order Chitinophagales; family Chitinophagaceae; genus Nemorincola. The sequence goes on from JAJNBJ010000013.1 coordinate 46,975, forward strand.
GCCTGCTATCCATTACAGGGGAACGATGATATTGGTAGTAGATAGTACATTCACGGTTCCATGCGCAGCAGGGATTACAAAATTAATGGATGATCTTAGTGGCGATGGATGGCAGGTAATAAGGCATGATTTTTTGCGCACAAAAACAGTTGCCGATGTTAAAGCCGCTATAGTAAATGATTATACAACATACCCCAATGTTAAAGCAGTATTGCTGCTGGGGCACGTGGCCGTTCCGCATAGTGGAGATATGAATCCTGATGCTCATACCGATCATAAAGGTGCATGGTCAGCTGATGTTTTCTATGGATCGATAAGCGGTTCCTGGACCGATGTAACGGTAAATAACATAACTTCCTCAAACCCCGCTAATCGCAATACCCCGGGCGATGGTAAATATGACCAGACTTCTATACCTGCCACAGTGGAGCTGCAGGTAGGGCGTGTGGATGTTTATGACATGCCGGCATTCTCTTCGCCTGAAGTGACGTTGATGAACAATTACCTCTCCAAAGATCACTTATATAAAATGGACTCTATTGCTGTGCTTCGTAAAGCGGTCATCAGTGATAATTTTGGCGTGGTCACTGCTGGTCCGGGTATTTATGAGTCATTTGCAGCTAGTGGCTGGCGCAACTTTGCGCCACTTGTTGGCAGGGATAGCGTTTCCACAACTTCTTCATTGATATCAGACCTTGCAGCAACACCATATCAATGGTCATATGGCTGTGGCGGCGGTAGTTATACAAGCGCAAGTGGTATAGGCAACACTACCAATTTTGCAAGCAGTGCTTGCAATGGCATTTTCACAATGCTTTTCGGTAGTTACTTCGGAGACTGGAATACCACCAACAATTTCCTGCGTGCCCCATTATGTTCTAATCCTCCCATGCTTACCAATTGCTGGGCTGGCAGGCCACAGTGGTTCTTTCATCACATGGCGCTGGGCCTGAATATTGGGTATTCTGCTTGGCAAACACAAAACAATCATGGCTTTTCCCCCACATATTACTTATACCCTGACGTTGGTGCCGGTTGGGTGCATGTTGGTTTAATGGGAGACCTTTCACTGCGCACGGACTATGTGAAACCAGTGCTTAATATGAATGTTACAGCCGCTACTTCCGGTGGCGCCAACGTCACGTGGACTGCTTCTCCCGATCCCGGCGTTATAGGTTATTATGTCTACCGTGCTGACAGCGCTTACGGATATTACACCCGCCTGAACGCAACCATGATAACTGCTCTCACATACTACGATGTGACGGCTACCACAGGCCTGAAATATTATATGGTACGCCCCGTAAAACTGGAGTCAACACCCTCAGGCGGTTATTATAATTTGGGTATTGGCGCAACAGATACAGCTACTATTACGTATTCTATATTGCAAACGGCGCAGGTGCAGCAATCGGTTGATGTATCAGTGTTTCCTAACCCGGCCAGTGACCATTTGAATGTGAATATTAATGCCGGAACCTCTTGTGTAGCCACAATGTATGTAGTGAATATAACAGGGCAGGTATCGGATCTGGTTACAAAACAACTGCAGGATGGTGATAACAGGTACATGCTGAACATAGCCAGCTACACACCGGGCATGTATATGCTGGTTGTAAAAACCGGCGACAAACAGGTAACCAAACAATGGGTGAAGCAATAATACAAAGCATATAAAAGTAAATAGCCCCGATGATCATCGGGGCTATTTTTATGCGTGTGCAAAATTATTACTTCTTCTTTTCAGCTGGCTTAGCTGCTGCTGCTGGCGCTTTGCCTGCTGCCGGAGCTGCTGCTGGCGCTGCACCTGCTGCCGGAGCTGCTGATGCTGCTTCTTCCTGTTTCAGTGCGCGGGTAGTAACTACCGATGCAACAGGGATACGTGGAGAGTTCAGTATTTCCATGTTCTCAGCTACCACGTCTTCAACACGGATGTTGCCATGCAATTGCAGGTTGGTGATATCTACGCTGATGTTCTCTTTCAGGTGCTTAGGATAAGTGCGCACGTTGAGCGATTTCATTTTCAGCTCCAGGCGGCCACCGTCTTTAACGCCTTGTGCCTGGCCATGGAATTTGATAGGGAGGGTAGCGTTGATCTTACGGTCTTCTACCAGTTCCAGGAAGTCGATGTGGTTCAGCTCGTCTGTTACCACGTCAAACTGCAGGTCCTTCATGATCGCCCTGTAGCTTTTGCCTTCAACTGCAATTTCTGCAAGCTGGAAATCAGGTGTGTACACCAGTGTGCGGAATGCCATTACAGGAGCGCTGAAATGGATAGTTTCGTTACCGCCATAGATAACAGCCGGTACATTGCCTTCAGAACGAATTTGGCGCGTTGCTTTCTTGCCAAGGTCGCTTCTCTTTTTACCTTCAATTTTTACACTCTTCATTGTTTAGTGTTTTTTTCTTCTTAGTCACAGGCGCTTTTCCGCCAAACATCTGTACTAAGATCCGTTTTTAATAATTAAGGTTACCCATTTGCGGGGGCGGATTTTTTTGTATAAACAGTCGTTATTATAATTTGAAAATGAGCCGATTTGAAAATTTGAAAATTAAAGGGGAACATTTTCAAATTCTCAAATTTTCAAATTAGCACATTACTTTCGATTACTATGAATAAACAAAGAACTTATCGACTTATTCTCAAAAGTATTCCTGATAGCTACTGCGAACAGGTCGCTGGTGGGGAGTACTTCTATTTTGTCGCATTTTTGCTTCAGCGGTATCGTATCGCACACAACCAGTTTCTCCAGTTCCGATCCTTCAATATTGTTGTAAGCGTTGCCGCTTAAAACAGGGTGTGTACAGAATGCGCGTACCGATAAAGCGCCTCTTTCCTTCAGTATGGCAGCACTCTTGCAAAGCGTTCCGGCAGTGTCACATATATCATCTATCAAAACTACGTTTCTGCCTGATACATCGCCTATTACGGTCATTGCGGCTATCTCGTTGGCACGTTTACGCTGCTTGTCGCAGATAACCATGTCGGCATTGAAATACTTGGCAACTTCCCTTACCCTGTTGGTGCTACCCACATCGGGGGCCGCAAAGATAAGATTTTCTATCTTAAGTTTTTCAATGTAAGGGATAAAAATTGCCGAAGAATCAAGGTGGTCCACCGGTATATCAAAAAAACCTTGAATTTGAGGCGCGTGCAGGTCCATTGTCATTACCCGGTTAGCACCGGCTTTGGCCAGGATATTGGCTACCAGCTTGGATGCTATGGCCACACGGGGCTTATCTTTCCTGTCTTGCCGTGCATAGCCAAAATAGGGGATAACCGCCGTAATATAGCCTGCCGATGCCCTGCGTGCCGCGTCTATCATCATCAGCAGCTCCATCAGGTTATCAGATGGGGCGTAGGTAGCCTGAACGAGAAAAACATAATCGCCACGGATAGACTCCTGGAAAACAGGCTGGAACTCCCCATCGCTGAATTTTTGGATAGTGAGCGCCCCGAGCGCTTTTCCGAAGTTTTTGGCTATTTTTTCCGCAAGGTAAGTGGAGGCATTACCGGAGAATATCTTTACTGAGGAGTTCATGTGCTTAAAATGATGGCAAAGGTAATAAAAACCTAACCTGAGTTAAGGGCTTTTTTCCCCAGTTTGCTCACAAAGCACTGTAGGTTTACTAAAATACTTATCTTTAGCGTTAGTAACGTATAACGTTAGTATTATTTAATAATGGCAAAATTAAAAAACATACATCCGGGGGAAGTGCTGAAAGAAGAATTTCTGAAAGAACTGGCTATCTCTGCATACAGGCTGGCAAAGGACACAGGCATACCACAAACACGCATATCTGAGATAATAAAGGGCAAAAGAAGGATAACGGCAGATACAGCGTTAAGGCTCTCTAAATATTTTGGCACTACACCTAAATTCTGGCTGGGGCTACAGGACGACTTTGATATTGAGGAAGAGAATAAAACAAAAGAAAAAGAGTTCTCTTTGATTAAACATCATTCTACAGCAGCGTAAATAAATTATGGAAACAACCAGGAGAAAATGGCTGACACAGGCAGGGGTACTATTTCTTGGTGCGGGCTTAGCCGGTTTAAGGGCTAAAGCATCTCCTGTAATTGAGCCGGTTTATTTTCTGCCGGAACCGGATGATGGACCGATTAGGTTAAGCTCTAATGAAAACCCTTATGGGCCGTCGCCCATGGCGCGTGCTGCAATGGCTGAGAGTGTAAGCATCAGTAACAGGTATCAATGGCAAATGGTTAGGGATCTGATATCTGCTATTGCCGTAAAAAATAATGTTGCCAATGAAAATGTGCTGATAGGTGCTGGCTCCACGCAAATAATTGATACGGTAATTCAACTGGCTGCATTACAAAAGGGTAATTTTATATTAGCAGAACCAACCTTTAATAGATGGACAAGTGCAGCTGAAAGATGCGGGATCCAGAAAATGCTAGTCCAAGTTACAGAGGATAAACGTCATGACCTTACAGCGATGATAAACGCAATAAAACCGGATACCCGGATGGTCTATATATGCAATCCCAACAACCCGACCGGAACAATTTGTAAATACGATGCGCTTGTTGCTTTTGTAAAGGAAGCAACAAAAAAGACATTAGTAATAGTGGATGAAGCTTACCTTGACTATACCAATGAGACTTCTTTAAGCAGCCTGCTGACAGAGAACGTCAACCTTATTGTGGTAAAAACATTCTCGAAAATATATGGATTAGCGGGAGCGCGCATAGGTTATGCACTGGCACATGCAAAAACAATTGAACGTCTTGGGCAGCTGCAATCGGGAGTGAATGTTGGGGTGAGTGCTGCATCGCTTGCTGGGGCAATAGCATCTTTAAAAGATACTGATTTTGTAAAGGAGTCTTACTTACAAAATGAAAAGACCAGGGCATACACCATTCAGCAATTAGAACGCCTGAATATCCCGTGTATCCCGTCTTACACAAACTTCATTTACTTCTCGCTGCAGAATTACACTAAGGATTTCTTTGACCAGTTAAAAAGAAATAATATTGAGGGGACACACATTTATGAAGAAAATGGGAAATGGTCGAGAATTACGGTAGGCACAATGCAAGAGATGAAAAGGCTTATTAGCGCGATAGGGTAGTTCGCTTTCTGGCGCGAGTTTGTAGTATTGCGTCGTGTGCAGCTAACTCGTGTCTAATTCAATTCAGCCTGTTTGCAACAGGCATTCATCGTTCTGCTGAGACCCGTTTCCAGCATTACACATTTTTCTTCCAGTTAGTCCATGCGTCACGCTTGGTCTCCCCCGTTGTTCCAGATATGTTATCTGGAACTAAGAATAAAACCCTTCTGTGAAGGTATCCGTGCTATGCAGTTTATGGTTTGCATTACAGTTTTTTTCCCCCATCAAGTGTCCCGCCCGATGTCTCTCCGTAGTTTAATCAACTACTATAGCAAGGCTTGGTAAAAGCATTCTATACTCACCGTGTTGTTCCAGATGTGTATCTGGAACTAAAAATAGAACCCCTTCTGCGTAGGTATTCATAGATATAGTGCTGATGATTTGCAATACAGGTCACTACTTTATACCGCTGTTCAGAATTTGCAATCCCATTTCCCGCAATTTTCATCTCCTTTTATTGCATAACAAAAAGATTTATAACCCCCTCAAACCCGCGCCGGTATTACATGCAAAAACCGTCACGGTACAGTTTCAGTACCGTCAAGGAAAATTGATTTTTCCACCCCAAAAACTCTTCCGAACTTTACTTACTTGCCCGCCGGAGCTCTGACAGCAAAGGAGGGGTAACACCCCCGATTACTATGCAATACACAACAAAACTTTGCGGTTTCCTTTGCGCCTTTGCAGCCTGCCCCGCATTGGCGGGGTCTTTGCGGTTAATAATAATTAGCCTCTCCGAAACAAAACAACCCACAGCCGATCACAACTATTTACAACCTAAAAATTATACCTTTCTAGGGTATAATTATACCTTTTTAGGGTATAATCATACCTTTTGGGGGTATAAATATACCCTTTTATACCCCTTTATACCTTAGAATAAAACACATAATATAAGCCCACAGCACATTCTATTCACATATAAAAAACCAAATATCACGAAACAAGCACTTTTTCTAAAATTATACCTTTCATCATCCTATTCACAATCCTTTTATCCACTCAATAACCATGAACAAAAACAAAACTAATTTCTACTTCACCACAATACTGTTGCTTGCCATCTTGCTGGCATCATCCATTGGCGCATTCGCACAGCTAACCGTATCAAACGTAAAGACCCGCACAGGCAGTGTTACTTATGTTGTAGCGCCGCAAAGCACGTATGATATAGATATCTTCGCCAAAGAAGCAGAAGAGCCCGGCGACTTTGCCGGGGTAGAGCAGCGCTGCGCCGCCGCAAAACACCCCATGGTGTTTGCCATGAATGGCGGCAAGTGTAAAGGGCTTAAGCCCATGGGGCTTCTGATAAAAGGCATGAACAAATACAAAGATTTTGTTTGGCCTGATGATAAAGTTTTCTTCACCATAGGCCCGAGTGCCATATTTGCAAGAGGGCGCGATAATGGCCCATACAGCATTACCGCAGCAAACAAATTCAAAGTGAATGACGACCTGGCTACTTACCAATTAGCAGTGCAGTCGGGCGCTATACTGTTGACTAAGGGTTTTATGAACCCGGTGATAACCCGGGCTACCGGTACCCAGGTATGCAACGGCATCGGCATTAAACCCAACGGCGATTTTGTGCTTGCAATAGCAGACAGCAAAATAAGCCTCCGCGAATTTGCCCTCTTCTTCCAGGAGCAGAACTGTGATAATGCCATGCTGCTGGATGAGGGCGATGCGTGTAAATGGTATGTGCCCGGTGGCCAGAAGAAGCCCGGTGTGATGGGGGAGGTGCTTGTGGTGACGAGGAAGTAATACACTGTCATGGTGAGCTTGTCGAACCATTGCTGAGGTTTAGGAGAGCTTCATCAGGTGGAATCACCATCAACTAATAGCAGGTCATCAACAATCCTTCGATGCTCAGGATGACAGATTTAATGAGGCTCAGGATGACATTAAGTATTGGGTTGGGGATTAAAATATTCCCACACAACACGCGCTTTAGATGCGCCGATAACTTTGGTAAGTTCCCGCTCAGTAAGCGTTTTAATATTCTTCACCGAGCGGAATTCTTTCAGCAGCAGGGTAGCAGTGCTTTCACCAATGCCGGGTATCTCTTCCAGCTCGTTCTTGAAGGTGCCCTTGCTGCGTACCTGCCGGTGGAAGGTGATGCCGAAACGGTGTACCTCATCGCGTATGCGGCGGATGAGTAAGTGGGCGGGGGAGTCGTAAGGAAGCTGTATTGGCTGGCTATCGCCGGGAAAGAAGATAGACTCTTCTTTTTTTGCAAGGCCTATGAGCGCCATCCTGCCGGTGAGCCCCAGTTTCTCAATGCTCTCCAAAGCAGCGCCAAGCTGGCCTTTGCCGCCATCTATGATCACGAGTTGCGGCAGTGGCTCGTTCTCATCCATCAGGCGTTTGTACCTGCGGTACACCACCTCGCTCATGCTGGCAAAGTCGTTGATGCCCTCTACGGTCTTTATATGAAAATGGCGGTACTCCTTATTAGACGGCAGCCCATTGCGAAACAGCACCATAGCCGCCACAGGATACGAGCCCTGGAAGTTGGAGTTATCAAAGCACTCGATATGCGTAGGTATCTCACTAAGCTGTAAGGATTCCTGCAATTCCTCGAGGGTGAGCATGTTGGTCTCTTTCATCTTCTCACCCAATAGCAGGGTAGCCTTCCTGCGCATCTCCTGCATAAACACCTCGGCATTTTTCAGGGAGAGGTCCAGCAGTTGTTTTTTATCGCCTGCTTTAGGCACGGTTACTTTTATAGCCGTATCCGAAACATCAACCGGGCAAGGCACTATCACTTCTTTCGCAACGCTATGGTATTTATCCATCAGGTTGTCGAGCGCCAGTGATAGCACATCACATTCCTCCTCTTCCAGCTTCTTGTCTATCTGCAGGGTGTTGGAATGCACTACGCTGCCATTGGTCACCATCATGTAGTTCACGTAAAAATGGTTATCATCGTGCAGGATGCAGGCCACATCCACGTTCTCCAGCTTGGGGTTCACCACTACCGATCTTGCCTGGTATTGCTGCAGCGACTCTATCTTTTTCTTGATGATCTGCGCTTTCTCGAACTCCAGTGCAGCGGCTGAGGCATTCATTTCGGCTTTCAGGTCTTTTACCACATCGCCTATATTGCCCTTCAGCACATGCCGCACCCATTGCAGCTTATCGCGATAGTCGGCCTCATCCTGCAGGCCTTCGCAGGGGCCTTTGCAATTGCCCAGGTGATACTCCAGGCACACTTTGAACTTGCCTTTTTTTATATTGTTCTCAGTAAGATTAAGGTTGCAGGTGCGCAGCGGGATGTTCTGCTTCACCAGTTCCATCAGCTCGCGTACACGCATGAGCCCGGTGAACGGTCCAATATATTCAGAACCATCGCGTATCACCTTGCGCGTGAAGAACACCCTTGGGAATGGTTCTTTCTTAATGACTATGAACGGATAAGTCTTATCATCCTTAAGCGAAATATTGAAACGGGGCTGATAGTGCTTGATGAGCGAGTTCTCCAAAAGGAAAGCATCATGCTCAGTTTCGGTAATGGTGAACTCAATAGCGCAGATAAAAGAAACCAGCTTGCGGGTCTTGAAGTTGTCTATGTTTTTGTTGAAGTAGGAGCTTACGCGTTTGCGCAGGTCTTTGGCTTTGCCTACGTAGAGCAGTTCATGGTCTTTACTGAAATATTTATAGCAGCCCGGCTGATGGGGTATGGATTGTATTATCTTGCTGAATTCCTCTTTGGTCATAGTAGTCGTAAGTCATAAGTAGTGGCATGTAGTTTGCTCACCTCATAAACTCATACTCCTGTACGGTATGTTTTTTGCCGCCGAAAACGGGGCGGTCGTCCCATTGTATCTGTATCTTTTTCATCGGGGAATAGTACAGTTTCTGGGTGCATTCATCGGTAGCGGATTTTTTGTATGTTTCTATATATATGCCTTTCACCTTCATATTCTCCTGGTCAACTGTAAGCAATAATTTTTGGGTGAACAGATCGTGGTCTTTGGCCATATAGAAGAAATTATGTGTGCCATCCTGGTTATCATCAAACTGGTTGAAACTATATTGCCCCAGGTATTTACGGTCGCTGATATCGGTTGCAGAAAATATAGCGAACAGCCGTGCCCAGTTAATTGTATCTGAGTTGGTATAGCTGCTATCCATAGTTTTGCCATTCACCCACGTTGTCTTTTGTATCACAAAAGGTTCCCCTGCAAAAGTATTCCACTGGTCGAGGATATATTGGTTGATAGAAAAGTAATTACCCTGTACATTGGAGTAGTCTTCTTTATCTTCTTTTTTGTCGCATGCAGTAAAAAGCAATACCACAAACAATACACTTGCGAGAATTGAATGATTTTTCACGCGTTAAAAATAAGAAAGTTGCGTGAAAACGACTTTGGTAATAAAAACTGGGAAATCTGTGTTTAAAATATATTTTTACATGATAAAACACACATTATGGGAATGGAACTTGTTTTACTTCGTCTTATTCATATTTGTACCGGTGCATTTTGGGCAGGAGGTACTATTTACGTAGCCCTGTTCGTACTACCTGCTGTAAAAGCATTAGGGCCAGAGGGGGGCAAATTCATGGGGCAGTTAACGAAGACGAGGAATTTGCCAGTATTTATGAATATTGTGTCTTCCCTTAATATTATTACAGGGGTGCGCCTACTGATGATACTTACTGATAATTTTAGAAATACGGCCTGGTTTAGCACTCACTATGGCATGTGTATATCCATAGGTATGGTGGCTGCTCTTGGTGCGTTCTCGATAGGTTTTTTTGTGAGCCGGCCAACAGCCAATAAAGTGAACGCAATAGTTGCTGCCGCGGGAGGGCCGCCAAGCCCTGAGCAGACTGCGCAATTAGGAGTATTGCGTGCCAAGATGGCTAAATCGCTGGTGATAATGGCATGGCACCTGGCTGCAGCACTTATTTTTATGAGCCTGGCAAAATATTCGTTCTGATATATCCCATAGATGAAGCAAGACCTGTTCCGTAAGAAAACACTGGGCCACATTAATAAAGAGGTGGCTGAGGGGCTGATAGAAGGGCACAGCACCAATATGAAAAAAGTGCTGAGCGTTCGCGACCTCACTTTTATGGGCATTGCAGCTATAGTGGGCGCGGGTATTTTCTCAACTATAGGCAAAGCAAGTTTTGATGGCGGGCCGGGGATCATCCTGTTGTTCCTGTTCGTGGCGATTGCGTGTGGGTTTTCTGCCATCTGCTATGCAGAGTTTGCGAGTATGGTGCCTGTTTCGGGAAGCGCGTACACTTATTCTTATGTGGCGTTTGGTGAACTGATAGCCTGGATAATAGGATGGGACCTGCTGATGGAGTATGCCATAGGTAATATAGCCGTGGCTATATCCTGGAGCGATTATTTCTGCTCGCTAGTGAATAGTATTCATATTGGGAACTTTCACCCGCATATACCTGAGTATCTATCTACCGATTACTGGAGCGCAAAGGATGGGCTGAACGAAGAAGCAAAGCTTGCCTGGGCAAAAGCACCTACGTTTGGTGGACTAAAGATCATTTGCGACCTGCCGGCTTTCCTGATAACGGTTGTTATTACATGGATCATTTATATTGGTATTAAGGAGTCGCAGAAGAGCACGAACGTGATGGTGATACTGAAGATAGCCATTATACTGCTGGTGATGATAGCTGGGTGTTTTTATGTGAATACCGCTAACTGGACACCCTTCCTGCCTAATGGGATCAGTGGTGTGCTGATGGGGACATCAGCTGTGTTCTTTTCTTACATTGGGTTTGATGCTATTTCCACTACTGCCGAGGAGTGTAAAGACCCGCAGCGGGACTTGCCGAAGGCGATGTTTAATTCCCTTATTATTTGCACTGTTGTTTATGTGCTGGTTGCCCTCGTGCTTACGGGCATGACCAGCTATAAGAACCTGAATGTAGGTGATCCACTGGCTTATGTGTTCAGCATTATGAACAGCAAATATGCCAATTATATAGCGGGGGTTATATCCATCAGTGCGGTGATAGCTACAGCGAGTGTATTGTTGGTCTTCCAGCTTGGACAGCCACGCATATGGATGAGCATGAGCCGGGATGGATTGTTGCCACCAATATTTGCAAAGATCCATCCAAAGTACAAGACACCATCATTCTCTACCATTCTTACCGGTGTTGTTGTTGGTGTTCCCGCACTGTTCATGAATTTATCGGTGGTAGTGAACCTTACAAGTGTGGGTACCCTGTTTGCTTTTGTGCTGGTGTGTGGCGGCATATTGAAACTACAGAATGATCCTGAACGGTTGCAAAGCAGGTTTAAAACACCTTATGTTAATGGCAAATGGATCGTACTGCTGTTACTTACCGTGTTCATTGTCTTATTCCAGACGTATTACCCCGGAGGCTTCGGAGGGTACTTGAATTTTGCGGATGAAAAGGGGGAGGTGACATGGGCGGTCATCCGTACCAAAGTGCCTTTCTTTTTGTTTGGGATAACCTTTTTGGTCACTACTATCCTGACTTTTATCAGGAACTATTCGTTGATACCGGTGCTGGGCTTCCTGGCATGCAGCTACTTGCTTTCAGAGTCGGGTGTAACCAATTGGGAACGGTTTGCCGTTTGGTTGATACTTGGGCTGATCTTATACTTCGTGTATGGGTACAAGCATAGCAAGATAGGGAAGGGTGTAAGTTGATTTGTTGATTTGTCGTTTCTTTTCTGATGTCATATAAAGCGGTCATATATTCTATCCTATTTTCTTTTGTATGGTGTAGTATAAATGCACAGGGGTTTGATACATCTGTTATCAGAAGAAATAGTGTGCGGAATACACCGTTCGTGATGCTTGAGATAGCGGATAGCTTTGCGAGAAAGGGAGATAGCGTTAATTCCACAGCGTACCTCATGAAGGTGAATTCTAATTGCCTTATATATCTTGGGTTTACGCCAGAAGATATTGATAAGAAATTAGACGCATATCGTATGATGGCTAACGAAAAGTTGCAATACCGCGAGCTTTTTATGAAAGCGTATAACAGACCTGATGCTAAAGTAGGGGATACGTTGTTTCAGATGGTTCAAGAAGACCAGGCTACCAGGGATAAACTGGGCAAATGCAACGATAGCTTTAGTTGCGCTATTTACCAACAGAAAATGAGATACTCAGACTCCATACATTTTACCTGGTTGTACAGTTATATTAGAAAAAATGGCTGGCCGACAATAGAGAATGGTTCAGCATGCGCAGCAGTTATAGCCATGCATGATCGTTATCATCATTGCGATTATTTGCCCTGCTTAAGGAAGGCCGTCTTAGATGGGGAAGTGCCGTATGCGATATACAATAACATTCTTAACAGGTGCCTGAAACCTTCATTTGGACAAATGATGAAGGAATATCGAAATAAGACCGTTTTTGATGTGAGTTATATACTGAAAGGCAAAAAAATTGATACGGTTCAGCTGCAAAAAATATATACATCGGTTAATGAACACTTACCTATAAAATATATCTACTTCGTTTATGAATCACAGAGTAGAGATGATTTTATGAAATGGGGTAATTCGGTGCAAGTAGCGGAATATTGGGAGTCGTGGGATCTAATGGTTTATATAAATAGGTGTCACGAAAAGTTGACCCAAATTAAAGAGTTCCTTCCGTACCAATATGCATGGAGTGAATCCTCTCTTAGTGGAAAAGGATTGAAGTTATACCTATTATATTAGTTACTCTCCTTTATTTTCCTCCTGGCTCTCATGGTTATCGCCGCCAAGGCTGTAGTAGTTATTTTCTTCGTCTTCTTCGCCTATTTGCTCGTTCAGGTCATCGTCTTCGCTGCCGGGTACGTCCAGGTCATTCCCGACTACATCATCTATTATGCTGCCATCCTCGTTAAGTGGTTCTCCGTCATCATCTGTGCTATCAAGTGCGCTGCCTATAAGATTTCGTCCGTCACGCGTGTCCATATTCTGTTCGCTCGATTCCAGTATGCGCAGGTCTTCGGCGGTTATGTCCGCTTCTGTTCCGGGTACTATTGCTATCTCGCTATCTTCTTCGTCTATGGTATCATTAAATGGCTGTTTTGGTGCGGACCTGTCTTCGGGCAGTATTTCCTTGCCGTTATTATTGGCCGGCTGGGTTATGTCTTCACTGGCGGGGTAGTGTGGGTAGCCGGGCAGTTTATCGTTATCTTGTTTCTTTCTCATTTTATAGCATTTGTCCGCTACAAACGTAAAAAACACATGCCGCGAAGATCATGATGTATATCAGCTGTTAAGATGATCTTAAGAATATTGGGGAAATGTTAGTTAAAGTCCTCCTACTTTACCGTCTTCATATTGGCTCCAGTCTATGTCTTTGCCAAGGGTGCCGCGCATCCTTTGCCAGAATGACTCTTTTTCGGTAATGGAAATGAAATTCTCTGCTTTTGCTGAAGTGGGGTCTATTGATGGGTTTAAATGGTTATATTCTTTGAGGGTATTTATAACAAATGGCAGGTGATGAATGGGAGACCCAAAACGCTTGCGGGTAAAGCCGCGCAGCAGCCTTGATTGCACAGGGTCGGTTGCCAATGCCAGACTTTTGAACCCGAGTTTTTTAGCAAGCAGGTAAGAAAAGTAAACATTCTCTGTGCTGTGCCGTGCTTCAGTTTCATAGAAGATATGTTCTTTGGGTATGCCCAGTTTCTGTGCATAGAGCCCCATTATTTTGCTTTCAAAATAAGGACTATAAACAGACGATCCGGAAAAAATGATATTCTTCGTAAATCCATCTTTATAAAGGATGTAAGCCCATATCACCCGTCCTTTCATCACGGTATCCCACTCGCAGTTTTTGAAGGGTATACCAGGTACAATAATGGCATCGAAAGGTTTTAATAATGCTGCACTGGCTATCTCACGTTTGGGCACCTTTTGAGAGGAGAAACAGCCAAAAAGTTGCAGCAGTGTCATACACATAATCCCTGTTAAAAATATCCTGGTAATGGTTTTCAATGGATGAGTTTTATTTTTCGGTATTGTGCAACAAAATCATGCCATAAGCTATTGTTATTCTTAGACTTGTTTCCTGCCGTTCAGGAAATACATTTCCAGCTCTCCTTTATTTTTTGCGCTGATCTTGCCGCGGTATCACAATTAAACTGGTCTTTCACCAGTTCATAGGTCTCACCTGAAATATTAATGCGCCCCGGTTCTGAGCTTTGCTCCATTCTTGCTGCAATGTTCACGGCATCTCCCCATATATCGTACTGGAATTTATGCCTGCCCACAACCCCTGCCACCACCGGTCCGGTATGAATGCCAATGCGTATCCGGTATTTCTGAGATTTGTCTTCCGCTATATAGTTCAATATCTCTATAGCAGCATTTACCACATCAATAGGATTGGTTGTGTTGGCAACGGGTAATCCTCCGGCACACATGTATGCATCGCCGATAGTTTTTATTTTCTCTATGCCATGTTTCCTGGTAATACTGTCAAAAGTCATAAAAAACCTATCCATTTGCTTCACCAGGTCCTCAGCTTTCATTTGTTCCGTGATATGCGTAAAGTTGACAAAATCGGTGAACATTATGGTAACCAAGTCATACCGCCGGCTTTTGGTATTGCCATCTTTAAGTAATTCGTAAGCTATCTCTTCCGGCAGGATGTTAAGCAATAGTGTTTCTGATTTTTTTTTCTCTTCTTCAATCATTTGATTGCGCAGGTGTATCTCTTCATTTCGCAACCGGTATATCTCTTTATCCCTTTCCTTTACCTCGAGCTGGCGGCGTATCTCGGCATGCTCAACAGCTTTTTCAGCTTCGTATAGTTCTTTGTTTCTTTGGGTCAGTACGGCTTCGGTGCGCTTGGTGGCAACGGTAATAAAAAAGCCCCATGTAGCCATAAAGCAGAAGCTCATAACAATGTTAATGTAATTAAAAATGTCCTCGGCTAAGGGAGACAGTGCAGAGACCGGTGTTGTATGCCTGAGATAGACCTCGATGAATACATAGCTTGCTGTGTTTACCAGCACTAGGAATGTTTTGATGAACGAGCTGCCATCGTGCTGCAGGAAGGGGAATATGCTCGTTGCGATGATGATATACTGGAACCCCGCTCCCCAGCCCATAATATAAACAGCGAGGACCTGGTGTGTAGCTACTTCTAGCGTGCCAATTATCATGGCCGGCTGATGTAATCCCCTTCTGTTAAGGGCAATGGCCGCTACATGACAACCAATGCTCACGAACTGGTACCACGCCATGGTTGTTTGTCCCAGGCAAAAGAAAATACCCATCCATATAGCATGGGTGGCCCATCCGCATGTGTAGGCAATATTGGAAATGAGGTAAAAGTTGTAATGTTCCAGCGTGATCACTTCTGGTACTGTATCAAAATGCTTGAATATGCGCATGCACAGGCGCACAAAAGCATTATTTAATAACAGTTCCCGCATAGATAATTAGCGTGCCGGTTAAGTAGATTGAATATATTCAAAAATATAAAAAAATCACTTCCTGTACTGCTTCACGATCTCTTTCATCTCGTTCAGCTTCATCAGTGCCTCAACCGGTGTGAGTGTGTTGATATCTGTGGCATCAAGCAGTTGCTGTATACGGCGTATATCTTCAGTTACACCATCAAATATATTGAGCTGGAATTGTGCAGCAGGTTTGATGTTTTTTACCTTTTGCAGGGTATCCCCGGTACCGGCATGTTTTTCTTCCAATTGGGCGAGTATCTCGTTGGCACGGTCCAGTAATTTTGGTGGCATTCCCGCCATACGGGCTACCTGTATACCAAAGCTATGCCTGCTGCCACCGGGCGCAAGTTTGCGCAGGAAAATGACCTTATTGCCCGTTTCTTTATGAGTAATGTGGTAATTACGAACCCTCGGCAATTGATGCTCCAGTTCATTCAACTCATGATAGTGTGTGGCAAAGAGTGTTTTTGGCTTAGCCGGACTATTATGCACATGCTCCACTATAGACCATGCCAGTGATATGCCATCATATGTGCTGGTACCTCGGCCTATTTCGTCCAGCAGGATCAAACTGCGTTCGCTGATGTTATTGATGATGCTGGCGGTCTCATTCATTTCCACCATGAAGGTACTTTCGCCTCCGCTCAGGTTATCAGATGCGCCTACGCGGGTGAATATCTTATCTGTAAGGCCAATTGTAGCGGCATCCGCAGGTACGAAGCTGCCCATATGCGCCATAAGCGTAATGATGGCTGTCTGCCTCAGCAAGGCCGATTTACCGCTCATGTTTGGCCCGGTAAGTATAATAACCTGCTGATCGGTTTTATCAAGTGTAATATCGTTAGCTATATAGCTTTCGCCGGGTGGCAATTGTTGTTCTATTACCGGGTGACGCCCCGCCTTTATTTCCAATACTGGTTCGTTTACAAGGGTAGGGCGATGGTAATTGTATTTCTGGGCATTGTAGGAAAAGCACAGCAGGCAATCCAGTTGTGCAATAATATGCGCATTGTTCTGAATAGCTGATATGTATGGCTCAATGCTTACCAGTAGTTGCTGGTAAAGGTTGCTTTCTATCGCCAGTATCTTGTCTTCAGCACCAAGTATCTGTTCTTCGTACTCCTTCAGCTCAGGTGTAATATAACGCTCGGCATTGGCAAGGGTTTGCTTGCGTATCCAGTCTGCCGGTACTTTGTCTTTATGCGTGTGCGTTACCTCCAGGTAATAACCGAATACGTTATTGTAGGAGATCTTCAGCGAAGATATTCCTGTGCGCTGCGATTCCTGCTGCTGTATTTGCAACAAGTAGTCTTTTCCACTACGTGATATTTTCCGGAGGTGGTCAAGTTCCTCAGACACGCCATCACGTATCACGCCGCCTTTGTTCACCATTGCGGGTGCATCGTCCACTATATTTGAGAGAATGTGTTCCCTTAGTTCTGTCAGTGGTTGTAAACCTTCTGCCAGGCGGCGCAATGCGTCATCTTCTGCTGCTACACATTTATCCTGCATTTCCTCCATAAATTTCATGCTGCGGGCTAGCTGCATTACTTCGCGAGGGTTAATTTTTTTTAGTGGTATTTTTCCGACTAACCGTTCTACATCACCTATTTGTTTTACCAGTTGGGTGAGTGCGTGGTTCAGATCTTGCGCCAGTATAAAATGGTTCACCAGGTTCAACCTTTGCTCTATACGGTTCTGGTCGAACAGCGGGAATATGAGCCAGCGTTTCATCAGGCGGGCACCCATTGGAGTATGGGTATTATCTAATGCCTGCAGCAGGTTAGTGCCTTGCTCATAGCTGCTGTGTACCAGCTCAAGGTTGCGGATGGTGAACCTGTCCATCCACATAAAATCTGTGGCTATTATACGCTGTAAGGTATTGATGTGCTGCAGGTTGGCATGTTCAGTATCCTTCAGGTAGTGTAAGGCAACACCGCAGGCTATGGTGGCTGACTTCAGGTCTTCAACTCCATAGCCCTTTAGCGACTGGGTTTGGAAGTGTTGCAATAATAGATCGTAACAGTATTGGTCCCGGAATATCCATTCATCCAGTTGGAAAGTATATGTTTTTGTATCGAACTGCTCCCTGAACTGTTTTACCTGTGATTTGGACAAAATTATTTCCGAAGGCTGGAAACTTTGCAGCAACTTATCCATGTATTCGATATTGCCTTCGGCAGTGTAAAATTCACCAGTGGTAATATCCAGGAATGCAATGCCGCATTTATCTCCGAGATGCAATGCTGCGAGGAAGTTATTGGTCCTGTTCTCAAGCAGCTTATCGCTGGTTGCCACACCAGGCGTAACTAGTTCTGTAACACCACGTTTTACAATTCCCTTGGTTAGTTTTGGGTCTTCCAGTTGGTCGCAGATGGCTACACGGTAGCCTGCTTTTACCAGTTTGTGCAGGTAAGTGTCCAGCGCATGGTGGGGAAATCCGGCAAGGTCAACAGTAGCAGCGGCACCGTTCGAGCGCTTGGTGAGCGTAATACCTAAAACCCTTGATGCAATATGTGCATCTTCACTGAATGTCTCGTAAAAATCACCAACACGGAACAACAAAACCGCATCAGGATACTTGGCTTTAATATCCTTATGCTGCTTCATGAGCGGGGTTTCCGCAACCTTTGCTGTTTTCTCCTTTACCACATTACAAATATAGTGGCTTAATAGCGCAATGGTTCATTGCTCAATGCGGGTGTGAGGGGGGTGTGGATAAGTTTTTTGGATAGATTAATACCTCACTTTATTAAAAAATCTTCAGAGAACCTCACGT
The DNA here is from genome assembly GCA_021155965.1 of Flavipsychrobacter sp. Classification (GTDB taxonomy): domain Bacteria; phylum Bacteroidota; class Bacteroidia; order Chitinophagales; family Chitinophagaceae; genus Nemorincola. Next base: position 65,325 of record JAJNBJ010000013.1, read on the forward strand.
TATACCCCCCATTCCATTTAATTTGCTGCCATTCCGATGTCGGCCTGATGGTTTCTGTAGTTTCTCCGGCAGTAACAGTGAGAGGGAGTGTAAACCCTGCAACTACATGAGTGAATTTATATTTCAGCTTCCCGTCCTTAATTGAGTACTCCAGGTGTGGGATCTTGTCTGTGCGCAGGTATTGGTCAAAAAATGTTTTTAGCTCAAGGCCTGTTTGTTTACTAATGTATTCCTCTACCTGCTGTGTGGTAACAGTCTGGTGATAAAAGTCTTTGCCCAGCCCACGCAACATAGCCCTGAATTTTTCATCGTTGTTTGTCATCATCCTTATCATGTGTATAATGGCAGCACCTTTATCATATATATCTCCGGAGCCTTCTTCATTTACACCATATGGGCCTATCATAGGCTTGTCGGCTCTGATATTACTCCATTCCCCCCGGCAATATTTATAAGCCTTTTCTTTACCCTGTGTACATTCCACAAACAGCGCCTCCGAGTAACAAGTAATTCCTTCATGTATCCAGTTGTCGGCCATGTCTTTAGCGGTAACATTGTTACCAAACCACTCATGCCCGCTTTCATGTATAATGATATAGTCGAAAGCCATGCCTATACCTGTATAGGTCCTGTCATAGCCTTTATAGCCCATTTTGTACCCATTACCATAGGCTATTGCGCTTTGGTGTTCCATGCCCAGGTAGGGCGCTTCCACTATTTTGTAACCATCTTCATAAAAAGGGTAGGGCCCCATCCAGTACTCAAAGCAATGAAGCATCTGTTTTACGACTGCAAACTGTTTCCTTGCCTGTTCCTCATGGTATCGTAACGCATAAAAATCAAGGTCTAGCTTTCCGTTTTCGCCCATCAGCGTATCGTGCCAATGCACATAGTCGCCTATATAAAAAGTCACATTGTAAGTATTGATTGGGTTCTTTACTTCCCAGCCTGTAATAGTTGGTTTCTGGCCACCTGGAGCAGAAGCGGTTACATCTAATTCCTTACCATTCCCTATTGCATAATAACCGGGCACAAAGAAACGGGTACTCATTCCGCTATCTGGTTCATCCCATTGGGCATCTTTGCAGGGCCACCAAACGCTTGCACCGAGTCCCTGGCAGGATACTGCCACGAAAAGCTTGCCCAGGCTATCATGTCCCCAGCTGAAACCGCCGTCCCAGGGAGGGTTTACGGCTTCGCGTGGCTTGCCATGGTAAAAGATGGCCAGCAAATACTGGCTGCCAACTTTCAGCTTGCGGAAGTTGTGCTTCACCCACCACACATTGCCTTCCTGCTTTACCGGCAGCAGTATAGGTCCCTCACCCAGGGCACTGGGCATCAAAATGGCGCTGTCGAGCACCATAGGTGTTTGCAGGTCTATCTGCATGCTGTCGCCCGGTGATTTGAGCACCGTAAAGCTCACCTGGTTAATCCCATAGATGCTTTTGCCCAAAGTATCAAATCCTACTTGCAGGTCATACCGTATCGCATCCCACCATGCGCGGCCCGGGCCATTGCTTCCGCGCAGGGTATCGGCATGGGTAAAAGCAAATGTGGTATTTGCTGTCAGCAAATACCACATTATCAAGAGGCATTGAATAATTCGCATTGTCCTATTTTTCAAAATCAACTACTTCCACATTAAAGACCAATACTGAGTTAGGTGGTATCAGACCAGGTACGCCGTTTTGCCCGTAAGCCAGCCATGAGGGCAGATAAAGAGTGGCCCTGCTACCTTTCTCCAGTAGTTTCACACCTTCGTCCCATCCTTTGATCACTTGTCCTACGCCAAGTGCAAATATGAACGGCTCCCTGCCTTGTACCAGGTTGTATTGCTCATCTACATTGCCATCAAATCGTGTGCCGTCCAGCAGTTTGCCGAGGTAATGCATGGTCACATGCTTGCCAAACTTTGGCTTCTCTCCATTTCCTGGCTTATTAATAGTGTAATATAGTCCCGATGGGGCTTTTGTAGCTACTATTTTATTTTTTGCAAAATAATTTTTAAGCACCTGGTCATCTATAGCCTTTTGATCCTGCCCGAAAACGAAACCCTGGACGAATAATAATACAGTTGAAAAAAACGCAGTTAACAAGCTCTTAGTCATCTTTAGTTTTTTTGTTTGCCAATTTATTTATCAATTGAAACCAGTTCTACCTCAAACAGCAGAATAGCGTTTGGCGGTATCGCCTGGCCTGCACCGGATGTCCCATAGGCCAGTCCAGATGGGATAATAAAGGTTGCCCTTGCGCCCATGTTCAGAAGTTGTACTCCTTCATCCCAGCCCTTTATTACCTGTCCCTGAGCCAAAGTGAACTGGAATGGCTGCACATGGTTGAACTTCGGGTCGGTGTTCGAATCAAAAATGTTTCCGTCCAGCGTCATGCCTGTATAGTTCATGGTCACTTTTTTGCCGGGAGCAGCATTAGGGCCAAGGCCTTTCTGCTTCATAACATAGTAAAGGCCAGAAGCTGTTTTAGTTGCCTGTATGTTATTCTTCGCCAGGTAGTCCTGTATGATCTTGTCATCTATCACGCTTTGGTCGGGTAGGTCAAGTATCTCCACATCAAACACCAGTATAGAATTTGGTACTATCGGGCTCCTGTCCTGGCTGCCGTATGCAAGGCCTGAAGGGATATAGAAACGCGCTTTTGAACCTATCCTCAATAACTGCAATCCCTCATCCCATCCCTTTATCACACTGCCTTTGCCTACGGTTAAATTGAAAGGCTGCATATGATGGAATGCTGAATCTGTATTTGAATCGAATTTTTTTCCATCCAGGAACATGCCCGTATAATTTACGTTAATGGCTTTGCCCGAAACAACTTTTTCACCCTTACCTACTTCGGAGATCGTGTAATACAAACCTGATTCGGTTTTCAGCGCTTTTATATTATTCTTCGTAAAGTACTCCTGCAGTATTTTGTCATCAATTGCTTTTTGTTTCTCATAATGCTCAGCAGCTTCCTTCTTTTCTTCCTCGTCAGTTTTTAATGATACCAGTGTGGCATAGTAGGTTATCATGTCACCGTCCTTTGCCCATGGTGGACTCTGGCCCATCTTCTTCAGGGAATCAACAGGGTATTTGATGATGGCGCTGTCGCCAACAACCATCTGCATGAATACCTCTATCGGGTCACCATTGCCTCTTGGTTTACTGATAGGCAATGGTACAGGCTTGTTATTATTCATCTTGCGGGAATCGAAGATGGTGCTGTCTCCCACGGTATAGCTGATGTTCAACTCTATATGGTCGGTCAACTGGGGTTTTTTTGTTCCTTGCCCATGCTTCACGATCTTGTACATGAGACCGCTGGCTAATTTTGTGAATCCCGACATGTCATCCTTCTTGGCTGCTTTTTGCTGTGCTTTTGCCGGAGTTGTGGTTTTTTTAGCTTTTTTATCCTGGGCATAGGTGCTGTTCAGGGTTAGGCCCATAAACAGTATTCCCAATAACAGAGCTATTTTCGGTGTTCTTTTCATCTGTAGTATTTTATAGTTATTATTCGCTTCTTATCTAGTTGGAGGAGGAGGTGGGGTAGTTGATGGGGCATCCTGCTTAGGTGCGTCTTTCACATCTACTACTTCCACTTCGAAAACAAGGATCGCATTTGCGCCTATGTTTGGCGGGCCTTGTTCGCCATAACCGAGTGGCGATGGCAGGTATAATGTTGCCTTGCTGCCTTTCTTTAACAATTGTACACCCTCATCAAAGCCGGGTATCATCTGGCGCTGGCCCACAGGGAAAGTGAGTGGGGCAGTGCCATGGTGGCCGATGTTGGTATCAATGTTTGAGTCAAATGCTTTGCCATCAAGCGTTTTGCCGGTATACATCACGCTCACCGTTTTGCCACTGGTAATAGCAGGGCCAGCACCTGGTTTCTGGATCGTGTAATATACGCCTGATGCAGTTTTAGTTGGCGTGATGTTGTTTTTTGCAAAATACTCCTGGAGTATTTTGTCATCAATAGGCAATTGTGCGGCAGCCCTCTTTTCCATTTCCTTCTGCATTTCCATTTGCTTGGCCTGTGCTTCTGCCTGTTTATCCTGCTGGTATTTTTCGTACTCCTCCTTTGTTTTCACAGAAACAACGGCTATCGTCACATTGATCTTCTTGCCGGGTTTCAGCCATGGTGGCGCCTGTTGTCCGGGAGGGATAGGGTTTGCTTTCAGCAGCGTATCGGTAGATATTTCAATAACTGCGCTGTCGCCTGCTCCCAGTTTGGTGAATGCTGCCTGGAATTCTCCAATGCCCCTTGGCTCCTCAACGGGTATAGTCACTGCCTCGCCGTTCTGCTGCTTCCTGGTGTCGGCAAGCACCATGGTATCCATTTTTGCAAAAAGGTGGAATTCGATGGCATCGCCGATCTTTGCTTTCCTGCCTTTACCTTCTTTTACGATTTTGTATTCGATACCCTTGTACTTCTGGAAACCACCGCCGCTGTTGCAACCGGTTGCGCTAATCAGCGCTGCGCCTAATACGGCGATAGATACGATCTGCTTTATCATGTTTAGTGTTTGTTTTTCTTTCCCGGTTTACCGGTATTTTATTTTGGATGAATGTCGGTCAAAATCTTCTTAAAATATGTTACTGTTTCTGTTAATGATGTTTTAGTTCTTCCTCCGGAAGCGTTGAAATGCCCGCCTCCGTCAAAGTACAACCGCGCGAAGTTACTTACATCAAAGTTTCCTTTACTACGGAACGACATTTTTATTTCGTCGCTGCGCTCAGTGATAAGGGTTGCGAATTTAATGCCTTTTATGCTTAATGGGTAATTTACCAGCCCTTCAGTGTCCCCGTTCTGTACATTAAATAAATTCATATCCTTACGGGATAAAGTAATGAGAGCAGAACCATATTTATGGAAAACCTCCATCCGCTCTATTAATACATACCCGAGAAACTTCATGCGTGCAGTGGTCCACGATTCATATACAGCCTCATGGATATATGTTGGACGAAGGCCTCTATTAATAAGGTCGGCTACCATAGTATGTACAAAAGCCGTGGTTATAGGGAATTTGAAAGAGCCTGTATCCGTCATAACCCCTGTATACAAACATGCTGCAATGTCTTTATCTATTAATGCATTATCACCGGCAAGGTTGATAAAGTCATACACCATCTCGCATGTGCTGCTTTTCTCTGGGATAGACAGACCATAATCCCAGTAAGGTTTGGGAAAGAGGTGGTGGTCTATTAATATTTTCGGTTGGGGGGCGTCTGAAAGCAGTTGTTCCAGGTGCTTGGTGCGGTTGTAATCATTAAAATCCACGCAAAAAACAAGGTCGGCTTTCTTCAGGGCTTCTGCTCCAAGTTCCGGTGTTGCTTCATAATTAAGCATGGTATCCACACTAGGCATCCACTCAAGGAAATCGGGTATCTCGCCCGGCGACACTGCTGTAACTGTATGGCCTTTCTTTCTCAGGTATAGCGCAAGCCCCAGCATACTCCCAATTGCATCACCATCAGGTTTGTGATGAGTGGTAATGAATATCTTTTTAGGAGTTTGCAGTAAAGGAAGACAATCTTGTATGGGCAGCATTGGGATATATTTTGCCCTCTAAGGGGCCAATTGGGCTGCAAATGTAATTTTTATCTTCTAATACCGGATTTTTTTATTCCATGTTTATACTTTTTTAACGTTTATAATTTCCGGTATCTATTACCTTTGCGCCCGTGAGTTTGTATAGATAATTTTTTTCTAAATTTTACAACGTTATTTTTCCTTTTTTCAAGGAAGAAAAACTGCGAATATTGTAATATTTTAAGATTTTCTGACGAAGAAAAAATGTAAAAGAACTAGTAAAATAGAAAAATTATCTATACATCCTCACTTAACTTAAAAACCAGTTATTATATGTCTAATCGTACTTTCACAATGATCAAGCCTGATGCGGTAAAAGCAGGTAACATTGGAAATATTTTACAAATGATGAATGCAGGCGGTTTCCGCATAGTTGCTATGAAATACCTGCAGATCAGCAAGCAACAGGCTGAGAAGTTCTATGAGGTACATGCTGCCCGCCCATTTTACGGTGAACTTACAGAGTTTATGAGCAGCGGCCCTATAGTAGCAGCTATTCTTGAAAAAGACAATGCAGTTGCCGATTTCCGCAAGCTGATAGGCGCCACCAACCCTGCACAGGCAGAAGAGGGTACAATCCGTAAAAAATATGCAGCCTCAGTAGGCGAGAATGCAGTTCACGGGTCTGACAGCGACGAGAATGCCGCAATAGAAGGCAACTTCTTCTTCAGCGGTTTAGAGCGTTTCTAAATAATTGAAAATAATACTACCTGAAGGCCATCCGAAAGGGTGGCTTTTATTGTTTGAATCACAATACATAATACATTTTCAACTGCCCCTTACCCTTCGCATCTATCTCACCCCTGTACTCACAGTTTATCTTATCTTTTACCAGGTCATACGTTGTCTGCGATATATTTATCTTTCCCGCTTCGCTGTTTTGCTCCATGCGGGCGGCTGTGTTCACTGTATCGCCCCATATATCGTAGGCAAACTTTTTAACACCCACTATGCCTGCTACCACGCTGCCGCTGTGTATGCCTATGCGTATCTGGAAAGTGCTATTGCCCATTTTTGCCTCGCGGTCTTGCATATAGACCGTTATTTCCTGTGCAGCTTTTACAATGTTCAGGGCATGTTCCGGGTTAGGTTGGGGTAGGCCGCACACAGCCAGGTAGGCGTCACCAATGGTTTTTATTTTTTCTATGCCGTACTTGCCGGTTATTGCATCAAATTTTTTGAAACAGGTATCCAGTTCTTCTATCAGTGCTTCGGGCTTCATTCGCCCGCTTGCCTCAGTAAAGTTCACAAAGTCGGTGAACAGCACGGTTACATCATCGAAATTCCTGGCGGCTGCAGCCCCTGTTTCTTTCAATTGCCCTGCCACTTCTTCTGGTAGTATATTCAATAACAGGTTGTCGCTTTTCTTTTTTTCCTTGTCAAGAACCTTGTTATTTTTCCTGAGCACAAATATGAAACCCAACGCCAGCAGCAAAACGCCACCACCTATCAGCTCGTAATTGCGCCGGTGGGCAGCTTTTGCATCGGCTGTTTTTTGTGCCTCAGCGGCCTTAAGGCTGTCAATGTATTCTTTGCGCGCATCCTCCATCCTCGCTATTTTATTCCTGTTCTCTGTAGAAAAAATAGAATCTTGTATGGCATGCCAGTTTGCCGTCATCTCCAAAGATTTTTTGTAATCGCCGCTCAACTCGTATGCTTTGGCGAGCGACTTATAGCAATCGAGCATATCTTCCGGGTTATTTATTTCTTTTGCTACAGCAAGCCCACGCTGAAGGTGATCGAATGCCCCTTTCAGCAAGGCTTTCTTGCCAACAGGCAGCGTAACAGTTGCTTTGTAGTCGTTTGGCAGCAGGTCAGGGGAGTTGTTAACACTGCTTCTTGTTACCTGCGTTGTTAATGTAGTGTCTGCTATTATCTCAAGGTATAGATCGCCAATACGGTATAAGTCAGTTGCTATCATTTCTTTTTCCCCTATTGCTTCGGCCAGTTTTAAACCGCTTTGCAGGTATTCAAAAGCAGCAGCATATTTTTTCTGTTCCTTGTAAACAATGCCAATATTAGAGGTGAATTTGACAATTCCCGGTTTGTCACCTGTTTCCATATCCATTTTCAGTGCTTTAGAAAAATATTCAAGCGCTTTAGCATAGTCTTTCATTTCTCTATAAATATTGCCCATATTCCCCGTACAGGTTGCGGCACCACCTTTACTTTCTATTTCTTCATTTATCTTCAGCCCTCTCTCATAATATTCCAATGCTTTTGAATAGTTGCCCTGCTTTCCATAGATGTTGGCAATATTGTTGACGTCAAATGCTGTGTACTGCTTATACCCGTTTGCTTCATCTATTTTCAGCGCCTTAAAGTAGTACTCAAGTGCCTTCGGATAGTCGCCATATGAATAATAAACGTTGCCAATGTTGCAGGTAGCTGCTGCCACACCGCGTATATTGTCTAGCTCCTTGTAAAGCTTAAGGCCTCTTTGGTAACATTCAAGGGACTGGGAGTAGTCGCCCTTTATCATATAAACAGTGCCCATAGCGTTTAAAAGCGATGCAATTCCCGCCTTGTCTCCCAGGTCTTCAAACCCTTTTAAGGATTTGGCATAATATTCGATTCCCTTGGAATAATCGTGCTTCCCTTCTTTGTAATTTTTACCTATGTCATAGTTGGCACTGGCAATGCCCTTTTTCCAGTCGAGTTTTGTTGCCAGTTCCAGTTCCTGCTGCCCGTATTTCAAGCCTTCATCAGGATTACTGTCAACAAATCCCAACGATAAATTCCGTAGCAGTTTTACCTTGTTCGTATCTTCTTTGGCTTTAGGCAGTTCCGCAAGCAGCGAGTCTATTCGGGCCTGCCCCTTTAAGCGGGCATAGAGGTTGCCTGTGCACATAATAAGCAGCAGGAGCAACAAGTGCTTTATTTGGAGTTTCATTAATACGCTTATTTACAGCAAGATATAAATTGTTCTCTAAATTTATAAATAAGTGTATTTTTCCCGGTTAAGGCAAGTTCAGCTAATTCTAAAATCCGAAAACCTGATCCGATACTTAAAAAAACTTAAATCTCTTATCTGTAATAGCCTATATACTACTTTTATGCAATGAAGCGGAGTGGAAAGTACCGCTGGCTGTATTTTACGGTCGGAGGGGTGATATTAGCACTTATAGGCGTGCAGCTATACTGGATGTGGACCGGTGTGCGCATGCAGCAGCTTGCCGCAGAACGCAGCCTGAAGAACGACCTGGAGAAAGTGATAAAAGATGTAGAGGAGAAAGCATACTGTTTCTTTTATTACTCAAAGGCGTTTATCAAGAAGGGAGAGGGAATTTACATTGTTAAGCAGGCACAAAAGAAAGGCAGGTTCCTTTCCCCGGCCGAAGAGGGCGGCTACCTGGACACACTCAGCATGTACAACCTTTTCTATTTTAAGAAAGATACCTTTTTTGACCGAAGTAATACTATACCGTTCGACTACCCGGCAACTGTTGATATATCGCTGAAGTTCAAATTTGCTGTTCCGAGCGAGCATATTAAAAGGATAGATACCAACTCATACAAACTTCCTTTTAATGCCGATGCAGAAGCTTTTCAAAAAGCATTGAACAACAGCCAGACGCTGGATGGGCTGATCAATCCTGATAACCTTGATTCGCTTATAAAAGCTACGCTTAACAAAAATACATTCGATACCGTATATGAAATGGGTATCAAAAGGGTTGGGAGCAATGATTATGAATTCCTGAAGAAAGGCAGCAAACCTGCACACTTGCAAAAAGGCATGATCAAAATGTCTTTCCTGGGCGATAATTTTAATAAGCCCTATGAGTTGTTTCTCTACTTGCCGGACCCTACAGGCCGTACCATCAGGTCTATGGCGTGGGTGATGATCTGCTCAATAGCCGTTATTATCGTACTTATCATTTCGTTCGCCTATTTTGTAAAGACCATATTGAACCAGAAGAAACTGTCGGAGATGAAGAGTATGTTCATCAATAACATAACACATGAGTTCAATACGCCCATTACTAATATAAACCTTGCCGTTGAGAACTGGCGTAATGCTAAAACGAACCAGGAATTCTATACCAGCATCATCGAGGAGGAGAACAAGCACCTGCAGAAAAATGTAGAACAGATGCTGCAGCTATCGGCTATGGAGCATACCAAAATAGGCACTTCTATAGATAAACTGGATATCAACAGGCTCATTTGCGACACGATCAACTCCTTTGAGATACAACTGGAAAGGGTAAAAGGAACTGTAGAGTACAACCTTATGCCCGATGTATGGATGTATGGCGATGCAAGATTGGTACGGGATTTGATATATAACCTGGTTGATAATGCTATAAAATATAGCCGTACGCCTGCGAAGATCACTTTATCAACCTACGAAGCTGGTAATAAAGCGGTGATAGAAATTGAAGACAATGGAATTGGCATGAGCTCTGAAACCATGAAATATATGTTTGAGCGGTTTTACCGTGGGGATAAGAGTGATAGGCACGATATAAAAGGCTTTGGCATTGGACTGAGCTATGTGCAATATATAGTGGACGCGCATAAAGGAAACATACAAGTAAAAAGTAAAAAAGGAGAGGGTACTAAGTTCACCGTTTCTTTTCCTAAAAAATTAAATGGCACATCATGACGAAGATATTATTTGTGGAAGATGACCCTAACCTTGGGTTGTTGTTAAAAGAGAATCTTAACAATAAAGGGTTCGATATTACCTGGTGCCGGGATGGGGCAGAGGGCGCATCCATGTTTGCAAAGCAGAATTTTGACCTTTGCATTCTTGATGTGATGCTGCCTGTAAAAGATGGCTTTTCTTTATCCAGGGAGATAAGGGGTGTGAATGAGGATGTGCCGATAATATTTCTTACGGCACGTGCGCTGCACGAAGACAGGATACATGGACTGGAGATAGGCGCTGATGACTATATCACCAAGCCCTTTAGTACTCAGGAACTGTATTTAAGAATTAATGCCATACTGAGAAGGACGCAAAACAAGAACTCATCCGTTAAAGATAAAGTGAAACAGTTGGGCAAATACCTGTTCGACTATACGAAAATGACCCTGCAACTGGGTGATCAGGTAAAAAGGCTAAGTTCTAAAGAAGCAGACCTGCTGTGTATCCTTGTTAGCCACCAGGATGAATTAATACCCCGTTCTGCCATACTGAATAAAGTATGGGGTAACGATGATTATTTCTCTGCCAAAAGCATGGATGTGTATATAAGCAAGATACGCAAGATGCTAAAAGAAGACCCTGCGATCGAGATACTGAATGCCTATGGTACAGGCTTTAAGCTGATCGTTAATGAGGTTGTCTGAACCAGGTTCGCATGATCAATCCGGGGGACGAAGATGAAACTTGGGCATCCATTTTTCGGGCATAAAAAATAAAAATATCACCCTCAAACCCGCGCCCACACTACACCCAAAAACCGTCACGGTACTGTTTCAGTACCGTGACGGAAATTAAATTTTTTCACCCCAAAAACCTTGCAGAACTTTGTATAGTAACAGCGCGCAACACATGCTTTGCGAATTGTGGTGAGCAATGTCGAACCATGCGGACTTTGCGTTTAACCTTTTACTAAGTGGGGCAGCTCACAAACGCTCTTTGAAATATGGTGTTGTAAAAAATCCAGAGATCACGCAAGCATTGTGAACTTTGTGTAGAATCATTGTGCCCCTTGTGGTAAGGCAGAATATGAAGGCGACTTTTTATACCCTCTTTTATACCGTTTATGCCGGTTTTTATACCCTTTTATACCTGAAAATAAAAACACATAAGCAAGCCCATAGCGCATTTCACCTATGCCCGCAAAAAGTTGTTAACCGAAAACAGGCATGTTCATATTTATACCTTTCACCCGCCGTAGCTTTTTCTGCAAAGGAGGGCACCCTTGTACAAAAAATCTTTGCATTCTCTGCGGTCTTTGCGTTTAAAAATACATAATACCGTTGTGCCCTTTGTGGTAAGAAAATCAACAAATTTAGGGGCAAAGCAGGGCTATTGATAATCAATCACTAACTGCGCAAATAATGCGCAAATAGTGCGCAAAAATAAATGCAGATACCACAATGGGCCAATCAATTACACGTATCCTTGTTGTCCCAAAAAATCTCCTCAAACCTCTGCGGTAAAATAAGCAATAAAAAGTCCCGATCAATATCGGGACTAAGTGTATGAATCGATAGGGTTTGAAACTGAAGAGCATATAGGTGACTATTTAGTTAGTTTATAGCCAATAGTGAAGCGGACATAAGGGGCTGACAGGGTAGTGTTTACATTATAGCCTGCCTGGAGGTTTGGTCTTGTTTTTGCCTGTTGCACCAGCAGGTCGAATAAGACCCGGTTGGTGACTTCAAAACTGAGGCCAGCCATGTAGCCTGCGCGCAAGGTGCTTGCATCCGAACCTTTATAAGCAGGGCCATTGTAATCTGAAATTGAAGTTCCCGTATAAGTGATCTCGGAATTTACCGAATTAGGAGGAGGTGGCGCCACTCCATATTGCCTGAGAATGGGTTTTGCACCAACAGTCCTGGTGATAGGCTCACTGGTATAGGTGCTTTCCTTTACAGCAACAGCCTGGCTGTATACAATATTTACACCTCCATAAACAGAGAACTTTTTCGAGATATTATATTTCAGCATTAAAGGTGTTTCAATTTCAAAGTATTTACCGCCTATTGAGTAAGTCTTGACTATGGAATCATGTGACTGTGTGAAGGTATCTTTTACTATGTACATTAACCCTCCTCCCGGTACAAATACGTTGCTGTCTATGTGCCTTGTAATAGATGAGTCATCATTTACTTTGTAGTATGACTTAGGTGTGCCGATCCTCCTGTTTGCTAATTGTCCGCCCTTAATGGCAGGCTGCAGCATGATGGAAAATTTCCTGCTGATATTGTATTGTATATATGGGGACACCACCAGTTTCTTTGCAGCATTATTGTCAAATCCCAGTTCGTATCCTGCTTTAACACCCGCTTCCCATTTATTGTACTTTGGTTTAGGGGGCTTAGGCACATTTTTCTCAGCAACGTTTACCACAGGTTTTTGTTCGGCTTTTGCTGGTGCTGTTTCTTCTTTTGGTTTTGCAGCAAGTTCGTTGTTGTTATTATCCTGTTTATTTTCAGCAGGTTCGTCTACAGGGGCCGGCTTTGATAAGTTGCTTCGGTAAGTTATATTTTCTTCAGACTCATTATCTTCTGTATTCGTAATGTGGCCGTTAGCGTTCTTACTGGCCAGTGCATTATTATTACGGTTGGGAATGCTCTTGTTTGTTTTAGCGTTTTGAGCTATTGTTTTATTAACTGACCGTTCATTGTGTTCATCGTCACTGTCATTTGGAGCGGACTGGTCTATTGTGTTATTGCCGGCAGTATTTGTTGTTGCGGGTTCAGATATTGATCGGTTGGAGCCGGTTGTATTATCGACTATATTAGTTGCAATAGTAGCTGATCCATTATCGCCGACAGAATTGAATACCGGCAGGAATTTCATTGCAGGTATGCTGATGACAAACAGCCCGGCCACTGCAAGCAGCAACAGCCTGCGGTAGCTAAAACGGCTGCCCCGGTGCGGAACAGCGCCCAATTTCTTTTCAAAAGCGCTCCAGGCTGCCGGAGGAGGGGTTTCGGTATAATTACCGAGCCCTTCTTCAAAAAGGTCATCGAGGTTTTTCATGTTTTTATCCATGGTATCTAATAATTACTTCATTACGGAATTAATTTTTTCTTTCAAACGCCTCCGTGCGTCGTTCAAATGCCATCTGCTGTTATTCTCGTTTATGTTCAATATCTCTGCTATTTCTTTATGACTGTATTTTTCAAACACAAATAAGTTAAAGACCGTTCGCTGTGCATCAGGTAATTCCTGCACCAATTGCAGCAACTCTTTATGCGAAAGATTTGTAACCGAATTGCAGGGCACCCAGGCATCTTCCGGCTGTATCTCTTTGTGATGCTCATCTTTAATATTCTTCCTCAGGTGGTCTGTAACGGTATTTACCACTATCCGCCTTATCCAGCCTTCAAATGCTCCCTGGAAATTATATTGGTTCAGCTTCGTCAGTACTTTTAAGAATGAATCGTTCAGTATCTCTTGTGCCAGTTGTTCATTGTTATGCAGGTAGCGCCGTATCACTCCATATGCTGCCGGAGTGTACAAGTCATACATCTTTTGCTGGGCGTTCCTCGATCCGGCAATACAGTCACTTATCAGCACACTAAGCTCGCTGTGCTCCACTACGGCAAAGCTCCTTCCTGATGGTATGAACCGGTTATCTATTTTTAATGTCTGGGAACGCACTATTGTTATCGATTCATCTTAATACAATGTTTCTCCGATTGTATAGACGTATGCAAATGTATAGATGTTAGTACCGGAAAAATATTTTTCACCAGTTCTAACGTTTGCCTGTCTCTACTCGTCATGTATTGTATAGCCAAAGGTATGCGTTGTCATATATGATTTTATTTGGCATTGTTTTTGTTGTTTTGTTAGGGTTGCTGTTATTTTGCATTAATGCCAAAAGGTTTAGTTTAATTTCAATATTAGCTTCTATACCACAATAAATTAATTCATTATGAAAAGAAGTATATTTAGCTGTTTTATAATAATGTTTGCTTCAGCCTGGGCAGCGAAGGGACAATATGCTACCTCACTTCATGAAAATTTTGATGTTGCCTGTGCAACTTCGGCCGGTTTTCCCGGTACCTGGTTGAAATATAACCCACCATCAACGGCTAACCCGCAAGGTGAGTGGCATTGCAGGCCTTTAGACGGCAGGCCCAATAGCGTAGGCACCCCGACGCCTGGTACGGCATGTACCGGTGTATGGAGCGGTACTTTTCACCTGGATACATCTTACTTAATATCCCCCCATTTATATCTCGCCAGTTACACCACTGCCTTTTTAACGTTTGATACCCGTGCCGATTCTCTTTCAACCAGTGGTGCAAGGCTGGCTATAATGTATACGCACGATACGGGCACAGTTTCCAGTTTTGTGTACATAGATACAAGCGGTGGCGTCACGCCAACTATGGGATTATATGATGCCTCGGGGTGGGTGACGCACCAGCTTAGCCTCAGTATGTTTTGCGGTATTAGCGCTATGCCATTTTATATAGCGTTCAGGTATACCTCTGGTAATACTACCGGGAGCATGTGGTATTTAGATAATGTCAATATAAATCCTGCCTCGCTTAATCTGCAGGGAATGGAGAAAGATATTTTACCCATAACAGTGATCGGCCAAAGCACTACGTCGGAAATTACTATTGCAATAGGGGCTCGCCACGCAGCCACTCATGAAATTTTTATTTATGACATGATGGGCAAGGTTGTGTGCAACAAGAAAATTGAACTGATGGGGGGAACAAAAAACTACAAGCTGGACGGACTGGACCTGATACCCGGCATGTATTTTATAAAAATAGGCGATGGCCGCGCTTATGGTTCTCAGAAAGTCATTGTTCAATAAACAATTTTATTTTATTGATTTTCAATAATTTGAGTTGCTTATTAAAAATTATTTATAAAAATATATTTTCACCTCACTAACATTTTTGCTTTTCAATACGCCTTATATAGATGAGGGATAAAACCTCAAATGCTCAGCCCCTGTAAATTACAAGCAATTACATCTGTGGGTGTAATTGCAAAGGAATTAAAGTCTCCAGCCCCGTAGGCATTGGAGACTTTGCTTTTTTAGATAGCCCGCATGCGGTTGTTTTTTGCATTGTGCTCTACTTCTGCAAGCCCAAGGGCTTCGAGTACCGGTGGCACATACATGCCAAAGCGCCCACGTAAACCTTTCTTTAAACCATACCAGCCGCCGACAGGGTTCTTAGGTGAGCGGCCCCAAGCTTCTACTGTTCCTTCCACTGCAGGCTTTTGCTCGTCAGCACTACCTAAGAGCATCCAGTCGCCATGTTTTTTCAGCATCTGGTGCAGATCGTTAATGCACCTAAGGTCATACCGTAAAACAGTGCTGCCAACTGTGCAAACCAAAGCCGGAGGGTCAAGAGTTTCGTCTTTGTACATGATATACTCTGATGTGCCGGGTGGTGTTTTTAATACCCATGGGTTCTCTTTTGTGCCGTTGCCTTTTACTTTTGCCATAAAATGAGGATGTTTTGTGGTTTTACAAATATACCTCATGAAACTGTATATTAAATGTGTCTATAAGAGTTAAGTTTGTAGTTTCAATGTCAGATATGAAGAAAAATGTATTGCTGTTTACTTGTGTTTCAATTTTCTGTTTTATGAGTGTTGTACAGGCAAAAATCACTGTAAGCGAAACTGATAAAAAATTCGATGAATGGAAGCAGCATTTTGTAGAAGAACTATGGAAGGTATATCCTGCATGGGCGAGTAGTGTGGGTTATCATAAATATGACGATGTGCTGATAGTGCCTGATGATGCAGCGAGGACAAAAGAACTGGATTTTTGTAAAAAGAGCATAAAGGAACTAGCACAATTTAATCCTGAATCTCTATCGGATGCCAATAAAACGGATTATCATCTGGTGAGAAACCAGCTTGGAGGAACACTGTGGAGTATTAATTTGCTGAAAGCATGGGAGTGGGACCCATCAACATACAATATTTCGGGCAGCTTTGCAGAGATGCTTTCCAACAATTATGAACCGCTTGATAACAGGTTGAACAACTTTTACAAGAGGATGGCCAATATCCCGGCTTATTATGAAGCAGCAAAGAGGAATATCAGCAGTCCAACAAAAGAACATACTGCACTAGCTATTGAGCAGAACCTGGGTGGGGTATCAGTTTTTACTACCGACCTTGAAGATGCCTTAGGTAAGTCGGGACTTAGTGATGCCATGAGGCAGAACATTAAAGAAAGAGCTGCAACTGCTATAACTGCAATAAAAGATTATGCAGACTGGTTAAAAAAGCTGAAGAATGATAATCCCCGCAGTTTTCGGCTGGGCAAGGAGCTGTATGACCAGAAATTCAATCTAGAGATGCAATCGGGTTATACTGCCGACCAGATATATGAAAAAGCGCTGCAACATAAGAAAGATCTGCATGATGATATGATACGGCTTACCAGGCAACTGTGGCCAAAATATTTCAGCAGCGAACCTATGCCTGACAATGAATTGCAAGCCATACGCAAGATGATCGATAAGCTGTCTTTAAAACATGTTACCCCAGACTCTTTCCAATCAGCAATTGATAAACAAATACCTGAGCTGATAGCGTTTATCAATGCGAAGAACCTTATCTATATAGACCCATCGAAGCCATTGGTGGTGCGCAAAGAACCGGCATATATGGCAGGTGTAGCAGGGGCTTCTATTACTTCGCCCGGCCCGTATGATAAGAACGGCAATACTTATTACAATGTGGGCAGCCTTTCCGGTTGGGATAAGGACAAAGCTGAAAGTTATTTGCGTGAGTATAATCATTATATACTGCAGATACTCAATATTCACGAAGCTATACCGGGGCATTATACGCAACTGGTTTATGCAAACCAATCTCCCAGTATAATAAAAGCTATACTGGGCAATAATGCCATGATAGAAGGCTGGGCGGTATATACAGAACGTATGATGCTGGAAAATGGCTATGATGGAGATAAAGGAACTGCCTTAAATGAGGCTTCTCCTGAGATGTGGTTAATGTATTACAAATGGAACCTGCGCAGCACTTGCAATACGATACTTGATTATAGCGTGCATACAAAGAACATGAGCAGGGATGAAGCCTTAAGTTTGTTACAGGATGAAGCATTTCAGCAAAAGGGTGAAGCAGAAGGCAAATGGAAGCGGGTGTCTGTAACACAGGTGCAACTATGCTGTTATTTTACAGGCTATACGGAGATATATGATTTCAGGCAGGAGTTGAAAAATAAAAAGGGTGATAAGTTCAGCCTGAAACAGTTTCACGAGCAATTTCTCAGCTATGGCAGTGCGCCGGTGAAATATATCCGGGAGTTGATGATGAAAGAATTATGATCTTTTAAAAAAACAAATTATGGCTACACAATACCAGGGCCTGCGCACAGTAGGCTATCAAGTTACTGACATTACAGCGGCAAAAGAATGGTACGCTAAAGTGCTGGGCATTGAACCTTATTTCGACCAACCTTTTTATGTGGGCTTTAATGTAGCCGGCTATGAACTGGGCCTGCAGCCACGCGAGACTGCCACTGTATCGAAAACAACCAATGTAGTTGCTTACTGGGGTGTAGATAATGTGCAGCAAACCTATAATGAATTACTGGCACATGGCGCTACGCCACATGGCGAACCTATGGATGTGGGCGAGGGGATAATAGTAGCCTCAGTAAGGGATCCGTGGGGCAATGCCTTTGGCATTATTTATAATCCGCATTTTAAGTTGTAGAAAGGATCAATGCTTTACAACCTTTTCCAGTTTCAGTAGTACACCTTGCGCATTAAATACCTTTACAAAGTATAACCCGGAAGGGTAGTCGGCTATTGATATGTTGCCAGAATGAGTTTCATTTACCAATTGCCCTGTGGTGTTATACACTTTTATGGCTGGGTTATCCACCCCTGTTACCGTAATGGTTCCCGTGGTAGGATTTGGAAGAACAGTTATCTCATTTGCTGTCTGAATACTGTTTAGCCCGGCAGGTACGATCGAGTGTACTGCAGAAGTATCGGAGCATCCGTTGGCATCAGTTACTATTACGCGATATGTACCGCTGGTTGTTGCGGTATATGTGGCATTTGTCGCACCTGCAATTGGCGTAGTTCCTGACAGCCATTGGTAAGTGACATAAGACATTGTTGTACTGAGCACAGCGCCTGTTGCTGTAATAACAGGTACCGGCAAAGGATTTACAGTGACAGCATGTGTGGCTATACTGCCCCCGCATGTATTGGAAACAGTATAGGCGATAACCTCTGTGCCGCTTGTAATGCCTGTTACCGTTCCGCCCGATACTGTTGTCTTTCCCGTTATGGAACCCCATACACCACCGGCTGATGTATCGGACAACATGATACTTGAGCCCACACATACACTTGCCGGGCCTGAAACCGGGCCTACCACAGGCATAGCGCAGTTAAGTTTCACAACCCAGTAATCGAACTGGCCATGATTGCCCGATACGTCGCTGTCGTTGGCGTTGGAGAACCCTGCTACTATATATCCTCCTCCCCGCACCTGGAGTACCCCATTTGCTACATCGCCAGGAGATGCGCCTGTTCCGCCCATGCATTTCTGCCATTGCAGTGCGCCGGTATCTGATATCTTTACCACCCAATAATCATAACCGCCATTGTTACCAGTAACGTCCCCGTTGTTTGAATAGGTGGTGCCTCCTATCACATAACCACCATCGTCTGTTCTATCTATTGAAGTTGCTGCATCATCGCCCGTGCCACCGTACGATTTTTGCCATATCAGGCTTCCTGTAAGGGACATTTTTACGATCCAGTAATCATTGTCACCATGATTACCTGTTATGTCCCCATCGTTGGAATTGCTGAAACCGGAGACAATAATGCAGCTATCGCTGGTGAACTCCATACCGCCAGATCCCCCTGAATGGTCTGATATTACATCTTTACCTGTTCCGCCAAAACATTTCTGCCAGATAAGGGCTCCCGTATCAGATATCCGTATCACCCAATAATCATCACCGCCATGGTTGCCTGAGACATCACCATCGTTCGATGCGGTGGCGCCCCCTACAATAAAGCTGCCATCCGGCATTTCCATTACCACACCTGCGTCATCATCGCCGGTGCCACCGTAGCACTTTGCCCATAAAAGCCTGCCGGTGTCAGAAAGCCGTACTACCCAAAAATCATCAATGCCATGATTGCCGACTACATCATCACTAAAAGAGTTGGTCCTGCCACAAACAATGTACCCGCCATCGGCAGTTTGTTTTACACAATGCGGGGCATCCACGCCGCTTCCGCCATATGACTTTTGCCAGATAATCCCCCCCGTTGCATTCACCTTCACGACCCAGAAGTCGAATGTACCATAGTTCAGAGTTGCATCGCCATCGTTCGATTTGCTGCTGGATGCGAATATGTACCCTCCGTCGGAGGTTTGCTGAATGTAGTTGCAATTGTCGGATAGTGAGCCGCCGTATGACCGCTGCCAGGTAATGCTCCCGGCAGGCGTTAGTTTAGCCAGCCATGTATCATACCCGCCATTATTGAATGTTACATCTCCGTCATTAGATTCGGTAAGCCCGGCCACAATAAAACCGCTGTCGGCAGTTTGCACAATAGTACGGCCTTCTTCAAGCAGGCTGCCGCCCAGGCATTTTTGCCATTGTATAACAGGTACCTGTGCATAAGCACCTATACTTAAGAGAAACAGGATAGGCAGTAGTAGCAGTTTTTTCATAAGCAGTATGTATGACACATAAAGATATGAAAAATGTCTGAACGCAGATTACCTTTTCTTTTTAAATAATCCATCCAACCCCTTCTTTATCTCATCTCCCGCTTTTTGGATAGTGGGGTTAGTGGTGGTTTTGGTAGTATCTCCAAACACCTGCTTCTTTATTTCATCTTTAGCAACATTCACCACTTCTTTCTTTATAGCCTGAACGGTATCTTTCACCACATGCTTCACACTATCTATTTTCTTTTCCACCTCTTTCTTTATTTCTTCTTTTATTGTGTTCACTGCATCTCCGGCCACATTTTTCAGGTTTGTCTCTATTTTGGGGCTGGTCATAGTGCCGGTAATATTCACGGTTAGGTTCACCTTATCGCCCAGTTTTATAGGAATGCCTGTGCTTGTTGCCTGGCTCAACAGGCCATTTACCATATTGTTGGCTTCGCTGCCCATCAATGAGCGGGGTACTGTGAAATTCACTCCGTATTTTATGGTCTGGTCAAAACCATGGCTGCCGGCGATCTCTGCATCTATGTCGCCAATTTTGGTTTTGTAAGGTTCAACATTCACACGACCATTACTGAAGGTGAAGAACAGCTTCATGTCAGACAATTTAATGGCCTTGAACTGCTGCAGTTTCAGCTTGTCAGCAAGCATATCGGTTATGGGAAAATTGCTCAGCATCCCACTCAGCATCATCAGGTCGCCCTTACCTTCCAATGAGTTCATTACTGGCGACATAGCTCCGTCCAGCTTACCAGTCATAGTAAGGTTAGAGGTTACCTTGCCAGATACATACCTTCCTACCGGCATCATTTTCTGCACCGTATTAAATGTGTTGAATGTCTTTTGCACATCAACAGCATTCAGGAGGTAGCTGAATGCTATATCAGGGTTCTTCTTATCGTTTTTTGTAGAATAGCTGCCGCTCATTTTTATGCTGCCGTCGAGTGCATTGCCCGATACATTTTGCAGGTTCACTGCCTGGTCGCGTATAACAAGGCTTGTTGTTACATTCGACAGGTTAATATTATCGTACTTTACTGCGCCCACTTTCACATTCAGCGATATGCCAAGATTAGCAGGTACCAGGAAAGGATCGGATGATGCCGGCTTTGGTTCACCGGCCTGTGCAGGGGCAGAGGAAGATGTGCCCATGAATTTATTGACATCTATATTGTCTGCAACAAAATTGAATGAGCCATCCAAAGCCTCGTTCTTCAGGTAGTAGCCCAAAAGGTTATCTATACTGCCATCGCCGCCAAAGTTGGTGCCCTGGTATTTGCCCTTCATGTTCGAAACCGTTACATTCTTTGGGTTGAAGGTGAGCGACAAGCTGTACAGGTTGATACCATCGGGATAGTCTTTGGAAGCATATGCCAGGTTGTCGAAGCTAATATTGCCGGATGCATCCAGCTTATCAAATTCTTTTTTCTGTGCGGCTGCAATAGAGCCCTTCACTGTTACATCAGCACTGATAACACCGGTTAACTTAGTGCCCACTTCCATTTTCACCAACTTCTGCATTTGCGTAAGGTCTATCCTGCCTTTGGCAGAGGCGTCTATCCATTGGTTGCTCACTGGCGTCTTCAGCAACATGCGGAAATCGAAAGGCTGTGTGCCCAGTTCCAGGTGGCATTTTTCGAGGTTCACAACAGTATGGTCGGTAACGCCATCGGGATTGTCCACTTTCAGGCTCACCTGTATGTTCGATACTTTTTGTGGCAGGTCGGGGTATTGGAACGAGCCATCCTGTATGGCAAGGTCAACCTTGTAAGCAGGCATTTGTGTTTTGTTCATGGTGCCCTTTACGAAACCGTTCAAAGCAAGCTTGCCCGTTGTTTTTATGTCTTTAAAGTTGCTTTTATATATGCCCGGTACCAGCGAAAGGATGTCCTTAAAATCGTTTGAAGGAGTATTGAAGGTTATATCCATTACCATATTATTGGTATCCGGCATTTGCACAAAACCCTTGGTGGAAAGCTTAAGCCCGTTCAGTTGAATTTTATCTGTATTGAAAGTGTATTTATGTGCTTTGTTGTCTATACCAAGGTCCAGGTCAATTTTTGTGGCAACCTTGTTGAGGTAAGCAATATTGCCGTTCACAAAGGTTATGGCATCTGCCGTAGTTTCTGTTGTTAAAGTAAATGCATCGCTGGTGAAGTCGCCTGAACCGCTATGGTTCAGGTTTACGATCTCCGTGCGCATTTTACCCTGCTCGTCTTTATATTCAATATAGCCATTCTCAATGGAGTATTTACGCAGCTTCAATGATAAAGGAGCGCTTTCTGTTGTAGGTTTGGATGCAGGTTCCGGTTTAGTGATGTTCCAGTTGGCTGCACCATTCTCATGCACAATGGCATGGATACGGGGAGTGTTGAGGCCAACGTTCAATACATCATAAGTACCGTTAATTGCTTTCATCAGGTCGAGCGCCACATCTATGCTTTTTGCTGATATAAGTGTATCGTTCCTGAACTCCTCTTTACCTATAATACTCAAGTCAATAATGCTCACTGAAAGGCGGGGGAAACTGCGGAACAAGGAGATATCCACATCCTTGAAATCTGTCACAGCATTCAGCTTCTCGTTCATTTCTTTTTTTACCAATGCCAGTATCTTGTCTTTGAACAGGATGGGCACCAATATGGCTGCTCCTATAAAGAGTATAAGGATTATACCTATGGTATATAATATACGTTTTACGATCTTTCCCATAAACCAGTGTATTTGCTGTAAATGTAACATTGTGCTATTTAATAATGAAGAAATGCAGCCCTCCTATACAAATTTTTAACAGCTTGGTATATAACAGGTTTCGCTTGCGTTAAATTATTGTGTTTATCCAGGGATATTTGCTTATTTTACCCTTCATTTAATAAAGCATGAAACTGCCCTTTTTAACCAAACAACTGCTCATACTGGCAGCTATTTGTATAGCCACTTTTATTACATTTCAATACACCAGGGAGAACCAGTTCACCAACTGGGATGATGATTTTTATGTAACTAATGACCCCTATATCAAAGCATTTACCAAGGAGAACCTGAAAGTCATTTTTACGGAAGATATTACCAAGAACAATTACCACCCGTTGTGCATGCTCTCACTAGCAGTCAATTACCATTTCTCGCAACTCGACCCTGAACCATATTATACTACCAACATAATGATCCACATTGCCAATGCTATTCTTGTATTCTTCCTTATAGTGGTGATCTGTCGGCGGCTGAAGGTAGGGGAGGGAGGTATTTTGTTCATTGCGGGCTTTGGGGCTCTGTGGTTTGGGGTGCATCCTATGCGGGTTGAGTCTGTTTCGTGGATAGCAGAGCGGAAAGATGTGCTGTATGCCTTTTTCTATTTTGCAGGTATGCTCACCTATTTGCAGTATATAAAGGGCGATGCTAAAAAGTGGCTGTGGTATGGCGCTACTTATTTCCTGTTTGTTTTGTCCTGCCTGTCTAAGCCAATGGCTGTGGTGTTCCCCTTCTCCATTTTATGCCTGGACCTGCTGATGTGGCGCAAATGGGACCTGAAGGTGCAAATTGCTGAGAAGGCTATTTTCTTCCTTACCTCGCTGGCATGTGGTATGATGGCGTTCTATACGCAGAACAAAACGGGTGCCGTTGCCGATTTTGGCGCACTTACCATTGGCGAGCGTATCATGTATGCCGGGTATGGCTATATCATGTATATCTCCAAGCTGTTTAATCCAACTTATCTTTCTACTTTTTACCCATACCCGATCAGGTTTGTGAATGGCAGCCTGCCGCAAATATTCTATATGGCGCCTGTATTGGCCATTGCCAGCATTGTTGTGCCGTTATGGTATACCTGGAAGAAGAAGCGTGAGTACTTCCGGGTAGTGGCTTTTGGCATACTGTACTATGTAGCTAATGTCATGTTCGTGCTCCAATTCGTATCTGTGGGTGCAGCTATTATGGCTGACAGGTATTCTTATGTTGCCTATTTCGGGCTGATGTTCATCCTGTTCTTTTTCATTAATGAACTGGTGAAGAAATATCCCGGTGCTAAAGTGCCGGTGCTTACCATTCTGCTGGTTTCCTCTGCGGCGCTGGCATATGCCTGCTATGAGCGCACTTTTGCATGGCATGATTCTGAAAGCCTGCTTACCGATGCGATAGAGAAATACCCATTCAAAAAGGACCCTGATAAGTCGTATGACAAAAAGAACACCGGCATAGCGCAACTTTCTTACAAATGGCGGGGCAACTACTATATGGATAAGGGTGAAATAGACAAAGCGCTGGAGGATTATGAGGTGCTTACCACCCTGCATATGGCCGATGCTAAAGTACATGACCGCGTGGCTATGATATATGCTGCAAAGAAAGACTACCAGAAAGCTTTTGAGAATTTTGACATCTCCCTGCAGATACAGAATGATGTATATAAGACCTATGTGGACCGGGCGATGGTGTACCTTGATATAAATGATACCTTGAATGCCCTTAAAGACTATGTGGTAGCTTACCAACTCAATGTTAAAGCACAAAGTGTGCTTAACGACAGCGGGTTCAATGCCGTGCAGCGTGGTGCTTATGAAATTGCATTGCGCCGATACAACCTATTACTGAAGCTGAATACCTCGAATGTGTATTTCTATTTTTACCGTGGAGTGTCGTTGTATAGCACTGGGTTTACGCTGCCTGCTATTGCTGACTGGGAAATAGCCGTAAAGGGTAATGTGCCGGATATTACCAAAGCAGCGTCTAATAACCTGAGTGTGGCGTATGACGCTATTGGTAACCCCATCAAGGCATTGCAATACCTGGAGGTAGCCCTTGCCACTGGTAATAAGCCAACGGCGGAGTTTATTAACAACATAAGGCAAAAAGCGAAGGCGGCGAGTGGGGGGAAGTAAGTTTAAATTGTTTTCTGCATATACCTTACTCCTCAGATCTTTTTCTCTTTTCATAATCCATTAACAGCCCATGGCGTGCGATTTTTACCTGTATTGCCGGAAATAAAACTCTATTTATGAAAACGATCATCTTAATAATAGCAGCGGCAATATTTGTGGGTAACGGCTATGCGCAGGAAAAGAAATGCACGTGCAAAAAGAAATCAACCGCACACAGGCATAAAACAACTGCAGCAAAGAAAATCACGCAACCAACACCTTCTAAAACAATTTATTACAGCCAGTCTGAGACCATACTGAAAGATTGCCCAACCAATTTTGAATGCCTGTTCGATAGCACTACCGGCAATGTACAGTACCTAATTAAAAACTCATTTTCAGGATATTATCCTGATGTGATAGAAACATTGCATAACCCATACAGGAGCCTTGCAGTAGGCAGCCCTGCATTTGACCATTATGGGGCCATACCTGCAAAATATACCTGCAACGGACAGCAGGCAAGCCCGCCACTTACTGTAAGGAATATTCCTGCAGATACCAGGTCGCTGGCGATCATCATGTATGATACTCACGCATCTACGAAAGGCAACCACACCTACTGGATGGTGTGGAATGTGGATACCACAGGTAACATTCCCGAGAACTTTGTGAATGATCATATGGCGCTTAATGCAGCCAATGAATATGGCTACCAGCCAATATGCCCGCTGGCAGGTACGCACTACTACCATTTTGCGGTATATGCCCTGGATGCCAAACTAAGGGCAGGCAAGCGTGTGAGCAAAGCAGAACTGGAAAGCGCTATGAAAGGCCATATACTGGCTAAAGGGGAATTGATAGGCACATATAATAAATTAGTTGACTGATGTAACCACCATCAGGGAAACATTGCCCATGATGGTAGTATTACAGAAAAGAATGTTCTTAACAGAAGCGGAAGTGCCTACCTTGCAGGTCACCTCAGATGGAATCAATTGTGTCCGGCAGAGGTGGTCTGCAAGCCATAGGCCAAAGCCAGAGGCAGTGTCATATTCCCCTCCCAGGTGTTTGAAGTTCACCACGGTAGTATTAGCGGAACAGTTATTAATAGCAGTATCGACAAGTGATCTGGTCCTGCTGTCGCCATTCATACCACATACCAATACGTCGATATCTTCTTTATCCAGGTTGTTTTCTTTCAGTATATTATCTATGCCGGCCTGTAGTTCTGCAACTGTAGGTTTCTGCAACATAGCTAATGACCTGAGCGAACTTGTAGCGTTTGCAGGGTCGTTGCTTACCGTAAAGAAATGAGCACCTTCCCCGCCAATAGAACCTGTGCTGTCGTCATGTTTATATAAATTCAGGCTATTGGGTAACTGTTCTTTATAGTAATTGATCTTGGTACGGATAGTAAAATACTCCGGGGTCAGTTCATCAAATGCGCCTGCCAGTAGGTGCTTCTTTTCTTTCGCTTCGCTCAGCATCAGCATGGCGTCAAACAGGCATAACTCCAGGGTAAAACCACGGTGTACATAAGTTTGATTGTATCCTGTACACTTTGATAGCATTGCCAGCCAACCATTCACAGAGTTGTAAGTAGATTGTATGAAGCCTGCCGGGTTGAGCGCCTGCTCATCCAGTTCTATCAGCTCGTGCAGAAATATTTCCATATCCGTTACACTGCCGCGCGATGTACCAACTATAATGCCATCTGGTGTTTTAATACCCGCTTCATCGAGGCTGCGCATGCCTGCTGTTATGCCCCTTTTAAGCATACGGCTCATTCGCCTTATAGCAACGGGATTGATGTATTTGGTATAATCAGGGTCTATAACAAACAGGCGGCCATCATCAATGCTTCTTACTGGATTCAGAAAATTCTCCCTGTTGTAGGTGTCTTGCGCCGTTATGCTGCAAGCCGATATGATATATAAAGGCTGCATCGTCATGGCTTGCTGAATATTAGTGAAACATTACTGCCTCCAAACCCGAAGGAGTTGCTGAGCACATGCTGCAATCCTGCATTTTCTACCAATTCGGTTGCAGGTTGTATCGCCAGTTCTTCCATGCGGGTTTCAAAGTTCATATTGGGTATGATCATTTGCTCCTGCAATGCCAGCATGCTGAAGATGCCTTCTATCACTCCGGCAGCTGCCAGCGTGTGGCCCGTAAAAGGCTTTGTGGAACTGAATGGCGGTGGGTTAGTGCCAAATAGTTTCTGTATGGCTAAGCCCTCTGCAGCATCATTGTTCTGTGTGGCTGTGCCATGCGCATTAATGTAGCTGATGTCTTTTGTTTCCAGTCCTGCCATTGCCAATGCTTCCTGCATGGTGCGATAGGCGCCTTCACCGGTTGGTGATGGGGCGGTAGGGTGGTAAGCATCGTTAGTGTTTGCATAACCACTTAATACTGCTATAATGTTTGCGCCCCTTGCTTTAGCATCAGATTCTAATTCCAGCAGGCAGAAACCCGCACCTTCTCCCAGGTTCAGGCCAAGCCTGTTTTGATCAAACGGTTTGCAAAGGTTTTTGTCCACGTTCTTCAGGCTGTAAAAGCCGTTAAGTGTAAACCTGCTTAATGCGTCACCTCCGCCAACTACAGCACGCTTAACAATACCTTGCTTGATCATTCTTGCCCCCAAAATAAATGAGTTTGATGAAGATGAGCAGGCAGTACTGATGGTGGCAGTAAAAGGCTTTAGATTATAGAAGTTGACAACCCTTTCTGTACTTTCCGCACAGTCGAGCGTATCTATGTATTTAATATTCTCTTGTTTAGTGTCGGGCCGAAGGACGTCCATGTAGATATCCTCCATTTTGCTCATGCCACCTACGGTATTGGCGTTTATGAAGGCAAAGGGTTCAGCTCGTAGTAATTCAATATCTACATGCTCAAGCAGGTCTTTCATTGCCGCCAATGAGAGCAGGGCAGTGCGGGTGTGGCCATTATCACCTACTGGCAGACCGGCATACGCTGAAAGCTCGTCGCTGGTCATGCGTATTTCGCCAAGCACGAAGTCATTGGCATACCTTGTTTTCAGCAAGGAGATAGGTTTTACGCCACTCTGCTTATTACGCAATGCAGTAACATGAGCCTGCATGCCTGTGCCCAAAGCGGATATGATGCCTATGCCGGTAACAACTACTCTTTCCGCCATTGGGGGGGCGTTATATTTTTTTGTTTTGCTGAATGTATTCGGCCATGGTTTGCACAGAGGACAATATCTTGCGGCCTTCGCGGGCATCTTCTATTTTGATGCCGTAGTTACGCTCCAGCAACACCATCAGCTCAAGAGAATCGATGCTGTCCAGTCCCAGTCCTTCTCCAAAAAGCGGGGCATTATCATCAATATCCTCAGGTTTCATTCCCTGCAGGTTGAGCGAATCTATTATCTGTTGTTTAAGCGTTCTTTTCAGATCTTCCATGAACTAGTATATATAAATGCAATAATAATATCTATAAGCGGCGTAAAGATACCAAAATACCTTTTCCGATGCTTAAATTCTCAAAATCGTTCACAATCATGCAAAAGCGGCATCAATAAGCTGCTGCTGTTCTATAGCATGTTTCTTAGCAAAACCGGTAGCGGTTGATGCGCTTGCCTGCCTGCTGATGTACTTCATAGGGAAGCTCACCACATTCATGGCAATGAAATATAAAGCCCCCATATTGCGTGGTTCTTCCTGCACCCATATCCATTCAGCATTTTTATATTTCTCGCGCAATGCATTCAGTTGCTGCTGGGGTAGGGGGTGTATCTGTTCCAGCCTCAGTATGGCCACATCCTCACGCTTGTCGGCTATTTGCCTTTCGCTCAGGTCAAAATACATTTTACCTGAACACAGCAATACACGGTTCACTTTAGCGGGCTTTTTCACATACTCATCATCTATTATTTCCTTAAAACCACCCGATGTGAATTCTGCAATAGCTGAATAAGACCGCGCATGCCTAAGATTGGCCTTTGGCGAAAAGTTTACCATTGGCTTGCGGAATGGCCAAGCCAATTGCCTGCGCAGCGCATGGAAGAAGTTAGCCGAGGTGGTAATGTTGGTAACCACAATATTCTGTTCCGCGCTCATTTGCAGAAAACGTTCCAATCTTGCACTTGAATGCTCGGGGCCGCCACCTTCATAACCATGAGGCAACAACAGCACTAGGCCATTCATATTGGTCCACTTTTGTTCTGCGCTTACTATGTATTGATCAATGATCGTTTGGGCTCCGTTGGCAAAATCACCATATTGTGCTTCCCATAGTACCAGGTTGTTAGGGTTTGCCATGGCATAACCGTATTCAAAACCCATTACAGCAAACTCACTTAAAAGCGAGTTGTATATATACATTGTTCCCTGGTTGTTGCCCAATCTGCTCAATCGGTTGTATGGGGCGTTGTTGTTCTGGTCATAAATAACTGCATGCCTGTGAGAGAAAGTGCCACGTTTTACATCCTCACCGCTCAGGCGCACTTCTTTGCCTTCAACAAGCAAACTGGCGTAAGCAAGCAATTCGCCGGTAGCCCAATCCACTTTGCCCTCAGTTTCAAAGAGTTTTATTTTATCCTGCAGTAACTTTTCAACCTTCCGCAATGGGCTGAAACCCTCCGGCCATTGCATCAGCGCGTTGAACAGTTGTTTTAACTGTTCTTCTTTTATAGCCGTATCAGGTGAAGCATGGAAATCTTCATCTTTTGACTTACGCAACTCCCGCCACCACAACTCGGGCTTTTGGTATTTGTAGGGTAAAGGATTTTGTTTTGCTTCGTCAAGGCGCTGCTGCAGCTCGGCCCAGAATTTAGCTTCCATTTCCTTGGCTAGGTCCTGTGCATCCGACTCGCCATGTTGTAATAAATACTGGGTATAAACCTCGCGTGGGTTTGGATGTTTGTCTATCAGAGAGTATAAATGGGGTTGTGTGAATTTTGGCTCATCGCCCTCGTTGTGGCCATGTTTACGATAACACACCATATCTATGAAGATATCCTCGTTAAACTCCTGCCTGTATGCAATAGCCAACGCAGCACATTTTACCACCGCCTCAGCATCGTCGCCATTCACGTGCAGTACCGGTGCGTGCAGCATAGATGCCATACTGGTACAATAATCAGCAGAACGGGCATCGTCAAAGTCTGTGGTAAAGCCGATCTGGTTATTGATCACATAGTGTATAGTGCCACCTGTATAATAACCCTCCAGCTTCGACATCTGCAGCAGTTCATAACCAACGCCCTGTCCGGCTATAGCAGCATCGCCATGTATTAATATAGGTAGTACTTTGTCGTATTCATTATTGTACAGCGTGTCTGCTTTTGCCCTGGCAAAGCCTTCCACTATGGGGTTAACTGCCTCCAGGTGAGATGGGTTTGGTACTAGCTGCACATTTATTTCCTTTCCTGCTGGAGTTATTATATCACTCTGGAAGCCCAGATGGTATTTCACATCGCCGCTGCCCATGGTCATATCCTCGGGCATATTGCCCTCGAATTCTGAGAATATCTGTTCATAGGTCTTGCCAAGGATGTTGGCGAGTATATTTAGCCTCCCGCGGTGTGCCATACCTATCACCACTTCTTCCACTCCGGCATCAGCACCATTATTTATAATGGTATCAAGAGCAGCGATAGTTGTTTCGCCACCTTCCAGGCCAAAGCGTTTCTGCCCTATGAATTTTGTATTCAGGAATTTTTCGAAGATAACCCCTTCATTCAACTTCTCCAGTATGCGTT
Source organism: Flavipsychrobacter sp. (assembly GCA_021155965.1). Taxonomy (GTDB): domain Bacteria; phylum Bacteroidota; class Bacteroidia; order Chitinophagales; family Chitinophagaceae; genus Nemorincola. The sequence continues at coordinate 95,869 of JAJNBJ010000013.1, forward strand.
TACGCTCACCTATAGAGAGTGGCTTTTTCATTGCTTCCTCAAAATGCTTCTGCACCCAGTGGCATTTTACCGCATCTACTATGTAGGTATATTCAATGCCTACATTGCCTGTATATATTTTTTGCAACTTTGCAATGATATCCTTCAGTGGAGCATCCTTAGCACCAACAAAACGACCGGCAAAAAATGTAGTATTAAGGTCTGTGTCACTAAGGTTAAAACGCTCAAGTTCCAGTTGTGGGTGGCGGTCTTTCCTCGCACGTATCGGGTTGGTGGTAGAAGCAAGGTGCCCGCGTTTGCGGTAGGCGCGTATCAGTTCAAATACACCTATCTCTTTTACAAGTTGCTCATTACTAACTGTGCTTTTTCCAGGTTCTGAATGACCATTTGTTGAGGTGTTGCTAACCGCAAAATCAAAACCTTCAAAAAACTTCTTCCATTCCGGGTCAACGGTGGCAGGATCATTTACAAACTCATGGTAAAGCGATTCAATATATACCGGGTCCGGGCCGGTAACGTATGAGAAATCTTTCATTTAAATAAAAAATGCACAAATATTATTCCACCAGCCTGAATAAGATGGCGTTTTGCGCCGCAAAATTAAGGGATTTAAAAGGAAAACATAGAAAATTCAAGACAGATAAATAGCTTTAGAGTCTAAATAGAAAATGATGAGATATTTAGGCTATGTTTTTGTTTTTGCAGTTTTTCTGTCCTCGTGTTCACACACTTCCGATGAAATAAAATTATTTACATACATCAGCGGCGAGAAAGTGGGCTATTTTAACAAAGAGGGGAAGATCGTGATCAACCCTCAATTCAGCAAAGGAGGGTGGTTTACCGAGGGTAAGGCTGCAGTTGCTAATGCTGAAGGTAAATGTGGTTTTATTAACGAAGAAGGTAGGTATATTATTAACCCACAATATAAAGAAGTGTCCTCATTCAGCGAAGGGCTGGCAGCAGTAATAGGTTCGGACGGCCAGTGCCGCTATATTGATGAGAAAGGCAATGTAAAGTTTACGCTGCCGTTTGCGGAACAAGTAGGGGTGTTCAGTGAGGGGTTGGCAGTTTATTACGAAGGTGGTAAAGCAGGCTACATAGACCAGTCCGGAAACATAGCTATAAATGCGCAATTTGATAATGCCCGCCCGTTTTCAGAGGGGCTTGGGGTAGTACGCATAGATGATGAAGGCAAAAGCAAGTATGGATATATTGATAAGAAAGGAAAGTGGGCGATCAATGCTCAATTTGATGATGCCGTCATATTTAGCGAAGGGCTGGCATCTGTGCAGAGCGGCGACAAGTGGGGCTTTATTAATAAGGAAGGTAAATTCGATATACAGCCTCAATTTTCGGAATTTGGTATGTTCTTCAATGGGATGGCAGCTATGGTGCAGGATGACAAGTATGGCTTCATTGATAAAAAAGGAAAGTTCGTGATCGATCCTCAGTACTCCGGGGCATATGGGTTTGCCGCAAATGGACTTGCATTGGTAGCAACAGGAGAAGCAGAGACTTTTCAGATGGGGTTTATCGACAAGTCGGGTGAATATGCTATCAACCCGCAATTTGGTTTTGCAAACGCTTTTTGCGGTGATATTGCTATAGCCGGCACGGGTGAAGATAATGTAGGAATAATTGATAGCAAAGGAAAGTATATTGTTAACCCTCAGTTCAAAATACCGTTCGTAATTCCCCATCCTGCTACTTCATTTTTGAATATGAAGCATAGGATGATCGAATCAGATCAAGGCCTGGTCAGGAAAACTGCTAAGGCGTGGCTGAAAGGTTTTTATAGGATGGACTATGAGAATCTTGGTAAAATATCCACAGATACTACTATTTATTTACTGTCCACACTGATAGAGTTAAGCATTTTTATGCCGGACTCAACAAAGGAAGCGATGAGAAATACTGCCATAACTATCAGGGACGTTCAAGTGCAGGGAGATCACGCGTCAGTTGTCTATTTTGCTACCATTGAAAAGAAACCTCAGACATTGAAGTTGGTTAGGCTGGATGATAAATGGCGTGTCCATTTTTCCCGAAAAGACCCGGATTCTGAGACGACTGAAGAAGCTGGTGAATAAACATTTAATATTGCCTACATACCTTAGAATAGGAAAAGCCGGCATTGCCGGCTTTGGTAAGGTTAGTTTAAAAAAATGCCTTAAAAGTTCAGCTGTGCCTGGAGCCTGAGCAAACTGCCCTTTTGCAAATTGTTTTGTGTTTTGAAATCTTCGAAGCGGCGTTCGCTGATAGTGTACATTGCTGTAAGTTCAAAATTTCTGAATGGCTGCCATTCTATACCAGCTTCATATTCAGTCACATCGTAGCTGCGTGCATCTAGCTCATGCTTTTTGCCACCCGAGTAAATATGCCCCCTGAAAAATGGCATGATAACCTGTTTTTTATACTTTAAAAGGTAGGTGAGTGTTATGTAGCCGCCCTGCAGGTCTTGTACTTCTATTGAATCTGTTACTTTATTGAATTCAGGCCCCTTGCCGATGTTATATTCTGCCTGTATGCCAAACGGCTGTGGGTATAGCACAAAAGTTGCGGCATAACGTTGGTCAAAGTAGCTACGGTCTTTAACCACTTTTACGCCGGTTGATAACTGGTCCGTAGGCATTACAAAATTGCCGCTGTAGCCCTGTATGCCCGGTTCTATTATCTGCTTACCTATTTTGATAGGGTAAGTGAGGCGGGCAACCATGTGCAATTCATTATTCAGTTCGGGTTTGTTAGCTGTTTGCCCGTTATATACGCCAAAACCAAATACGCCATAATCGCCTGAACCTTTCAACCCGTCGTTGACCAAATGAGTGTATAGTTTTCTTACATCTGACGGGGCCCAATAAAAGAAAGCCCCCAGGTCACGCTCGTTGCTGCAGGCACTATTGAGTGCATCATTACGGTCGAGTGGAAGACGGTTCTGGCTTGACTGCATATTTTCGAAACCGTATGGGACCTTGCTTTGGCCGAACCTGATACGGAATTGGTTCTTCCTGTCAATACCTACATCAAAATAGGCGTCTCTCAATTGCCCCATATGAAGCACTGTTGATGATGCGCTACTGGCAAAATCAGGTTGTATATAAAAATATACCCTTTCATGTATCTGCCCGAACAGAATTATACGCATACGCCTGATGAACACACCACCGTGTTCTCCCCAGGATTTATCACCTTGTTCATTTTTTAGCTTTTCATTGGTTTCCAACAGCCTGTTGTAGCGTATCTGTGTATACCCACGAATGGATATATTGTCGTACCAATGCGTTTTTTTGGGTGTCTCAGTCTTGGTTGTGTCTGTTTGAGCAACAGTTATTAATGGGGCGAGTAAACAATAAATTAATAATTTTTTCACGTTAGTTTAATGTTTTGGCAATATTAGAATCGTAATGTTACCGTTACATTAACCGTAAATTATCAGAGTGTTACTTTAATATTATCATAACGTTAAGTGTTACTTATGTATTTGCAATTGTCGCAGCGTTTTTATAATGAAAGAGAGCAGATATGAACCTGCCCTCTTTCATGTTAAAAATCGTAAATTATTGAATTATAGCTATTTACGAGATTTTCTCTCTTTGGTATTATGCGTTACATCATCTCCCTTGAATTCCTGTTCTTCACCTTCGCGGCTGTCCAGGTTGTCTTTATTTTCGGGCCGTTTTCCCCCGGATTGAGACACATGAGGGTTATTCCGAACATTTTTCGCATATGGATTTTGATTGTTCCTTTTCATAATATTTGTATTTAATAGAGTGCTTAAAAACACATGCCATTATAGTGGCACAGCATTTATTCTTTTTTCATTAAAAAAGCTATATGCGTTGGCTTGGAGGAAGGGAAAGTAAGAATGTAGAGTATGGCAGCGGGGGAGGGGGTAAACTTGTAGGTGGTGGTATAGGTGCTGCTGTAATAGGGCTAATTATATACCTGCTTACCGGGCAAAATCCTGAGCAATTAATAGGTCCGGTCCAGGAAAGTCCGGAAACTATAAAGAATTATAAAGCTCCGGAAGGAAGCACGGAGCAATTTGCAGTAATAGTGCTTGCCCAAACTGAGGATATATGGGATAGCCTGTTCAGGGCATATGGGGCAGAGTATGTGCAACCCAAAATGAACCTCTTTGATAGGTATGTAACATCTGCCTGTGGAAACGCATCTTCGGCCAGTGGCCCGTTCTATTGCCCACGCGACCGGAAAATATACCTGGATGTGACTTTTTTTAATGAGCTAAAAGAGCGCTTTGGCGCTCCGGGTGATTTTGCCAGTGCCTACGTTATTGCTCATGAGGTGGGTCATCACATACAATATCTTATGGGTACCACAGACAAGGTTGAGCGCATGGGGCGGCAAAGTGGCCCTAACAGCCCATCTGTGATGCTTGAGCTGCAAGCCGACTTTTACGCAGGGGTATGGGCGCATTTTGTGGAGAAAAGAAATAGCCCAGATAATCCTGTAGTAATCGAGTCCGGCGATATAGAAGCTGCCCTAAATGCTGCCAATGCTATAGGCGATGACAGGTTGCAGCAACAAACACAAGGCCAGATAGTGCCCGATGCGTTCACGCATGGTACCTCCCAGCAAAGAGTATACTGGTTCAGGAAGGGTTATGAAACAGGCGACATCCGGCAGGGTAATACCTTTCAAGAGTTGGCAAATTAGAGCGCAATGAGTTATGACAATCTTATAGGTATTGCAGCGGGTGTATGTACTGCGCTCTCTCTATTACCCCAATTAATAAAAATGATCAAAGAGAAGAAAGCAACAGATATATCACTGCGTATGCTTATTGTATTATTAACAGGACTCTGCTTATGGGTATGGTACGGGATACTAAAAGAAGATTGGCCAATAATACTCACCAATATAGCTTCACTGGTCGTTAATTTATTGATCATTGGCTTCAGGTGGTATTATAAACATGCCCGTCATTGATGGCATTATTTGCCGGCAGTGGGATATAGTTTTTTAAATGCGTTGAACACTGCCTGGTGGGCTATAGTGGCATGCGTTTCTTCCGGCAGGTAGTCGAAATAGACTTTGATGTTCTTGTTTTGGAAACTCTGTATCTTGTCATACAGCAGGTTGGCATCCACTTCCATCACACGGGGTTCTTCACCCGGGGTTAGTCCTTCTTTCCCAACAGCTATATAAATATCTGTTTTGCTTTGTGCCTGTGTTTTTATAGGTTTCTTTAGCAGAGAGCCATTGTCCCACCAAATGCTTGGGCTAATGATGATGTATTTATCAAACAGACCCGGCTTCGTGAACAATATCTCGGTAACCAACAGCCCGCCCAGCGACTCGCCGATGATCGTTTTTGATTTGTTTGTCCTGAATTTGGACACATATGGGATAACTTCCTTTTCAATGAATGCTATAAATTTTTCCGAGCCGCCCGTTGTGGGGTACTTTTGTTTGTCTCCTTTCACGGTTGTGGGGTAGGTCATGTCCCTCTTTCGGTCGGTATTGGTGATACCAACTACTATTGACTCCGGCACCCTGTTGATCCATGAAAAGCTGTTGAACTGCACCAATCCCACCACATGAATGAAATCTTCGTCCAAACCGCCATCCAGCAGGTAGATGACGGGGTAGCTGATGGTAGTGTCCGTCCTGCTATAACTTTCGGGCAGGTAAATATTGAGTGTGCGTTTTTCGGATAGTTGAACCGACTGTAATTCGTGGGTTTCTCCCAGAATTATTGGTTTCGGGCCTTGGGCATGTACATATGCACTACCTGAAATAAGCAATAAAAAGATGATAAGGACCCTCATAATCTAAAGGTAGCAGTTTCACAGGAAACATGATTTTAACCCTTTATTGGGTGCATTTCAAACCTTGGCTACTGCCACATAAATTTATTTCTTTTTTGAATTACCCAGGCTACTGAAAACGGCGGCCGCCCTCCTCTGAAAATGCTTCGATGTGTAAAAAAGGTATAATTTCCGGAATTGCCTGTTTTTGCTACATATTTTATTTTGATATGCTTTGAAATGCGCCATGGGCTTATTTTATGTGTTTTATTTTAAGGTATAAAGGGGTATAAAAGGGTATAATTATACCCCGAAAAGGTATAATTATACCCTGTTTAGGTATATGCCTCGTCCTGAAATTGCTTTACACTTTGTGAGATAATCCTGTTTTTACTTTACAGGTGTTTTTGTTAGTCCTGAAAGG
>JAJNBJ010000037.1 GCA_021155965.1 Flavipsychrobacter sp.
CTTTTCAAAGGTGTAAGCACCTTTCAGGACTAACAAAAACACCTGTAAAGTAAAAACAGGATTATCTCACAAAGTGTAAAGCAATTTCAGGACGAGGCACAGGGTATAATTATACCTAAACACGGTATAATTATACCTTTTTGGGGTATAAATATACTCTTTTATACCCCTTTATACCTTAAAATAAAACACATAAAATAAGCCCACAGAGCATTTTAGACACATAAAATAAAAAATATGTACCAAAACGGCACTTCCTGAAAATTATACCCTCTACTTGTACACTAAAGTTCAGGCCAACCGAAGAAATGATATGACATTTTAGGCACAGGTTATACAATTATCCTTTCTGCGCCCGAATAAATATTGAAACGCTCGCCACGAAGGAAGCCGATAAGGGTTATGCCACGCTCCTCTGCCATTTCTGCTGCCAGGCTGGATGGTGCGCCAACGGCTGCAATTAGTTTAACACCTGCCATTATTGCTTTCTGCACCAGCTCGAAACTTGCCCTGCCGCTGAGCATAAGGATATGTTTGTCTAGTGGTAACATATTGAGATTCAATGCAGCCCCGATCAATTTATCCAATGCGTTATGCCTGCCTACGTCTTCACGGCTTAGCAGTAGGTTCCCGTTCAGATCGAACAATGCACAACCGTGCAGGCCGCCTGTATTCTCAAAAACATCCTGCTGCGCCCGGAGCTTATCAGGTAGCTGGCAGATAAGAGTATAGGCTATGCGCAGTGAATCAAGCGAATCAGGTATGGGACAAACAGTTTTTACAGATTCTATAGATGCCTTGCCGCAAACTCCGCAACTCGATGTAGTATAAAAGTTACGCTCCAGGTTGCCGATGTTGGGTTTAATGCTGTTCTGCAGGGATATGCAAACGATATTTTTGTTATCAGTTTTGCAGTTGTTTATGGCTTCAATATCCGTTGCTGATGTAATAATACCTTCTGTATAAAGAAAACCTGTTGCCAGCTCGAAGTCGTGGCCGGGTGTGCGCATGGTAACGGAGAGGCTTTTTTGTGTTCGCTTGCTGCCATCAGTAAATTCCAGGCGTATCTCTAAAGGTTCTTCGGCTGCTAACAGGTCGTCAGCATCGGTGCTATTGCCGTTGTTTACTTTTTTGATGGTGGTGCGTACAACCTGCTGCATAAACCCTTTAGGGTTTTATTACCGACTGCCGGCAGATGATCTGTCCCGCATCGTTGTGAATGACTAACCAATAAATGCCGGGTGTAAACCGCTCTACGTTTATTTGCGTTTCACCATGCCATGGGCTGCATTCGTTATACATTACCTGCCCACTAACATTTACTAATGAATAGGTAACCACAGAGTTTTGTGCCACATTTAACCCGGTAATATTTATTGTATTCGTGGCAGGGTTGGGGAATACTTTTGCGTTATCTGCAGCGGGTAATTCCTCCACGCCTGTATTATCTATGAATGTCTGGTAGTAATATTTAGTTGTAAAATCAGGTGTGGCCGGGAACGAGGTGAAGTTGTACTGGTAGTCTTTTAGCACATCCGGGTCATTATTTGAGTTGTAACTTACAACGTACATAGTTGAAGGTACCCAGCTACTGAGGATGCTGTCCCAGCCGCGAATGGTAACTGTATCAGGCAGATTGATGCTGTTCAGGTGTTTGCTCATGTTGAACTGCGGGTTCCAAGTACCGTCTATGGGATCGAACTGGTGCTGCTTCCAGGTTGTATGGAATGTAAATGTACCTGTATAGGTAAATGTATCCTTCATATATGCTTCCAACGCCGAGGTGCCATTGTAGAAGCTATCGTTCACAGTGAGCAGCCTCTTACTTGCATCGTAGGTGTTCACATACTTCAGTTGCCTTACCAGCGGCAGAAGGAACGAGGTATCTGTCGTATTTGCCCAATTCTCAATTACGGTGAGGTTTTTAGATGCATCGTAAGTGTAGAATGTTTTTGAAACTATACGCCATGCCCCAAGATGCAGTTCATAAGTGCTGTCTTTGGTGAGGCGGTTGCCGGTATCGTAAGTAAAGTATTGCTTAAATGCGCTGTCTGCAACACCACCTATCCAGTTAGAGGAAATACCCATGGAGATATTCTTTGCCGTGGTGAAGGTATTCTTATGGATAGTGTTGGGATAAAATGCTGAGTCTACATACAATGCTTTATAGTTAGTGAGTTTGTTGCCAGTATCATAAGTAGCCAGGTCGGTCTGGTAGTAACCATATACCAATGTGTTCGGGTTTACCTGCCAGCGGCGCAGCGTATCGAATAATACCTGGGGTTTGGTGAACGTGCCGCCAAAATTCCACATAGGCGAGGTACTGTATGGATAGTTGAACGGGAAAAGCATTGTGTTGTAATCGTAGGTAGAGCCTCTGAACCCTGTATATCCCAGGTCCACCGAGTCGATCAGCGCATTGAATGTATTATCGCGTATACTGCGGGCTTTTAACCTGTATTTTGTTGTGGCGGTGGGTTTTGCCGCTACTTTGTGATACTGCTGCATTTGCAGCAACGCATTTACCATTTGGTTATGCCTGCTTGTATGTGCCTGTTTATATATTGATTGGGCCAACAGGCAATTAGTTACGGCCATTGCCAGTAATAAAGTAAATAAACGGTTCATTAGCATGAATTCATTAAACATGGAAAGTTATGACATAATAACATGTGAACCGTTATAGAAAGATAAACCATATGTGTATGAGTTTTTTTGATAAATAGCAAAAAAGTATGTACTTTGCTATATGTGTGCTGCATCAAGAATGCCGCAGAACATACTTTTTAAAATTACCGGGAATGAAAAAATATACATTCAAAGGGATGAAACTTGGCTTCATCCTGTCTGTAATAGCCCTTGCGGGAACAGTAGCAGTTATTGATTCTTGTAAAAAGAGGGTATGCAATGATAAGCCCCAGTCTGAACTTAAAGCTTCTGAGCAGGTAGTAGCACAGCCTTTGCAGCAGAATGCACCACAAAGCAAAATAGCCACGGTAGTGAATATCACTACATTGCCTACAGGTGAAACTGATGTGATATTCAAAGAACTGGCAGAACCTTTTACTGTAAGCGATGCGAGCACAATAACTGTACTGAAAAATGCCTTTGAACAGAAAAAGCCGGTGAATATTACGTTCGACCCGTGGCTGGGTGCTATCAGGCGTGCAACTGCAGTGTCGGACAATGAATTGAAACAATATAGCCAAAGGCGTGGTGTTGCCACGGGTGGCGGGTTCTCTGCACAGATAGATACACGGACCCAGAACATTGATGTATACAATGATCCGCAGGCGCTTGGTGTATTGAACACTACCACGACGGGCCTTACCAATGTGATACCCGATATGGCCACTGCACAATTGATATTCGATTACATCACGCACCAGTGCTGCGCATTGCCAGGCCCTTATACTATTGATTATTGCATCTCTTTCCAATATTGCCAGGATGGCTGTTATGCACGTGCACACAAAATGTGCTGGGTTCTGAACAACAAGTATAATTATGCAACCCACAAAATTTTCAGTTTCGCTTATCCAAGCATGTACACACTTTCTGTGCAAGCGCAAAAGTGGGGTGGCTGCTGTATCAGGTGGTGGTATCACGTAGCGCCGCTGGTAAACATTAAAACACCCGCAGGCGTAAGGGCTTATGTGTTCGACCCGGCAATGTTCAACCAGCCGGTATTGCTGGCTACCTGGCTGCATGCGCAGGAAAACCCGGTATGCGCAGGCTCGAAGATACCCAAGGTTACCTCCTTCAAAATTCAGCCTACTTCTTCGTTCTGGCCTAATGATACGTCAACATTTGACCCGGATCCAACTTATTATTACACCAACAGTACGCTCACCAGCTACTCGTCATTGAAGACATGTCCGTAAAGAAACCACTCAGCAACTTATTGATAAACTCAAGGGGCATTTTTCCCTTGAGTTTATTGTTTATGGTATTTGCTATGCATGCCATTGCAATACCCGCGGTGAAAAGGAAGAAAACTGTGGTGGATACCATGATCGTAATCGAGGTGACTCCCGCGGGAAAAGGGCAACCATACACGGAAGTGACATTCAGGCGTTCTGCACGCCGCTATAAGTTGCAGGCAAAAGCTAATCCAAACTATGTTAAGCTGTTGAAGGAATCAGCCGACAAACATACGCCTGTATTGATAGAGCGGGCTAAAATAGAATCGGATGAGATATTGAGTGTGAAGCGGGTGACGAAGAAATAATTTGCCATAAAAATATACACGCTATGTATATTTTTATTATATTGTAAATATTCAGTAGCCTCTCAAAACCTTTTTTATGAACCGTATTTTTTTTATCCTTCTGTTCTTTCCGTGTATTAGTAATGCACAAATTATTACGACTATAGCTGGGAGTGGCGCGACCACAAGTAGTACTGGCGACGGTGGGCCAGCCACTGCAGCAACAATGGGGCGTCTGTTTGGTTTGGCGCGGGATGTATCCGGCAATATTTATATATCTGATTATACAAATGGGCGTATACGGAAAGTAAATACGTCAGGAGTAATAACAACTTTTGCGGGTAATGGCAGCGGCAGTTCGTCTGGTGATGGTGGGCCTGCCACTGCAGCTGGCCTGGACGGGCCTTCTGAACTTGGACTTTACGGGAGCAACCTTTATATAGCAGAACATGATGCATCGCGCGTTCGCAAAATAAATTTAATAACGGGTATTATTACCACGTATGCGGGTACAGGAACAAATGGATATAGTGGCGATGGCGGGCCTGCCACTGCGGCTCAAATCTCCCAACCATATGGTATTGGAGTAGATAATGCCGGGAACGTTTATATACCCGACCAGCATACGCACCGTATGCGCAAGGTGGATACCTTTGGTATTATTACCACATTTGCAGGCACAGGTGTTGCCGGATACAGTGGCGATGGCGGCCCTGCAACAGCCGCTAATATCCACCTCGCAGATGATATAAAGTGTGACACAGCCGGCAATCTTTATTTTTGTGATTTTCTCAACAATGCTGTTCGTAAAATCAGCTTATCCGGCATTATAACAACAATAGCGGGTACGGGCGTCGTGGGTTATAGCGGGGATGGTGGGCCTGCCACGGCTGCCCAATTGCATGGACCATGTGCAGTTATTCCTGATCTCTATGGGAATATATACATAGGCGATGCGGACAATCACCGGTTGCGGATGATAAATCCGGCAGGTGTTATCTCGACTGTGGCAGGTACCGGGACAATGGGCTTCAGCGGAGACGGGGGATATGCTGTTTTAGCACAAGTTAACCGACCCAATGATATGATATTTGATGCTGCCGGCGATCTTTATTTTTGTGATCTCGATAACCACCGGGTACGGAAAATTTCCCCTCCTCCCGGGGATGTGCCTTATTTGTCTGTGCCTACGCCTACGCAACCGCAGTTAACCTTGTATCCTAATCCTGCGGGCGAATTACTGACTATCAAATTTTCTGCTATAATAAATACTGTGACCATTATCAATATAGATGGCAAAGTAGTCTACAGCAGTATTCATAACTCAGCAGAGGTGTGGGTGAATACAGTTGATCTGCCCACCGGTATTTACTTTGTGAATACAAATGGGAAAGAGACAAGGGAGTTTATAAAAAAGTAATTGTTCATCATAAAAATTCAGATTATGAACCGAATATTATTTATACTCATCTTCCTTCCCTGCTTTGCAGGAGCGCAAATTGTTACCACGATAGCCGGCAGTGGTTCAGGTATGGGGTATAGTGGCGATGGAGGTCCTGCAACAGCAGCCGTGATGTCCCGAACATATGGTATAGCAAGAGATGCTGCCGGCAATATTTATGTTACGGACTTTAATAATAACCGTATCCGGAAAATAGACCCGTCTGGTATTATTACCACTTTTGCCGGTACCGGCGCTGCTGCATTTAGCGGTGATGGCGGCCCGGCTACAGCGGCGAGCCTGCATGGGCCGGTAGGTTTAGCCATTGGCGGAGGAAATCTATACGTTTGTGATAATATAAACTACCGCATCCGGAAAATAGACGCGTCAGGTATTATTACCACGATCGCAGGTAATGGATCAAATAGCTACGGTGGTGATGGAGGGCCTGCTACCGCAGCACAAATTTCCAGGAGTAATGGTGTTGCAGTAGATGCAGCAGGGAATGTGTATATGACAGACCTGGATAACGCCCGTATCCGGAAAATTGATGCTTCCGGTATCATTACAACAGTTGTTGGTAGCGGAATAACCGGTTATAGCGGCGATGGCGGCCCTGCAACACTTGCGCAGCTTGATTGGCCGGATGATATTAAATTCGATGCTGCCGGTAATCTTTATTTTTGCGATTTTCATAATAATGCCGTTCGTAAAGTAAATACTTCAGGTATTATAACAACTATAGCAGGAACAGGTGTTGCCGGGTTTAGCGGTGATGGCGGGCCTGCTACTGCTGCTCAATTGCGAGGCCCTGATGGAGTTCTTCCTGACTTGTATGGTAACGTTTTCATTGGAGATATGGCTAATCACCGGGTGCGGATGATCACTACTTCTGGTATCATAATAACAATAGCAGGTGCCGGAACTCCTGCTTTCAGCGGTGATGGCGGACCAGCTATTCTCGCTGAATTCAACAACACAAACGATATGGTAATGGACCCGTCCGGAAACCTATACATTTGTGATTACAGTAACCATAGAGTACGAAGAATTTCAGGGCTTCCTTTGTCAGTTCCGGAGATATCGCGATCACAAGTGATATTACAACCTAATCCGGCTATTGAGTTACTGACGATCAATTGTCCTGCTATTATCAATAGTGTGACAGTAGTGAATATTGACGGGAAGATCGTGCACAGCGGAAAGTACAATTCAAATGAGGTACAGGTAAATGTTGGAGGAATTCCGACAGGGATATACTTTGTGACCATAAACGGAATGGAGACAAGAGAATTTATCAAAAAGTGATCAGGTTATTTCCGTTAAAAAAGCCTCAATATCCTTTTTCCCTTTTGAGGTAGCATAGGGCAGGAATTCATCACTAATTAAGTTAAGGTAGTGGCACATGACGTATTCTGTGCTTTTGTCGTAATAACTGACAATGGATTCTGATATCCAGAACCTTGCTATCAATGATACGTGTGCAATGATCTTTCCATTGATGTTATAATCTGCATCTTGCTTCAGGTATCCGTTATCTATCATTGCTTTGCATGCATCGGCGAGGCGTTGTTTTCGTTTTTTTTCGGTTATTTTGTATTGCTCGACAAGCCCTTTATGATGCGTGAACAGGTGCACTAAACTCATAAAAAGACATTTGTAAATGTACTGATTATGAAACATTTCCCGGTACATCTTCAGTAAGCCTTTCAATGATGCCAGATCATAGTTCTTCGCTGTATTAGTATTAGCCTCTGCCAACCTGTTCATCAGTTCTCCTACCAGGTCGTCCTTTGTAGCAAAATAATAGGTAATGTTGCCCACTCTCATATTCAAAAGGGCAGCTAATTCCCGCATACCGCCATATTCTATTCCCTTTTCATTGAACAATTCCAGCGCCTTTTGAACGATCAGTTCTTTTGTATTTTTCATTAGGTTCTTAAAAAAATTTGGACATTGTCCAAATTCGTATTATTTTTGGACAATGTCCAAATGTACTTGTTTTTTGTATAACCAATAAAAAATAACTTATGCAGTTTAAATATCCTCACACGATAGATAACGGCCATGGTGAGCGGATCACTTTTTTGCGCTACGTAAAAGACGCCAATAACGACTACCTGGAACTGGATAATTTAGTGAAGCCGGGAGGCGGCCCGCCAATGCATGTGCACCACAAACAATCTGAGTCGCTTACCGTAGTGCAAGGTAAAATAGGGGTGGAGATAATGGGACAGAAGCCTGTGTATTATGGTGTAGGTGAAACAGCCTCGTTCGCTGCAGGTGTGCCGCACAAATTCTGGAATGCCGGTGACGAGCCACTCATTTGTACCGGACGTGTGGAACCTGCCAATAATGTCGTTTATTTTTTGACTGAGGTATATAAGTCATCTGCCATCAATGGCGGCAGGCCATCGGCATTTGATTCGGCTTACCTGCTGGACAAGTACAAAAGCGAATTTGATATGTACGGTATACCGGGCTTTGTAAAGAATGTTATCTTCCCGGTGGCGCTGTTCTTCGGCAAGCTGCAGGGCAAGCATAAGAAGTTTGCGGGTGCGCCTGAGCCGTTATAAAGGAGTGAAAGCAGGTATGCCTGCTGTTTCTTTTCCTTCTGCAAATTCGTTGCAGATGCCGAATGTTTTGCGGTGGTAAGGTGAAATACCTGCTTCTTTGATATACTTCCTGTGGTGGGCGGTACCGTAGCCTTTATTCTCGTTCCAGCCATAGTGAGGGTATTCTTCGTGCAGGCGCAGCATATATTCATCTCGGTGCGTCTTTGCCAGTATGCTTGCCGCTGCAATAGAGGCGTATGTGGCATCGCCCTGCACCACACATTGATGCACAATGCCGAAATAAGGGGAGAATATATGCCCGTCTATTAAAAGGAGGTCGGGGCGGGTGGTGAGCTGGTCTATAGCCATGTGCATGGCTTTAAAAGATGCTTTCAGGATATTGATCCGGTCTATCTCGGTATGGTCTACCATGGCAACTGCCCAGGCTACTGCTTTTCGCTCTATAATAGGCCGTAACTTGTTGCGGTCTTCTTCGGTTACTTGTTTGCTGTCGTTAAGCAAAGGGTGGCGGAAGTTTGCAGGCAGGATAACAGATGCCGCAAAAACGGGCCCGGCAAGGCAACCCCTGCCGGCCTCATCGCAACCAGCCTCAATAAGGCCTTTTTTAAAAAAACGTTTCAGCACCTGTTCCTGATTATGAGCAAAATAAGAGAAAAACGCGCAACGGCATTGCCGGATATGGGAAAATAGTTATTCACAAATAAATAAACCAGATATAGTTTTGCCCTGTGGCACAATTCTATTAGGTTTGGTAACAAATTCACGCTGAAATATATGCGTACTATTTTGTTGCCGTTTTATGCCCGTTTAGCCATTACACTACTCGCCATAGTATTGGTGTGCCTGATATTGGCTTTGGCAAAGAACATCTTTATTCCCCTAGTCTTCGGCCTGCTGATAGCTATCTTACTGTTTCCCATCAATAATTTTTTTGAGAGCAGGATACGGATGGGCAGGGCCATGGCTGCTATCTGTTCTGTAACCCTATTTGTTACTGCATTAGTTGGGTTTATTTACTTCCTGACCATACAGCTCATTAGTTTTTCTAGTGATTTTCCTCAATTGAGGGTCAGGTTCCAGGAGATGTTTACTAATGTGCAGCATTGGTTCTCGTCTAAATTGCATATTACCAGCCGGCAGCAAGCAGATTATACCAACAAATCGGTCGATGGTTTTTTGGCATCTATAGGCGATTCATTGAGCAATTTTTTTGTGTCTGTTACAGGTACGCTGCTGCTGACCATATTCGTGATCATATTCACCTTCTTCATTTTGTACCACCGCCGGTTGCTGATGCGGTTCGTGCTACACCTGTTCAAGATACAGCATAGAGAGAAAGTCAGAGAGGTGATCGTTGAGACCAAGAGCATGATCAATGCCTATGTGTTGGGGCTGGTGATTGAAATGGCTATACTAAGCGTAGTGAACAGCGGTATGTTCCTTATCATGGGGATCAAGTATGCCTTGCTACTGGGTGTAATGGCTGCGGTGCTGAATATTATCCCTTACCTGGGTATCTATGCTGCTATTGTCATCAGCATGCTTGTAACTTTTGCCAATGCCTCGCCCGGAGTGGCCATCCAGGTAGGTGTGGGTCTGTTTGTTGTACACCTGCTGGATTCGAATGTATTGTTTCCCCGAATAATTGGCGGAAGGGTGAAAATGAATCCTTTCATTACTATTGTGGCTGTTATAGTGGGGCAGTTCCTGTGGGGGGTGTCGGGTATGTTCCTGTTCATACCTATTGCAGGTATTATCAAGCTCATCAGCGACAGGGTAGAGGGCATGGAAGCATGGGGTATCCTAATTGGGGTAGAAGAGTATGAGCGGCCTATAAGGAAGAAAAAGATAAGTATTCCTAAAGAGTAGGGTTTATTAGTTCCTGATATTATTATCATATTAATGGTTTCTGTTAAAGAAAATTAAAATCATATTTTGAAGTTGCCGGATAAAGGCTCTCCCGATTAAATTTGCGTTCCAGTATGTTCCAGTTTCAGCACATAGAATATTTGTATGCATTGGCGGTTTTGCCATTGCTGGCATTGCTGTTCGCCGCTATGATCTATTGGCGGAAAAAGAAAATACAAAAACTGGGCGACGAGCGCCTCGTGAAGGAGCAGATACTGGGCTTTATACCGGGCAGGAATGCCACCAAGTTTATATTGCTGTTAACTGCTCTATTCGTAATAATAATAGGTTGGGCAAACCTGCGGATGGGCGATAAAAGCGAGAAGATAGAGCGTAAAGGCATAGATGTGATAGTGGCGCTGGATGTGAGTAAAAGCATGCTCGCAACAGATATCCAACCCGACAGGCTTACGAGGGCCAAACAGCTTATCATGAGCCTGACCGATAAAATGAAGAATGACCGGTTGGCGCTTATTGTGTTTGCAGGTAAATCTTATTTACAGGTACCGCTCACGATTGATTACAGCGCGGTAAAAATGCTACTGCAGAATGTAACGCCAGATATGGTGCCTACCCAGGGCACAGTGATAAGCGATGCTGTTGATATGGCCATGCAAGCTTTCCCGCAAAATGAGCGGAAGTACAAATCGCTCATCATTATATCAGATGGGGAAGACCATGACGAGGCTGCTGTTACTAAAACACAGCAGGCTGCTGAAAGTGGTGTAATAGTGCATACGGTAGGTATTGGTTCGCCGCAAGGCGCTACTTTATATGATCCGGAGACAAGATCGGTGAAGCTGGATGAGAACGGGCAACCTGTTGTAAGTAAGCTAAATGAAGATGCCCTGAAAGGGATAGCAAGTGCAGGAAGGGGTAGCTACAGCCTGCTGCGCAATACAGATGAAGTAGCCACAAAACTTATAACGGAACTGGAAGGCATGGAGCAAAAGAGCCTGGGATCTGTAGTGTATACCGATTTTACCAGCTATTTCCAGTACTTCCTTTTTGCAGGGTTTCTGGTGTTATTAATAGAATGGCTGTTGCCGGGAACAAACAGGAGAAAAAAGAAAGAAAATGAAGCAATTGCATAATGGCTTGATGGCTCAATGGCTCAATGGTTCAATGCGCAGCATTGGAGTGATTGCCGTAATGCTGTTTGCGCATAGCTATGCTCATGGGCAGATAAACAGGTATTTGCAGCAGGGGAACAAATTTTACGAGCAGGGAAAATATAAGGAGGCAACCGAAGACTATGCCAGGGCCTTGAAAAAAGACCCCAATAATGTGCCGGGCATGTTCAACCTTGGTAATTCATTATACCAGCAGAAGAAGTATGACGAATCAAGGCAGATAATGGCGAACACGGCGAAGATATCGAAAGATAAAAATGGCAGGGCCGCAGCTAATTATAACATAGGCAATACCTATATGTCGCAGCAGAAGTGGGAAGAAGCTATTAATGCCTACAAGCAGACATTGAAGAACAATCCGCAGGATGCTGATGCAAAATACAACTTGTCGTATGCACGGCAAATGATGAAAAAGGAACAGCAGCAGAACCAGGATAATAAAGACAAGCAGGACAAACAGGATAAGCAAGATCAGAAACAACAACAGAACAAAGATCAGGACAAAGACAAGCAGAATCAGCAGCAACAACAAAACCAACAGGACAAACAGGAAGAGAAGAAAGAACAACAAGAGCCGCAAAATCAACCCAGCAAGCTTTCCCAGCAACAAGCGGAACAGTTATTGAATGCTTTGCAACAGCAGGAAAAGAAGCTGCAGGACAAACTGAAAAAAGAGAAAGGTGTACCGGTGAAGATGGAAAGAGACTGGTAAATAAATCACTTTGTATTATTGCTCCTCTTTTGTCAAAATCAGCACGCTAACATCATGTGGATAAAGTGTCAATATCTTTCACCTATATCCTAAAAAAAAGAAGTCAAAACTTTTTTATAGTGAATTTTCTTTTTAATATTGTGTAAGGATTGTGCTTACTAACCCATCCTTTATAAGAGTCCGGCAGACCACAACCTGCCGGGCTTTTTCCTTTTAAGGCCCTGTATCTCGCTTTGGTAGCCTGTTTCAAAGTTTTTAATTTTTTTATGCCGCAGTATTTCTTCTTCAATAAGCCATGCCGTGTGCGCTCACAGTTCCCGGCTGAAAGTGATAAAAAGACCTTTACGGACTAATTTTATCATCTGCCTAAAACATATATCCTGTCGCAGGCCCGACTATTATAGTGAAGGATCGTTTCTCCCTTTACTGATGATAAACCACTCGCTCACTTATTGCCTGATCTTAAGTATACTCATTCATGTGCTTATTGGAAACTGGTTGAAGGAATAATACAGAGGAAGCGATAAAACAGTTAGCGCTGGGAGTAAACATCAATGCAGATGGCAAACAGTATCCTACTAAAAAAGCGAAGGGCAAGTATATTAACTACCGAGCCAGATGTGAACAAACGAGCTCCATCCTGTGCAGTTCAGGATGGGAAATACCTGCTTCATGGTTGTCACTCACTCTTACTTAAGCAAGAACCGGCAGATGAAAAAAACGACAGCAGCTGTCCCTGGAGAATATCAACAGTAGGGGAATGATATAAAAGAGTTATTATTAATTAAAAAGTAACTATGGCTGTAAACAGCCATGCATATATGCTTTAAGGCCAAAGTTGGTTAAAAATCAGCTTGTTGATGCAAATATTTACCCCTGTATCGTAACTATGGTTATTTTTGTGCCCTAATAATAATTTTCGATACATGTTCAATTTAGTGTTATTTGGCCCTCCGGGCAGTGGAAAAGGAACCCAGTCAGAGAATATCCTTAAAACTTACCAGTTACAGCACATATCTACAGGCGACTTGCTGCGTGATGAAGTGAGCAGGCATACACCATTAGGTATGGAGGCAAAAAAATTCATGGACCAGGGTATGCTGGTTCCTGATGAAGTAGTGATAGGTATGATAAGCGGCAAGATAGATGATGCGCCTGATGCACGTGGATTTATATTTGATGGTTTTCCGCGTACACGCCACCAGGCCGAGGCGCTGGATAAATTGCTTGAATTTAAGAATACCAAAATCAATCTCGTTCTTGCACTTGATGTGCCAGAGCCTGAGTTAGTAAAGCGCCTGCTTGGCCGTGGTGCAACATCGGGCAGAAGTGATGATAATGAAGAAGTGATACAGAAACGCATTAATGAATATCACGCAAAAACGCAACCAGTTGCCAGCTATTATAATGAGCACGGTAAGCTGGAGAATGTAAAGGGAGACAATACCATAGACGAAACTTTCAAAATATTATCAAGGCATATCAATAAATATCTATTACCGGTAGCATAGTGGAGCGGGGAAATTTTGTTGACCATATTCGTATTTTCTGCCGGTCGGGTAAAGGCGGGGCGGGAAGCTCTCATTTCGAGCGCAATAAGTTTGATTCGATGGCGGGGCCTGATGGCGGCAATGGCGGCAGAGGGGGGCACATTATTCTGCGTGGCAATGCCCAATTATGGACACTGCTGCATATGCGCTATTATAAGAATGTGATTGCAAAGGATGGCGCCAACGGCTTTAAGAATAACTCCACCGGTCATGATGGCGCAGACGTGATACTGGAAGTGCCGCTGGGCACTGTGGCTATTGATGAGGAGACCGGTGAAACGGAAGTAGAGATACTGGAGGATGGGCAGCAGGTGATATGGATAAGGGGCGGCAGGGGTGGTCTTGGCAATGCCAACTTTGCTACAGCTACCAACCAGACACCCGAATATGCACAGCCCGGCGAAATGGGTAGTGAGGCATGGAAGGTGCTGGAACTGAAAGTATTGGCAGATGTGGGCCTGGTAGGTTTTCCGAATGCGGGTAAATCAACATTATTATCGGTTGTAAGCGCAGCCAAACCCAAGATTGCCAACTACGCATTTACCACACTTACACCGCAGCTAGGGATTGTATCTTACCGCGATAATAAATCGTTCTGCATGGCCGACCTGCCCGGGATAATAGAAGGTGCGGCAGAGGGTAAAGGATTAGGTCACCGTTTCCTGAGGCATATAGAACGTAATTCTGTTTTGCTGTTCCTGATTCCAGCAGATAGTAACGACCATGCAAAGGAATTCGATATACTGCTCAATGAACTGGAGCAATACAACCCTGAATTATTGCACAAGAAGATAATATTGGCCATCAGCAAAAGCGAGATGCTAGACGATGAGTTGAAACAAGCAATTGCTGAAACATTGCCTAAAAATGTGCCCCATATTTTCATTTCAGCAGTAGCTAACCAGGGAATAGTGCAGCTGAAGGATATGCTGTGGAGCGCACTGACTGCGCCAAATGAATAATGCCCATGAACCAGGTTTCTCCATCAGAACTTAAGGAATGGATCGCATCAGGAAAGGACTTCCTGCTGGTAGATGTACGTGAAGGGTGGGAACGGCAAGCCTATAACATAGGTGGTGTTCATATACCTATGGGTGAACTGATGAGCCATGCGAATGACCTGGCAAGAGATAAAGATGTAGTGCTTTACTGCGAAAAAGGAATAAGAACAGTAATAGCCATACAGCGGCTTGAAGCAGCAGGATTTCATAACCTGGTCAATCTTTCGGGCGGGATGAAAGCATGGAAGGAATCTTTATAGTACCCGCTTTAATTCCAATACCCCCCCGTTATCGGTAACCTTTAAAGTATGCATTGCTCCCATTGTGAGCGTATGATTAATGTCCTCATGCCCGCACTGGAAATTGAAGCAAATAGGATAATCGTACTCTTTAACCTTGTCCCATATTATTTCTTCTATGGTTTGCCCGAAGGGGCGCTCGGTATCCAGCATATTGGTCATATAACCAACTACAAGGCCTTTCAGGTTATCGAACTTACCGGCACGTTTCAATGTCAGCAACATGCGGTCCATTTTGTAGAGGTATTCTTCTATGTCTTCTATAAACAGGATCTTTCCGGCAGTATTTATTTCTGATGGGGAGCCTACAATATGTGCGAGCAGGGAGAGGTTGCCGCCGGTGAGTGTGGCCTGAGATTCCCCTTTACGGTTATACTGCGAATGTGGTGTGTGATAATAAATTGATTCGCCTGTTATGGCTGCATAAAATGTTTTCAGGTAGGCTTCGTTCTCAGTTTCTGTTTTGAAGGCGCCACACATAGGGCTGTGCAAGGTAGCTATACCAAAGTTTTGCTCAATATGATTGTGCAGTACCGTTATGTCGCTAAATCCGCATATCCATTTAGGCTTCTTTTTGAATTGCGTGAAATCAAGGTCATCTATAATACGCACCATTCCATAACCGCCGCGGCCCATAAGAATGGCATCTACCTCAGGGTCGTCTAATAATACTTGAAGGTCGGAGAGGCGTTCTTCATCAGTGCCTGAGAAATAATGATAGTTGGTGCCGATGGTATTGCCTTGTTTTACCATAAAGCCCCAGCGGTTCAATACATCAATGCAGTTGGTCACTTTCTCCGGTGCTATATAGCTGGATGGGCAAGTGATGCCTATTATGGATCCGGGCTTTAAAAATGGAGGATGTATCATATGATTTGATAAAGCTAAGATAAGAAGCCCACATATACTTCCCCTTCTTTTATTTCCACAGGGTAAGTAAACAGTTTGTACCCTTCGCCAGTTGTATTGCGGCCATTGGCAGGATCGAAGCGGTATTTATGTTCGGGGCATACTATGCGGCCCATAGCATCCAGCCAGCCATCGCAGAGGTTGGCACTTGCGTGAGGGCAGAGTGCGGTAAAAGCCATGATAACATTATTCCTTTTCAGCAAACCAACTCTTTTTTCGCTCACAAATACTTCAGTAAGCTTGTTTTCTGGCAGCCTATCTACAGTGATACTTTCTATTTTATACCATTCATACAACTTCAAAGTTAGCTCAGTTTATTAGTGGAAGACTAAATGGTTTGATCCTGCTACAATCATAGTCTCTAAGTTACTCTTTGACCACTATTTTTGTACACTTAGTATGGTCTGTAAATTCTGTTTCTAAAAGGTACATCCCTTTTTCATCTGGCATTAGTATTTGAATGTCACTGCTAACAGACTTCACAAATGGATAAGTGAATAGACTTTTACCTGTGATATCAAAAATATGAAATGACAATATTTCATCTGGCGTGGATGATCGAAGCATCAGCAAATTGCCAGAAACAGGATTGGGGTAAACTAAAATATCATTTGAAGAAGCATTGATATTTTGAATGCCCAATGTCTCAATATCGAAGCAGTTATTTTCAAGGTTTCCAGGCATAATATCAGTTGTAAAAGATAAATGATACGAGAATGACGGATGATCATAACAGAGTAGCTTTTCGCTATCAATAACCCAACTTCCCGGACCGGAAGTAAGAGCCCCGTAGTCTATCAAACCAAGAGAGTTGCCTATGCCTTCTAACCAATAACTATCAGGATAATTGTATTTTTTAATAGGGTAACCATTAGACATGAAAACAGAATCGATTGAAGAAATAGCAAAATTATAAAGTAAATATTCAACACCTAAAGCATAAGAACTATACTTGTAATCAGTGCCATTATCGCTGTCACGCGTAAAATAGACCTGGCTGCCTGCTACCCGAATTCTTCCAATAATATTGGAGTAGTAATTTCGTTTACCCCAACCAAATTTAGTGGGTGAAATGTGGTGCCAACTATAATGGTATTGATCGGTTTTAGACAAGGAAAGCAGATGGTATTTAGTTCCTGATATTATGCTGTCCCTTTCAATCTTACATATGATTTTATCAGCCCCCCATGAGCGAGCAGTACCGCTGCCTGTCCTGGAATCGAAAAATGCTGCTTGTGTCCATGTTGCGCCGGGAGTAAAAAAACTGTCTATTGGTATAGATTGCCCAAAGGAGGCCAATGAAATGATCAACACAGCGCAAATTGCAAGCAGATGTTTCATATTATACCCTGGGTTTTACCAACTAAATGTACAAAAATTATGCCGTTTTCATTTTCTCTTTGCTGCAAAAAAATCTTTCATCAATTGGGCACATTCATTGGCTAGTATACCACCCGTCAGTTCAGCTTTCTGGTGAAAGGGCCAATTATTGCCTGTTATTCTTTTGTATCCGTTCTTCACATCTTCTGCGCCATATACTATCCTGCCCAGCTTGCTCCAGTACATGGCACCGCAACACATGAGGCAGGGCTCAACAGTTACGTATAGTACAGCTTCCGGCAAGTATTTGCTTCCCAGTCCGTTAAAGGCTGCTGTAAGCGCTATCATCTCGGCGTGGGCGGTGCTGTCGTTCAGTTGTTCTACCTGGTTGTGTCCCCGCCCTATTATTTTATTGTTCCATACTACCACGGCGCCTACAGGTACTTCGCCAGCATCATATGCCATCCTTGCCTGCCGCAGCGCCTCACGCATAAAATATTCGTCGTTGAATTCCATCGGGATTACTCCTTATTATTAGTGTCCATCAAAATAGTGACCGGGCCGTCGTTTATTAATCCCACTTTCATATCTGCGCCAAATGTGCCGGTGGCCACAGGTTTGCCTAATTTGTCAGACAGGCTGGTGATAAAATGATTATATAGCGGTATAGCTTGCTCCGGCCGGGCAGCTTTTATGAACGACGGCCTGTTGCCTTTTTTATAAGAAGCATGCAGTGTGAACTGGCTCACCACCAATATATCGCCTCCTGCTTGCATTATGTCGTTATTCATCAGGCCTGCCTCGTCGCTGAATACCCGTAGCAGGGCAATTTTGCCACATAGCCATTCGGCATCCTCCCTGGTGTCTTCAGTTTCAATGCCCAGTAAAACCATAAATCCCACGCCTATTAACGATGTGATCTGGCCATTGATGCTGACGCTTGCTGATGCTACCCGCTGGATTACTGCTCTCATGAATAATGCTCAAAAGTGACTCTGCAAATGTGCAAATAATCCCTGTAACTGGCAATTAAGTATTTTTGGCACAGAATGCTGAATGTAAATGATACGATAATAGCTATTGCCACACCGCCGGGTGAAGGAGCGATAGGTGTGATACGCCTGAGCGGGACCGATGCGATTACTATAGTTAATAAAATTTTTCCTGGCAAAAACCTGGCTGCGCAACCTACCCATACACTGCATTTTGGCAGGATAAAAGATGGGGATGTGACAGTAGATGAGGTGGTCGTGAGCCTGTACAAAGGGCCAAAGAGTTATACCGGTGAGGATGTGGTGGAGATAAGTTGCCATGGGTCTGTATATGTACTGAAGCAGGTGCTGCAGCTGTGTATGCGCCATGGCGCGAGGATGGCAAAACCTGGGGAATTCACTTTACGGGCATTCCTGAAAGGAAAGATGGACTTGACACAGGCAGAGGCTGTTGCGGACCTTATCGCCAGCCAAAGTGGCTCGGCGCATAAGGCGGCCATACATAACTTGCGTGGTGGGTTTAGCGACGACCTGAAGGGCATGCGTGAGCAATTGGTACAGTTCAGTGCATTGATAGAGCTTGAGCTGGACTTCAGCCAGGAGGATGTGGAATTTGCAGACCGTACAAAATTCTATGAACTAATAGAGAAGCTCACGAATGCTGCGCAACAATTGCTGCATTCTTTTAAGCTGGGTAACGTGATAAAGAATGGGGTGAAAGTGGCGATAGTGGGCAAACCAAATGCAGGCAAAAGCACTCTACTGAATGCCTTACTGAATGAAGAACGTGCCATAGTCAGCGATATTGCAGGCACTACGCGGGATACGATCGAGGAAACGCTCAACATAAATGGTATCATCTTCAGGCTTATAGATACTGCAGGCATTCGTGAACACACACAGGACACGATAGAGCAGCAGGGCATAGAGCGCAGCAGGGAGGCGATGAGTAAAGCTGATGTAGTGATATACTTGTTTGATTTAGTTGAAAGTCATAAGTCGAAAGTCGTAAGTGATAGTATAAAAGAAGAAGTAGCAAAGTTTAAGGAGAGAGATATCAAATATTTGCTTGTTGGTAATAAAGCAGATGTAAGCAGCATTGATACCCCTGCAGGGAACAGTGTAGAAAATATTCTGCTTATCTCTGCAAAGAATAAAGAGAATATACACCAACTGAAAGATGCGTTGTATAACCTGGTAGCAGAAGGGCAGGTGAAGCAAGAAGGAACCATCATTACCAGTGCACGGCACTTTGGTGCTTTGCAGGAAGTGGTAAGATCATTGCAGGATATTAAAAAAGGTATGGACAATAATCTGCCCGGCGACCTCATCTCTCTTGACATCCGTACTAGCCTCTATTACCTGGGAGAGATAACTGGAGAGATAACCACAGAGGATAAACTGGATTATATTTTTTCGAAATTTTGTATCGGAAAGTAATGTGAGGTTAAAACTGTCTATACTCAATTTGAAGACCTCCCCTCTACCTTGGCATTGGCATCAAACAATTTAAAGATCACACCGTCTACCATCACAAAGAGGCAATATCCGTCGAATGCTACTACATCTGTCATTTTATACACAGTTCCTTCTTTTGATGGCTTGGTGACTGATGATACAGTGATCTCAAAAACACTGTCGGCGGTAATGTCCATCTTTTGCTTGCTGCAATCAAAATTATTTCTCGCATAATCTTCAGCATTTACTTTTTTAACCGAATATTTAGGCGCATAAGAAGCTCCATAATACAGTTTAACACTGTCCTTTCCGAAACATATCTTTTGCTTTTTATAACGTTTTACCTCTTCTTCGTCCAACCCATAAATGGTAGAATAATTATGGCCAATAACACGCCAGCACTTTGTCAGGGAATTGACGATCTTGGTCGTATCCACTAATTGTGCGTAGCAAGGATTATTCCATGGCAAAACTAACAGTATTGCCAAAATGTATAGGTATCTTTTTTTCATACTTTTATTTATTACTCGTTTAATGAATTCAAAGTTTTTTGTTACCTCCTGATCTTTAATACCTGTATTTTTCTTTCAGGCTGATAGTCTGACGCATTTCTCACTCCGAGTTCATCCCTGCGCCTGTTCATCAGGCCCCTGGTTACACCCGGCGCTTTGGAATGTATAAACCTGTTCCAGTCGCTCTGCAGCTGATCAAAACCTGCCTGGCTGTTTATGTCATTCACAATACTGCTTGCTTTTGAAAAGCCTCCAAGGTTGTATGCCAGCATGGTCAGCGCATCAAATTCCCTTTGTGTCAGTGGCACATTAATAAACCGCTTCACCTGGTCTTCATATGTTGGTACTTTCTGCCTGATCAGACGCTCAGCTTCCTCCCAGGTCACACCCTTGTCCCATTTACGTCCCTCGCTATAAGGAATAAAAAAGCCAAAGCCTATCGTATAGCCTCCGTCTCCAAGTACGTACAGTTCGGGACAAAATCCTTCCAGTTTTTCCAGTAAGCTATATCCTTCCTCTGAAAGGTGCATTCCCGTTACCTCCATTTTCTTGTCTTCAAAGTAAGGTACGGACACTGTGTCGGGTTTGCGGACGAGGCTTTTTTCTATTGCAAATTCTACGGCCGCGCAAGGTGAGATAGGGTCTATTGTCCAACATTCAACAGCAGGCAGGGCCGGAATGCTCACCGTTTCCTTTTTGCTTAAAATGATAGCTTCAATTTTAAACTGTGTAAAGGCAAGTAGCGAAAGAGCTTCTGCCAATGTTACATATGGCAGTGGTGGTACTATTGCCGTATATATCTTTCTGGCAACATTTTCAATATTGAATTGAATAACATCAAGCAACGGCAGTGTGTCTGCCAGTGTCACATACGGTAAATGAGGTATTGCTATTATATCTGATTGAACATCACTGGAGGTAATCGTAAAATAGGCAACCGGGAGTAATGGTAATGTATCTGCTTCTAAAACTGAGGGAAGTGGCGGAATATCTAAGGCACTCATGACATTGGCAACGGCATCTTGTTTTTTTATTTCAACGACCGGTAACGGAGCGAGTGCAGTTGCCTTAACTACCCCACCAACATGAACACGGACAACCATAGTAACATATTCACCGCTGTCAGAAACGTGTATTTTCGTCACCTTTGTGCCCCGGTCATTACCTATAACCTCATTAACACGCGGTAAATTAATTCTCGCTGCTGCTTTAATTGAGTCAATAATATCTTTACGCTGCGTTTGGCCAAACAAAACAGCGGGGAGCAAAAGGAGTAAAATCAGCAACCACTTCATATAACAGCTACAGCACAATTTAATCATATCTACTTCCTAAAAGTAACACTAAGTTCTTTTGTTTTTATTTTCAAAGTATGCCAAAAAACTGTGGCTTGTTTAGCATAATGCCTTAAATGCCAATTTTTTAGCATTAAAATTTTTGAATTATTAAGAAATTGCTTATCTTGTAAAAAAGTGTAAACATGTTCACCACACCGAACAATACCCTTGCGCGCTTTTTGTTTTTCTTATTTATTATAAGCTGTGCTGTCAGGACTCATGCACAAGTACCCTCGTATGTGCCTACTGCTGCGTTACTTGCATGGTACCCCTTTAACAATAATGCTAATAATTCTTTCGGCAGCGGCAATAATGGTGTAGCATATGGTGGTGTAACTTATGGTGTCAACCGGTTTGGTGCTCCAAACAGTTGTTATACAGGTAATGGTTCTTCCGGCATCGATATCCCGGGAAATAGTTTTCCAAGTGGAAACTCTGGAAGAACCGTAACTGCCTGGTTTAAGAATGTACTGCCATATGCAGGCGGCTACAGGGAGATTTTTGCTACAGGCAGCAATTCTGCTGCGGGCAGGCGGTTTGGTTTACATTGTGACGGTTCACATGTTGGGTTTGAATCTGTTGGGGTTACGGTCCAGAGTCCTTTTGTTGTGGATTCCGCATGGCACCATCTTGCTGTTTCGTATCCTTCGATCGGGTCGGGAACTTCATCGGTAAAAGTATATGTTGATGGGATGATCGCGCCAATGACAATAACAGGTTCGCTGAGTTCATTAAATACAGACACCGGCATAGCGCATAATATTGGTATTTTGTTCTTTCCTGCCTATTGGGGATCATGGTTGTATAGCTGGACAGGTTCGCTTGACGACATAGGCGTGTGGGCAAGGGACCTTAATCCTTGCGAAATAGCGGAGTTATATGCAGGCGCGTCGGCAGCTATTGTTGGCGCGTCCAGTATAAATGTTGGGGCAACTATTGCATTGACGGATAGTTTGGGTGGCGGGATGTGGACAAGCAGTAACCCGGCAATAGCATTAGTTGGCTCAGCCAGTGGCGTAGTGCTGGGGGCCGCAGCCGGAACGGCTACAATTACCTACACACGTGGAACATGCTATGCCGTCAAGACGGTAACAGTAAATTCTACTTGCGGTACCGGAATTATCTATACTATCGCCGGTAATGGTGTGTCGGCTTTCTCAGGCGATGGGGGGCTTGCAACTGCAGCTTCATTATTTGTTCCCTATGGTATTACTGAAGATAATCTGGGCAATATTTGTATAGGCGATGGGGAGAATAATCGCATTCGCAAAATAAATGCTTCAGGCATTATTACTACCGTTGCCGGCACGGGCGCCCCGGCATTTAGCGGAGATGGCGGGCCCGCTACTGCGGCGACATTTTATGGTATCACAGGAGTAGTTTATGACGCTATTGGGAATCTTTATGTAGCTGACCAGGATAATCAGCGGATACGAAAGATCGATACAGCTGGCATTATTACCAGCATTGCGGGAAGTGGGCCTACAGGCATATTCGGAGGTGGGTATAGTGGCGACGGTGGGCCGGCAACAGCAGCGAGACTCAATTATCCAACAGGAATGGCAATAGACAGGAGCGGTAATTTTTACATAGCAGACCAGTTTAATAACCGTGTTAGAAAAATTGATGTATCAGGTATCATAACCACAGTAGCTGGTACGGGAGTTTTGGGTTTCAGCGGTGATGGAGGGCCAGCCACTGCAGCACAGTTAGACCATCCGTGTGGTATAGCTTTTGACCCGGCGGGTAATATGTATATTACCGATTATAATAATCACAGGATCAGAAAAATGAATACTTCCGGAGTGATCACTACTTTTTCCGGTGGTTCATCAGCGGGTTTTGCCGGCGACGGAGGGCCAGCGTCTGCTGCCCTTTTCCATACCCCATGGGGTATTACCGCTGATGCATCGGGTAATGTGTATGTATCCGATGCAACCAATAACAGGGTACGAAAGATTGATGCGTCCGGGATTATCAGTACGATTGCAGGAACCGGCACCGCCGGGTTTTTGGGGGATGGTGGCCCTGCTGTAACCGCAAGGTTAAGCAATCCGACCGGCATATACGTCAATGATACTGGTTACATATACATAAGTGACCTCTTTAACGAACGGATCCGCAGAATTGGCGGGCCCAAT
Source organism: Flavipsychrobacter sp. (assembly GCA_021155965.1). Classification (GTDB taxonomy): domain Bacteria; phylum Bacteroidota; class Bacteroidia; order Chitinophagales; family Chitinophagaceae; genus Nemorincola. The sequence goes on from JAJNBJ010000037.1 coordinate 23,500, forward strand.
CATATTCCTAAGTTTACAGGCGGGCGTACGCAAACGAAAGTGATCTGTTCCGGTACGGTAGTGGATTCCATGAATACTTTGCTTGCTGTACTTGATACAGATTACGGGCAAGCCCAGGTCTGGAGCGTAGTGACAAGCCCGGCACACGGTACATTGTTTGCAACGTATAGCGCGACATCTACCGGTGCGGCAGTCACACCGCGTGGTTTGTATTATTTGCCTGCTACAGGCTATATCGGAACAGATACTTTCAAGGTAAGAGTGTATGATTGTTTCGGTAAAACAGATACTACCACAATATGTATGTTAATTGCACCGTCTGTTTCGTCGATAACCGGTGCCAGTACGGTTTGTTCCGGTTCGTCAATTATAGTTGCAAATGCAACCACAGGTGGCGTATGGAGTAGCAGCAATGTTTCAGTTGCAACAGTCGGTTCTTCTACAGGCGTTGTTACGGGCGCATCAGCCGGCACGGTAACTATTTCGTATTATATTCATCCGGCCTGTGTTGCCACAAAGGTAATTACTGTTCAGGTTACGCCGGCTCCAATTACAGGAGCATCGGGCATTTGCACCGGTGGAACAACGACTTTATCGGATGCGACCGCCGGTGGTGCATGGAGTGGCGGTGCGGCTGGTATTGCGGTGGTTGCTGCGACCACCGGTATTGTATTCGGTATTGCGGCGGGTAGTGCAACGATCACGTATTCATTGGGAAGTTGCTATGTTACGAAAGGGATCACTGTTGATGTACCGGTTCCCGCAATATCCGGGCCTTCCAGTGTTTGTGCCGGTTCTTTAATTACTTTGAGTAATAGTGTGCCGGGCGGCGCATGGATCAGTAGCAGTGCCGGTATTGCAGCAGTGGGAAGCTCTTCTGGCGTTGTAAGTGGTATTTCAATGGGTGGAGCTGTTATTACCTATATGTTGCCATCCGGCTGTTATACGGTAAAAAATATAACTGTCAATCCTACGCCTGTACCGGTTTCCGGATCGACAAACGTTTGTTTGGGCACACCAGTTACACTGGCGAGTTCATCCGGAGGAGTATGGGCTACTTCGGCGCCGGCAATTGCGGTTGTTGGTTCGTCTACAGGTACAGTGTCTGGGGTATCTGTTGGTACGGCTATTATAACTTATACACTACCTACAGGCTGTTTTAATACAACGATGGTGACGGTAAATTCTTCTCCGGCTGCAATTACAGGCACTGCAGCACTTTGTAATACTGCGGTAACAACATTGAGTAACACTACGCCCGGCGGCTACTGGGCCTCCGGGTCTCCGGGGATCGCAAGCGTGGGATCAGGAACAGGCGTTGTTACTGGCGTATCTACGGGCACAGCAACGATATCTTATATAATATCGTCAGGATGTGCTGCAACAAGGCTCGTTACCGTCAACCTATCGCCTTCATCTATAATGGGAGTTCCTTCTGTTTGCGCAGGCAGTGCTGCAACACTTGTGTGCCTTACCGTTGGGGGTATATGGAGCAGCGGTTCGCCGTTCATAGCAACTGTTGGTTCTTTTTCAGGAGTGGTCAGCGGTGTTACGGCTGGTACAGCAACTATCAGTTACACTCTGCCTACCGGCTGTTACAGTAGCCGGGTTATGACCGTTAACCCGGCGCCATCAGCAATAACGGGTAGCTCCGCGCTCTGCGTTGGCGCCACTATGCCGTTGAGTAGTGTTACTCCCGGCGGTTTCTGGACGAGCAGCCACACAGCAACAGCTAATGTAGACGTTGTTACCGGTGTTGTAAACGGGCTATTGTCCGGTACTACCACTATTACCTATACACTGTCAGCCACGGGTTGCTATACGACAAAGACAGTGACCGTGAGCAGCGGCCCTTCAACGATCATAGGCCCTGCAACGGCCTGTGTGGGTGCCAATGCAACTTTAGTGAATGGCGTGGGTGGTGGCACCTGGAGCAGCAGCGCCACGACAACTGCTACCATCAACCCCGCTACAGGTATCTATACCGGTGTTGCCGCAGGCACGGCAACAATAACCTACAGCCTTGGTACCGGCTGTTTTGTAACAAGGACTATAACGATCAACCCATCCCCGGCACCCATCGGCGGAACATTACGTGTATGCACGGGCGGGAGTACCACGTTGACCGATGCCACCCCCGGCGGCATCTGGAGCGCCAGCAGCTCATCTACCGTCTCTATAGGGTTAACAACAGGTTTTGTAGTTGGCGGCCTTGCCGGCACAGCAACCATCAGCTATACAGTTGCCGGCTGCTCAGCGACAGCCCCCTTCACGGTGAACCCGCTACCCGCAACGATCACCGGCACGTTCACCGCCTGCCCCGGTACCACAACAACACTTGCCAGTGCGACCGGAGGAGGTAGTTGGGCCAGCAGCGCTGCAACCATAGCCACAGCAGGCAGCACGACAGGCATAGTTGCCGGAGTAGCCGCCGGTGCGGCCTCCATCACCTACACACTGCCGACCGGCTGCTATACGACAAGGCCGGTCACCATCAACCCCAATCCAACCACGATCGTCGGTGCATCAACAGTATGTGTCGGTGCTAACATCACGTTGTCCAACGGCACTGCCGGCGGTACGTGGAGCAGGAGCAACAGCAATGTGACGATCAGTGGTTCGGGTGCCACCATGACAGTGACGGGCATAACCGCAGGCCCCGTGGCAATAACTTATACACTACCCACCGGCTGCTATAGCACCAAAACGATAACAGTGAACACCACCTCGGGCACTATCAGCGGGACACTGCGGGTGTGCATTGGAAGCATAAGTGCGTTGAGCACAGGATCGGGG
>JAJNBJ010000049.1 GCA_021155965.1 Flavipsychrobacter sp.
GATGAAAATGACGCTATAAAAATTTTCACCCTGCGTGTCCCGCCCCCGCGGGGGCGGGACACGCAGGGTGAGTGACACAGTTCAGTTTACATACCCTTAGCGGGGCAGTTGAAGTTTAAATATTTAAGCAAAGTCCCTTTAGGCTTGCCCGAAAGAACTTTCATTCAGGCGGGGATTTAGGGTGTTACACCCCCACCATCGGCATCTCCTGCGGATATAGCTTTTTCTCCAGCTTCTCCTGTACAGCAGAGAAGGCTGCGAATGTTATTCAATCCCGATCAACTCCGACAAACTATAAACCTCATCAATGGTAAGGAAGGATAGGTTTGTACCATCAATTATTTCAAATTCAGTCTTTTGTTGGGGTGAGAGTGCCTTTATATCTTCAAACTGATCTAAAGGAACTATAAAAGTCCTATCGTTTGAAAGATGTACAAACATTATCGAGCTATTTAGAAACTCGATGTTCCGTATGGTAGGTGATGCAGTTGTTATCATAGTCTTATTGCCTTTACTTGTTCTTGGTTATAGAAACGATCCAGTTGCGTATTCAAAATATCTTTGTGTTCAATTATCAGTTGCTTTATTTCATTCAGCTCCTTTCTGTAAAGTCACCTGTTTTATTGTCGTCTAATTCGATCTCAGGTTCCAACCAGAATTTGCAAGCGCGTTTAAAACCTTTATGCGCATATGTACAATGAATATGCCTGCGCAATTCATGAATGTCAGCGCCATATATCAGAAATATATAGCGCGACAGAATTAGCAGTTTACCCATTTTTATTCAAATATAAAGTTACGATAAAGGTAGTTATAATAATAAAAAAAATCCGCGGCACAATTGCTGCGGATTTTTCCAATAGTTATGTTGTTTACACCCCCACCATCGGCATCTCCTGCGGGTAAAGCTTTTTCTCCAGCTTCTCCTGTACAGCGGAGAAGGCTGCAAGTGTTTCATCAATGTCCTGGTCGCTGTGGGCAGCGGTGGGGATAATGCGGAGTTCTATCTGCCCTTTTGGTATTACCGGGTACACGATAACCGAGCAGAAGATGTTGTGGTTCTCGCGCATATCGTAGGTGAGCTGTACGGCATCGTAGAGGCCGCCTTTCATGAATACGGGTGTAACCGGGGTGTTGGTAGTGCCCAGGTCAAAACCACGCTCACGGAAGCCGTTCTGCAGCCTGCGTACGTTGTGCCACAGTTTCTCACGCAATTCCGGTTTGCCACGTAATAATTCAAGGCGTTTGATGTTGCCTGCCACAAATGCCATTGGTAATGATTTGGCATATATCTGCGAGCGCATGTTGTAGCGCAGGTAGGTAAGTAACTTCTTATCAGCCGCCAGGAAGCCGCCTATGCTCGCCATACTTTTTGCGAATGTGGAGAAGTAGATATCTATATCTTCCATGCAGTTCTGCTCTTCGCCAATGCCTGCACCGGTCTTACCCATTGTGCCGAAGCCATGGGCGTCGTCAACAAACAAGCGGAAGTTATATTTTTCTCTCAGTACTGCTAGTTCTTTGATCTTGCCCTGGTTGCCGCTCATGCCAAAAACGCCCTCAGTGATAACGAGTATGCCGCCGCCGGTTTTCTTCACCAGTTCGGTAGCGCGTGCCAGTTGCTTATCGCAATCGGCTATATCGTTGTGTTTGTAAACGTACCGGTGGCTGGGGATGAGGCGCAAGCCATCGATGATACATGCATGGGATTCAGCATCGTACACCACTACATCGTGGCGGCCGCAAAGTGCATCTATGGTTGATACCATGCCCTGGTAGCCATAGTTGAAGAGCATTGTATCTTCTTTACCAACGAATGATGCCAGTTCGCGTTCCAGTTGCTCGTGCAGGTCTGAGTTGCCGCTCATCATGCGGGCACCCATGGGGGAGGCGAGACCATACTTAGCTGCTGCATCGGCATCTGCCTTGCGCACCTCGGGGTGGTTTGCCAGCCCCAGGTAGTTGTTCAGACTCCAGATGATCTTTTCCTTGCCACGAAATTTCATGCGCGGGCCTATCTCACCTTCCAGCTTGGGAAACGCAAAGTATCCCGGTGATTTTTCAGCATAGTCGCCGATGGGGCCTAACCTGTTCTCAAATTTTGCGAAAATGTCGTTTTTGCTCATAGTCATAATTTAGTCGTAAGTCATAAGTCGAAAGTCGTAAGTTGGAGACGAGATCAATAAATATTAACCCTTTTGCCAAGCGACTGGCCGACTGTTTTCAGGTGCGAAAATAATAAAAATATAAATGACCGTTCAGTGCACATTTTGCACTTTTGCACATTATATTAGCATTTTAAAGCTTAAAGCAGCGACTATGAAGGCACTCAAGCTTTTTATCGGTTTGTTAATTGTCGTATTTTCTTCCTGCGTACAGCATTCAACATCAGTGCATAGGCCAAAATTGGTGGTTGGTTTGGTTATAGACCAAATGCGCTGGGATTATCTATACCGCTACTACGACCTTTATGGTAATGATGGTTTTAAGCGGTTATTGAGGGATGGTTTCAGCTGCGAGAATACAATGATCAATTATCTGCCTACCTATACGGCGCCCGGGCATGCCTGTATCTATACAGGGTCGGTGCCGGCCATACATGGTATTGCCGGGAATGACTGGATAGATAATATGAGTGGTAGTTACATGTATTGTGTGTCTGACAGCACTGTACATTATGTGGGGGAGGGGGATACTACCGAGCGGGCAATGAGTCCCCGCAACCTGCTGACTACTACCATAACCGATGAATTGCGACTGGCAACAAATATGGAATCGCGTGTATATGGGATAGCCATAAAAGACAGGAGCTGCATATTGCCGGCGGGGCATTTGGCTAACGGTGCATACTGGATGGACGATAGCACGGGTGGGTTCAGGAGTAGCTCGTATTACCCTAATCCTCGGCCGGAATGGCTTAAAAATTTCAATAAACGTCATGTTTCTGATAGTTTAATGAAAACCAATTGGTCATTGCTGTTACCTAAAGAAAAATATAAAAACAGTTTGGGCGATGAATGCAAGTATGAGCGGTGTTTTAAGTGCGAAAAGAACCCAACTTTTCCCCATATTATGGATTCTTTGGGAGGAAAAAATAAGTACGGTGCGATCAAAGCTATGCCTGCCGGTAATACATTGACATTCAGCATGTCTAAAGCGTGTATTGAAGGTGAAAATTTAGGTAGCAAAGGGACGACAGACTTCCTTTGTGTGAGCCTGTCAAGTACAGATTATGCCGGTCACCAGTTCGGGCCAAACTCAATTGAGGTGGAGGATATGTACCTGCGTTTGGACCTTGAGATAGCTGAATTTTTAAAATATCTTGATGTTAAGGTAGGTAGGGGTAATTATCTATTCTTTCTTACAGCTGATCATGGGGCGGCGCATAATTCTCAGTATATGATAGATGAGGATGTCCCTGCGGGGTTCTTCCAGTACAAGGAGTTGCTGGCGGCATTAAATGAGCATTTGAAAGTAAGCTTTGGAAAGGATTCATTAGTAAAGGATTATACCAATTACCAGTTGTTCCTGGACGAGCAGAAGATATCAGCCGGGAAGTTGGATAGGGAGAAGATCAAAACGGCTATTTCAGATTTTCTGAACAAAAGACAGGATGTTGCTTATGTAATAGATATGGAGCATATGAGTAATGCGGTATTGCCTGAGCCGATAAAAGCTATGGTGGTGAATGGGTATAATAAGAACAGGAGCGGGGTGATACAGATCATCCTTAACCCGGCATGGTATGAGTGCGGCAGCTCGACTACAGGCACTACGCATGGTAGCTGGAACCCGTATGATGCACATATACCTTTGTTGTGGTACGGATGGGGTGTGCAAAAAGGAAAAACGAATAACCAATTGAATATGACAGATATATCACCGACAATTGCTGCGATGCTTCATATTCAGATGCCGAACGGATGTGTTGGGAAGCCAATATTGGAAATGCTGAACAAATAGCTATCCAGGGCTTTGCCTATTGGGTAAAATTGTGGGTTAATTCCAACCTGTTATCGTGTTGGTATTAAGAAGAGAAGTATGGCTGAGATCCTGTATATCACTAAATTCACGCCATTGGTCTTCTTTATAACTATAAAACCCCAAACAACTCTTTCCGGAAGTCAGGTGTATCCTTACCCATTTGCTGTCATCGTAGTGCGGTAATTTTTCTGGTGTTTCAGTTATTTTTTTAAGAAGACCCATTTTGATATTTTAAACGCACAAATAGTGATGGAGGGCATTAAAGGTACGGGTATTTACCCATAAAAACTATTTTAATTTTAAAACTAATCCTATTGGTTTTAAAATTTGGAAAACACCTTTAAAACAACGAACTGGCCTTTCAGGTTAGTCAGGCCTTCTACCCAGCTCAAGGCCTTTTCCTCATCGTCAAAACCGTTCAGTTCATCGTGGTATCGGAACAGTTCAGGGTCTTCTTTTTGAATATCCTTTAAATGGATGTTTCCGTTATCTTGTAATAGCTGAAATATTCTGAAGTGGGTTTTCATAAGCTGCAGTTTTGGCAACAAATTGTCCAAAAAATCATCTATAATAAACTGTGCCAAGAAAATGATTATGCTGTTTTCGGCTTTCTCTTCCTCTCCAGCCACCACCCGAGGATGCCGAAAGTAATGGCGAGCACCAGGAAGAACAGCCCCTTGTTCATGCTGTCCCAGAAGTACTCGAAATATCGGGTATATAGATTGATGAGCAGAAAGAGCATACCGAGGTCGCGGGCGAGTTCGTCTTTGTACCTGATACCGAGGTAGAAGCTGAGGGCACAGACTCCTCCAAATACAAATGACCATATAAGTACCTGTACCTGCCTTACCGCCTGCCACGCTTCTAACGAATTATAATTACCGAATATGGATACACCCCAAAGGCCGGTGAATAAGATAATAAGCCCTGAGACGTAAGTGATGCGTTGGGCGAAAGATATTAGCGATATTTTTAATTGCAGGAATGATGCACCCAAGACAATTAGCCCGAAGACGGTGAAGCGCATTGGGTAGTTCATACCGAGGAAGAGGTAGTTGCTGCTCTGCCAATCGGTATAGGTGCTGTACCAGCCGATGGCTGTAATGATGGTGCCCATCCATAGCGCCTTAGACCGGAACAACTGGGCAAGGACTGCCAGGATGGGCAGGGCAAAGCTTAATAGTGCAGTTGGGGTTTTATCGATATGAGCGTATTTGCAGAAATAGACCAGTGAAGTTAGGACTGATAACCCACCCAAGACCATGTATACCTCGTATGGCCCGTTGCTAATACTTGCCCGTTTCTTGCCGGTGTACCAAAGCCATAAAACAGATAAGCCTGCTGCAATGATAGCAATCATGAGGTCGCTGAGGGCGAAGTAGGCTTTTATTTTCTCCAAAAGTTTTTCATTCAGGAAGATGGCGCCGAATGCCATGAGTATGCAAAACAGGGCGATGAAAAAGAAGTACTGGGCTATCTGCTGGCGGTCTGTGTGTTTGGGTACTATGGTTTGCCGGAGGGATGAGGCTTGCTCAGGTGTCAATTGACCCGTCAGCTCCCATTCGTTGAGGGCTTTGTGCAATATGGTGGTTTCTTGCTTATCGGCTTCCATAAGGGATTATGAAGTTAGGGAAATTGTCTGAACCTCAGATTAGCCGAGATTGACCGAGATTATCCGGAATACTGATAGTTGTAACGGCGTGAGATTGCAGGTCAGAAAAATAGACCTGCAGGCAGAAATATTTGTAACTTCGGAATATCCCAAAGCGAAATAATTTTATGAAGAACTACCAGATTATTATTGGAAGTCCTGTTGATTATGAGGAATTAGTAGCTGAGATCAAAATTAAGGGTGAATATGTTGCTGTTGTCCAACAGGAAGAAGGAAAGGATAAAATGATAGTTGAGTTTATTGAAAAGAAAATCAAAACAAAAATTTACCTGAACGATTTGGCACAAGCCTTGGATGACGCACGAGCACTATTGTTAAAAGAAAGCCCATATAAATAAGTAGTTTCATCAATAAAACCTGAAATGGCGTTCGAGGCATACCCAAGATTTCCTTCATTATTTACGTCATAGTTAATAGAACCCTTTCTTTTTCATTTGCGTAACCTTTAATCTATAAAATTATGAAACGCCCCATTATTACTGCCCTTATAGGGCTCATGCCTTTTATTGCCCAGGCGCAAGAGGTTGCATTCCAACGACAACAAGATGTTACTACTTCTACTACACCTGTCCCTTCTCTCGCAAAAAGTGAGCGGGCAGCCTATGCAGACAAAATGCTGTATGAATACAGGAAAGCCCGTATGATGGGCAGCGTTATGGAGATAGGCGGGGCCGGTGTGGTGGCATTAAACCTGATAGAGATGAACCGCACCGGGAAGCAAAAGTCGCGCTATACACCCATGTTTGTAATTGGTGGCGGATTTGCGGTTGCGGGTTATGTTATCAACCATTGGGTGGCGCCGGGTTACCTGGAGAAAGCAGGTGTATCGCTGCAGGGGAGTGGGGTGAGTATAGATTTGCATAAGTGAAGGTGTTTCCGTGTCAGTCGGCTGCATCGCTCCGGTGTTGCTGTCTCATTATCCTCAGCAATGGTTCGAGGCTCACCATCACAATAAAGAAAACAAAAACCTCCCGGAAGGGGAGGTTTTTGAGGCTAAGTTAGCCTTACTATTGGGTATGTAAACTGAACTGTGTCACTCACCCTGCGTGTCCCGCCCCCGCGGGGGCGGGACACGCAGGGTGAAAATTTTTATAGCGTCATTTTCATCC
>JAJNBJ010000014.1 GCA_021155965.1 Flavipsychrobacter sp.
CTAAACGGAGTGCTATGCTGCCTTAGGCTATTTTTTTTCAAATATCCGTCTAACTTGTCATTTTCTTTATGATTGTGGTGCAACCAAATTGATTCTCAGAATGACAAAAGCAGGAGTGAAACCTGTTTCGGGGCACAAAAAATGGGCAACATTTGTAACAAAAATGTGCAAAAGTGCGCAAAGAATGCGCAAGAAATGCGCAAAAAGTGCGCAAAATATATTTTATAAACTAAACGAAATCAATTAATTATGAATAAAAACCATCCCCCACAAAAAAACTGCGAAATAACATACCTTTGCCCGCCTGTACAGAAAAAGTACGTTCGGGCAGGCGCGCCATTTTCAAATTGGCTCATTTTCAAATTTTCAAATTAATATGGCATTACAGGCAGGCATAGTAGGATTACCTAATGTAGGAAAATCGACCCTTTTTAACGCGGTGAGCAACAGCGCGAAGGCGCAGGCATCTAATTACCGTTTTTGCACCATAGAGCCCAACATAGGCCAGGTGGATGTGCCGGACGAAAGGCTGGCTAAACTGGCAGAACTGGTGCAGCCGGATAAGATAGTGCCTACTTCGATAGAGTTTGTGGATATAGCCGGGCTGGTGAAAGGCGCCAGCAAGGGCGAAGGGCTGGGTAATAAGTTCCTCGCCAACATACGCGAGGTGGATGCCATTGTGCATGTGATACGCTGTTTTGAAGATGAGAACATTTTGCGCGATGAGGGCGATATTAACCCCATAGCCGACAAAGAGATAATAGACACAGAGCTGCAACTGAAGGACGTGGAGAGCGTGGAGAAGAAAATTCAGCGCCTGGAGAAAATGATAAAGGCCGGTGACCCCAAGGTGAAGCATGCCATGGAGGTGTTGAAGCGCTGCCATGCCCACCTGATGGAGGGTAAGAACATTCGCGCATTGCAACTGGAAGGTGAGGACCGCGAGGCGATAGCAGACATCTTCCTGCTGACAGATAAGCCGGTGCTGTATGTGGCGAATGTGGATGAGAAAGCTTTGCTTACGGGCAATAAATATTCTGATGCGCTGGTGAAGGTGGCTACTGAGGAAGGGGCGCAGGTGATAGTAATGAACAACTCGATAGAAGCACAGATATCGGAACTGGAAAGTGCTGAGGATAAAGAATTGTTCTTTGCAGAGTATGGCCTTACTGAGCCGGGGCTGAACCGCCTTATCCGTAGCGCCTACAAGCTGCTGAACCTTGCCACTTACTTCACCGCCGGTGTGCAAGAGGTGCGTGCATGGACCATTCACCGTGGCTGGAAAGCGCCGCAGGCGGCCAGCGTGATACATACCGACTTTGAGAAAGGTTTCATTAAGGCAGAAGTGATAGCCTACAACGATTTTATTACCTACAAAAGCGAAGCTGCCTGCCGCGATAACGGCAAGCTGCGCATAGAAGGCAAAGAATACCTGGTGCAGGATGGCGATGTGATGCATTTCAGGTTCAATGTATAGGGTAGTCGTAAGTCATAAGTCATAAGTCGTAAGTATTGAGTTGTATGAAAAAAAACAGTTTGACATATTCTTGTATTTTACGGTGTGCATTCCACAGACTTACGACTTATGACTTACGACTTACGACTGCAATAGTGTTGTTTGTGTCTCTGCGCTTGTTTGCAGGTTGTGGCAATGCCACTTCCACGCCTGTTACATCTGTTCCTGCTGTTGATGCAAGCCTGGCCAGGGCTGCAAAAATTCATAATAAGCACATTGTTGATTCTGCGGTCTGGTTGTTAAGATCAGGTTATGTGGTGTTGCGCCGGGGCCTGGGTGCCGACAGCTACATACTTGCCGAGATGAACAAGCGGAATAAGACTTATTCGCACTGTGGTATAGTGATGGTGGAGGATGGTTATCCGTTCGTTTACCATAGTATAGGCGGGGAGGACAACCCTGATGAGCGGCTGCGGCGGGATTCGGCAAATTTCTTTTTTTCGCCGAAGAGCAATACACACCTGGCAATTGTAAACTACAACTTTGATCCGGCAGCTATAAACGATCTGCGGGATATAGTGATAAAATACTACCGCGCAAGGCCGAGGTTTGATATGAAATTCGACCTGGCGACAGACGACCAGCTTTACTGTTCTGAGTTCATTTACAAGGCATTGAATAAGACAATGAATGATACTGCGTATATACACACGAGCGAACTGCTGAAACGCAGGCAGGTGGGCATAGACGACCTGTACCTGAATGAGCACGCCAATGTGATTTGGGAAGTGAAATTTAAATAAATACCTTTGGCGCCTAAATAAAAAACATGCGGAAAATTCTGCTTTCGTTATCGGTTATAATAATTGCAGCCATGCTGCTGGTTAGCTGCAGTAAATCATCTCCCAAAGAAGTGGCTAAGAACTGGCTGACCAGCTTTTACCACCTGGATTACGAGGCTGCCAGGAAGTTGTCTACCGATGAGACAAAAAAATATATAGGGACCCTTGAGGAGTTGGGCAGGTATACGCCAGACTCCCTGAAGAAGGAGATGGAGCAGATAAACGTGGTTGTAAAAGACGAGCGGATAGAGGGCGACTCGTTAGCTTTTGTTACCTATAATCTTGTGATGGGCAAAGTTCCGGATGCACCACGGGATGAAACGCTGAAGCTGGTGAAGAAAGATGGCAAATGGCTGGTGCTGTTCTCAAAGAATGACGGTATTGAAGCTGCGGAAGAAGAAGAGCCCACAGAAGCAACCTCGCCTGCTGATACAACAGGCGCCTCTGCCGCTCCTGCTGAAGGTGATACGACGAAGCATGAATAAAATATTAGTTAAGATATATCACTGAAAGCTACCAACCGGTAGCTTTCTTTTTATATTTATGTTGAAAATAAGTCTCAGATGGTACTCAGCCGGTTTTGGTTAACGATAATTATTCTCTCTATAGTATTTGTGCTGGTGATGCTGGCTACCGGATCGTTGTATTCTATAGATCATATAGTGAACGGCAAGAAGGATGATGCATTGCTGACAAAAGAAGTTTACCTGAATACACTGCCTGCGGCGACCCGGGATAGCCTGAATGCGAAGAGTGGGGTGTATATACTGAGGGGAGCTACCGCAAAGACCGATACTGTTCTTACCCAGGATAAAGATGTGGTGAGGATCACCGTGGGCAGGCAATCGGCGGATGGGATATTACCTACCTGTAAGGCCACCATCTTCGATATACTGCTGCCGCTGATAGCATATTTATCTTTCTTCTGCGGCATATTGCAACTGCTCATAGATTCGGGAGCATCGGAGAAGCTGGCGAAGATGCTGAGCCCGGTATTTGTGAAGATATTCCCCGAGGTGCCGGCGCAGCACCCGGCCATATCTTATATGATGCTGAATTTTGCAGCTAACTTCCTGGGGCTTGACTCTGCGGCAACACCATTCGGGCTGAAGGCGATGGAGAGCCTGCAGGAAATTAACCCAGATAAGGAGCGGGCCAGCAATTCGCAGATCATGTTTTTGTGCCTGCATGCTGCGGGGTTAACACTTATTCCGACTTCTATTATTGGTTACCGGGCGGCGCAGGGCGCACACAACCCATCGGATGTGATGCTGCCGTGTATCATCACTTCATTCATCGGCACATTGGCAGCCATGATAATAGTGGGCATCAGGCAACGTATCAATTTCAGGAGTGCAACATTGCTGCTGGCTATTGGTGCAGTGATGGGCGTTATTACCGGGCTCATGTTCTACATCGTGCGGCTTGACCTAGTAGCAAAAAACCATTTCACCAATAATATCTCCAATGTTATACTGCTGGCTATTATTCTATTGATAACGGGGTATGCTTTCTTAAAAGAAAAGGTGTTTACTACTAATGGTAAGGATGTGTTCACTTCTTTTGTAGAAGGTGCAGGCGGGGGATTGAAAACAGGGGTCACTATCTTTCCTTATATATTGGGTATGCTTGTTGCTATATCCATCTTCAGGAACAGCGGGGTGTTTGAGATCATATCGAGCTGGATCGCGAAGTTCTTCCTGCTGCTGCACGTGAATAAGGAAACAGTGGATGCAATACCTGTTGCTATACTACGGCCATTCAGTTCCACCGGCTCACGTGGCTTCCTGATAGATTCTATGCGCACCTATGGAGCTGATTCGTTTACCGGCAGGCTTGCCAGCGTGTTCCAGTGCTCGGCAGAAACTACGTTCTATGTGATAGCAGTTTACTTTGGCAGTGTGAAGATCAAGAATACCCGGTACACGCTTTCCACCATGCTGCTGGTGGACCTGATATGCGTGATCGCTGCGGTGTTTGTTTGTATGTTGTTCTTTTAAAAAAGTATGGTATATGAAAAACAGCTTTTTACTCTTTCTGTTACTGTGTTCTTTTTGTGGTAATTCACAGCCGTATTCCCGAGATACAGTAATTAACGGTAAAACAGTAACAACATTTACCTATGTAGACCAAATGCCTTACCCGGATTATGATTATAGAAAATATCTTTCGGAAAATCTTCATTATCCAGATAGCGCAAATGTGCATAATATCGAAGGGCGTGTAATAGTGAAATTCGTTGTAAATGAAGATGGACACATATCAGAATGCGAAGTCACTAAGCCGGTGAATAATTATCTTGATGAAGAAGCGTTACGTATAATAGGAAAAATGCCCCCATGGAAGCCCGGAAAGGATAAGGGCAAGCCTGTAAGAGTATATTTCACAGCGCCTATTGTCTTCAAGCTGACAAATTGATTATTCTCCCCAGCTTTTTTGGCATTCGCGTAAATAGTTCATTACCAAAGAGTTGGTAAAGGCTTGTGGCATGGTTTTTTGTTTAACATAGGTAGTGCTATTGTTAACGAAAAACTGAAAGCCATGAACCTGAAATTGATTACCACGATATTAGCATTACTGGCTGGTTCATTAACTGCAAGCGCCCAAGGTATAATGCGCGCTACCGGCGACATCTTTACTTTTCCTACGAATAATACTGTTGCGGGAATGACCCACGGGCAACGCATAATAGCGCTGGATTCGCAGATGAGCACAGGTGTGCTGTATGCATTGGGATATGATTCAGTGAAAAATACCACTCAGCTTTACCGGTTAACACATACCGGTTCGGCATTCACCGCACAGGCGGTGGCACCGCCTACTGCCGCTATGAACCTGGGAGCGTCAACAAACCTGATATTTGATTTTATGCCGAGATCAAATGAACTCATACAGGTAATTGGCAGTAACGGGAACAGATACGTTATCAATTCGACTGACGGTACTGTTACAACCGGTCGCAAGCCTACTTATGCAGATAATAATGTTGTAGGCAACGACCCGCGCAATAAAAAGCTATTGCTATATCCTAACCCCGTGATCTACATGACCAACATACAGTTGCCGTTTGCTATGACAGGCACAGTGTACGTGGACATTAATGACATGGCAGGCAGGAATGTGCATAAAAGTTATGACGTTTACTGGTCGAACACGGTGACTGTGGATATGAGCAGTTTTCCGCCGGGACAGTACGTAATGAAGATATCTGCAGTGAACCTTGGTATACACAGCCTGAAGGTTGAGAAACAATAGTGTGTGTTTTACAGTTTTTTGTGGATTTGTATGTTGTTTACGTCTATACAGTAAACACTACTATGAAATGTACATTTTTGCTGGCGGGGGTACTGATTGCAATAGCCGCAAGCGCCCAAACGAAGCAGCGATATACGGATACTGTTATTAATGGTAAAGTGTATCATCATGTAGATGACCCGCCGTTCAAAGGATATTATCATTATGTAGAGCAGATGCCGCAAGCACAGTATGATATATATACGTATTTGAATAACAATCTTCGACACCCAACGGGTTGGGAAAAATGCACAGGGAGGATAATTGTGCGGTTCATTGTTAATGAAGATGGCCGTATATCGGATTGCAAAATTGCCCGTGGCATGGGCGGAGAGTATGACGAAGAAGCTCTCAGAGTAATACGAAAAATGCCACCTTGGATTCCGGGCAAACAAAATGGCAAGCCTGTAAAAGTGCCATATGTAGTGCCAGTGATATTTAAGCTTGACACAAAAGAAGGTAAATAATTGTTCGGTACAGTTTTTACCTTTGGTTTCATGTTATCACTTGATCTTACCGGAAGAACCGCACTCATTGGCGGCAGCACACAGGGTATTGGCCTTGCTTCGGCACAGGCATTGGCATCATTGGGCGCAACGTGTGTCCTCATTTCGCGAAATGAGGAAAAACTAAAGCAAGCAGTAGTCAGCCTTGATTCAAAAGCCGGGCAAAAGCACACATACCTTGTTGCAGACTATAGCAATACAGAACATGTGAAAGAAGTGGTTGCCGGTTTTGTGAAGGAGAATACGGTTCATATCCTGATAAATAACAGCGGCGGCCCGGCGGGAGGGCCAATAGCCAATGCAAAGTCCGAAGAATTCCTGAATGCATTCAATCAGCATCTTATATGTAATCATATTATTACAACTCTTGTAGCTGAAGGGATGAAACAATCCGGATATGGAAGAATTATAAATATTATTTCTACATCTGTGAAGATCCCACTAAAAGACCTTGGGGTTTCCAATACCATACGGGGAGCAGTTGCCTCCTGGGCCAAAACAATGGCCAACGAATTAGCACAATTTGGCATAACTGTGAATAATGTGCTGCCCGGGGCTACTTCAACCGAGCGACTGATGACGATTATCAATAATAAGTCGGCCAAGACCGGTAAAGCAAAAGAAGATGTGGAGCGGGCTATGATGGAGGAAGTGCCTGCCCGCCGTTTTGGAACACCGGAGGAGATAGCAGCTATGGTGGCATTTCTTGCCAGCCCTGCAGCCGCTTATGTGAACGGCACATCCATACCTGTAGATGGGGGAAGGACCGGGAGTATTTGAGGAATGCCAGTGCTAGTTGCCCGATAGTTTATGTTTGTGAGGAATTCACATATTTTTTATCTGCAATGATGTGGCGCATTTTATTTCATTTTTCGGGAAATAATCGGTTCGCCGGAGCTGTGACAATAAAATGACATTACAAAATTGCAAATAATAAAAAAACGGCTGAAACCCGCGCCAGTACTGAAAAACATTTTTCAAAAAATGTGTATTATTTTTCGGAATAGTTTGTAGTTTTGCGCACTCTTTTTACATAAAGGAAAGTTAATTTTCAAATTTATTACTGTGCCAGGATCAATAAAGCCTCTGTATAGAATATGCTCCCGCAGCATATTCGCGTTTTTCACACTTTTGCTTTTATGCAATTTTACCGCAAACGCAGCGCCTGATGGAAAGGCCCTGTTCATGTCTAATTGCGCGTCTTGCCATAACCCCATAAAGGATGCGACAGGACCGGCGCTTAAGGGAATCCGCGGTAGCTTACCGGGCGGTGACTGGATATACAACTGGGTGCATAATTCTGCAGCGCTTATTGCAGCAGGTGATCCTGAAGCTGTAAAAATATTTACCAAGTACAATAAGACTGCAATGACGGCATTTCCTCAGCTGTCGAACGAGGAAATTGATGCAATACTGAAGTATGCGGATGATTACAAAGCACCTGTAGCGGCTGCGCCTGCTGAAGGCGGAGGCAATACGCAGAAGACTGCAAACAATGGCTGGCTTTATACAACAATAACACTTACACTTCTTGTACTGGTAATTGTTTTATGGCGTGCTAACCTTGGCCTGCGCCGTGCAGCAAATGATAAAGAAGGCATACCAAATGAAAAAGAAATTCCGCTTTACCGCAGTAAGCTGGTTATTGCTGTTGTTGCGATAGTAGCATTCATCATGGCGGGTTACTGGATAACAAACGGCGCTATCAATGAAGGCCGCCAGCAAAACTACATGCCACTGCAACCATTATTCTACTCACACAAAGTGCATGCAGGCATTAACCAGATCAACTGTTTGTATTGCCACGCCGGTGCTGAGAAGAGCCGCCAGGCGATGATACCATCTGCTAACGTATGTATGAACTGCCACAAGCAAATAGACAGCTATACAGGCGATGCTGAACATCCACTGAAGACTGCAGAAGGCAAAGCGATCAATGGTACGGAGCAGATACAGTTGCTGTATAAATATGCTGGCTGGGACCCCAATAAGAAAGATTACAAGCGTGACGCAAATGGCAACATTCTTTCTACACCAATACAGTGGGTGAAGATCCACAACATGCCTGACCACGTTTACTTCAACCACTCACAGCACGTGAAAGTTGGCCAGGTACAGTGCCAGAAATGCCACGGCCCTGTGCAGGATATGGATGAAGTTTACCAGTTCTCTGCATTATCTATGGGCTGGTGTATCAACTGCCACCGCCAGACAGATGTGCAGTTCACAAGCAATAATTATTACAGTGTGTTCCAAAAATATCATGATGAGCTGAAATCGGGCAAGCGTGAGCATGTTACTGAAGCTGATATGGGCGGAACAGAGTGCCAGAAATGCCATTACTAACCCCCCGGCCCCCTGAAGGGGGAGGCGGTTTTTTGAATTTTTTTGAATTTTTTTGAAATAACAATATGAGTCAAAAACAATATTGGTCGGGCGAAAAGGACCTCACTAACATCAACACTCCGGGCGAGGTGATGGAAAATGAGTTTAAAGAAGAGTTGCCGTTAGATCTGAGCGAAGGCTTGTTCAGCGCTACTACGCCACGCCGCGATTTTTTGAAGTTCATGGGCTTCAGCACACTTGCTGCTACATTGGTTGCAAGCTGCGAAATGCCGGTGCGCAAAGCAATTCCTTATGCTATCAAGCCGGAAGATATTACACCTGGCGTGCCTAACTATTACGCATCTACATTTAATGATGGCGGTGACTATTGTGCTATTGTTATCAAAACACGCGATGGCCGCCCGATAAAGGTTGAAGGCAATGAACTATCTTCTATTACCAAAGGCGGTAGTTCTGCAAGGGTACAGGCTTCTGTATTGAATTTATATGATAAGGCGCGTATCCGCCATCCGTATGCTGATGGAAAGGAAGCGACATTTGCATCTATAGATAACATGATCAAACAAAATATTGCTGCGAAAGCAGGATATCTTGTTACCGGTACTATCATCAGTCCTACTACTAAAGAGATCATTACAAAATTCCTCGCTAAATACCCGAATATCAAGCATGTGGTTTATGATGCTTATTCTTATTCAGGTATGCTGCTGGCAAATGAGGCTTGTTATGGCAAGCGCACACTGCCTACTTACCACTTCGATAAAGCACAGACTATAGTAAGTATAGGTGCTGACTTCCTGGGTACATGGGTATCACCGATAGAGTTTTCGAAAGCATATTCTAAAGGCCGCAAAATAAGCGCCAAGAATATGAACCTGTCGAAGCACTACCATGTTGAGGCAATGCACACTATCACAGGTGGCGCTGCTGACCTTCGCGCAACTGCCAAGCCTTCTGAAATGGGCAAAGTAGTTGTGGCATTATATGAGGCGGTAGTAAATGGCACAGCGCCATCGCTGCCCAGCAAAAACCTGAATACGTTAGTAACCAAAGCTGCGGCTGACCTGAAGAAAGGCAATGGCCTTGTAGTTGGCAGCAGCAACGATGTGAACATACAAACAGTTATCAACGCTATTAACGACAAAATTGGCGCTAATGGTGTTACTGTGAACTGGGCAACAACCAGCAACTGCAAGCAAGGCACCGATAAAGAAATAGTGGACATGGTTGCTGCTATGGAAGCAGGCCAGGTGGGTGCAGTGCTGATGCATGGTGTGAACCCTGCGTATGATTATTATGATGGTAAAAAATTCACGGCTGCGCTTGCCAAAGTAGCCATGACAGTTTCTTTCGCCGACAGGATGGATGAAACTGCGCAGAAGTGCAAATACGTTATTCCAGACCATAACTACCTGGAAAGCTGGGGCGATGCTGAACCAAAGCCAAATTATTTCAGCTTACAGCAGCCGGGTATTGCGCCGTTGTTCAAAACACGCGCATTCCAGGATTCTCTGCTGATATGGGCTGGTGAGGCAATGGCTTACGGTGACTACTGGAAAAATTACTGGATGCAGAAGTTAGGCAGCCAGGAGAATTTTGATATGGCGTTGCAGAATGGTGTAATTGAGCCAGCAGGCGATATGCCTAATGGTACAGCGCCATTTGCCGGTAATGTAGAAACTGCAAAAGGTAATATAATGGGTAAACAACCACACGCAGGTGTGGAATTGGTTGTTTATCAAAAAATAGGTATAGGCACAGGTGGTGCATGGAGCAACAACCCATGGCTGCAGGAAATGCCTGATCCTATAACAAGGGCTACATGGGATAACTACCTGTGTGTGTCTCCAAAGCGCGCGAAGGAACTTGATAACGAATTGACAGGTATCACGGAAGTTGAATCCAAGAAGCGCGTGGTGACAATAAAGGCAAGCAACGGTTACACTGTTGATCTTCCTATTGTTGCAGTACCAGGTATGCACAACGACGTTGTGGCTGTGGCTGTAGGCTATGGCCGCGATAAGATGGTGGGCCGTGCGGCTGCAAGTGATGATACAAAGGGCGGCAAGAACGCATATCCCTTCTATGTATTCAACGGCCTGACGATGGAGCATCATTCTGATGTTACCATTGCAAAGACCGCGAAAATGTACGACATAGCTATAACGCAAACGCACAACAGCTATGAAGCACGCCCTGTAATACATGAGTATACACTCAATGAGTTCCGCCACGATCCTAACGAATTGCTGAAGGAGCGTAATGCAGAGCTGGAGCACTATACGGTATTGCCCTGGGTAGAAAAAGGTAAGGAAGCACATGGACATGGTGAAGCTGCTGAAGGACATGGCCATGGAGGCGGCCTGATGGACTCAACTAAAGAAGAAGGCTACCGTGAGAACGGAACATTATATCCAAACTATCCTTACGAGGGTATCAAGTGGGGCATGTCGATAGACCTGAACAGCTGTACCGGTTGCGGTGCATGCGTGGTTGGGTGTATGGCAGAGAATAACGTTTCGGTTGTGGGTAAAGACCACGTGCTGAAAGCTCATGAAATGCACTGGATACGTATCGACCGTTATTTCAGCGGTATGATCAACGATCCGGATACTGTTCAGACAATATTCCAGCCGATGCTTTGCCAGCATTGCGATAATGCGCCCTGTGAGAACGTTTGCCCGGTATCGGCAACTAACCACAGCAGCGAAGGCCTGAACCAAATGGCATATAACCGTTGTATCGGTACGAAATATTGTGCGAACAACTGTCCGTATAAAGTGCGTCACTTTAACTGGATGGACTGGAACGGTGCAGATGCTTTTGCAGACAACCTTTACGAAGATGGCCGGAGGGATGATCTTAATGATGATCTTACCCGCATGGTGCTGAACCCGGATGTTACGGTTCGTAGCCGTGGTGTAATGGAAAAATGTACATTCTGCGTTCAGCGTTTACAGGATGCCAAACTTGCTGCGAAGAAAGAAGGCCACCCATTGAGGGATGGCGCTGCGAAAACAGCTTGCCAGCAGGCTTGTCCGACAGATGCTATTGTGTTTGGTAATGTAAAAGATACAGAAAGCAGTATTTACAAGATACGCAGGAAGGACCAGCAGGAGC
The DNA here is from genome assembly GCA_021155965.1 of Flavipsychrobacter sp. Classification (GTDB taxonomy): domain Bacteria; phylum Bacteroidota; class Bacteroidia; order Chitinophagales; family Chitinophagaceae; genus Nemorincola. The sequence goes on from JAJNBJ010000014.1 coordinate 11,565, forward strand.
GTGCATATTATGTGCTGGAGCACATACATACACTGCCAAGCATCAACTACCTGGCGAGGATCAGGAATACAGAAGAGGTTATTGGGTTGGATGAGAATAAGAATGAGTACCTGAAGTATCATATTTAGAATGGCTCAATTGCAGAATAGCGCAATGGCTCAATGAATTGTAGGTTAGAAGAATTAAGAGTAATAAGGTTTTTGGATAAAATAATTAAGCCTCTCAGAGGTTAAAAAATACTAATAACGTGCTATGCATTTAAAGTACGAATCGTTTGTAAGGGAACCACTGGTAGATAATAATAAAGATTATCACCAGGTATCTGAAGATATTGTCAGCCCCATTGAGCGCAAGCCGGGGAGGATGTGGTATGTAGGTTTTATCTTTTCAGTGATACTGCTTGGTTTCGGTATATTCTCTGTAACCTGGTCTGTCTATTGGGGGTTAGGTACATGGGGCGTTAACCGTACCATTGGCTGGGGTTGGGATATCACCAACTTCGTATGGTGGATCGGTATCGGTCACGCGGGTACGCTGATCTCTGCGATCCTTCTACTTTTCCGCCAGGGCTGGCGTACAGGTGTGAACCGTGCTGCGGAAGCGATGACGATATTTGCGGTAATGTGTGCGGGCCAGTTCCCGATATGGCACATGGGCCGTGTATGGGATGGTTTCTGGGTATTACCACTGCCTAACAGCCGTGGACCGCTTTGGCCAAACTTCGATTCCCCACTTCTTTGGGACGTGTTCGCGATATCTACTTACTTCACGGTATCATTGTTATTCTGGTACTCCGGCCTTGTTCCTGACTTCGCGCTGATCCGCGACAGGGCAAAAACCAAATTCCGCAAGATGGCATATGGTATTGCTTCTTTCGGCTGGACAGGTACTGCAAAGAACTGGCAGCGTATGGAAGCACTTGCGCTTGTACTTGCGGGCCTTTCTACCCCACTGGTACTTTCGGTGCATACAATAGTATCTTTCGACTTCGCCACTTCAGTTATACCCGGATGGCACACTACCATCTTCCCGCCATACTTCGTTGCGGGTGCGGTATTCTCCGGATTTGCGATGGTGAACACACTGCTTGTTATTACCCGTAAAATATTACATCTTGAAGAGTACATCACCATAGGCCACCTTGAGGCGATGAATAAAATCATCGTACTTACGGGTTCCATAGTAGGTGTGGCTTACCTGACAGAGCTGTTCATAGCATGGTATAGCCAGTCATGGGGCGAAATGGATGCGTTCAAATGGCGTATCATGGGCCCATACTGGTGGAGCTACTGGGCGATGATGACCTGCAATGTGGTATCGCCACAGCTATTCTGGGTGAAGAAACTGCGCCGTAACATTCCGTTCACGTTCGTAATGTCTATCGTGGTGAACATTGGTATGTGGTTCGAGCGTTTCGTGATCATCGTTACATCAACTTACCGCGACTGGATACCGGGCAGCTGGGCATATTACAGCCCAGAATGGCCTGAAGTTGGTTTCTATCTCGGTACGTTCGGATTGTTCTTTACCTGCTACTTCCTGTTTGCAAAATATTGCCCTGTGGTAGCGGTAGCGGAGATCAAGTTCGTACTGAAAACATCGGGTGAGAATTATAAGAAGAAAATGGAGCGTATTGATGCTATGAGCACTGAAGATTTTGTGGAGACCGTGCATACGCACCATGAGCCGCACCATGAAGAAGCGGCACACCACTAAGGTGAGTGCGGGTGTGGGGAGCGAGAGTGTGAAAGGAAGTTTGGAATTTGTTTTTTGGAATTTGAATTATTTAATAAAATGGCAATAAAAAAATTTGCAGTAGCTGCTTACGATGACGAGGAAGTTTTGTTCCCCGCAGTGAAGAAAGTGCGCGGCAGCGGGTATAAGATACATGATGTGTATACACCGTTTGCTGTACACGGGCTGGATGAGGCTATGGGCCTTAAAGGCACGGACCTGCACATTGCAGGCTTCATCTATGGCCTTTGCGGTACTTCTACAGCAGTAGGTTTTATCTCCTGGATCTATACTTCTGATTGGCCCATTAATTATGGTGGTAAACCGCACTTTGCATTACCGGCCTGGATACCGATCACGTTCGAGCTTACGGTATTATTTGCAGCAGTGGGTATGACGCTGACCATGTGTTACCTGAACCAGATAATGCCCGGCGTTAAGAAGCACGTTTTCCACCCGCGCCAGAGTGATGATATGTTTGTAATGGCAATAGAACTGAACAGCCACATGTCGGAGAAGGAAGTGACCGCTTTTTTAAAGACGACAGGAGCTAAAGAAGTGAATGTGCAAATGGCAGAAGAAGGATGGTGGTATGGCAGGTGGGATAAGAAGGAACCTTATGAGGCATTGAATGCGGGGTAATGGCTCAGTGGCTTAATTGCTCAATGACTCAATGAAACCCAAACAGATTAACAGATTTTTTTGAACAGATAATATGAACAAAGTAAAAAGCATAGTGGCAGCAAGCCTGGTTATAGTGTCCGGCCTCGCATCATGCGATTCCGGTAACACACGCCGTACACCTGGCCATGTCTATGCACCCGATATGACCTATTCGCGTGCATACGATGCTTACACTGCCAATCCCAACTTTGCGGATAGCATGACAAGCCGCCTCCCTGTGGAAGGCACGATAGCCCGCGGGCATCAACTGCCGGACCACCTTAAGGAAGGCGATACCAATGCTTATAAAACGTTCACCACTTCCCTGCGTTTTAACGAAGAGGAAATGAAAGAGGGCGGGCGCTTATATAATATATACTGCGGCATTTGCCATGGTACTGCCCTTGATGGCCAGGGCCCTTTGTTTGCAAGCGGCAAGTTTGCCTCAATGCCTGCAAACTTCAAGGATGCTAAATACCTGCACATGTCTGTAGGCCAGATGTATGCAGCTATAAAGTATGGTAAGAATATGATGGGATCGTATGCAAGCCAGCTTGATCAGAAACAGAGGTGGCTGGTGATAGCACACATCAAAAAGACACAGGCCGGCAGTGGTGGTGATGCATTTACATTTGGTGCAACTGCAACGCCAGCAACTGATACCGGGGCCCATACAGGTGACCCAATGGCTGTGAAAAGTGATACAACTCATGTGGCGGCTCCAGTGGCTGTAAACACAGCACCTAAGCCGCACAAGGCAGCAGGACATAAAAAACCAGCACACAGGAGAAACAGGAGATAAGAGCTTATTTTAAACGTATTTTAATAAAAGTAGTAAACAATGAATGATCGTTTTGAGATACCGGCACGGTTAAGGAATACAAGCCTAATCCTTATAGTGGTAGGCATTGCTGCGCTAATAGGAGGTATCGTTTGCTTATTGATGAGCCATGATGATGTGGCAAGGGCACGTTTCTGGTTAGTATTGTTGCACGATAGTGTATTCTTCACCCTTATTACAACTGTCAGCATCTTTATAATGGCGGCAACTTCGCTGGCGCATGGTGCATGGATAGTGGCTTACCGTCGTGTTACTGAGGCCATAGGTGCTAACGTTTGGTTGTTCGGCACGATAGCTACTGTGGTGATGCTTCTGATCGTTTACACGTTCAGGGATGCACATGGCCATAACACTATTTATGAGTGGGTTACGCCTGGTAATGACAAAATAATTTTGGGTAAAAAAGCATTTTTGAACCCAACCATGTTTACTATATTCACTATAGTTGCACTTGGTTTGTGGGCCTGGTTCGGCCGTAAGTTCCGTGCATTGTCTTTGGCACAGGAAAAAGCTCCGCAGAATGATCCTAAGATATATTGGAAGGTATTCCGGCTGGCAGGTATCTTCCTGTTTGTGTATGCATTATCACAAATGAGCACAGGCCCATGGTTGTGGATCATGAGCATACAGCCGCACTGGTATTCAACACTGTTCAGCTGGTACACTTTCGCCAGTGCTTTCGTGAGCGGTATGTCGCTTATCCTGTTGTGGGTTGTTTATCTTAAGAACCAGGGCAATCTTCAACTGGTAACTACAGAGCATATGCATGACCTTGGCAAATTTATGTTCGCATTCAGCATATTCTGGACTTACCTGTGGTTCGCACAGTACATGCTTATATGGTATGCGAATATCCCTGATGAAACTATCTATTTCAAATTGCGCCAGCAGGGGCCATACAGCGTTATCTTCTACGCAAACTTTATTATCAACTTTGTTATGCCGATCATCATATTGATGGCACGCCCAAGCAAGCGTAACTACTTTACAATTACGTTCATGGCTATGATCATCATCTTCGGCCACTGGCTGGATTATTACCAGATGATCATGCCGGGCCCATTGGGTGCTAACTGGCACATCAACTGGTATGAGATAGGAATATTTATGGGTTTTGTGGGTGTATTGATATTTGCTGTATCGCGTACACTTGCTAAATCATCGTTAGTGCCTAATAATCAGTTGTTACTTAAGGAAACTATCGTTCACCTGAGCTAATAATTAATTGAAGAAAGTATAAAAAATTTATAAAGACAAAATACAAGCTGAGTCCATGTCGGTATTTATAATAATAACATTGATAGTTCTGGTATTCATCATTATATACCAGATAGGTAAAGCCAGCGAATACGCATTGATATTGCGCGGTGAAGAGAAAGTAAGAGCGCAGACAAACCGTGCTATAGCTATCCTGCTTTTGGTAATGTTTGTCCTTGGCATGTGGGGAATATGGGAGTGTAATGAAATGTTCAAGGGCCAGATGCTGCCTGTTGCTGCGTGTAAAACCGGTGAGAACTATGACATGATGTTTAATGTTACCACATTGGTGACAGGTATTGTATTCTTTCTGACACAATTCATCCTTTTCTGGTTTTGTTTTAAGTTCCAATCAAACGACAAGCGTACGGCATTCTATTTCCCGCACAATAATAAACTGGAAATTATCTGGACGACCATACCTGCTATTGCGATGGCGATACTGGTAGCGATAGGTTTACGTAACTGGTTTGACGTGACATCTGTTGCCCCTGCTGAAGCTACTGTTGTTGAAATTGTAGGTAAGCAATTTAACTGGATCATCCGCTACCCCGGTAAAGACAATGAATTAGGTAAAAGGGATTTCCGTAAGATCAATGATGCCAACAATATCCTTGGCCTTGACTGGAACGACCCGCATAATAATGATGATGTTGTTTTACAGAATGGAGAATTGCATTGCGTTGTTGGTAAGCCTGTAAAGTTGCTCATCAACTCGCGTGATGTGATACATGACGTTGGTTTGCCGCATTTCCGTTTAAAAATGGATGCTGTGCCCGGTATCACAACAACATTGTGGTTCATACCATCTATCACTACTGACTCAATGAAGATCATCACCAAGAACCCGAATTTTGTGTATGAGATAGCGTGCGACCAGCTTTGCGGCAAAGGCCACTATTCTATGCGTGGAACTGTTATTGTTCACACACAGGCGGACTACGACAAATGGATGGCAACCCAGCAGGCATATGCGATTGGAAATAATCCTGCAGCAGCACCTGCAGCCCCGGCTGTACAACCTGCAGCAGACAGCAGCCATGCGAAAGTTGATAGTGCTAAAATAGTAAAAGCGAATTAATCGGCTATAGAGTTAAATAGTCAAAAAAGTGCAAAAAATGAATAACGAGATTATTATTGACGGGCCAAATGTAGCCCATGGTCATGAGGCAGCAACGGATCATCACGGTCATGAACACCATGAACAGCATTTTATATGGAAATATATTTTCAGCCAGGACCATAAAATGATCTGTAAGCAGTTCCTGGTAACAGGTATCATTTGGGCCATCATCGGCGCAATGATGTCTGTATTTTTCCGTTTGCAGCTTGGCTTCCCTGATTCTACATTCCCTATCATGGAGAAGTTCCTCGGTGACTGGGCCAAGGGAGGTAAATTATCTGCAGAGTTCTATTATGCGCTTGTTACCATGCATGGTACCATATTGGTGTTCTTCGTGCTTACAGCCGGATTGAGCGGAACATTTGCGAACCTGCTTATTCCACTGCAGGTAGGTGCAAGGGACATGGCATCGCCGTTCATGAACATGCTTTCTTATTGGTTCTTCTTCCTGGCTAGTGTATTGATGATGGTTTCCCTGTTTGTTGAAACAGGCCCGGCATCGGGAGGCTGGACAACGTACCCCCCGCTCAGCGCTTTGAAAGAAGCTTCTATGGGTTCAGGTATTGGTATGGACCTGTGGCTGATGAGTATGGCTATATTCGTGGTGTCGGCGCTGTTGGGAGGCCTTAACTATATTTCTACAGTATTGAATATGCGTACAAAGGGCATGACGATGACACGCTTGCCGCTTACATGCTGGGCGTTATTCTTTACTGCTGTGCTTGGCGTACTTTCATTCCCTGTACTGTTCTCAGGCCTGGTGCTGCTGATATTCGACCGTAACTTCGGTACAAGCTTCTACCTGTCTGAAATATTTATTGGAGGTAAAGCATTACCGCACATTGGTGGTTCAGCTATCCTTTACCAGCACTTGTTCTGGTTCCTTGGCCACCCCGAGGTGTACATCATCATGCTGCCGGGTATGGGTATGGCGTCAGAGGTGTTGGCTACACACAGCCGCAAACCGATCTTCGGTTATTTCGCAATGATCATTTCGCTGGTAGGTATCACGCTGCTTGCATTCGTAGTTTGGGCTCACCACATGTTCGTAACTGGTATGAGCCCATTCCTCGGGTCCATTTTCGTACTGCTTACCCTGCTTATTGCGGTGCCATCAGCGGTTAAGGTATTCAACTGGATAACTACTATATGGAGAGGTAATCTCCGTTTAAACCCTGCAATGCTGTTTGCACTTGGTTTCGTATCGTTGTTCATATCCGGTGGCCTTACCGGTATATTCCTTGGTAACTCAGCATTGGATATTCACCTGCATGATACTTACTTCGTTGTGGCGCACTTCCACATAGTAATGGGTGTGTCGGCGTTCTTTGGTATGTTCGCGGGTATTTACCACTGGTTCCCCAAGATGTTTGGCAGGTTCATGAATAATACGCTCGGTTATGTACACTTCTTCGTAACGTTTGCCGGCGCGTACCTTATCTTCTGGCCTATGCACTACGAAGGTATTGCAGGTATGCCACGCCGCTACTACGATTACTCGGCATGGGAGTCGTTCAGGCATTTTCAGAGCATCAACGGCTTCATCAGCATTGTTGCGATGATCGTTTTCTTTACACAATTGTTGTTCGTTTACAACTTCTTTGTAAGCATGTACCGCGGCCGTAAGATGACCACTCTTAATCCATGGGGTTCTACTACACTTGAGTGGACCACACCGATCAACCCGGGCCATGGTAACTGGGTAGGTGAGATCCCAGAGGTACACCGCTGGCCTTATGATTACAGGGATGACGGACATGGCAACGACTTCATACCGCAAACAACGCCATTAAGGCCCGGAGAGGAAGCACATTAAAAAGACAATACAATAAATAAAAGAAGCCCAAATTTATTTGGGTTTCTTTATTTTTATGCAGGCATGAACCGTTACCTTAACATATTCGTCCCACTTGTGCTTTTTTTGTTCCTGACCGCAATGCTGCCGGCGTTGCGGGGCATGGATTTTGATGTTGGGGTATTCAGGGAATGGGCACTTTATATTCACCAGAACGGCCTCAGGAATGCATATGGCAAAGTGGTCTACATGCCTGTTTACCAATACTGTATCTGGTTGTATGTGAAAGTAATGGGTACGGACCAGGCGATTGCAGAGCGTATATATTACCTGCGGTGCATCACTCTGGTGTTTGATTTCATAGGCATCTGGTATGTTTACAAATGGGTAAACAAGCGGTTTGCCTACTTTATTATCCTCGCAATCTGCATACTGAATATTGGTTACACCTACGACACATTGATATGGGGGCAGGTAGACAGCATATTATCTGCGTTGGTCTTCATTACAATATATTATGCCTATAAAGGCAATAACTTGCTGAGTTCAATATTTCTTGTAGTGGCGTTTAGTTTTAAAGTGCAGGCAATAGTGATAGTGCCGGTATGGGGACTCATGTTTTTGAACAACATAAAGAAGGGTGAGTTGCTAAAAACATTGGTGTATCCGGTGCTTGGGGCAGTAGCTGTTCAAATATTGATCGTTGTACCGTTCCTGTTAGGAAATTATGGGCTGAAGGAGATACTTGCGGTTATTACCAATTCTTTCCAGGTTTATCCGAGTATCTCTGTTAAGGCATCAAACATCTGGCACTGGATAGTGAGGGATAAGTTCCTGTTGTATGCAAATGATGCCGAAATATGGATATTTGGGCTAACCTATAAACAGGCAGGATTGATCTTATTTTTCACCAGCTCTTTTTTTGCGCTGCTACCAATGATGGCCTTGCTGTATAAAGGCTGGAAAACAGGCGGTAACTTTTTACGGACAAACAGGGAACTGGTATGGCTGACCAGCGCCCTGGTCTATCTCCTGTTCTACTTTTTTAATACGGAGATACACGAGCGTTATTGCCAGCCTGCTTTCATTTTTATAACAGCATACGCGTTCTATACTGATAGGTTTCTTGCGTATGTGTTGTTCAGTATTATGTATTTTTTGACCCTGGAGATATCAATAGAACATTTCCATTTGCCAAATTATGGGACGCTGATCTTTGATTTCAGGTTTTTATCTTCACTTACGGCCATCATCATTGTTTACCTGGGAGTGCGACTGTACAAATATTATAAGATAGCATTGGCACCTGCTGCTGCAACCGGATAGCTTATTTCAGCAGCTGGTATACAAGCAGTGAACTTAAGTAGGCTATTCCAAACATATATAAGAACTGTATAGCGGGGTATTTCCAGCCATTGGTCTCACGTTTTACTACTGCCAGGGTGCTCATACATTGCATTGCAAAAACGTAGAAAAGGAGTAGAGATAAGCCTGTTGCCAGCGTGTATACCGGTGAGCCATCATTACGTTTCGCTTCACGCATTTTTTCACGCAAGGTCGTCTCGCCGGAATTAGTGTCACCTACACTATATAATGTGGCCATTGTGCCTACAAACACCTCGCGGGCAGCAAATGAAGTAATGAGCGCTATGCCTATCTTCCAATCGTAGCCAAGCGGGCGTATCAACGGCTCTATAGCATGCCCCATGATGCCGGCAAATGAGTTTTCCAGCCTGGCCGTTGCATGTTCTTGTTCTAATTCAGTTTTCTGCTCTGGGTGTTGCTGTATAAGTATAGCGTACTTTTCTTTTAATGCGGTCATTTTATCGGGCGGACCGAACGATGCCAGCGCCCAGAGTACCAACGACAATACGATGATCACCTTCCCCACATCCCTGATAAATATCTTGCCTTTTTCTATCATCGTAATACCTACATTCTTCCACCGTGGGGCACGGTATATAGGTAGCTCCATCAGGAAGAAGGTTTTGTCTTTTGCTTTGATGAGGAAGTTCATAACACGTGCTACCAGCAATGCCATAAAAAAGCCAAGCAGGTATAAGCCCATCAATACAAGCCCCTGCAGGTTGAAAAGCCCGATATAGGTTTGACCGGGTATGACCAATGCAATGAGTATAGTGTAGACAGGTAATCTAGCAGAACAACTCATTAAGGGAGTCACCATAATAGTTATCAACCGTTCTTTCCTGTTTTGTATAGTACGGGCAGCCATTACGGCTGGTACGGCGCATGCCATCCCGCTGATCAATGGCATCACAGCCCGTCCGTTAAGCCCGGCACTACGCATGAGACGGTCGGTGAGGAAACTGATGCGTGCCATATAGCCGCTGTCTTCGAGGACAGTGATCAGCCCGAACAATATCATGATCTGGGGCACGAACACAGCTACACCACTAACACCGGCGAGCAGACCATTAACAAGCAGGTCCCTGAAGAGTGTGTCGGGAAGTATTGAATTCAGATAATTGCCAAGCAAGGCAAAGCCTTGCTCCATCCAGTCCATTGGGTATTGGGCAAGCCAGAAAATGCTTTGGAACAAAAGGAACAAAACTACCAGCAAAATGAGGTTGCCCCAAAGAGGATGGAGCAATAGTTTGTCAATACGCTCACTGGCTACCGCTTTTTTCATCGGGCTTTCCATGGCAACGCAATGCTGCATGATGGTATCTATACACTTATAGCGGAGCATGATCTCCTCTGCCTGTACTTTCGATTTATGAAAGTTCGCTTCACCAAGCAAAGCAGCAACTCTAATTCTCTGCGCTGCGTTGATGTGCTTTAGCTCAAGATAGTTACAGGCTATATGCAATGCAGCGTAGTTGCTGTCCACATGGCATAACGTTTTTATTTCTTCAAGCCAGTCGCCTGTAAAGGAAGCAAGGTCAATAAAATCGGGGGAGGGGTGTATGTCGTAGGTATTGCTGATAGCTTTTTTCAACTGTGCAATACCTTTGCTTTTGCGGGGGTTAATAGGCACCACCGGCACGCCCATATGCCGCTCCAACTCAGGTATATCGATGGTAATACCTTTTTGCCGGGCAATATCCATCATGGTGAGGGCGATAACAACAGGTATCTTCAGGTCAATGATCTGCGTGCAGAATAATAAATTGCGTTTGAGGTTGGATGCGTCAGCAATTACTACAATCAGATCAGGACGGTCGGTATTATGCTGGTTTAGGAGTACTTCATAAGTAACCTGCTCATCGGCACTCTTAGGATACAGACTGTACGTGCCAGGCAAGTCTAATATTTCGGCGGGCAGATTTTCGGATATTTTTGAAGAGCCCGTTTTTTTATCCACCGTCACGCCCGGGAAGTTACCCACCTTCTGGTTAAGGCCGGTAAGCGAATTAAAAAGGGAACTTTTTCCGCTATTGGGGTTTCCCACCAATGCTATTGTAAACGGGCGTTGCATTAAGTGCGCAAATTTACAATAGAAAGAGGGGTTATAACCCTATGATTATGATACCATACAAATTTTTCCTGAATATGAAAACCGTTTCCTAGTGTTCATATAGCAAAAGTGTATAGATAAGCTCCTTGTTAAAAGCTCCCAGGTCAGCAGGTTTGCGGCTGGTGATGAACTGGCCGTAGTGTACCACCTCCTTATCCACCCAATTGACACCGGCATTTTTGAGGTCTGTCTGTAAAGAAGGATAGGAGGTCATTGTTTTACCTTCCAGCATACCTGTTTCTATCAGTGTCTGTGCGCCATGGCAGATGGCAGCCACCGGTTTGCCGCAGTTAATGAAATGCTTGAGGAACATGATGGCGTCTTTATTCTGCCGCAGCTTATCGGGGTTCATCACCCCGCCGGGCAATATAACAGCATCGTAATGATCTGCCCTTGCTTCGCTGAGTGTTTTATCCACAGCAACGTCTTTGCCCCAATGTGTTTTATTCCATCCTTTTATTTTTCCGTCATGAGGGCATATTACATCCACGTGGGCGCCTGCGGCCTCAAGTGCGTGCTTAGGGCTGAGCAGCTCTATCTCCTCAAAGCCATCTTCAGACAATATGGCCACATTAATGATCGCTTCATCTGCTATGGTATCTGTTTTTTCTTTAGGAGCTGCTGCTTTTTTGCCCCTGTATTTTTTTTTGAGCAGGTTTTCTTTTACCAAAACAGGCTCTGCCAAGACATCTGCCTGCATTGCTTTTATATCGTCCCCTGTCCGGGTATTCCTTATGGCCTTTTTCATCTGAAAATGTTTTTATTAGTAGATATCCCGATCGGGTATAGTACTCCATTGGGATACCTAAAATTGTTATGCCGCCGCATTATGGTATTCTACAACTATTTGTTAAACTATCGGTTTATACTTCATTCCCTGCATGCAACCCTTAATTTTATGAAGTAAAACAATAGCCAGATGAAAATACTTAGCCGCATATTAATAACTGCCATACTATTGTCAGGCACGCTTTACCTGACGCTTACCGGTTGCACTAAAAGTAAATGCGGGGGCGTGACCTGCCAGAATGGTGCGCCCTGTACGAACAATGTTTGCGTATGCCCAACCGGTTATTCGGGTACCAGTTGCGATAAAGGCTGGAGCGACAACCTGGTAGGCACCTATAATTGTACAAGGTCGGGTTGTGTGCCGGGTATGGCTGATGCAGGCACCTGGCAAAGCACTGTGACCAAGTCTGCAACAAACGGAGGCTATACGATCGAGATCTCCAATTTTGACCGTTCTGGTTTGAGGATATCTGCAACTATAGATAGCTTTGACAATATTCGCATCACGCCTGCAGGTTCCGGAAGTGGCACCAGCGCAACCGGCAGCTACGCTAACGGAACAATAACACTTCATTACAGCACCTTTTCAGCAGGTACCATGTCTTACACCTGTAATATGAATATGGTGAAGTTGTAAACGGCTTACTTACCTTTAAATACCGGCTTCCGCTTTTCGAGAAATGCCTGCACACCTTCTTTAAAGTCGTAGGAGCTGCCTGCCTGCATTTGTATTTCTTTTTCTGCGGCCAGTTGCTGCTGTAAATTATTGCTGAATGTTTGATTGAGCAGCCTCTTGGTGAGGCCAATACCTTTAGTGGGCATTTGGGCAAGGGTTAGAGCCATTTTTCTGCTTTCTTCGCGGAATGTATCATCAGGAAAACATTTATAAGCCATCCCCATAGCCACAGCATCTTTGCCGCTCACTTTATCTCCTGTCATCATTAGCGCGGCTGCGCGCTGCATGCCCACCAGCCTTGGCAGGAAATAAGTACCTCCGCTATCCGGTATCAAACCTATTTTGCTGAATGCCTGCAGGAAAGAAGCGCTCTCTGCAGCAACAACTATATCGCAAGCAAGGGCTATGTTTGCCCCGGCCCCGGCTGCAACCCCATTAACGGCAGCAATGATAGGTTTCTCTATGTTGCGCAGTCGGAGGATAGTAGGATCATAACATTCATCAATAATGCGCCCGAAATCTTCAGGCGTGGGGTTTGAAGCCTCAGCAAGGTCCTGTCCGGCACAAAAACCTTTGCCTTCACCCGTAAGATATATACAGCGTATCTCATCATCTTTCTCACACTCATCAAGATAGCCTTGCAGGGCAAGTGCCATATCTCGGTTGTAGCTGTTATATTTATCCGGGCGGTTGAGGGAGATCCAACCAACGCCATTTTCTTTCTGAAACAGGACAGTATTCATGATCCAAAGGTAGTTTGAAAAAACTATTTTGTCGTTTCTGTATGCCGTTTCGTCCCAAAATCTATCCGGTAATAGAATATAGGCAGGAAGCCAAGCTGGTATTGGTAATAGAAAGGCTGTCCCGTTTGCTGGTATAGTCCGTAACTATACGATTGCGAGAGTATATTTTTTGTGTTAAAAATATTCACAAGATCCAGCCCAATTTCATGCGTCACCTTCTTTGAGTTAAAGCGTGCCCCTACCTTCAGGTCTGTACGGAAGTATGGGGTAAATTGCAGTGTATTGCGGAGGCTGTCAATGATAATGGCATCTCCATATACATTAGAAGCAGCTGTGTCGACAGGTGAATACAGTTTACCGCCAATAAATGTAACTTTTACGCCTGTTATCAGGGTGCCGTATTTGCCTATTTTCTTTTCGTAGCCGCCTAATACATTTACGGCGTAGCGGGTATTATAGTCCGTATTGCGGTACACGCCATCGTTGCCCATCGCTTTTGAATCAAACAGCGAGCCGGTGAACAATACATAATAGTGGTGGCTGAATTTTTTCTCCAGTGTAAATTCTATGCCATAGTTATAACCTGTGCCCAGGTTCTTTAAAGTATCCGGGAAGTAACGCGAGTAACCTGTACCCTGGTTCAATACTGAATACGATGCTCCTGCCCTTGTTTCTATTGGTACATCGAACAGGTATTGGTAATATGCCTCAAACCTTATGCGTACATCATTGGAGATGACGTGATCATACCCGGCTACAAGATGATGGCTGCGTGTGAAGCCAATGTCATAATTCTTCATCACTGAAGAAGGGCTTCCTGTATCGTGCGCAAAGTAAATATACAGTGGCTGCATCTGGCTGTGCAGTCCATAGCCTGCGGTAATTATATTGTTCTCATCAAGCGCCCAGCGCATACCCAGGCGTGGCTCAATAGCGCTTGAGCTGTTGTGTGTAAGGTATTGGGCATGCAGTCCGCCGGTAAGGGTGAGTTTATCCGATGGGCGGTACTTATACTGTACATATACCTGTGCAAGATCGGTGCTGCCTTTAAAATTTTCGCGGTGCTGCCAGTCCTGCCGTGCTGGTGGGTATTGCCGGCTGCTGTCTACAAAATTCAGGTTGTAGTAATTGTTGATGATACCTACGCGCAATGTTTGCCTGGCAGATAATTTTTTATTCATGTACCAATGTGCTGCGGTAGAGCCTGTGAAGAATTTGTACCCCAAAATATGCTTCAGGGAGTCTGTAAGGTATGTTGCAGGGTCTCGGTATACATATTCATGGCGCGAATAAATATCGTTAGCTGTTTGTGCAATGCTGAATTTGGTATAAGTATTCTGGTTGAAAGTATGGCTGAAGGTAGCACCAACTACACCTGTATTAGAGACAAAATACTGGTCGCGGTCATCCTCGCCATACAGCTCTTCTGATTTCTTGGTGAGGGTACTTACCACCAGGTCTATATTGCTCAACCCACCAATGCCGAAAAATGCCAGGTTGGATTTCTTGCCTATTGGCAAGTTAACTTTAAATGTAGCGTCCTGGTAATTAGGGACAGAAGATGTACCGATCTTTATGTTTAATCCCTGGAATATTGCCAGTGTAGAGTAGCGGTATAAGAACATATAGGATGAACCCTTTTTCCGCGATATAGGCCCTTCAGCAGCCAACTCAGTGCCCAGGAAGCCAAACTGCCCGGTAAATTCATGGCGGTCATTGTTGCCATTACGCAGCTTTACATCAAATACTCCCCCTATTGCATTCCCATATTCTCCCGGGAAAGCGCTCATAAAGAAATCGCTGTTGGCAAGCGTTTTACTGTTGATCATGCACACAGGCCCGCCTGTTGTGCCGGCTATCGAGAAGTGGTTGGGGTTAGGTATATCAATGCCTTCCATGCGCCAAAGTACGCCTTGCGGGCTGTTACCACGTATAATAATGTCGTTCCTTGAATCATCGCCACCCTGCGTGCCTGCAAAATTAGACGCCATGCGCGCGGGATCGGATCGGCTGCCTGCATAGCGTTCAGTCTCCTGCACGTCGAAGGTCTTTGTGCTTACTACCGCCATTTCATTGATGTGTTCCCGCTTCCTGCTCACTGTTATCTCTTTCATCTTCACAGCAGATTCTTCCATTTCTACTGGTACTATAACTTCTTTGGCAGATGTTACAAGTATATCGTTTAGCGTAACACTTTGATAGCCCAAATAGGTGATGGAAAGTGTATATTTCCCTACCGGCACATTCTCTATTGTGTATTTGCCATCGGCATCTGATACTGTACCCATGGAGGGGGTTATGTTGCTGATACTGACAGTGACACCAATAAGAGGTGTTTTAGATTCCTTGTCAACAATAGTGCCTTTTATGCGTTGTGTACGCTGCGCAAAACACAATACGGGCACCAGTAAAAGCAGCAGGAAAATGTTTTTAACCATGGTTTGTACGATTGCAGCAAGAAAGATAGGTAAAGAAAGAAATATTTAATAACCTTAGGGTTGGTAATGCCTATATTTACGGGAGAAAAATTATTAAGGATGCGTAATATTTGCTGGTTCGCTTGCATGCTCTTGTATTTCTGTTCATGCGGATCAAAACCACATGCCGACCTGTTGCTGGTGAATGGTAAAGTATATACAGTTGACAGCATTTTTAGCACAGCTGAGGCATTTGCCGTTAAGGATGGTAAAATAATTGCTGTTGGGACCAGTAATGAAATAAAAGGTTCCTTTAGCGCTGATAGTATTATAGATGCCCAAGGCAAAGCCGTATATCCCGGGTTTATTGATGCACACGCGCATTTTGTAGGTTATGGCAGGGGATTGTTTGAGGTGAATTTGTATGGCTCCAAAGATTGGAATGAAGCGTTGGAGCGCGTAAAAACTTTCGTAAATGAACATCCTGGTGAGCAATGGATACGCGGCCGTGGCTGGGACCAAAACCTGTGGCCGGGTAAAGCTTTCGCGGACAATACAGAACTTGATAAGCTATTTCCCGACAAGCCAGTCTTGCTGCAACGTGTTGATGGCCATGCAGCTATAGCCAATGCAAAAGCGCTGGAACTGGCAGCTATAGAACCAGCGCAGACACTGGTTGGCGGTGAGATAGAAACCAGGAACGGAAAACTGACGGGCGTATTGATAGATAATGCGGTAGACCTGGTAACAAAAATGATCCCGCAGGCATCTATAAAAGAATATGAAAAATGGCTGCTCCCGGCACAGAAAAACTGTTTCGAGCAGGGACTGACAACCATTACAGACTGCGGCCTTATGTACTACGACATTACCCATATTGACTCCCTGCAGCAACAGGGCAAGCTGAAAATGCGGCTGTATGTTATGCTCAGCGATGACACTGCCAATTTCAACCGCTACCTTGCTAAAGGCCCTTATAAAACAGACAGGCTGTTTGTAAAAGGTGTGAAAGCATATGCAGATGGCGCCCTTGGCAGCAGGGGGGCATGCCTGCTGCACCCGTACAATGATAAGCCGGGATGGGGTGGGTTCCTGCTTAGTTCTGCCGCTCATTTTGATTCACTGGCGCAAATGCTCATTAAGACTGATTTCCAGTTATGTACGCATGCTATTGGCGATAGTGGTAACAGGGTAGTACTCAATATCTATAACAAATACCTCGCTGGTAAAAACGACAGACGCTGGCGGATAGAACATGCACAGGTAGTGAACGAAAATGATTTCAGCCTGTTTGGTAAAACATCTGTCATCCCTTCAGTGCAACCTACACATGCCACAAGCGATATGTATTGGGCGGGCGACCGTATAGGTCCTGAACGGCTGAAAGGAGGCTATGCATACAAGCAATTGCTGGAACAAAACGGCTGGCTGCCCCTTGGTACTGATTTTCCCGTAGAAGATATTTCGCCTATCAAAACCTTCTTTGCCGCTGTATTCCGTAAGGATGGACAGAACTTTCCTGCTGATGGCTTTCAGAAAGAAAATGCGCTTACCCGTGAACAGGCAATACGTGGTATGACCATATGGGCTGCAAAAGCAGGGTTCATGGAGCAAGAAATAGGTAGCATAGAGGTAGGTAAGAGAGCTGATTTTGTGATAATGGATGCAGACCTGATGACTGCCGTGGAAGGCCAGGTACTGAAAGTTAAACCAACAGCTACTTATTTAGCGGGGGAGAAAGTATTTGGCAAATGACGAGGTGCAGTATTCCACCATGGTGTCATAAATCCTGTTAAGGTCAATCCAGTCATCAGCGTAAATGACATAAGCACAATGAGCAGTACGTTTTTTATAGTACGTTTTAATGAACGTTTATCCCAAAAGAACTGAATATGGGCAAAGGAAAAATAACTGATGAAACAAATGAGGAGAGGCGTAACCGAATTGGAATGGTACATGCCGGATAACCTGAGCAGGTTGTGGATAATAAAAAACAAATTGAATTGCGCGACTAAGTATGTGTTGAGAATAAAGACTTCCCAGTAATTGTATTGTTTATCCCTGTTGAACAGCCAACCCCAAAATGAAAGAAAGGGGACAAGCAAACACAGCATCAATGCAGGATAGTGGTCGAAGAACTCTGCGGCCTTCGGAAATAGGATGCTTGGGTCTATACCAAGCCTGTCGTGAATTGACGAAAGAGTTAGATGCCGGACAAACGAGCTTGCAGCACTTAATATCAGCAGGTAGGCAAACGGGCTGAAGTGCCTGATCCTCTTTCCCTCAAGATATTCCCTGATAGCTCTCCCCGGTCTGTATGTGAGTTGTGCGAAAGTGAAAAATAACCCCTTATCAATATGAAATACAGAATGGGGTATATCATGCAGTATAGCAGCAAAGGTGAACCTGTGTGTACTGGCTTTCTGTCCGCACTCAGGGCAGAATTTACCGGTATATGATGTGTTACAGTTCAGGCACTTGGCGGACATAGAGGTAAAAATAGTAATTATAGGTTTTAACTGTTAGCACGCCTCTGCAATAACAAATGCGCGTATTTTTACAAAAAGTATTGCATTGAATAAGTTATTGCTGCCTATAATCTGTTTAATTGTTGCGACTGCCTCATTTGCCCAAACTAATAAGTTTACCCTCACCGGAAATATAAAAATGAATACGGGCGAGGTATTTCCTTACAAGATCGTTTTTACAGACGCATCCGGCGCCATTAAAGGGTATTCATATACCTATACCGCGCCCGATGATACAAAAACCACCATCACCGGCAAACTGGATAGGCAGAACCGTACACTGGATTTTAAAGAAACGGAGATAATATACTCCCATGATGTGCGCTCCAAGGCCTACATGTGTCTTATAGATGCGCGCACCCAATACCTGCAGGGTGCTGATAGCCGCATCCTTCGCGGATCAATAACAAGCAGGGAAGCTGACAAAACAGCCTGTACTGGTGGTACAGTCACCTTCGATAATCAATCAGAACTTACAGCACTCTTTGAGCCCCGGGAAAAATTTGATACAGTGATTAAAATGGGCAGAAGAACAAAAGAAATACACCCTCCTGCTATTGAAAAACCGGCAATTGTAGTTGAAACTCCTGTTGTAACAGATAAAATTACCAAGGGTGTGGAAAAAACTTATGATTGGCATACTGATACCGTGATCATAGACGTATGGGATGGTGGCACCACCGATGGCGACCAGGTAACCCTTGAATGTAACGGCAAAACTTATCTCGATAGATATGCACTCGTCAAAACAAAAAAGAGGCTACGTATCCCCGTTTCAAAAGCCGGTACAGATATCATTACTATCCTGGCCGACAACGAAGGCTGGGACCCACCCAACACTGCCACCCTTATGCTTACTGATGGCACTACACAATACAACGTTATCTCCTACAACTCAAAAGGCCAGGTATCCATCATCAAAATAAAGCGAGTGAAATAATAGCTACTTTCGGTTCTTCTCTATAAGGTCACTCACAGCAAGCACCATCTGGTACGGCAGGTTGTATTCTTCCCCATCCACTACATCAAACCTGCCCAGTTCACTCCATTTCATAAAAAAACGGGGGTAGCCCTTTATATTCACTTCGTAATACATACCATCCTTCCGCAACTGGGGTACTATCACCGCCAGTACCCTTTTTTTATCAAAAAATACCTCTTTCGAGAAGCTGTTTGCCATTGGGCAAAGGTAGTGGCCTGAGGGCTTTACTAACCGTGGGATATTGTATCCCGCCAGCCCATAAATATTTTATTAAAAGGAAAATTTGTTTTCTTACCAACGTTTTTCACCTTTTACCCGTCTTATATAGCAGAAACGGTTTTTAGTTAAAGAGGATCCCGAAATTCGAAACCATATATCCCTGAAACCAATTAAAACTTTGTACAATGAATATAGGCTCAGCAATCAAATCGATCAGGAAGAAACTCTCCATCACCCAGTACGAACTGGCTGAAAAGTGCGAATTGTCGCAAACCTCGTTGTCGCAGATAGAAACTGGTGTAAAACGCCCCAGCCAGCGCACTATCTCTAAGGTATGCAATGTTTTAGATATACCAGAGTCAATAATATATATCGTTGCAATGCAGGAGACCGATGTTCCGGCGAGCAAAAAAGGTGTATATGAACTGGTTTACCCATCCATTAAAAGCCTTGCCCTGCAAATGGTAAGCGCTGAGCACCTGGAATTGGTAGGGGCAGCATAAAAAGTTCTGTATCCTTCTCACATATATGAAAACCTGCATTTATATGCAGGTTTTTTCATTTTTGTACTGGCAGGCATAATAAAAATTAATTATTTTTGAATACACAACAGATGCCTTATGAGGTCACTTTTATCATTGCTTACCAGCTTATTTGCGTTCATCTGCCATAGCCAGACGCAAAACTGGGACTTAAGCAAACCGGTGGATATTAAAGAAACCGGTGTAAACAAAGTGCTATGCATGAAGAATGGCAATACGATGTTGCTTCATTTTGAGATCAATAAACAAACCACGGTAAAAATTTTCGATAGCACCCATAAAGAAATAGCAAGCGAGAAACACATATTCAGTTTGTTAGATGCCACCAGGCTGCAGGATGCCACGTTTAAAGGTTTGCATGACATAAACGGCGAGGCAGTATTATTTATTGAACAGGAGCGGCTGAGTAAATACGTTTTGATCAGGCTGCGGTTTGATGGCAGTAAAGGAACACTGATAGAAGAAAAAATTGCAGGTGAATCGCAGGCGCAGAGTAAGCGGATGCAGTTCTTTGCTATGAAGAACAGGGAAGAAGATGGCTATGCCATTTTCTTTTGCACCGATGTGCCGCAGTTCAAAGAGAGCAGGCTCAATGTTGCCTGGTACAATAGCAAACATGATAAGCTGCAGGAAGTGCCATTAACATTGAACCGTAAGGAGTACGACGGGCTTGAGGTGATAGGCGCAGAGTGGCAGCCGGCTGGTATTTGCATCACACTCAACCTCAGAAAGCAATTGACAAATGCCACAAACCATGAAGATGTCAATGTTAGTACCTCCGCAGTTTATGGCAACAACCTGCATTTCTTTCATATCCCGAAAGGCGCCACTACCGCTATGCTGAAAGTGGTTGATGTCGGCAAAGATATTTATCCATTCTACTCGAATTATACATATAATCCCTATGCCCAGTCGTTAAACCAGTTTGTGCTCAGCTACAGGGAATACCTTTACCGATTTGGTACAGAATTGCGCCCTGCAGCTGCAAAAGCCTCTCTTTTTGTGAGCCTGGATGCACAAAACATGGGTATAAAATATAAATGGGTGAGAAATGAAAAGGCGAATTTTTACTATCGCCAGCAAACAGATAGCACCAAACTTTTTGAAGGGCTTCCTGTTTTTATGAACACGAATGAGAATGGTTTGTCGACTGTAATTTTCAGGTCATTTGACAGAAGCCGGGACATCGAGAGCTACAGGAGTCAAAATGTGTCAAATTCTTACCTGGGCAATTTTTGTATTACTCAGTTCGATGATGAAGGCAATGAGCTATGGGGAGCTGTATTGCCGGCAGCCCAGTTTACAAAAAGCTACCAGCATTTTTATTTTGCCGATGAGCTGGCAAAAAAATGGCAGACGCAATCATTGTTCAATGATCTGCCTGAACAGGTGTATAACAGGCAGTTCTTATCGCAGAATGTTTATGCAAAAAGCAGAAACTTTTATATCGTTTATAATGACTACGATAAGAATTTTAATAACAGCATTGCGAAACCTGGAGACACTGTGTACAACTTCGGAGTAACCAATGCATGTTATTACAAAATGGATAGGCAAAAGAATATCACAAAGCATTACCTCTTTGGCGAACCTGCGCCCCATGAATACAGGTGCAGCTTCATAGAAGGGGCTGATTTTGATGAACAGCGCGGCGTATATGTAACATTGGTGCAATATAGGAAAGGAGAGAACCAGTCGTTGCGCATGGGTTGGGCAAAGCTGGAGTAGGGCAATAATCTATTTGGGTATATAGTATTATGAAGTCAGCGTTATTAATTCTTGCCTGTATCATTTCCCTCGCATGCCAGGGACAGGACTGGCATCTGGGCCAGCCATTGGATATTAAGGATCCCGGCAGGAACAAGATATTGTACATGAAGAATGGCAATACGCTGCTGTTCCACTTCGAAAAAGATAAAACTCTGCTTGTAAAAGTTTTTGATAGCACCCATAAGGAGATAGCCAGCCGAAAAGACAAACACAAGATGCTCAATTTCAACATGCCCTTTGATGTGAAAGTGTTATGGGATATTAATGATGAGGCGGTACTGTTCGTAGACCAGGAGATGAATTCAAAACATTGCCTGTTGCGCTTCCGATATGATCCGCATACGGGCAGGCTGGTGGACGAAAGCCTTGTAGGGGAATCACAGAGCCTGAACAAGAAATTGGAATTTTATCCGATAAAGCACAAGGACGATGAAAATTATGCTATCCTGTTTTGCATGGATAAAAGTCACCGCCGGATGAGCGATATTTTTGTGGTGTTCTTTGATAATAAACACCAGTCTGTGAAGGAGGTGCAATTGCCGGTAGACCGCAAAAAGTACGATGACCTGGATATTGTAAGCGCACAATGGCAGCCCAAGGGGGTATTGATAACGGCATCGCTTATTAAAACACAGGTCTATGCGCTGGGCGGAAGCAAGGATCCGATCAACGAAAGGAGCTCTACCGATGATCACTTCCTGCAATTGTATTACATACCCGTTGATAGCAAAGAATTAAAATGTGCCATAGTGCCGCTGTCTACAGGTGTTTTCCCGAACAGCGGATTTTATACTTATAACCCATTTGCGCAGTCACTGAATTTTTTATTGTTGAGCAGCAGGGAGGTTGGATATCAGAATTATGAGGGTACGGTAAGAAGAACACTTTTTTTTAAGATAGATGAGCAAGACATAAGCTCGGTAGGAGTGAACGGCATAAACCATGTTATGGCAAATGCATACCTGCAGCGGCAAACAGACACTAACAGATTGTATTCCGGCAGCCCCTTTGCAATGTTTACCAATGATAACGGCCTGACCACAATTTTTTCACAAACCCGTAGTAAGAGCCTGCAGCGCGAAAGGATCGAGGGTTATAGTTACGATGCGTATGTAACAAATATTTGCATCACACAGGTAGATGACAATGGCAACGAACTGTGGGGTATCTTGCTCCCGTTCGCGCAATATTATAGCAGCTACAGGTCTTTTCCGGCTTATGCCAGGTATTTAATAAACGTATTGCCGGCGAGGAAGGGAAAAAATTTTTACATGGTGTTCAACGACTACGATAAAAATCTCAGCAGTAGTATAGCCAGCCACCACGATACGGTGTACAACCTGGGTGCCACAAACGCCTGTTATTATAAAATGGACAGGAAGAAAGAGATATCAAAACACTACCTTTTTGGTGAGCCAATGGCTGCTGAGTATAAGACCTGCTTCATGAGCGGGTGTTGTTATGACGAACGGACCGGTACGTTTGCTTCGTTGGTACAATACAGGAAAGGGAAGAATATTTCTTTTTGTATGGGGTGGAGCAAATTTGACTAACCCATGTATCCCTTTGTCTTGTAATTGCAAAATTTCTTACATTTGTATATAATGAAAAAGCTAATCGTATCAATATTAATGGTTGCCTACACGGCAGCGGCCATTAATTTTACTTTTTCATTCCACTATTGCGGCGGTGCATTCCATGGTATTTGCTTTACCTCTGATACTGAAGCTGATTGCTGCGGAGTGGATGTGATGGACGATGACTGCTGTTCCGACAAAATAGTTTCAGCAAAATTCAAGGATGACCATACACCAGCTGCAAAGGCTGCATTATCCATGTACGGTTGGGACTGGATCGTGCCATACTATACTGTACCGGTTCACTTTGTAAATACTTATGTCTCGCACCGTGTATTGCATACCGGGCATTCGCCGCCTATACTCGGCACAGTTCCAATTTATCTTTTTGTTCGCGTCCTCAGGCTTTGATACCTGCCTTTTATTGCCTTTCCCTGCTTTGGGGGGGGCTTCCTGTATTTATTTCGTAACGCACAATTAAAAAAATTTCAAAAAATGAAAAAAGTATTTACATCTTTCGCATTGATGCTGGCTTTAGCTACGGCCAATGCACAAACAACAGCACCAAACTGGACAGCCACCGATTGCAACTCTGTGAGCCATACACTATATAACGAGCTGGATAGCGGCAAAATCATTGTATTCATTTGGGTAATGCCGTGCGCTTCCTGTGTGCCGGGTGCAAAGGCAGCATACAATGCTGTGCAAAGTTTTGCCACTTCCCATCCCGGTAAGGTGCGTTTTTATATGGCTGATGACCTGGGCGATGCCAGTTGTAGCATACTCAGCAATTGGGTAACTACAAACACCATAGGCTCTTTAAGCAATATGACCATCTTCAGCAATGCAGGTAATGTCATCAGCGAAGCGGGTTTTGGCGGCACGGGTATGCCACATGTTGTGGTTTTGTCAGGTGGTGACCATGAGATACTGTACAATAAAAAGAACAGCCTCACTAACGACCAGCCGGGAATAACTGCTGCTATCAATACGGGTATCGCTACGCTGGCAGCACGTGATCTGAAAAAGAATGCAACATTGTCTGTCAGCCCTAACCCGTCACACGATGTATTTGCTGTTTCATACGCAAGTGCAGTGGAACAGGTAATTGTTACCTCTGTTACTGGCCAGGTGGTGAGGAACATGAACTTTGAAAAAGGTGCTGTGAACCCTGTGATAAGCCTTGGCGATGCTGCGCCGGGGATATACTTTATCAAAGTGGTGGATGTGAACGGGAAGGTAATGGTGAAAGAGATAACCAAGCAATAGGGGATGAAGAAGATAAAGATAGTAGCATGTATAGTTGCAGTTATTGCAGCTATACATGCCTGTAAGAAAAAAAGCGAAGGGCCTGTTTACAATCCAACTGCGGCTAAAGTGGAGGTGCCGACTTATGTGAAGGCATATCTTGGCGAAATGCAGCATCCTGCAGACAACCCGCTAACGGCAGAAGGAGTTGAGCTGGGGCGAAAACTGTTCTACGAAAAAATGCTGAGCAACGATAATTCCATTAGCTGTGCATCGTGCCACAAGCAGGAGTTTGGGTTTGATGACCCCGCGCCTTTTAGCAAGGGAACGAATGGAACGTTGGGCGGGCGTAATGCAATGGCAATTATTAACCTTGGCTACAACACCGGCTTTTTCTGGGACGGCAGGCGCAATACGCTTGAAGGGCAGGCACATGACCCGGTTACCAACCCGGTAGAAATGGCAAATACATGGCCTGAGGTGACGAAGCGCCTGCAAAACAGCAGCGAATACCGTTTGCTTTTCTTTAAAGCTTTTGGTATAACAGTTATAGACAGCAACCATGTGGTGAAAGCAATTGCACAGTTTGAGCGGACAATGATATCGTTCGATTCGCGTTTCGACCGGTATTATTACATGGGCGATAGCTCGGCGCTAAACTCAAAAGAAAAAAGCGGCCTTGCGATCTTTACAGGTAAGGGAATGTGCAATGACTGCCACCGGATGAATACGCTGTTCACTGATAATGAGTTTCGCAACAACGGGCTTGATGTGGACCCCAAGGATGCAGGGCTGATGCAGTTCACAGGGCTGGCGACAGACAGGGGTAAATTTAAAGTACCCACGCTGCGCAACATTTTTGAAACAGCGCCGTATATGCACGACAGCCGCTTTAAAACACTGGAGCAAGTGGTTAGCTATTACAGCAGCGGTGTGCAGCAAACCAGCCCCAACATTGATGAGCACATGCCGCCATTTGGTGCAGGGCTTGCGCTTACTACGCAAGAGCAGGCTGATCTTGTAGCATTTTTAAAGGCGCTATCAGACCCGGCATTTTTAACGAATACGGCTTTTTCAGAGCCGAAGTAGAACTACACAAATGCCAACAATTGAACTGTGCAAGAACAGCGGTTTGCTGCAATTGTACAGTTTTTTTTATCAGCATTGCATCTTGTGGCCGGCAACACTTATATAAAGTCTGAAAATAAATTTCACAATCAGCCAAAAAGAAGAGTGTCATGGTGAGAATCAATTTGGTTGCACCACAATCATAAAGAAAATGACAAAATATGCCGCAACTGCTGAAATGAAGAAATGCTGCAATCCCCCTTGCCGCGTAGGTGTGCGCGAGAGCGAAGGGGGTGGTCGCAGACCGGGGGATGTCCCACTCGCGAAGGATTGCTGGGTATTGCTTCAAAAGTTGAGAATTGTCATTGGCAGCCGCCGAACCATGACTGTTGAGCCATAGACATCCTGCTGAAAGAAGCATTGTGAAATTTATTTTTAGACTCAATATAAAAAGCAACGTTTATAAATTCCCAACTGGCGTGGGAGTTCCGAAGGGCTCTCGTGTCTCATAATTCAGCCTGTTTGCAACAGGCATTCATAGAACCGTAGCGTCTATCCTGCTAATCCTTAACTTCTTTCATCCTGATCCCTTCCACAATTTACCGAAAAAAACAAACGGTTCCGCCACCACATTTTTTCAACAAAGTTTTTCAATACAAAATATTTTCGCAAAACGCCCAAACCCGCTCCCACAGCCGCATCTATTTTCCATCACGGTACAACCGTCATGGAAAATAGATTTTGCCGCCGTTCCCATCCTTCGGAACTTTACATGGTACTAGTCCGGGTGTTGTTGTTTTCATTGAGCAAGCACAAAGCCTTGTGCATAGCCGTCGCGAAACATCTTGACTCGCGGCATACTATACTGCGAGCCTTGGCCATTATCCTGAGTTTCGATAGAGTGGTTAGAAAAAACACTTTTGCGCACCTATTGATAATCAATCACAAAGTGCGCAAATAGTGCGCAAAAATAAATTTATAGTAATTTAAAAAACAATAAGTAACATATGGAACTGTATATCCAAAAAATAATTCGCTGGAAATCAAAAATTTTGACCCGCCAAGCTTTTGCTGGGGCCATTACCTTATAGTAGCAGCATTTATTGAAACAAATAATAAGTATATTTATCTATAAAAGAAAATTCATGAGGTTGCCGGTAATATGGCTGTTGTGCACCGTTTGCTGCGCATGCTATGCGCAGGAGAAGCCGTATGATATAAGCCCGCCGCTGCATATTAAAGAAGCCGGGGTAAATAAAGTGCTGTGCATGGAAAACGGCAGCACCTTTCTCTTCCACTTTGAGCCGGTGAAACATATACTTGTCAAAGTATTTGACCCCGCGCACAAGGAAATAGCCAGCCGGCGCGACAGGTACAGGCTGCTGGATGTGACGATGATAGAATATGTCACTTTCAAAGGGCTATATGAGATAAATGGTGAGGCCGTGCTCTTCATAGACCAGGACCTGAACAGCAGGCACAGCCTGCTGATGCTGCGCTACAGCGCGAAGGGCGAATTGCTGGAAGAGCGGCTGGTGGGCGAATCGAAGAGCGCTAACCGGCGCATAAGGTACTATGTGATGAAGAACAAAGAAGATGATAATTACCAGGTATTGTTCTGCATGGATAAGCGCCACCCCAAAGAAAATGATATGTTTATCGTGTTCTTTAATGGTAAGCATGAAGCAATCCGCGAAATGCAACTGGAGATAGAGAGAAAGAAGTATGATTACCTGGAGATAGTAGGCGCGGAATCGCAACCCGCAGGTGTGCTCATTACAATAGCGTTGGATAAACCTGTGATCTATGGCAGGGCCACCGACCTATATACCAATGCCTTTGGGGTATCGGACCGCGACAGCGCTATGGTGGAGGGCGGGCCGGTATATGACCACTACCTGGCCTATTACTATGTTCCAAAAGATTCGGCAGTTATCAAAAGGGGGTTTGTGGAACTGGGCCAGGCCGTCTTTCCTTATTATTCGTTCTACACTTATAACCCATTTGCCGATGCGCTGAACCTTTTGTTGTATAGCCAGAAGCCCTTTTACTACAGGTTTGGGCTGAATGTTTTTACCGGTATTACAAGCCGCAACCTGTTCTTTAAAATAAACCGTGATGATATGAGTGATCAGTATACTCCCATAGCGAACAGAATAGCAAACGATAACTGGCAACAGGGGGATACCACTAAGCGCTTTGAAGGCATGCCGGTAAAGATGCTGACCAATGAGAACGGCCTGTCAACGCTGATATCCCAGAGATGCATGCGGTATGGTGAGCCTGAAACCCATGCGCGTTACGACTACCAGACATACCTGCGCAATATATGTATCACCCAGTTTGACGACAATGGCAGGGAAATATGGGGAACTGTGCTGCCGCTTGCACAATACTACAACAGCAATAAGCAATACCTGAATGAGAAAGACTTTGCAATGAAATGGCAGAACCAGGACCTGTTCGGTGTGATGCAGAGTGAGGTGTATAACAGGCAGTTCTTATCTTTCAATGCCTGGCACTACAACAAAAGTTATTACATTATTTATAACGATTACAATAAGCACTTCAATAACAGCGCCGTAAAAAAACAGGATACGGTGTACTCATTCCATACTACAAATGCCTGCTATTATACGATAGACAGGAAGAAGCAGGTGACGAAGCACTACCTGTTTGGCGAGCCGCTTGCCAAAGAATACAAGAGCAGTATGATAGAAGGCGCGGACTTTGATGAGCAGAGAGGAGTATATGCAACACTTATCCGGTATACACGATACAATAAAACATCGCTGCGCATGGCATGGCGGAGAATGGATCAGGATTAAAGGATTGTCCTGATAAATAGATCAGAGATTAAAAAGGAGAAGTAACGATCCTGAGGGCATTAACAAAGCTGCCAATTGTTTTTGTTGGGGTAGAAATATTTGCGGGTGTGGCTGTGGGAGTGCCTGCATAGGGCTGCTGATGAACCGGCTGCCTGTTGTTTATTGCATATTGTACTTCATCCCAGTTGATGGCAAGCATCATGACCGTATACAGCAACAATGACCACAGCAGCGACTTGCCAATGAACATGATGTTGTTTTTTGTGCGGATCTGCATATATGGGCGATTTGTCTATAAAGTTAATTGAATGGAGGATAGCGGCAAAAAAAGGTTAGCTTTGCCGCAAATTTTATAAATGAAATATTCGATTTTTAGTATTGTTATTCTGTTAATAATCAACCAGTTAACCTATGCCCAGGAAGATGCTGCAGGATTTGAATGTTCGCTGGCGAAGCACAGGAAGGCAGCGCGGGTGACAGTAGGCGACATTATAGAGGAAAAGTATGATGTGAAGCACGTAAAATTTGACCTGCAATTATCAAACGATACGACTTATATAGACGGCACAGTGACAACCACCGCAAAGGTACTGGCGCCGGGGTTCAATCTGTATGTTTTTGAGCTGGATAACGGACTGGTGGTAGATACGGTATTGATAAACGGAGTTGGCGCCAGCCTGACAACCTTTGGGGATATCAGGATAGTTACGATGCCTTCCATTCTCACTACGGGTAACGTTTTCGCAGCAACGGTGAAGTACCATGGTTACCCAAATGGTGCGGGAACAATATTCAGCGGCATAGGCGGCCTTAACACCAAGCGGTCGCCTACATGGGGGGCAAGGATAACATTTACGCAAAGTGAGGCTTATCATGCTAAAGAGTGGTGGCCCTGCAAGCAATCATTACAGGATAAAATAGACTCGGTGGATATATGGGTGACTGTGCCGGATTCACTGAAAGCTGGAAGCAATGGTGTGCTGACAAATGTAACAACGGTGGATGCAACGCATAAACGTTATGAATGGAAGTCGAGGCACCCCATAGCATACTATCTTATATCGGTAGCTGTTGCAAATTATGTTGAGTATTCGTACTACATGCACTATAGCGGCAGCATGGATTCTATGCTGGTGCAGAACTATGTGTATTCAAACCCACTGACACTGTCGTTCTTTAAAGATGAGATAGACAGCGTTGGGATGTTTGTTGACCATTTCTCGAAGCTGTATTCACGCTATCCGTATTGGGATGAGAAATACGGGCACTGTATGGCGCCACTACAAGGCGGCATGGAGAACCAGACAATGACCACCATAGGTTTTTTTGAGGGCTGGGTGATAGCCCATGAACTCGGCCACCAGTGGTTTGGCGATAATGTTACCTGCGCTACCTGGGCAGATATTTTTGTGAACGAAGGTTTTGCCAGCTATACTGAGGCCCTGTACCGCGAGCATTTTCATGGCAGGGCAGGTATGGTGGATGATATAGTGCGCAAGCAAGCCAATGTGCGCAGATATGATACCGGCAGTATTTATGTGCCGGCAGCAGATACTGCCAACGAGGGCAGAACATTTGACAACCGCCTCACGTATCATAAAGGTGCATGCCTGCTGCATATGCTGCGTCATGTGGTGAATAATGACAGCATACTCTTTCATGCGTTCAGGAGCTACCAGCAGGAGCATAAGGAAGGAAATGCAACTATAGATGACTTCAAAACTGCTGTAAAAAGTGTTGTGGGAAATGAGGCTAACGGAATCAATATTGATACGTTCTTCAGGCAGTGGGCTTATGGTGAGGGTTTCCCGGTATATAGCGCAAAATGGAACCAGAAAAACAATGAAGTGTATGTGCAGCTGAACCAGATGACGAAGGTGCCGTCCTCAGTTTCCTGCTTTACGGTGCCCATGGAAATAAAAGTGTATTCGCCTGTGGGAGATACGATGATAAGAGTGAATAACTATGAGCCTAACCAATTGTATCATTTTACGTGGAAGAAGCCGGCATCGTCTATAAGCCTTGATCCGGAAAACTGGTTGCTGGATAGTGTGGCCAGCATTACGAAAGATGTGACATTAACGGCGGCGCAAGTGGTTGAAGAGACAGTGAGGATATACCCTAACCCAACAAATGGTAGTTGGCATATTGTTGGATTGAGTGAAAACAGCTCACTGGTGCTGACAGATGTTACGGGGAGGGTGCTGTGGCAGAAGAATAATGCGACCTCAAATGACAAAGTGCCTGCAAATGATCTGCCTGTGGGGGTTTATATGCTGAAGGTGAACAGCGAAGGAGCAGGCGATGCAACGTATAAACTAATTAAGTTGTAAATTTGTGTTATGGGATTAGTTTATGCAGAAATAGAGCTTTCCAATCTGCTGGCACCGGAGATGCAACCATACCGAACTCAGGCATTGGCTGATACCGGCGCTTTGCACCTTTGTATTCCTCAGCATATTGCGCTACAATTGAGGCTGAAGCAACTGGAAGAGAGAGAAGTAATTATTGCTGACGGTTCAAGAAGAATGGTGCCTTATGTGGGACCTGTAAAGGTTACTTATAAAAACAGGAATTGTTTTACCGGCGCAATGGTTTTAGGAGATGAAGTGTTATTAGGCGCTATCCCAATGGAAGATATGGACCTAATAGTTGTGCCTGCACAATTAAAAGTTACTGTTAATCCGCAAAGCCCGAATATACCATCAAGTGTGGCGAAGTAGATGCTCACTGCTTCTTTCTCCACGCAGCCAGGGTTTCAATGTTGCCATAGTTATCAAGGTGGAGTATGGTTTTGCCATCAGGTTTGATTAAGAAAGAGAGGTCGCCGAAGGAGTAGCTTTCTTTGATGCGGAATACGATGAGATAATAGCCGTTCTTCTCTGCGGGCCTTTCTGCTACTACTGCACAGATGTTACCATCATTCTGTTTTGATAGATCCTGCACCTCCTTGATTTTTTCGAGGGTATGTGTCAATGACAGTTCGGTTGCAGCGGCAGGCTGGATGAGGTTTAAGGCAGTCAGTATGCTGTCATTTAGTCCGTATGGCAGTTTTTCTTTAAGTTCGTGAACTATGGCTCCTGTGCGGTTGATGATAGTATATCTTGAGCCCACATAGCCACAGCAGTGGTCATCATCGTTGTCGTTGAAGTGTACGTACTTACAATCGAGACATACTAAAGCATTGCCACGATAAAAAGGTTCGACCATGTTATATTTTGCCGGGATGACCTTTTTGCCATTATGATCGGCAAACCCCATTTTGCCATTTTCTACAAAGCGTCTTAAACCTTCTACGTAGTAATCGGCGCCGTTGTCGTACCAGTATGGCACATAAAGCAGGTTGCCGTTGCGGTCAAATATCTTGTAGCGGTAATCGTAGCCCATTGTGTCTGTAACGGCATCTTTATCTATGAGCAGTATCTCACGGTCGGTAATTTTTTCGCCAGCATTAGCGAGGTGGCCGCCATAAATTGGTGGTATGATGACTTTGCCGGTTGAGGTTTTTACGCCGAAGAGGGTGGAGTCGTAAGCGGAGAAATAATAGAGGTCGTCCTTTTGGCCCATGGAGGTAAAAGGAAGGAGGATTATTATAAGAGCAATAATTTGCTTCAATCTACAGGCATTAATACAGTGGATGTTGATGTGTATTGAAAAACCGCACTAATTCTATTTCCTTTTTCAAAGGTTTATACCGATAAATCAGAATAATTCGTTTATTAAGTATGGTCTTACGCAGATTTTTACGTTTGCTAGTAATTACACCAGCCCGGGGCTGCATAGATAATAACAGGAGTTTCCGCTGGACTACCTTTATGAAATTGCGTATTTCCTTGTCACTCCATTCTTTTTCAAGGTATTCAATATTGCTCACGTAAGTTTTTATGGCCAGATCAGACCATATTATCTTGTGAACCATTTGCTGTATTTTTTCATTACACCATCATGTGGTATGCCTTTCCCTTTGTCTAATTCGGTAAGCGCATCATCTATTTCTGCCTGAACTTTTTTGGGTAATTTATCCCACCAATCCTCTTCCTGTTCAGCTTCCATAACGGCATAGAACATTTTCACCACTTTGTCATCTGCGGTGTCTACATACTTTTTAACTTCTTTACGCATCTCTTTTGTTACTACCGAGTTCATAACAAGTCATTTATACAAATTTAAGTGTTTTGTTGTTAAATAGCATGTAATAAAAGAGCCCCGGTCTTTCCGGGGCTCTTGATCTTTTAAAATTTATCCCTGTTAGGGGTTGGCTTAGTAATCCATGCCCATTCCGCCTGGCATTCCGCCACCTGCAGGAGCTGCAGATTTTGGTTCAGGCTTGTCGGCGATAACGCACTCTGTAGTGAGGAACATGCTGGCAATAGATGCTGCATTTTCCAGCGCTACGCGGCTCACCTTGGTTGGGTCAATAACACCAGCAGCAAGCAGGTTCTCGTAAACCTCTGTGCGTGCATTGAAACCGTAGTCAGCTTTGCCTTCGCGTACTTTCTGTACAATGATAGAGGCTTCAAGGCCTGCGTTAGCAACTATCTGGCGCAGCGGCTCTTCGAGCGAGCGGCGAACGATAGCGATACCTGTTTTTTCGTCAGCGTTATCAGATTTCACTTTTTCCAGTGAATCGATAGAACGGATGTAGGCAACACCACCACCGGGAACGATACCTTCTTCAACCGCGGCGCGGGTAGCGTGGAGTGCATCGTCAACACGGTCTTTCTTCTCTTTCATTTCCACTTCAGAAGCAGCGCCGATGTAGAGAACTGCTACACCGCCGCTCAGCTTAGCGAGGCGCTCCTGTAATTTTTCTTTATCGTAATCGCTGGTAGTTGTTTCTATCTGCGATTTGATCTGGTTAACGCGTGCAGTTATTGCATCTTTGTTGCCTTTGCCACCTACAACTGTTGTGTTGTCTTTGTCGATAGTGATGCTTTCTGCCTGGCCGAGTGATGCTATAGTAGCATTGTCCAGCTTGTAGCCCTGATCTTCGCTGATAACTGTACCACCAGTCAATACAGCGATGTCCTGCAGCATTTCTTTGCGGCGGTCGCCAAAGCCCGGAGCTTTAACAGCAGCTATTTTCAAAGAGCCACGCAGTTTGTTCACTACCAGTGTTGCCAGCGCTTCACCATCAACATCTTCAGCGATGATCAACAGCGGACGGCCGCTTTGTACCACGCTCTCCAGTATTGGGAGGATGTCTTTCAGCGTGCTTACTTTCTTTTCGTAGATGAGGATGTATGGGTTCTGCAACTCAACCAGCATTTTTTCTGAGTTGGTTACGAAGTACGGGCTCAGGTAGCCACGGTCGAACTGCATACCTTCTACTACTTCAACAGTAGTTTCAGTGCCTTTAGCTTCTTCAACAGTGATAACGCCTTCGTTACCCACTTTAGCCATAGCCTGTGCTATCAGCGCGCCGATAGCGTTGTCGTTATTGGCAGAGATAGAAGCAACCTGCTCTATTTTCTTATTGTCGTTACCTACTTTTTCTGATTGCTTCTTCAGGTTCTCAACAACAGCAGTTACTGCTTTGTCAATACCACGCTTCAGGTCCATTGGGTTAGCACCTGCAGCTACGTTCTTTAAACCTTCGCTGATGATAGACTGAGCGAGTACGGTAGCTGTAGTAGTACCATCACCTGCCAGGTCGGCAGTTTTAGATGCTACTTCTTTCACCATCTGCGCACCCATGTTCTCGATAGAATCTTCCAGTTCTATTTCTTTAGCCACGGTAACACCGTCTTTAGTAACGCTTGGAGCGCCGAATTTCTTTTCGATCACCACGTTACGGCCTTTAGGGCCAAGGGTTACTTTCACTGCATCAGCCAGTACGTCTACGCCGCGCTTCATTTTATTGCGGGCATCTATATTGAAAAAAAGTTGTTTTGCCATAGTTCTTTAATTTAAGCCCCCGGCCCCTGAAGGGGAGTTCCGGAGAAAGTGAATATTTATTTTTTTCGTTAATTCTTTAATCCTAAGGGAAGCCCCTTTAGGGGTTTGGGGTTTTAGATCACTGCCAGTATATCGCTTTCGCGCATGATGAGGTAATCCTGGCCATCGAAGTTCACTTCGGTACCGGCATATTTGCCATACAGAACCGTATCTCCGGATTTAACGGTAGTTGGTTCGTCTTTTTTACCGGGGCCTGCAGCCACTACGGTACCACGCTGTGGTTTTTCTTTTGCCGTGTCTGGTATGATGATACCACCGGCAGTTTTCTCTTCAGCAGGAGCGGGTTTCACTATTACCCGGTCGTGCAATGGGGTAATGTTCACTTTTGTAGCCATAATTATTGCGTTTTAGTGTTTAAATGTTTGTAGCAAACAAGCATCATTTTCTATGCCAGCCCGTTGCGGGGCTGCAAAGTTCGCTATTTTGGCAGATAGTTTGCCTTTTTTGCAGTAAATCTGTCTTAATTAACTGTTATATTTTATATTTCATAATAAAAATTTTGTTCTGAGTGGTGATGTAGCTTTACCAAAAAAAGTAAATATGGCCATACAAGTGGGGCAGCAAGCCCCTGATTTTACCCTAAGGGATACGGAAAAGCAAAAAGTTACGCTCAGCGAACAAAAAGGCAAAAATGTGTTACTCTTATTCTACCCGGCAGCATTTACCAGCACTTGCACTACCGAGCTTTGCGGTGTGCGCGACAATCTTACCTTTTATAATGATACTAATGCGGTGGTATATGGAATAGCTGTTGATTCGCTGTTTGCGCAAAGAGAGTTCAAGAAACAACTGGAACTGAATTTTCCCCTGCTTAGCGATTTTAATAAAGTTGCTTCCAGGGCATATGACACTATTTATGAGCATTGGTTCAATGATATGGATGGGGTATCCAAGCGCTCGGCATTTGTAATAGATAAAGAAGGCATAGTGCGTTATGCCGAAGTTTTGGAAAATGCCTCGGACGTGCCAAACTTTGAAGCAATACAAAACTGTTTGCAATCAATAAATAATTAATTTGCATCAATAAAACAATCAATACACTTTTTATGAAAAAATTCTACCTGTTTATTTTATCAATGGCCTGTTCAGCATCATTATTTGCGCAGATACCTACCCATGATATGGAAAGCTGGCGCACGACCAGTAGTGGCGCCAGCACGCCAACATCTGTTGAGGCGCCATATAAATGGTACTGCTCAGATTCCACGATCATTTCCCTGGGTCAATTTCTTGGTAGTCTTGCCGGAGCAGACGATACTGATTGGCGTAGGCAGGTATTTAAAGAATCTGCAACGATGTATGTTCACGGTGGTTCTTTTTCTGCCAAGATCATGACACGTAGGGAGTATACGTTTGTTGTACCCGGTGTACTTACAAATGCTATTCCACAGGTGGGCTTCTCTGCGTTCCCCACGCCAACGGTTACCGCGGTAAGCCTTAAAGGAGGCTCTCCAATTTCAGCAAAGCCTACTACGGTTACGGCATGGGTACAATATTACAAGGGTATAGGCAGCATAGATAGCGGTTCAATAGCTGTTCAGGCCTTAGGCCAGGTAGGCGGTAAAGATTCGGTGATCGGTTCCGGTTTTGTTACTATCGGACCAAGTTCATCGTGGGTACAGGTAACAGTGAATATAACCTATCCCCTGCATACAAATGTGCCGGTAGATACTTTCCGTATTGCATTGTCGAGCGGCAAAGGGCCAAGCGGGCTGGACAGCAGTACCCTTTACGTAGATGACCTGGCAATGACCACGATACCTAACCCGGATAACAGCGGGGTAGCAAATATTAAGGGCAGTAACCCTGTAAAAATTTATCCAAACCCGGCTTCAGGTATGTTGTTCATCAGCAGCCCGCAAGGAGGAAATCTTAGTTGTACATTGTTCAATGTAAGCGGGCAGGAAATGCTCACCAAGGCATTGAGCGGAGAGGACAAGGCGGATATTTCCTCATTGCCGGCAGGCATTTACCTGTACGCCATAAAGGATGACAATGGTGCTGTGATCCAAAGCGGAAAAGTAGCGATCAATAAATAAATAGTGCGAGAAGTATTTTGATAAGTGGCCATGCCTTAGGGCGTGGCCTTTCTTTTTACTCTACTTCGAAAGCAGCGTGATAAAAATTGTTTTGTGCTGAGACAGGTTTCAGTTTAACGTAGAAACATTCCGTAAACAACCTGAATGCATTGAATTCGTGGTTGTAAACATTAAACTCGTCAAACATAACTATATCCCCTTTCTGCAGGTGCGGGTATAGCTGGCTTAATGCGAACAATGTTGCGCTGAACAGGTCAGCATCCATGTGAATGACTTTTTTTGTGCCTTTTATGGATGGGACGGTTTCCTCCAGGAAATTATTAAGCGTATCCTGGAAAATACCTTTAATAAAAACTGCCCTGTTGTCGTTTACTTCCGGTATAGCGGAGAGCATATCTCCTTTTGAAAAAAGCCCCCAGTCTTCAGGTAATCCTTCAAAAGTGTCAAAACCATAAAACCTGGAAGCAGGGTTGCCGCAATGCTGCAGCCACCATTTCATAGAATGGCCGTGTGCAACCCCAAACTCAAGGTAGGAGACGGGCATCTCATTTAGCTTATAATGGTCTACTAGTTTTTTGAAACTTAAATAACGGTCATCGTAATTTCTGACGGGCCTGTAAAAATCGTTCATCAGCATTTTATCCTTTTTATGCTTATGCACCCACGAGGTGAGGAGATTAAAATGATAAACGAACCCGAATAACCTATTAATGGGCATAAAGACCTGCAAAATGCGCGATGCCAGTAAAAAATCCTTAGTGAATTTAATTACCCTAAGCTTGGTCATTCTCGCAGACATGTACTATACTTTTATTTATAAGTGAGTGGCAATATTAAGCAAAAAACCCGTGTTTGAGCAAAAAGAAGCGATGCAGGATAGCACCTGCATCACGTTCATTAAATATTGAAAATGTTATTCTTTGATGATTTTTAGAAATAGATGCTACTTGAGATCATGCATAGTAAGCTGTACTGTGTTCATGCCTTGTTCCAGCTCAAGTTGTTTGTCTTGTTATCCACTTAGGAGCTTCGGGTGCTACATATGTTTCCATCTGTTGCAACAGGTCTGATACAGATGGGCTGGTGAGCATCATTGCATTCACATATTCGTTCAGGAAACCTTCCATTACCATATTGTCGCAAAAAGCTTTCAACGCATCGAAATAGCCGTTTACATTCAGTAAGCCCACAGGCTTGCTATGAAGGCCAAGCTGACCCCATGTAAGCATCTCGAACATTTCGTCCATAGTGCCCCAGCCGCCGGGCATGGTAATGACGCCATTGCACAGCTCGTGCATTTTTATTTTGCGGTCGTGCATGGTACCCACAGTGATGAGTTCTGTTAAACCTTCATGCGCAACTTCTTTAGTTTTAAGGAAAGAAGGGATAACACCTGTTATCCGGCCACCGCTTTGCAGCACGCCATCGGCCAGGGCGCCCATCAGGCCTACTTTAGCACCGCCGTATACCACTTGTATATTGCGCTCTGTGAGTATTTGCCCCAACTCAAATGCCGCCTCACGATAAACTTCAGTATACCCTTCATTCGACCCGCAAAAAACTGCGATACTCCGCATCATTTCTGTTTGTTTAGTAATCAAATATAACGGTATATTGCCTTAATTGGCAACACATCCTACCCGACAGGGAATAATATGGTGCCAGCCGGAAAGATTGGGGGTATAAAAAATCCCGCCACCGGGCGGGATTTCTGTATTTTTTCGCTGCATCAGTATTCATCCTCATTGAAAAAGAAATCTTCCTGTGTAGGATAATCGGGCCAGATATCTTCTATGCCTTCATAAATTTCTCCTTCATCATCAAGCTCCTGCAGATTCTCTACTACCTCCAAAGGGGCGCCAGAGCGGATAGCATAATCAATGAGTTCATCCTTTGTGGCAGGCCATGGTGCGTCTTCGAGATGTGAAGCTAATTCAAGTGTCCAAAACATATTACAAGTACTTTATATTTTAACTCAATTTCCGCAAATGTAAGGGAAAATTCAAAATTCAAAAGCTAATTTTAAAAAGATAAAATCTTTAACAAAAAAAAGACACTTCGTTGTGCTGATTGTGTTGGTAACTTTAATTTCCGGGAAATAAAAATGATACCTTGCACGCGGTTTATTCCTGATATGAATACCTATGGAAGTATGCGTAGTTAAAAACCTGGTGAAGAAGTATGCAACGTTTACCGTGGTAAATGATGTATCGCTGAGCGTAGGTAAAGGAGAGATCGTATCGGTAGTGGGGCCGTCGGGGGCAGGGAAGAGCACTTTATTGCACCTGGTAGGAGCACTTGATAAGCCCGATAGCGGCTCTGTGCATATTGCTGGTACGGATATACTGCAACTGCCGGGTAAAAAGCAGGCTAAATTCCGCAACGCCCATATAGGGTTTGTATTCCAGTTCCACCACCTGCTACCGGAGTTCACTGCATTGGAGAATGTATGTGTGCCGCTCTGGATAAAGGGTACAGGCAAGAAAGAAGCAATAGCAGAAGCGAGGGAAATGCTGAACATTGTAGGACTTGGCGGCAGGCTGGAGAATAAGCCATCAGAACTGTCGGGAGGGGAGCAGCAAAGGGTAGCCATTGCCCGTGCGCTGGTAACCCGGCCATCGGTGGTAATGGCTGATGAGCCTACCGGCAACCTGGATACGGCAAATGCCCATGCGCTCCATAACCTCTTCCTGGAGCTGAGGGATAAATTCGGGCAGACATTCATTATGATCACCCATAATGATACCTTGGCCAAAATGACCGACCGGACACTGACCATGCAGGATGGGAGGATAGTT
Source organism: Flavipsychrobacter sp. (assembly GCA_021155965.1). Classification (GTDB taxonomy): domain Bacteria; phylum Bacteroidota; class Bacteroidia; order Chitinophagales; family Chitinophagaceae; genus Nemorincola. The sequence goes on from JAJNBJ010000014.1 coordinate 50,638, forward strand.
GACGAACGGCGAAACGCCTAATCTATCAGGGACTTTTCTTTTATAGTTTTGAGAATAATCATAAAAAAATATTGCATGATATTATTTTGTTTTCATAACTTGTAGTGTAATAAAAGGATGGGTTAGACCAAAAATTCTTTTTTCTTCTCACTAACAAATTTTTTGATCATGGCAACTAAAAAGAAAAAAGCCGCGAAAAAAAGCACGAACAAAAAATCAGCTCCTAAAAAAGCAGTGAAGAAAGCTGCTCCTAAAAAGGCTGCTAAGAAAGCGGTGAAAAAGAAAGCACCTGCTAAAAAAGCTGCTCCAAAGAAAGCGGCAAAAAAGAAAGCGTCTGCTAAAAAGGCCGCTCCAAAGAAAGCTGCTAAGAAGGCGGTGAAAAAGAAAGCCCCGGCTAAAAAAGCTGCGCCTAAAAAAGTAGCAAAGAAGGCGGTGAAAAAGAAAGCACCTGCTAAGAAAGCTGCTCCTAAAAAAGCTGCTGTTAAAAAAGCAACACCTAAGCAAGTGGTGAAGAAAGCGCCACCTAAACCGGTTGCGAAGAAACCAGCACCAGCTCCTGCGCCAATGTTCACGCCGGTGATCATTGAGCCGTCGCCCATGCCATTGTTTGACAGCTCGGAACTGCGGCCTGGTGATGAAATTGTGATCATCACATCGATTGAGGAAAATTAGGCCAGGTAATAGAAATAATTGATCACTTGCCCATTGCGGCAAGTGATTTTTTTTACCCCTGTTTTAAGACCGATACTAAAATGCAGGACTGCACCGTTTTCTATTTTTTCAACTCTGCATTTATGGACAATATTGATAACTGGAGCACCGGACGGAAACTGGCATTCCGTTTTTTTATGGTCTACTTTTCGTTATACATTATATCGCTTTTTTTCAGTGTGCTGTTCGTTCCGGTTGCTATCTTATTAGGAAAAATGTTGCATATAGCCGGACCTAAAGTAGCGAATACGCATAATGGAAGCGGGGACACCACATATCATTACATGATCGTACTGAGCATTTGGGTACTTACGCCGGTAATAACATTGATATGGACCATAGCCGACCGCAGGCGTGCGAATTATGTTGCGCATGCTTATTGGCTGCAGGTGATAGTGCGCTACATACTAATGGCCTATTTGCTGATCTACGGATTTGGGAAAGTGTTCCTGATGCAGTTCGGGCCGCCATCGCTGGCAGAGATGATACAGCCATTTGGTTATTCATCGCCGATGGGTCTGGCCTGGAAATTCATGGGTTATTCATATGGCTATAGTGTATTCACGGGCATTGCAGAAATAACGGGTGGCATCCTGTTATTTTTCAGGAAGACGCGATTAGCAGGCGCACTGGTTTCTATGGCAGTAATGGCAAATGTGGTTGCGATGAATTTCTTTTATGATATCCCGGTAAAAATATTTTCTACCCATTTGTTTTTGATGGCAGTGTTTATAGCATCGGCAGACAGAACAAGGCTTGCCGGATTCTTCTTATTGAACAGACCGGTGCCGGGAGCAACCGGATTCCCGGCGTTTGACAAAGAAATAAATACACTGCGAGTGGTCGCAAAAGGACTGGTGCTCTCAGTTATAGCTTTGATAGTGGGTTTCCAGTTTAACCGTCTTGGAGAACGCCTCGCTGCATATGAAAAAAAACCGCCATTGTATGGTATATATGAAGTGGAGCAACTGGTAAAGAACAATATTCCTATACCATTGCTGGTTACGGATACCACGCTTTGGAGGCACATAGTAATAGAGCGTAAGTGGGCAGCCATAGGCAATATGAACGATGATCGTATGTTGTATGAGGTTACCGTGGATACGGTTAAGCACCTTTTCAAATTAAATGAGCGGGATAAAAAAGTGAGTGCCACTTTGCACTACTCCGTAACAGACACCAACCACCTGGCCCTGAAGGGTATGTTACTCAACGATTCTGTTTCTATCATTATCAAGAGGAAAAAACTCTCTGACTACCGGCTGATGATTACCGGCTTTCATTGGGTGAACGAACGGCCCTATAACAGATAAGGCAAGCTCTAAGCCTGCCTTATCTGTTATATTGTTGATCAATAATTTTATTGTACCTCGTTTGCCCCGGTAGGTTTTCTCATAATTGCATAGGCTTCTACAACAAAACCAAGCAGGAGAACAATAGGCGCCAGTGTGATACGGCGGAAGCTGTATATTTCTTCGTAATGGAATTCGTGCGGGTTTGGACTTTTGCCACCAGACATGAGCATGAAACCAATGAATATAAGCACAATGCCTGCCACCATCAGTATGTAGTTCATCTTATCGAACAAGAAGTATTGTTCTCTTTGCGGCTTTGCGGAATTTGCAGCGGGTTTTGGTTGTTTTGTTTCTGTTGCCATAATTGCAATATTAATAAAGTTTAGGTATTGAAAGATCAATAAAGGTCATCTACGTGCATTTTTAAATATTTTACCACCGAACGGTGAGTGCTGAACATAGAAATAAAAATGCCAAGTATGATCATGCTGCTCATAAGCAGGGTAAGGAGCATGGGGTCGTTAAGCAGGGACAGCACCGGCAGTTGCGCATGGGCAAATGACATGAGTATCCACAGGGCCACAACGGATACAACACCGCTGATGAGGCCATTGATGAATGCACGGATATCGAAAGGCCGGGTGATGAAGCTGCGGGTAGCACCCACCATTTGCATGGTTTTTATCAAAAACCGGTTGCTGAACATAGCAAGGCGCACCGTATTATCTATAAGGAAAATGACAACAATGAGCAGCACAATGGAGATGCCGCCGAGTATAATGCCAATCTTCCTCAGGTTACTGTTCATCTGCTCCACCACCACATGGGGCCAGGTCACATCCCTTACCACGTTGCTCTGCAAAACAAACTGCCTGATCTTGGCAAGGCTGTCTTTATTTACATATTCCTCGTGAAGCTTTAGCGAAATGGAGGTAAACAGGGGGTTGAAGCCAAGGAACTCAACTATATTACTGCCCTCCACCTCGTTCTGCATTTTTATTGCTTCCTCCTTACTGATGATGCGGGAATTGCGCACAAATGACTGCTTATCGAGTATAGACTTCATCTTCTGCACGCTGGCGTCGGTTACATTATCGTGAAAGTCGACGTTTATCTCCATCTCCTCTTTAAACGCACGGGAGAGCGCCCTGCCATTGATGAGCAGCCAGCCCAGCACGCCTATAAGGAAAAGCACCAGCGCCACGCCCATGATAGCATTAAAATACGTTGGTTTTCCTTTTTTGTTTATTGCCATCAGGTATGCTTAATGTTCAAAAATATAAAAATCTGCGGCAAAATAGCGCTTCTGCCTGTGCGGCTAACTATTTTTAACATACACCGGATAAAGGTGTTAATTAGTTTTTGACTTGCCTGCAGGCTTTGGCTGGAAGATCAGATAATTAATACTGGTATCTGCAGTGGGAATGTCTGTTTTGAGGCTGATGTCTACCAGGCCACGTTTCATCACTACATCCGGCACCATAACAGCCTTGTTGGTAGATGGGTACACAATTTTAATATTGTACTTGCCAGGCGCCACTGAATTGGTCTCATAGTAACCTGTGGCATCGGTATAACCAGAAGCAAGGATAGTTTGTGCAGAATCTTTGGCATATATAAAAGCCTGTACACCTTCTACAGGGCGGTTGCGCATATCTTTCACAAAGCCACTTACTGCATTTTTACGAAGGTCGGCTAACCGTTTCTGCTCGGGAGTGAGCTCTTTTTGAGTGGAAGCTTGTTGTGCTGATAAGGAGCCGAACATAAATATGCTGATAAATAGCACTAATAACTGTTTCATACAAATTGCTTTGAGGGGTTTAAAAGTAAGCAATATTCTAAGATTTTAATAGGAGGGGTGATATTATGTTTAACTATAATTAACGCCGGTTCGTAAAACAAATGCCTGTTTCTGCCTGCGACTTTTTATTTTTGATGAGTTAATCAAACAGCAATAATTGTCTCTCAAAAAACTGGCAGGGCAAACCGTATGGTATGGCGTGAGCAATATAGCCGCCCGGCTGCTTACTTTTTTACTTACCCCTTATTTAACCAACGTACTTACGGGCGACCAGGGCCAACTGGTGTACGGGCAGTACAGGTATGTATATAACCTGTTCCCGATAATGAATGTGCTGTATACCTATGGTATGGAAACCGCTTTTTTCCGGTTCAGTATGACTGAAGACAGGGGGAAACTGTATCGTACGCAGGTGACATCGATGCTGGTGAGCACATTTGTGTTTTCCATACTGCTGTATTTGTTCCGCGAACCGGTAGCTGTTTTTGCCGAGTTAGAAGATCATGTGGAGTATGTAGGCTGGTGTGCTGCCATCATAGCCCTCGATGCGCTATCTGCTTTGCCATATGCGCGGCTGCGCAAGGAAAACCGCCCGCGCAAGTATGCAATGACCAAGGTGGCAGGCATTGTAGTTTTTGTCGCCACCATCGTTTTTCTTTTCAGTTTTGGAGATAGCATTGCAAAAAACAATGCAGGCGGTGCATTTGCCGGGTGGTATAACCGTTACTGGGGGCTGGGTTTCATATTGTTTGCCAACATACTGCAGGCAGTAGTTACGTTATTACTATTATTCAAAGAACTGAAAGACTACCGGCCAAAATTTGACAGTGCCATTTTCAAAAAAGTGATCGTATATGGTTATCCTATTCTTATAACAGGTTTTGCAGGGGTCATCAATGATACACTTAACCGGGTGATGTTTCAGAAAATGTCGCCCCTGCCGGAAAAGGAATCGCTGCGCCAGATAGGTTTTTATAGCGCTGCGATGAGCATTGCTATGCTGATCAACCTGTTCATACAGGCGTTCAAGCTTGCGGCCGAGCCTTTCTTCTTTTCTATATCAGGCGATAAGAACTCTAAAGAAACCTATGCGCGTGTAATGAAGTGGTTTGTGATATTGCTTACGCTGATGTTCCTGAATGTGAACCTGTATATGGATATATGGAAGCACTTTGTAGGCAGGGAGTATCACCAGGCAATTGGTATAGTACCTGTCCTGATGTTATCATACATTTTCCTGGGGATATATTACAACCTTACGGTTTGGTTTAAGCTGACGGATAAGACGCAATATGGCACTTACATAATGGTGATAGGGGCGATTGTGACCATTGTCTTCAACTGGGCATTCATACCGGTATTAGGCTATTATGCCTGTGCCTGGGGTACGCTTTTGTGCTACGCGGTAATGATGGCGCTTTCGTACTACTGGGGACAGAAATACTATCCTGTACCGTATGAACTGCCGCAGCTATTTAAGTACCTGGGGCTGATGCTGACGCTGTTCGGGATTTATTATGGGATTACATTGTTCAATTCAAACATTATACTACACTTTGTTTTGGGGACAATATTGTTTGCAGCATACCTGTACTATGTATTTAGACAAGAGAAAAGCGACATCAAAGGCTTTCCGGTTATTGGGAAGTATATCAGGTAGTCCGACGGCAGAAAAAATGAATATTATGTATCAGAGACTCCTGTTTTTCATACTATTGACTTTAGCGGCTTGTGCTTCAGAATCTGAACACGAAAAGAATCAGAAGCGAGACATAAATCGAGCTGAACAAACGGAAGATGTTTCCTTGGCTAATGAGAGCTTTCGCGAGTTCTATAAAATATTTAGTTCTGATTCCGCCTATCAAGTATCTCATATTATTTTTCCATTGCTGGTCGAAACTTATGATATTGACAATGACGGGTTTATTAACTCAACAATGGATAGAAAAGAATGGGGGTATATGGATTTTGACCTAAAGAAGCCATATATTTTAAAAACCGAATCAGCAATAGACACAATAAAAATAAATATTCAAATGGAGGAAACAGGTGTTTTTGTAGATTATCTTTTTACTACCGTGAATAAAACGTGGATGTTAGTTAAGGTAGTAGATAAGAGTACGTGATGGAAACAAAATGAGCTCATCGATTATAGCCTGTGGATTTACAATCGGGTAGTCCTCTTCACCACGTACAAATTTACCACAAGAGACATGAGCAGGAACATAGCCACTAACTGGTGCAACTCTGCAAGTATCTCGAATGTGCCAAATTTTCCGGGAACTAAGTTGAGCCTATTTTAAGGTCTGTTTGAAAGGATTTTTTACCCGGAGCTTACCCTCTATCAGTAAACCGTCATGCAAATCTTCAGTATATAATTCATTACATTCACTTTCAAGCGATGTTGCAACAATAAGGCTATCCCAATAACTCAATCTGTACTTCATGGAAATATCGAAAGCTGATTTGATAGTGGATGTATAAATCTGCATAATATCGAATGCTGCCAGGAGGTTACCACCGTGTGCATAAGCCTCCTCTTTACTAAGTTTCAGCTTTTTCAGGCAAACATTTATATTTTCACTTACAACTTGTGTGCTGATGATATAACCTGAGTTGAACAAAGAAGCAACAAATTCCTTTCTTTTGTCATCATCAGTATAGAGGTAAAGGATAATATTGCTATCAATAAAAATCCGGTTATCGTTCATTTATCTCGTCTCTGTTGAATTTAATATCTGAAACGGGAAACCGGTACTTTGTATAATCAATGTGTGTGCCGCGTTTATTGATATTATTATCTTGCCTGGCTACAGTTTCTATGTGAAGGATTTTTTTAATTATATCCAGAATGGATTTTTTCTCCTCATTTCCAAGCAAAGGAAGATATTTTCTAATTTCTGTATCGAAAGTGTTGACAGCCATAATACAAATTTACAAAATATTAATCAAAACAGCATCATATACGCATCGTCAAGCTACTTGCAGGCTATTTAATCTGTATTTCGGCCTATGTTTCAGTTAGTTGCCTGTTCGCCTCCTCACCACATACAAATTCACCACAAGCGACATTAGCAGGAACATAGCTACTAACTGGTGCAGCTCTGCAAGTATCTCGAATGTGCCAAATTTTCCGGGAACTATTGTGGGTGCAGATAGTACGGTTATGATGCCTAGTATAACCTGTGCAGCAACAAGCACTAATGGCCACCATTGTGTTTTGTTCAATGCGGAAGAACTAAAATTCATGCTAGTACGCCTAGCAGAAATAAACCAGGATGCCAGTAATGCTAGCAACAAATAAGCAAGTCCGCGATGTATGAAATGTACATTTATTTTATCGCTCACCAGGCTGGCTGTTGAGAGGTTGTCCGGGATGAGCATACCATTTATTGTTGGCCAGGTTGGGGCGCTCATGGCGGCTTTTAACCCTGCCATAAATGCGCCGTAGGTAAGCTGTACGAACAATAATAGGATAATTACAATCGTATAGTTATACAGTTTATTATTGGCAATTCTTTTTTCTTCGGGTATCAATAATTGCAATGCAAACCACAAGGTGTAACATGCCAATATCATAGCGGCAACAAAGTGGAGCGAGAGTTTTATATGATCTACATACAGGTTACTGTCGTTCAGGCCGCTGGCTACCATTATCCAACCTATCAACCCTTGCAAACCGCCAAGCAGGAACAGGACAATGAAAGGTTTTACCATTCGCTTGTCAAAATAGCCCCTGACGAGAAAGAAAATAAACCCGATGGCGAAAACAATGCCCAGCATGCGCGCCCAGAACCTGTGCAGCCACTCCCAGAAAAAGATGAATTTGAAGTCGGAAAGCGTATAATCACTGTTCAGGTATTTGAACTGACCAATGCGCTTATAACCTTCGAAGGCTTCATTCCATTGATCATCATTCAATGGTGGGAGGATACCGAAAATGGGGTTCCATTTTGTGATGGATAAACCCGAACCGGTGAGCCGGGTAACTCCCCCTAGTAACGTCTGGATGATGATCATGATAACGCCGGCTACCAGCCACCATGCCACCGCCCTGCTTTTCTTATTGTCCAAGATTTGAAAATATTGGGCAAAAGTATCAATAACCACTCAACTATAATTCAAGCTATTGTCATAAAAACTGTTCGAATATCAATAAAATAATATAATATTTTCTACATAATTATATCCGCCTGACAATAAATTTGTGGAAATAATTCCCCATTGTATTCCCCACATCTTGTGCAGGTTATATATTTTTGGTAACTACATAAAATAATTGTAGCTTTATCTCGGAGACAGAAATTTTGTTAAAAAAGCCCGTAATTACTTATAGTAAAGGGTTTTAACGAATTGTTCAATAATTATAAAAAACATCCGCTATTAATTTTTCACACTTTTTATGATAAACAGGGTTTATGGTCTGATTGTTGATGCACTTTCTGCCAGTAACCCACACTTAGAAACCTGGGAAACTAAATAATATTCATCACTATCATTTATAATTCATATGAGAAAAGCAGACATCGTAGGGACTATCGCCGAAAAAACGGGTATTCCTAAAGTGGACATCCTTGTTGCACTGGAAACATTTTTTAAAGAAGTGAAAACTTCATTGATCGAAGGCGAACCTGTTTATGTACGGGGCTTCGGCAGCTTTATTTTGAAGAAAAGGGCTGCTAAAATTGGTCGTAACATAAAAAAGAATGTAGCCGTAGAAATACCGGAGCATTTTATCCCGGCGTTCAAACCAGCTAAAGAATTCGTGCAGGCCGTAAAGGAGTCGAAGCATGAGCTGGTAGAGCATAAGGAGGTTGATATAGCTGAAAACTAATGCTACCAGTGATTTCCTTACCTTTGCAGCGAAAAATCTGATTCTTTGCGGGGAGGACATTATATAGCAATAGCAGTTGCAATAGGTTTAATCGCTCTTTTATACTGGGGAGGCAATACATTGCCGCCGGATAAAAAGCCGGTTGCAGAGATGCAGCGGCCTAATTCTGGTGGTACTGTGTCCCAGGGTCCTAACACTATGAGACCTGCCTCTTTCGATTCAATATTGGCCGCATCCAAAGCGGAATTGCCACAGGCAGCCGCAGATTCGGTAAAGATGATCGAGAGTGAACTTACAGCCATACGTGATTCGTCGCGTATGGCTGTTGTTTTTGAGCGCCTGTCTAAAGTGTGGGAGCGGCAGAAAAAATATCATGTAGCAGCTTTTTATAATGCGAAAGGAGCTAAATTGGAAAATTCGGAAAAAAAGCTCACCTTTGCAGGCCAATTTTATTTGCAGCTGATGGAAAATGAGCCATCGCCATCGGTGCAGATGTGGGATGCGGGAGAAGCGATCAGTTGCCTGGAACAGTCACTAAAGATCAATCCGAATAACGAAGAAGCAAAACTTGCATTAGCTACGGTATACGTAGAGGGTACAAGTGAGACGATGAAGGGAGTGCAGATGCTGTTGGCCATCACCCGTGAAAAACCTGATGATATACCGGCAAACCTGTTGTTAGGCAGGATGTCGATACAATCGGGGCAGTTTGATAAAGCAATAGGCCGCTTTGAAACTGTATTGAAGAAAGAGCCTGAGAATAAAGAAGCGCTTTATTTCCTGGCGCAGGCTTACGAAGGAAAAGGAGACAAAAAGAAGGCAATAGAATTGCTGGAGAAATGTAAACAGGTAGTGAACAACCCTGAATTCAGCAAGGATATTGACCAACATATAAATTCATTAAAGTAACGTTTAAAAACAACTCAAGTTATGCCTTGTGGTAAGAAAAGAAAAAGACATAAGATAGCCACTCACAAACGCAAAAAGCGCCTGAGGAAGAATCGTCATAAGAAGAACAAATAGGCTATCTTAACCACTGCCTCCTGATCTAATTTTGCCTAATTCCGCACATCTGTGCCTGTGGTATGCAGGTAAAGGTGTGCGGGCCTGTTATTACAGCCTAAAACCCGTACTATAAGTGTGTGTGGGAGGTGATATGCATAGCCAGAGCTGAACTGGTAAAAGAATGAACAAAGAACTGATTATTAATTCGGCACCGGAAGGTGTTGAAATAGCTTTACTGGAAGATAAAAAACTGGTAGAGCTGCACTACGGCAGAGGGCAGGACCAATTTGCCGTGGGCGACCTTTACCTCGGTAAGGTAAAGAAACTGATGCCCGGCCTGAATGCAGTATTCGTGGATGTGGGTTATGAGAAAGACGCTTTCCTGCATTATACAGACTTGAGCCCTTATATACGGTCGCTCGTAAAATTTACGAGACAGTCGGTAGAAGGTAACCCTGCCTGGGGCGAGGATATGGGCAAGTTCAAGAACGAGGGGGAGATACTGAAGACCGGCAAGATAACCGAAGTTTTCAATGGCAAGCCTGAAATAATTGTACAAGTACTGAAAGAGCCCATTTCCTCCAAAGGGCCACGCCTGAGCTGCGAGGTATCGCTGCCGGGGCGTTTTGTAGTTGTTACCCCTTTCAATGATGTAGTAGCCATCTCCCGCAAGATACATTCTGCAGAGGAGCGCAAGCGCCTGCAGAAGATAGTAGAAAGCGTGAAGCCGAAGAATTTTGGCGTAATAGTGCGCACTGCCGCTGAAGGCAAAAGCACAAACGAGCTGCATACAGACATACTGGAACTGGAGAAAACGTGGAAGACGCTGCAGAAAAACCTGAAGGGTGCCAAAGCGCCACAAATGGTGCTTAGCGAACAGGATAAAACAACATCCATCATTCGTGACCTGTTGAGTGACAGTTTCCAGAAAGTAGTGGTGAACGACAAAAAATTACTGGCGGAGACCAAGGAGTATATTTCGCGCATATCGCCGGAGCAGGCGGATATTGTGACCATGCACAGCAACGGGCAGGCAATATTCGATACGTATGGCGTATCGAAGCAGGTGAAGGCTTCTTTCGGGAAGACAGTGAACCTGAACAGTGGTGCCTACCTGATCATTGAGCATACGGAAGCATTACATGTAATAGATGTGAACAGTGGTACCCGCAGCGGAGACGTAGGGCAAGAGCAGAATGCCCTTGCAACTAACCTGGAAGCTGCACAGGAAGTAGTGCGCCAAATGCGCCTGCGCGACCTGGGTGGTATCATTATCGTTGACTTTATAGATATGAAGTTGCCGGAGAACAGGAAGAAGCTGTATGAGGCAATGGAAGAGCTGATGGTAACCGACAGGGCAAGGCATACTATACTGCCTGTATCCAAATTCGGGCTGATGCAGATAACGCGTCAGCGCCTGCGGCCGGAGCTGAATATTTCTATTACAGAGGCTTGTCCTACATGTAAAGGTACCGGCAAGATAGGGCCATCAATGCTGCTTGGTGATGATATTGAGAAAGACCTGAAATACCTTGTGACACAAGGCCACCAGAAACTGAAGCTGCACGTGAACCCGATAGTGGAAGGCTACCTGACCAAGGGATCTTTCCTGAAACCATCTATAGCGAAGAAATGGGAAAAACTGCACAAAGTGAGGTTAAGAGTAATTGGAGATAATAACTCGCCACTAACTGAGTATAACTTCTATGATGCGCATACGGATGACTTAATTAAGTTGTAAGTTGATTTGTTGATAGGTTGAAAAGCTGATAAGTCGTTTTGAAGAAAAATATTTGCCGGGCTTTTATGCCCGGTTTTTTTGTTACATCGGGTCAACGTCAAATATTATCTGCACATTGGTGTTGCCTTTCTTGCCGAGAATAACCTGGCGCTGGTTTTTGAGGAAGTTCTTTACATTGTCAAGCAGTTTATTATCGCGCGGGCATTTTATCCATATCTCGTGGATGTATTGGTTGCGTACTCTTGGCACTAACGCCGCCGCCGGCCCTTGTATGCCTATATCCTTAATTGTTTGCAAAGCATCTGCCATTTGCTGGGCTGCTGCTATGGCTTTGGGTTCATCCTGGTGCTTGAAACTGATCTTTATGAGGCGTGTGTATGGAGGATAAGCAAAACGTTCGCGGTACTGGATCTCGTGCGTGTAAAAAGTACGTACATCATGTTTCTTCACCATTTTCAGGATAGGGTGTTCTAAATTGTATGCCTGTATCAGCACACGTCCCTTACCATCAACTCTGCCTGCGCGGCCGCTTACCTGTTCCATGAGTTGAAAGGCACGTTCGTTAACACGGAAGTCAGGAAAGCTTAGAATGCTATCTGCACTGAGGATACCTACTAATGATACAGATGCAAAGTCAAGCCCTTTTACTACCATTTGTGTGCCGACGAGGATATCTACTTTTCGTTTTTCCAGTTGGTCCAGCAGTTCATTCATGCTGTGCTTGCCGCGCATACTATCAACATCCATGCGGGCTACTTTGGCTTCAGGGAAAACCTGCTGAACTTCCTCCTCTATCTTTTCTGTGCCAAAAGTTTTGCTCACTAACTTATTACTGCCGCATTGAGGGCATGATTGTGTAACTGCAGCCTTTAGGCCGCAATAGTGGCAGTGCATTTTGTCGGTGCTCTTATGGTAGGTGAGCGATACAGAGCAATTTTTACATTGCGGCACCCAGCCGCACACAGTGCATAATTGAAAAGGTGAATAGCCACGCCTGTTCTGGAATAATATTATTTGTTTACGGTGCTGCAAAGCTTCAAGCATAGCCTGTTGCAATTCAGGTGTCAACAATTTTACTCCCTGGTGCTTCACAGTTTCCAGCGACTTGGCATTGATCATTTCTATAACCGGCATATCCACGCCCAGGTACCTGTCTTTAAGGCCCACATAAGCATACTTGCCCTGCTGCACATTGAACAGGCTTTCGACCGATGGCGTGGCTGAGCCTAAAATTACTTTAGCACTGAATTGTGCAGCAAGATAAATGGCAGCATCTCTCGCGTGGAAGCGTGGGGAAGGGTCTTTTTGTTTGTAAGAGCTGTCGTGTTCTTCATCAACAATGATAAGGCCAATATCAGTATAAGGCAGCCACAGTGCCGAACGCGGGCCCACTACAACTCTATAAGCACCTTTGCGTACCTTCTCCCAAATCTCTACGCGCTCATTATTGCTGAAGTGTGAATGATATACACCCAGAACATCGCCAAAGTAGGCATGCAGGCGGCGTACCAGTTGGGTGGTAAGGCCTATTTCCGGTAGCAATAGAATAGCCTGCTTACCAGATGCGATGCACTCTTTTATTTTATGGATATAAAGCAAGGTTTTTCCGCTGCCGGTAACGCCATGCAGTAGGGCAACATTTTTCTCGCTAAGCCCTTTGTTCAGCTCATCATAAGCCCTTTGTTGTGCTTCTGTGAAGACTATTGCTTTAGCTTCGGCATTTGATGTATAGATTATCCGGTCTACATTTTTTTCTTCAATAAGAAAAATGCCCTTGGCGGCCAGGGCCTTTAGTTGTGCTGCAGTGGCATTGGTGCGGTCAAGCAGGTCGTTTTGTTTTACTACACCATGTTTTACTGATAGCTCGGTATATGCCATCAATATCTCCAGTTGTTTTGGCGCCTTTGCTAACTGATCGAAGAGTACCATTAATGCTTCTTCACTGCTGTATTCTTTGGCAAGCGTTACCACCTTCTCTCTACGTGGGCGGTAGGTAGCCTCAAGGGTTTCATTTATCTGCAGTACTTCTTTTTCCAGCAGTTCGTTGAGCACTGCTGCAAAGTGCCTTGTACCAATTGTGTTACGCAATTCGCTTATGGTAATTTCCTTGCGCAGTATCAGCATTTCTGCTGCTAGGTGGGCGGCATCGCTCCATTCATAGTTAATACTATCATCGCCTATCCATTCCAGCCGTGTTTCGCCCATCAGTTTTAAATGGGCAGGCAGGGCAGCCTGCATCACCTCGCCTAGGCTAGCCATGTAATATTGCCCAATCCAGCGCCAGAATTGCAGTTGCTGCTCATTGACTACCGGTTCTTCATCAATGATACCTTTTACAGGTTTTACCTGGTAAGCTTCAGGCCGTTCGTTATGCAGGCGTTCAACAATACCTGCATATTGCTTGTTTTTGCCCAATGCCACTTCCACCCTCATGCCAGGCTGCAGCATATCCTGAATATCCACAGGCACACCATAGGTAAGCACCTGGGGCAGGTTAAGCGGCAAAATGACATCGGCAAACATGGCTGCAAGTTAATTGTCAGCGGGTATATTCGATTATATTTGCAGAAAAAACAAAATGCGCGGTTTATATATTATTCTGTTGGCTGTGTTTCTTATTTCGTGCGGCAGCGAAGAGGAAAGCAATTCGGGTAAAAAAGAAACAATAACTGTAGCTATTGACCCGGAAACCGGTCAGCCAAGCGCTGTACAGACACCTACTGCAACGATGACCTTGCCCGGCCCAAACGATATGACGCAATTTGCTATAAAAGAAATTACCGGATTTTACGGTGGTATTGCCAGGGCTTCTAATGGCACAACAAATAAAGGGAAAAGATTCTACCGGATAGATATCAGCAACAGCCCCATACTGGACAGCAACGTAAAAATTACCGAACTCAACATTTCCAACATTGCCATACTCTTTTATAAACATATATCGCCGGAAAAGGACAAATTTGATGAGATACAGGCGTCTATTACGTTTGGTGATGGGCAAAAGCTGGTGAAAACATATACAAAGGAAAAGCTTGAGCTGGTGATATCGAAAGTAGTGGTGATAACGAAAATTGTTGGTTTGCTGAAAGCGAAAAACTATGACGGGTTATTGCCGTTGATGAATGATAAGAGCCATATTGTTTATGACAAGACAATGCTTGTAAAAAGTATTGAGCGTGCAGAAGAAAGGCTGGAGCCGGTAAAGGAATTCATTCCCTACGGGTTCCTGTTCATACTAAATGACAAGAAAAAGGAACTGCTGCATATATCCGGTGTGCTGTTACGCGAGCGCGGAAACAATAATGAGTTTAGTGTTGACTTCGACCCTTCAGTTACAAAAGAGGAGATACTTTTTCTTAACTACAAATTATAGGTGTGCTGCCGCAACTGTTTACACCACTTACCATAAGAAGTATCACACTGAAGAACAGGATAGTGGTATCGCCTATGTGCCAGTATTCAGGCGAGGACGGCTTTGCTAATGATTGGCATTTTGTACACCTGGGCAGCAGGGCTGTGGGTGGTGCGGGCCTTGTATTTACAGAAGCTATTGCTGTTACTCCTGAGGGCAGGATATCTCCGCATGACCTTGGTTTATGGAAGGACGATCACATTGCACCACTAAAAAAGATCATTGATTTTATTGAAAAACAGGGAAGTGTGCCCGGCATACAATTGGCGCATGCAGGGCGAAAAGCCAGTATAATGGAGCCCTGGAATGCAGATAAATTTATTCCGGTAGCGGACGGTGGCTGGCAGTCTGTTGCACCCAGTGCCATACCTTTTGCAGATGAGCATAATATACCGCATGAGCTGACAGAAGCAGAAATAGCAGGGATAGTTGCAGCATTTAAGGCAGCGACAAAGCGAGCATTACAGGCCGGTTTTAAAGTAATAGAGATACATGGGGCACATGGATACCTCATTAATGAATTCACTTCACCGTTAAGCAATAAACGCACGGACAAATACGGTGGCTCAATTGAGAGCCGTATTCGTTTCGTATTGGAAATAATTGATGCGATAAGGACCGAGTGGCCGCAGGACTATCCATTGTTCCTGCGTATATCCAGTACGGATTGGGTAGAGGACGGCTGGATGATAGATGATTCTGTTCGGCTGGCGGAAATTGTAAAGGCGAAAGGAGTAGACCTGATGGATTGCTCATCGGGTGGTGCAGTGCCGCATGTGAAAATACCTGCAAAACCCAATTACCAGGTTCCTTTTGCCGAGGCTGTGCGCAAAACAGGGATATTGACCGGTGCAGTTGGAATTATTGTAACGCCAGAACAGGCAGAGGCTATATTGGCAAACGGTCAAGCCGACCTTATATTTATTGCGCGGGAATTATTACGAGACCCTTATTTTCCTTTACGAGCTGCCAGAGAGCTTGGGTATGATGAAATGGTTTGGCCTGTGCAATATGAGCGCGCAAAGAGGAAAAAATAGGAATCAGGCAATATTTACCCCATCATAAATGTCATTAAGCGGCAGAGAGATCCCTATAGAATTAAAGACCAACGTATCGCTAAGGTTTTTATATTCATTCAATTCCCAGTTGCCCTGCTCATTTATATAAAAATCTTCGATGCTGTAAGACCCGGAGTCAACTAAAACATATTCTTTCAAGGTTGGTATATCGCGGTACAATTTGAATTTATCGCCGCGATCGTATGTTTTTGTCGAAGGAGATAACACTTCAATGATCATTGTCGGGTTTAAAACATTATACTGGTCATCATTTAAAGTATTTCTTTGTCCGCAAACTATTGAAATGTCAGGATATGTAAAAAGGCTATTCTTTTCAATGTGTATTCGCTGGTCACTATTATATGGCTTGCAAGGCTTGCCTTTCAATTTATTCCATAAATTGGCATATAAGTTGCCTGCTATATCATTATGCTGCAACTTTGCCCCGGACATTGCAAATATCTCTCCCTGGTAATATTCGTGCTTCTCTGTAGCAGCATTTTCCATTTCCAGGTATTCCTCTATGGTATATTTCCGCTTGTTGTAGTCTACGGCGGGTTCATTTACTATCATAATATAAAGATAAGCAATTTATAGCTGATGTATAAATTGGGCTGCTAGTGCAAAATTTTTCATCTTTGCAACGTGACATTTACTAAAATACAACCGCCACATATTTCGTTCTTCAGCAATCTGCTGGGCGAAAAGTATGTACTCTGCGATAGCGAAAACCTTGATCGTTGTGCCAGCGATGAAACCGAAGACCTGCATTACCTGCCCGAAGTAGTGCTGCAACCGGGTTTGGTGGAAGAAGTAAGTGCAATTATGAAGTATTGTAACGACCAGGTGATACCCGTTACCCCACGGGGCGCGGGTACAGGATTGAGCGGAGGGGCATTGCCTGTATTTGGCGGTGTGGTCCTGGATATGAAACGGTTCAATAAAATACTGCATGTGGATAAGCGCAATTTCCAGGTAACTACTGAACCGGGTGTCATTACGCAGGAGTTGCAGGAGCATCTGAAAGCGGAGGGTTTATTTTATCCCCCGGACCCCGCAAGTAAAGGTTCTTGCTTTATTGGCGGTAATGTATCAGAAAATTCCGGCGGTCCGCGGGCGGTGAAGTATGGCGTAGTAAAAGATTACGTGCTGAACCTGGAGGTAGTTCTGCCAAATGGTGAGGTGATATGGACGGGCGCTAATGTGCTGAAGAATGCCACAGGTTATAATCTTACACAGTTAGTTGTTGGTAGTGAGGGTACTCTTTGCATCATTACCAGGATCGTATTGCGATTGATACCTGCTGTGAAGCACGATCTTTTGTTGCTAGTACCTTTTCGCTCTGCTGTGCAGGCGTGCGAAGCGGTTAATGCTATATTCCTTGCAGGTTATACTCCATCGGCGCTGGAGTTTATGGAACGTGATGCACTGGAATGGTCTATGCGGTTTGTGCAGGCAACGGGCATACACCTGCCGGCTGATATTGCTGCCCACCTGCTGATAGAAGTGGATGGCAACCATATGGAAGAATTATGCCGTGATGCCGAAGCTATTTCGCAGATCGTTCAGCAATATGATATTGACGAAGTTTTATTTGCCGACAGCCACGAGCAGAAACAAATGCTGTGGACACTGCGCCGCAAAGTAGGCGAAGCAGTAAAAAGCAACTCTATTTACAAAGAAGAAGACACCGTAGTGCCGCGTGCAGAACTCCCTGAACTATTACAGATCATAAAAAGCCTGGGCAGGGAGTTTGGGTTCCACTCAGTTTGCTACGGCCATGCAGGAGATGGTAACCTGCATGTGAATATTGTAAAAGACAACATGAGCGACGCTGACTGGAACGAAAAACTACCCCAGGGCATCCGCAGGCTGTTCAAAGAGGTGGTAAGGATGGGCGGTACCATATCCGGTGAGCATGGTATAGGGCTGGTGCAGCGCGATTATATGGATATAGCCTTCAATCCTGTGCAAATGGCCCTGATGCGGCAGATAAAACAGCTATTTGACCCTAAAGGGATATTAAACCCGGGCAAGATTTTAACGTCTCTATAAGGGTGGGCGCAATTTTCACATATTATTTTACGTTAACTTCGTAGAACATTTTTTTACTATGAAACGCATTCTGTTGGTTTTCCTGCTTTTTATAGGCATCAATTATGCTTCTGCGCAGGAAGTTTATACTAGTTCGGGCAAGTCGCACAGCCATAAAAAGTCTCAAAAAAATAAGAAAAAAGGGTATGATCCTGACAGGTTAATATTAGGCGGCGGCCTGAACGGACTTAGTTATAGCACCGTTGGGGCGTCTGCCGGGATTTCTTTAATTGCGGGCTACCGCATTTTAGATAAATTATCTGCAGGCGTAGGTATTGGGTACCAGTACTCACAGAGGTCTGTGCCGGACCTGTTGAATCCCAGCAAAGCATACCATGAAAAGCTGCATTTAGTGTATCCAAGTGTTTGGGTTCGCTATTTTGTTTACCGGAATTTTTTCGTTTCCACTACTGCGGAATACAATATTATTAATTACCGGGAGCAGGGCCTTGATGCTGCGGGAAATACCACAACAATACAGACCAATGTTTCTAATATTTCTTTATTGCCGGGTTGTGGTTTCAGGATACCATTGGGCGGCCGCGTAGCAGCATACGGTGAGCTGAGAATGGAGGTATTACAGGGCAAATATAGCCCATATCCACCGCTCACCCCGATGGTCAACTTTGGTTTTGCTGCCGGCCTGTAAAGTAAATGAGTAAAATAAATTAATTTAGGGCTTTGCTACATCCGGCAAAGCTTTTTTATTTCTGATGAACTCCGTTATCCTGTTTTCTATTGTCATTGCTTATTTCTCGGTATTGTTGGGCATTGCGTTCTATACTTCCCGGCATTCTAATAATGAATCATTTTTTATTGGCAACCGCAGCAGCAAGTGGTGGCTGGTGGCATTTGGGATGATAGGCACCTCCCTGTCGGGAATGACATTCATATCCGTACCTGGCACCGTAGGCAAAATGGGGTTCGATTATTTCCAGGTAGTGATTGGCTATTGGCTGGGGTATTTTGTAGTTGCGTTTGTTTTACTGCCGCTTTATTACAGGTTGAATTTAACCTCTATTTACACCTACCTCGAGGGTAGGTTGGGGATTGCTTCTTATAAAACAGGAGCATTATTCTTCATCCTTTCCCGCACGCTGGGCGCTACATTACGCTTATACCTTGTCATAAAAGTGTTGGAAAAATTTGTATTGCAGGATATTGGCATATCGTTTGAGGTAACAGCTATAGTGATACTCGGCTTGATACTGTTATATACCTATCGTGGCGGCGTAAAAACCATTGTGTGGACGGATACGCTGCAAACCACATTCATGTTGCTGGCACTCATTATTTGTGTGATCTACATTATGCATGCCATGAACTTTAACTTTGGCGAAGCATGGCAGGCAATGCAGCAGAAAGGATACACAAAAATGATAAATACAGATGTAAATAGTCCTTCCTTCTTCCTTAAGCAAATATTGGGAGGTGCATTCATTACCATAGGCATGACCGGCCTTGACCAGGAAATGATGCAGAAGAACATCAGCGTGAGCAATGTTAAGGACTCTAAGAAGAATATGATCACCTTCTGCTTTGTATTGCTGGTGGCTAATTTTATTTTCCTGCTGCTGGGTGGCCTGCTTTACTTGTATGCAGAGGCAAATGGTATTGCAGCGGTTAAAGACGATATTTTCCCGATGATAGCGTTAAAGAGCGGACTGCCGTTCTTTATTACCGTATGCTTCATTATCGGGCTTATATCTGCGCTTTTTCCAAGTGCAGATGGTGCTTTGACAGCGCTTACTTCCTCTTATTGCATAGATATTATAGGCCTGCGCAAACGTACCGACCTTACCGAGCAACAGCAGAAACGCAAACGACTTATAGTGCATAATACGTTTGCCATTCTTTTCCTTGCATGTATATTTATTTTCCGGGCCGTAGATAATGGCTCACTGATACAACTATTGCTGGTGGTAGCGGGATATACTTATGGCCCGCTACTGGCGCTGTTCGCATTTGGTATACTCACAAAGCGGCATGTAAAGAATGAATTAGTGCCCATAATGTGCATCATAGCGCCTGTATTTTGCTATATACTCAAGCAGCATGATACTGCATGGCTCGGCGGCTATGTTATAGGAACAGAATTATTGATCATCAACGCAACAATTACTTTTATTTTGCTGCTGTGCATCTCTAAAAAAGATGGAATTTTAAATGTGAATGTATGAAAGATCAACTGACGAAGCTGAAAATGCGCGACTGGACAGAGACAAAGGCACACTCCAGCTGGCAGATATTTAAGATAATGGCCGAGTTTGTGCAGGGGTTTGAAACGCTTGCCAAGATAGGCCCCTGTGTTTCCATATTTGGTTCTGCGCGTACCAGGCCCGGGCATAAGTATTATGAGCTTACTGTAGAGGTGGCAAAAAAGCTGGCTGAGCAGGGTTTTGGCATTATTACAGGCGGTGGGCCGGGTATAATGGAGGCCGCCAATAAAGGTGCAAGCCTGGCATCAGGCAAATCGGTAGGGTTGAATATAGACCTGCCATTCGAGCAGTCGCAAAATCCCTTTATCGACGGCGATACCTCTATCAATTTCGACTACTTCTTTGTACGCAAAGTGATGTTCACTAAGTATGCGCAGGCGTTTATCATGATGCCGGGCGGCTGGGGTACTATGGATGAATTTTTTGAAGTAGCGACGCTGATACAAACCCGGAAGTTTACACAAACACCCATGATATGTATGGGGTCGGAATATTGGAAAGGGCTTTTTGACTGGATGCGTGCTACAATGCAGGACGCTGAAGGTAACATCAGTCCCGGTGACCTGGAGATGATAAAAATATTTGACAACGTTGACGAGGTAGTTGCCTACCTGAGCGAGTTTTACACACACAATAAATTACAACCTAATTTCTGATGGCTTCACTGTTGTTATCTAAAGAGCTGAACGAATACGCAGAACAATATACCACACCCGAAACGCCTGTAATGGCTGCTCTTAACCGCGAAACAAACCTGAAGCGCGGCGACGCGGTAATGCTTTCAGGGCATTTGCAGGGTGCGGTGTTGCAGATGCTCAGTCACATGATAAAGCCTGAATGTATTTTGGAAATAGGCACCTTTACAGGTTACTCTGCCATTTGCCTTGCACAAGGTTTGCAGCAAGGCGGCAAACTCCATACGATCGAAATTGATGAAGAATTGCAGGATATGGCAAGCAAGTATATTACAGAAGCCGGCCTGCGTGATAGAATAGTGCAGCACATAGGAGCTGCATCGGAGATCATTCCTGCGCTTAATGAGGCCTTTGATATGGTGTTCATTGATGCCGATAAGCTGAATTATGAACTGTATTATGACCTTGTTTTTGATAAACTGCCGATAGGAGGTTATATACTGGCAGACAATGTACTCTATGACGGCGAGGTGGTATTGCCGGAAGGGGAGCAAACGAAGAACGCGCGCTGTATTTCAGCCTTCAATGCAAAGGTCAGGGCTGATAGGCGCATAGAGCATCTTTTGCTGCCGGTCCGTGATGGGCTGATGATCGTGCGAAAAATAAAACAATAGCCTATATATTATTTTTAGGTTGTCTTAACAGCATTTTACGCATATGTGTCGTACTTTTGCTGAAACCCCTTATTATAAAATAATTTGATGCGCAGATTCTGGCAATGCAGTATAGCTATACTCTTAATGTGTACCCGTGTTGGTGCGCAAGACGGGTTTAGTGACCGGGCGAGGAAATATGTAGAGGAATATGCATCGCTGGCAATGGCTGAGCAGAGGAGAAGCCATGTTCCGGCTGCTATTACATTAGGGCAGGGCATCCTGGAAACCGAGGCAGGCATAAGTGAGCTGATGACCGAGGCGAACAATCATTTTGGTATCAAATGTAAAAATGGCTGGACAGGTCCCACCTATACCCATACCGATGATGCCCCCAATGAGTGCTTCAAAAAGTACGGATGCGCTGCTGACTCATACAAAGACCATTCCGATCACCTGAAACGTAATCAGCGGTATTCTGTACTTTTTACCTTGAAGCAGGAGGATTATAGGAACTGGGCCGTATGCCTGAAGAAATGTGGCTATGCCACCAACCCGCAATACGCGCAGAGGCTGATAAAAATAATTGAAGACTATGGCCTGCAGCAGTATACTTTGTCTGCTTTTGACAGTTCCATCCTGAATAATTACAAGAATAATCCTGTAGCCAGTATACAACCGGCTGGTGTGCCTGAATCAGGATATGGGTACACAACACCTGCCCACAAAGGCAATGCAATTGGCGTAAATGACCAGCCGCAAGGTGATTATATCGCTATAAACAGGGGCAAAACACCTGTTGGACAAGCTGTA
Source organism: Flavipsychrobacter sp. (assembly GCA_021155965.1). Lineage (GTDB taxonomy): Bacteria > Bacteroidota > Bacteroidia > Chitinophagales > Chitinophagaceae > Nemorincola. The sequence goes on from JAJNBJ010000014.1 coordinate 72,909, forward strand.
AAAACAACAACCACGAATCCTGCACCTGCTAAAGCGCCGGAAGAAAAACCTAAGCCAATTATTATTATCGAGGAGCCGAATAAACGGCCCCGCCCACCTGCCCCCGCACCTGATATGAGTGACCCGAAGGTGAGAAAGGAAATGGAGTTCAAAGCGTTGAAAGCGGAACTGGATAAAGTGGTGTATGCAGACGATAGCAAGCTGATAACAGAAAACCAGCCAACAACTAATCCTACACCTGCACCTGAAAAGAAACCGGTAGTTTATCCTAATCATGCAGCACCTAAAACAGCAAAATACTATACTGTGAAAAGAGGTGATACCGCATTTTCTATTGCTAAGAAAAATGACATCACGCTGGAGCAATTGGTGGAGTGGAATAACCTGGGCAGCGGTGGCGTGAAGGTGGGACAAACGCTAAAGGTTAAAGAATAATAATGTCCGGTATCCGCATCCACGACAAAATATTTACACCCCTGATCCCGGCAGGTAAAATAGCAGAGCGTGTGGCTGCGCTTGCAGGTCAGATCAATACCGACTATAAAGGAACAAAGCCATTATTCATTGGTATACTCAACGGATCCTTCATTTTTGCTGCCGATCTTTTCCGCCAGCTAAATATAGATGCAGAAATATCTTTCATAAAGCTCGCATCATACAAGGGTACTTCATCTTCCGGAAATGTAATTACTTCTATTGGCCTGGAGGAAAACCTGAACGGCCGCCACATCGTCATTGTGGAGGATATTATAGACAGTGGCAGGACTATGAACACCTTTTTGCGTGAAATACGACAAAGACAACCTGCATCGGTGAAGGTGGCAGTTTTTCTTACCAAACCTTCTGCATTGCAATATCCTGTAGTTGCTGATTACATAGCGTTTGAGATAGAAGATAAGTTTGTTATTGGCTATGGCCTTGATTATGACGGGCTTGGAAGGAATCTGCCTGATCTGTATATTCTGAAATAATAGCTCACCAACCTGATTAGCTGTATCTTTATATTGTAATTCACCCGGCATGAAAAAAGCATTGCTTTGCTTGTTGTTTATTTCAACCATTTCCTGCAAAAATGTATGGAATGAAGACGATAAAGAGGCCTTTTATTACGCATGTACCGAACAGGCAATAACATGGGCCGGTACGCAGGAAGTAGCCAAAACCTATTGTGATTGTTTGTTCACAAGAATGAACCAGAAATATTCCTCCGAATCAGAAGTGCTGGAACATTTAGCGGACCTGGCTACCGATACAGGGATGATTAATTGTAAGGAAGAAATATTGAAAAGACTGGGAAAGTGATCACTCAGGTTTATTCACCATCGTAGTCTGCCCGCACAATAATTTCCAGCCCGTCTTTCTTTTTATCATCGTGCCTGTTTCCAGCATGGTCAGCGTAGATGATTTACCGTTTATCAACGTCATGGTTGACTTTAACCTGGCTGTATAGGTAGCAATATCTTTGCTCAATGGAACGATCACCAGGGTGTCGAAAGAGTTGTCAACAGATTGGAACACCATTGCATTCCTTTGCAATATGGAAGCTACCGAATCGTACGAAATTGCTGATGTAAACCCCGGCGGCACCCAAAAGAAATCCTTTGAGCTATCCAGGTAATTCAATTCAGCAGTCAGGCCAGACTTTCTTATATCATTGTAGTAGTTGTTCAGGGTCTTGCGGATATCACGAGCTATGCTGTTCTTTTCATTTTCTGACAAGGGGCTTTCGTTGCAAGAACAAAACAACACAACAAATACTAGCAATAAATATTGAATATATGATCTCATTGATGCAAATCTACAACAATGGGTTATATCAAAAAATGATATGTTGATGGACTAATAATGATTTACCTGCCGAAATGGGCTGCTTACCTAAATCATAACTTCCATATCATCTCAAATGCGCTACCTTTGCGCCTCATTTTTACCATTTCATGGATCGTAATCAGGTTATTGGTTTTTCGCTATTAGGTGTGCTGCTGATAGGGTATTTGTGGTACAACAGCTATGAGCAAAAACAATATACAGAACAAAAACGGGCAAAATTTGTAGCTGACTCTATAGCCGGCCGCAAACAGAAGGCAGACAGTGTTGCCCCTGCAGCAGTTGCCCCTACGGCCACGGTAACAGCCGCTAATGATTCTGCTACTGTAGCACTGCGTGCTACGCAACCAACATCTTACTATGGGCAGGCGCAAACAGTTACGCTTGAAAACAAAAAGCTCGCTTTACAGTTTTCTACCAAAGGGGCATTCCCGGTTACGGCTACTGTAAAAGGATACAAAACATATCGCGGCAAGCCGCTTAACCTGTTTAGCGGTGCAGGCAATGTACTCAGCGCCACACTGCCATTCGACCAGGGAAAATCCACTGCTGATCTTTATTTCACACCGCAGCAAAGAACTGAAGCCAACGGCGACAAAACAATTGACTTCTCGGCCGATCTTGGTGCAGGCAAAAAGGTAGATATTATATACACGCTGCCTGCCGATGATTATATGATGCGTTGCAGTGTTGTACTTACAGGCATCTCTGCAAACAGCGTGCCGCTTGTATGGAATACGAACGGCCTGCACACAGAAAAAGACATGGAGAACGAGCGGATGAATACGCAGGTGTATTACCGCAACAAGGATGGGGAGAACGATTATTTTACTGTACGTGCTGATGAGGAAAAAATACTCTCCAACAATGGGCCTATGCACTGGTTTGGTTTCAGGAAGCAGTATTTCAGCAGCGCACTGATCAACGATGATGGGTTTGGGAAAGCAGATGTGAAATACATGGCCCGCCAGGCTGATACCACTGTTGTGGCACAAAATCTCGCCAAAATAGACCTGCCGATGAAGCCCGGTGGCAATGTGCAAACTGCATCATTCAAATGGTTCATAGGCCCTAACGATTACAATACTTTACATAGCTACAATATAGACCTCGAGGATATGGTACCGTTGGGTTATGGCATCATGGCGTTTGTAAAGTATATCAATAAATACGCCATTATTCCTTTGTTCTACTTCCTCTCCGGCTTCATTGGCAATATCATTATCATCATCATGCTGATGACGATATTTATACGCCTTGTGTTGTCATTCTTTACTTATAAAAGCTTCCTGTCATCAGCTAAAATGCGGGTAATGAAACCCGAACTGGATGAGCTGCGTGCAAAATGTGGCGACGACCAGCAGAAATTCAGCATGGAGCAAATGAAGCTCTATCGCTCAGTAGGTGTGAACCCATTGGGTGGTTGCTTACCCATGTTATTCCAGTTGCCTATACTGCTGGCTATGTATTATCTGTTCCCGTCTTTTATCGAGTTCAGGCAGGAGCGTTTCCTGTGGGCTGAGGATTTGTCTACCTATGACAGTGTTCTTGATTTTGGTTTCAATATCCCGCTTTATGGCGACCACGTAAGTTTACTCTGTCTGTTGATGACTGCATCAAGCCTTTTTGTGGCGCTCTATAACAGGAATATGACCCCGCAGGACCCTAACAATCCTATGATGAAGTATATGCCGTTCATTTTCCCGGTGATACTTATGGGTATTTTTAATAAAATGGCAGCAGCACTTACATTCTATTATACTTTTTCCAATATCCTCAGTATAGTACAGCAATTCATCATACAGAAGTACTTTATTGACGAAAAGGCTATACATGCCCAGTTGCAGGAAAACAGGAATAAACCCGCAACAACCTCTAAATGGGCGCAAAAGCTTGAGGAAATGCAGAAAATGCAGGCGGAACGAGCTAAAACAATGCCAAGAAGGACTGATAAAAAGAAGTGATCTAAGCAGATAAATCGCTAATTTGGCATATTAATGGAAACCGCAGCTTATGCAATATAGGGATGCCAAAAACGTTATTTTATCCAGACCCTCAGGCCGATGACTTTTTTTGACCGTATTTGTGCTTTTCTTGTAATTCTTACCTTTTTCCCGGTGAACGGAAGCGCCCAAAATGCCGCTATAGGTTTTTGGGATAGCCATTTGCCCTATAACACTGCTGTTGGGGTAGCTACAGATCGCCAGACCATTTACACCTTCTGCAACCAGGCTTTTTTTACATACAACGCTAATGATGGGCAACAGGTTACATACAGCAAAGTAGATGGCATGTCAGATATCGGCATGCAGTGCGGTGGGTATGATAAGGCCACTAATACATTAGTGCTGGTATATAGCAGCGGCAGCATTGACCTGTTCCGGAATAATAGCTTTTATAACATACCCGACATTAAACGAATTAATAAGCCTGAGCATAAGAAAATAAGCCAGGTTTATACAGAAAACGGCTTTGCCTACCTGAGCACTACCATGGGTGTTGTTGTCATAGACCTTGATAAAGAGGAGATCGCTAAAACCTACAAGTTCCAGGTAGACAGTGAGACAGTTCCTGTTAACAGCTTTACGAGCGATGGCAATTATTTTTATGCAGTAACAAGAACGGGCTTGTACCGGGGTGAGAAAAACAACCCGATGCTGCAGAATACTGCGGCATGGACCAACCTATATAAGAAAGATACTTTCACGGCTGTGGCAACTGTAGAGGATAAAGTGTTTCTGAGCACAAAAAAGAAAATATATACGGTTTCCGGAGATTCCGTATTTGCTGTTTATACGGCTCCCAGGAATATTCAGCAGATAAGTGCCGGGAAGGAACATTTGCTCATCGGTGTTGGTGACAATTCGGGAGGGGTTATGAAGGTAATGGACAAAAGCGCCAACGTAATCGATTCTTTCGATTGTTCAGACAGTACGGCCCAGGCAGTGCAGCTAGCTGACAATACAATATGGGTAGCGACGCCAAAACGCGGACTGAAGAAGAGAAGCGCGTCAGGTATTGTCTCTATTGTACCTGATGGGCCATCAAATCCCAATGCCTATGATATATATGTCAATAACAAGGACCTGTATATAGCTCATGGCGGTTTCAACGGTTCCTACTTTGCAGCTAACAATCGTGATGGTTTTTCAAATTATAAAGATGGAACATGGAAACTCTATAGGTCGGGCAGCTACCCTGCATTAGATGGAAGGGATTATTCATATCTTGCTTTCGATGAATCGACCGGCACATTGTATGCTGGGTCGTACCTGAACGGGCTTTTCATTATGCATAAGGATGGCTCATCAGAGGCGGTCAACCATAATTCATTGTTCGACGGCAGCGTGGCATACGGGGCAGATTATCACCAGGTAATGGGATTAACACTGGACAAGCGTGATAACTTGTGGGTGACAACCATGTTCTCCAAACACCAGCTTTGTGTAAAAGCAAAAGATGGCACATGGTCTAAGTACCGCGTGCCGGATATTGACTATGGCGGTGGGGCTGTGGCTGTTGATGACAATGGGCAGGTTTGGCTTCCGGGGTATCATATTGATGGGCTGGTAGTGATCAATACAAAAAATACCGTGAATGACACTTCTGATGACGAAGTATATCACCTGCTGTCCGGTAAAGGATATGGTAATTTACCGGGTAACGGTATTGGATGTGTTATTAAAGATCTGAATAACGATATTTGGGTTGGCACCGATAATGGGATCGCTATTTTCAAACAATGTTCCGTCAGGGCAGGCAGTTCGGGTGTGTGTGAAGCTGAAGTGCCGGTTATACAAAATGGGAATCATTCAGGCTCGTTGTTAGAAGGTGAGCAGGTAAAGACCATTGCGATCGATGCAACAGGCAGAAAATGGGTTGGTACACGCAACAGTGGCGTTTGGCTGATATCTGCAGATGCGCAAACAGTTATCCACCATTTTACAAAAGACAACAGCCCTGTTCCTTCTGATTATATTCAGAAGATCGCAATTGATAAAGTGACGGGAGACGTGTACATAGGAACAGACCAGGGTTTGGTTAGCTACCATAGTACTGCAACAGAAGGGGGCCAGGCCAACGTTAATGTAGTGGCGTTCCCTAATCCCGTACGTGGCGATTATACAGGCGTTATTGCAATAAGAGGATTAGTGGCAGGTGCTGATGTACGTATTACTGATATTGCCGGCCACCTGGTTTATAAGGCCTATGCTGAGGGAGGGCAGGTTGTTTGGAGCGGAAAAGATCATACCGGCCGTCGCCCGCAATCTGGTGTTTACCTGTTTTTTGTAACAGACAAAGATGGAAAGCAAACATATACTGGAAAAATAGTTTTTATACAATAGGAAAAGCAATATCAGGCACCACAAACCGTTATTTGATTAAATTTGAAAGTTTTTAAACCAATGACAGTATTCAGGCATAGCCCCTTTATAGTTATTATTTTATTGCTTACTGTTTTGAGCGCAGCAGCCCAGGACAGGCCAATAGGCTATTGGCGGTCTCATTTGCCGTATAACCTTGCTGTAGGCGTTGCTTCCAACGGCACCAGCCTCTATACCGTAACGCCTAAAGCATTTTTTACTTTCAGGCCATCAGCATCTGGTACCCCAGTCCCGTACAGTAAAGTAGAGGGTATGTCGGACATTGGTATGCAGAGTGTAGCATATGATGTTGCAACCGGTACCACTGTGCTGGTATATGAGAATGGTAATATTGACCTTTTTAAAGAAAATGAAAATACTTTTTATAATATCCCTGATTTCAAAATAAAAAGTATTTCCGGTACAAAATCTGTCAATGGTGTTTTTGCGGAAAACGGGACGGCTTATATAAGTACCTCTATAGGCGTGCTGGTGATAGACCTTGCTACGCATAATGTTGAGGAAACCTATAAGTTTATCAGGAACAACGAAACAATTCCTGTTACCAGTTTTATACGGAACGGTGGCTTTTTCTACGCTATTACAGGTAATGGCGTATACCGTGCAGCAACAACCAACCCGCAACTGCAGAATTTCCAGGTTTGGGGCATTGTCGATTCGGCTTCAGGTTATACCCATGCTTCCAGCGTAAATGATAAGTTGTACGTGGCTAACAATAGTTCGGTGTCTGTTCTGCTCAATGACACCTTTCATGTGGTATACACCTGCGATACCGATAGGATAATCACAACCATCAACGCCGGGCACAAAGAACTTTTTATCGGGCTACACAACTTTAAAACATACTTAGGTACAGTGTTACTGATGGACAATGGCAACAGCCTGGTTGATTCTTTTAACAAAAACGTGCTTTATCCTGCGCAGGCCGTGCAGTTGTCTGACAACGACATCTGGATCGCAGATGCATATAATGGTTTGGCAAGGCTGAAAAAAAACTGGGCTGAAGTTTTTGTGCCGGATGGCCCGGCAGACCCGGAAAGCTTTGATATTTACGCCCACAATAAAAGTGTTTGGGTAGCCCATAGCAGTTATACCGACATCTTGTTTGCTAAAAATAGCTTTAACGGTGTAAGCAATGTTTCAGGCGATAAATGGAAGCATTACAAGCGATATGCTTATCCTCCGTTTGAGAACATGGATTTTTTTGTGAGCCTTGCCAAAGATGAAGGAACCGGCACAATGTATATGGCGTCATTCGTGAATGGCTTGTTTACATTGAACAAAGATGGCAGTTACGAGATACTCAACAGGAACTCGATTTTTGATACCAGCAGGAGCGTGTTTGGAGATGGCCAGCGCCAGTTGGCGGGAGTTGCCCTCGATAAGTCGGGTAATGTATGGGTGACTTCCGTATATAGCTACCACCAGCTTTATGCGAAAAGTAATGGTAACTGGTATAAATTCCATGTGCCCGGCACAGAGCATGGCGGGCCGGTAGTGGTTGACGATAATGGGCAGGCTTGGTTTGTATCGCTTAAAGGCGGAGGGTTGTATGTCTATGACCCTAAGGGAACGATAGAAGACCCCTCCGATGACGAATATTATTCGTTCAGCACAGGTGTAGGCAGCGGCAACTTGCCCAGTAACAATGTGCTGTGCGTAGCCCGCGACAATAATGACAATATATGGGTGGGCACCGATAATGGGATAGGTATTATCAGCAACTGCAATGCCCCCGGCCCTTGCGATGCCCAACTGCCTATTGTACAATATGATCAGTTTGCGGGATACCTGTTTGCCGGTAATGCCGTGCGCACAATAGCTGTTGATGGCGGTAACAGGAAATGGGTAGGCACCGATGATGGGATATGGCTTTTATCGCCCGATGCCCAGCAGATCGTTTACAGGTTTAATGCTGAGAATAGCCCGTTGCCATCTAACCTGATAAGAAAAATAAGTATAGATAAAGTGACCGGCGATGTATATGTAGGCACGCAGAACGGTATGGTAAGCTTCAGGAGCACGGCTACAGAAGGCGGCAAAACGAACAGTAATGTGCAGGTATTCCCTAACCCTGTACACCACGATTATACAGGTACTATTGCCATAAAAGGCCTGGCAACAAATGCCGATGTGCGCATTACAGATGTAAATGGCCAGCTGGTATACAAAACCAAAGCCTATGGCGGGCAGGCGGTATGGGATGGCAAAGACTACAAAGGCCGGAAGCCCCAAAGCGGTGTGTACCTGGTATTCGTTTCCAGCAGCGATGGTGAGCAAACCTATACCGGCAAAATAGTCTTCATGCAATAAGTCCCATTACGGCCACATGCTGCACAAAACCAATGGCATAGTATTACGGTCTGTTAAGTATGGAGAGAGCAGCCTTGTAACAACAATTTTCACGCAACTGTACGGTGTGCAGGCCTACATGGTGCAGGGTGTGCGCAGCGCTAAGAGCAGGCAAAACCGTGCAGCTTTTTTTCAGCCGGGCACTATGCTCGCGCTTGTTGTTTATCACCAGCCAAACAAAAATTTACAGCGGCTTCGCGAATTCCAGGCACAGTATATATACGGCTCAGTGCAGGAGGATGTGACGAAGAACAGCATCGTTTTGTTTTCAGTGGAAATACTGCTGCGCCTGTTGCCTGAACATGCGGCCATGCCTGAGCTATATGATTTTGTTTATGGTTACCTGGTGGCTTTAGACAAGATGCCAACAGGCGCAGTTGCCAACTTTCCTTTGTATTTCATTACTCATTGCAGCAGGGAGTTTGGGTTCGACCTCAAAGGCAGTTACAGCAACGAAACACCTTTTCTTAATTTGGCCGAAGGCGGATTTACAGCGCAGGCGCCTGCTGCAATTACCGTAACAACCGATGAGGACGCCCGTGCATTAAGCAGCCTGCTGAAGATCAATAAGTTGGAGGAAGCACAGCAGGTGAGCATGAACGGAGATATGCGCCTGCGCCTGTTGGACTGGTATGTAATTTTCCTGCAGCAGCATACACAGCACATGGGGAATGTGAGGTCGCTGTCTATACTGCGAACGGTATTGCACTAAGGGAAAAGGCTTTCGGCTATTGCCAGGCTCTCCGGCTTGCCCACATCAATAAAAATATCCCCGGTGTGGTCATAACCTTTTAGGATGTAGGTTTTTGCAAGGTGCAGGTAAAGGTCTACCAGCGAAAATTTTCCTGAAAAAGGAATGTTCGGTAATACCGTACCTGAGAGCACTTGTATGCCGGTGAAAGCAAAGGGTTGCAGGGAAGTAGCCTCGCGGGATATGCGCTGCTCATTGGTGTTATTATTTTGCCAGCCGCACAAGGTCATCTCTTTATCAAATAAGAATTGCCTGCCTGATGTCCGCTGCATTACCGCCAGTGTGCCAATAGCACCTGAGGTTTTGTGTGCCTGTATCATCCTGCCCAGGTCAAGTGTGGTAAGGGCGTCTACATTCATCACCACAAATGCACCCTCACCTGTAAAATAATTTGCTGCTTTTTTCAGCCCTCCGCCTGTTTCCAGTATCTCATCCCGTTCATCAGAAATAAAGACGTTGCTCCCGAAATTATTATTGTCTTTAAGTGTGGTTTCTATTTTATCAGCAAAATGGTGCACGTTCACCACAACATCATAAATGCCATGGCGCTGCAGGTACCTGATGTTGTGCTCAAGCAATGTTTTATTGTTGACAGGAGCCAATGCTTTGGGGGTGCTATCAGTAAATGGTTTAAGCCGTGTTCCCAGTCCGGCGGCAAAAAGCATTGCTTTCATCTGAATATTTTTTTGATCTTTAATTTTGCCAGATGCGCGCCTGTCGGACGGAACATCCGGTTCATCCGGTAAATTTATGATGTCGGGTGGTTTTTTGGATACTTTAACGTGAATGAAGGTATTTACATTTTAATAAAGTAGCGAAAACCCATATCTTAGCCCCAGTTTCCATACCTATGAACAGAAAATCAAGGAGCAGGTCCCAGCATAGTTCTTCCAAACTCAACAAGAGTAATAATATCCAGATGATCAAGTTGCTCGACCCTGTTGTGCAAAGCGTAGGTATCATCTTTTTTATTTATTGCCTCGACGCAAATACCCATATTTCCTACAGGATGGTGCTGATCGCGCTCATTGGTTGGCAAATGCTGAGTGTTATCGTCAATTTCTTCTTCTGGAAATTAAAGCTGCTAAAAGCAGAAAGGATATTGTTCTCCATCTGCATGCTCGTGTACCTGGGCGTATTCTACTTTTTTGAGCGGAACGTAAAGGAGAATTTTGTTCCGCTTGACACAGGGCTGAAACCTTCGGTGCCCATGAACCAGGTGGTGTTGATGACGGTGGGAGTGGTCATTGCTTTCTGGTATAATGTTATTTGTTACCGGGAGTTCCGCAAAATGTTCGGGGCAATAAACAGGGGCAATAATAGGTGAGCGTATACGCATTTCAATTCTATGCAATGTATCATTGATTTGTGGCATCATAACAGTACATTTGCGCTAAATTTTAAAATCATGTCTTTACTGATCGTAGGCACTATGGCCTTTGATGCGCTGGAAACCCCTTTTGGCAAAGTTGACCGTATAATTGGTGGTTCCGGCACCTATGCTGCATGGGCTGCATCTAATTTTGTACAGCCTATTAAACAGGTATCTATTGTAGGTGGCGATTTTCCACAAGAGGAAATAAGTGCACTCGAAGCCCGTGGTGTGGCTATGGAAGGGGTTGAAGTAGTGAAAGACGGCAAAAGCTTCTTCTGGAGCGGCCGCTACCACCTGGATATGAATACGCGTGATACGCTGGTTACAGACTTGAACGTACTTGCCCAGTTCGACCCGAAGATACCGGATAGTTACCAGGGAGCTGAGTTTGTGATGCTGGGCAACCTGGCGCCGGATATACAGAAAAAGGTGTTGCAGCAGTTAAAGAAACGCCCGAAGTTCATTATACTGGATACCATGAACTTCTGGATGGATGTGGCACTTGATGGGCTGAAAGAAGTATTGAAAATGGTGGACCTGCTGATGGTGAACGACAGCGAAGCACGACAATTGGGCGGTGAACATTCGCTTGTAAAGTCCGCCAGGAAGATACAGGCAATGGGCCCCAAATGTGTGATTATAAAGAAAGGGGAACATGGTGCATTGCTGTTTTATGAGGACAGGATATTCTCAGCGCCTGCACTGCCATTGGAAGATGTATTCGACCCCACAGGCGCAGGTGATACATTCGCAGGTGGCTTTATTGGTTACCTGGCGCGTATCAACGATGTTTCTTTCGAGCATATGAAGGCTGCGGTGATAGTGGGTTCTGCTATGGCATCATATTGTGTGGAGAAATTTGGCCCGACAAGATTAAAGGAAATAACGGCCGCTGATATAGACAGCAGGGTGAATGATTTTGTGACACTGGCAAATTTTGAAGTACGATGAAAATTGTTCCGGGAGAGATAAAGACGGCGCAGTTGCATGCTTATTTATTAGGTGCTATTGCACCAAGGCCCATATGCTTTGCTAGCACTATTGATAATAATGGTGTGGCTAATCTTTCCCCTTTCAGTTTCTTCAATGTATTTGGCAGTAAGCCACCTATACTCATATTCTCCCCCGCACGCCGTGTGCGCGATAATACCATTAAGCACAGCCTGGAGAATGTGTATGAAACAAAAGAGGTCGTGATAAATGTGGTGAGCTACAACATGGTGCAGCAAATGAACCTGAGCAGCTGCGAATATCCTAAGGGTGTTGATGAGTTTGTAAAGTCAGGGTTCACACCCGTTAAGTCTGATATTGTAAAACCATACCGTGTAAAGGAATCGCCGGCGCAACTGGAATGTAAGGTGCTGCAGGTAATTGAGACAGGCAAAGAAGGTGGAGCTGCAAACCTCATTATTTGCGAGGTGCTGTGTATGCATATTGATGATAATGTGCTGGATGAAACAGGTAAAATAGACCCGCATAAAATAGACCTCGTGGCCCGTATGGGCGCCGACCATTACTGCCGGGCCTCAGGCAGCGCTGTGTTTGATGTGCACAAGCCGAATATAGAATTAGGTGTGGGTGTAGATGCCTTGCCCGCCCACATACGCCACAGCAAAATACTTACAGGCAATAACCTGGGCATGCTGGGCAACTGCACTGTGATACCCATAGTAAGCGAAGATTTCTGGGATGACCGGCTTACCTCTATACTAAAAGAATGCTCACACGATGAGGATACTAAAAGAGATGCCCTGCACCAATACGCGAAAGAACTGCTGGATGGTGGTGATGTGAACAAGGCGTGGCAGGTGCTGCTGGGGGAGGGGTAGCTATATTATTTACAATTACAGATCTTCCGGTTTCAACCCGGTATGCTTTGCAATGCGGGAAAGCATTTTTGGTCCAATTTCTTCACCATCATGAAAAAGCAAACACATAATCAGCCATTCCGTCTTTTGATAATGTACGATGAGAGCCGCTTTGCCGTTTTACTACCCAGCCATTTTTAAGCAACGCAGCTAACACCCTTTTTGATTTTGCCGAGGGCCAGTTACTCATGCTGCTTTAAAAGAGAGTGTATTGTTGAAATACGGACGTTCACCATTTTCAAGTTTTTCAGCTTCTACACGCAGCACCAGTGCCTGTGCTTTCGCCATTGCCTCATCTTGGGTGGTTCCATAAACCAGCACGCCCGGCAAGTTGATCACTTCAGCTATCCACCGCCCGTCGGTTTCTTGTTCCAGTTCTATTATGTAATCCATAATATTTCAAAGTTAAGTATTTCTCGAATGCGTTCTAAGAAAGGTCAAATCCACCTTTTGTTAATATCCTGTGCATATCACATTAAGATAATCTTTTGGAAATAATTTGGTATAATAATTGTATCTATCTTTAGTATAACCAAATATTTTACCTGATATGATATGGCGGAGATTCAGCGGGGAGCCTTTACGGATTCCCGTAAAAAAAGCGGTGGAGGACGCGATCGTCAGGGAAACGGAGGCTGGTTACAAGCTCAAAGTCTGCATTGGCACCGATTCCCAGGTGCGCAATATTGAGACCGAGTTTGCTACCGTCATCGTTTTCCTGAGAGAAAAACATGGAGGGTTCATGTTCATCAGCAATGAGAAAACAACCAAACCCTACACCATAAAAGAGCGTATGCTTGTAGAAGTGGCTAAAAGTATAGAAATAGCCTATGAGCTCTGCGACCTCTTCAACAAGTATGATGTGGATATGGAAGTACATGCCGACATCAACACAAATCCCCAGTTCAAGAGCAATGAAGCCCTGCGCGAGGCAATGGGCTACATCTTGGGTATGGGTTACGCCTTCAAGGCAAAACCCGATGCTTTTGCCAGCAGTTGCTGCGCCGACAAAATGGTCAATTGATCATTTTTCTTTATTTCTCCCCTCCTTTTACAAGGGTATTTTACCCTTGAGTGCTATTATCCTCTAAAATATTTCACTTCCAGCCTTACTTTTTAAAAGATTTTACTCTATATATATCGAAATAGCTTCTATTAATTTTATCCCCAGGATAATATTATCCTCTAAAATATTTCACTTTCAGCCTGACTTTTTTAAAGATTCTCCTCTATATATATTGAAATAGTTTCTATTAATTTTATCCCCAGGATAATATTATCCTCTAAAATATTTCACTTTCAGCCTGACTTTTTTAAAGATTCTCCTGTCTATTTATAAGGAAAAAGCTTAAATTTACTATCATAACTATACTTTTATAATGAAGCTTCGCTATATATTCCTCTATTGCATACTGGTATTTGCAGCAGGGCGCGCGTATTCGCAAGCGCCGCTTACGGAGTTTATTGAGAATAAAGGGCAATGGGACGACTGGATAAAATATAAAGCAACTACTCCCGGCGGCGAAGTTCACCTCGAAAATGATGGTTTGCGCTACATGCTTTCCGATCCTGAGAACAGGAACAAGCTCGACTCTTTCCATACGGGGCGAATAACAGAGAAGCCTACAATGAAATTTCATGTGTACAAGGTTTCATTTGAGGGGGCACACAAGCCGCAGATTGAAGGATTGAAACCGCAAAAGCATTATTACAATTACTTTCTCGGTAAAGACGAATCGAAATGGAAGTCGGGTATTCATCCCAACATGGCTATTAATTACAACAACCTTTATGATGGCATAACTATGTATTTGTCGTCTAACGGACAATCTCTGGAGTATGAGTTTTTTGTAAAGCCAAAAGCGGATGCCAGCCAGATAAAAATGAAATTTGATGGGCCCGAAGATATTCGGATAAAGAACGGCGACCTTGTTATCTCAACCTCTGTGGGGAAGGTGATGGAGTTAAAGCCCTACGCGTTTCAGTACATCAATGATGAAAAAGTAGAGGTAAAATGTAAATACCACCTTAGGGACAATACCGTAACGTTTGATTTTCCCGATGGTTACGACCACTCACAGCAACTGATAATAGACCCGATAGTGTTTTGGTGTTCGTTTACAGGTTCCAGCGCTGATAACTGGGGCTTCACTGCTACTTATGATAATGCAGGCAACATGTACCTTGGAGGTATTGTGAATTGCCTGGCTATTGCCGGTGGCGGCACTTTCCCGGTTAGCCCCGGCGCATACCAGACTACTTTTGCCGGTGGCCAGGGCGCCGATGGTTTTATGTTTGGCTCAGATATCGCTCTTATGAAGCTTGACCCATCGGGTACGACCCGCATATGGGCCACTTATTTAGGCGGCCAGAATAATGAGCGCCCGCACAGCCTTATTGTAGACCCATCTGATAATCTGATCGTAGCAGGTCGTACAAGGTCGGGCGATTTTCCTGTAACTCCAGGGGCATACCAGGCAACGAACAGAGGGGGCTGGGACATTATTGTAACTAAACTCAACGCGTCTGCTACCGCATTGCTCGGGTCTACCTATATTGGCGGGACCAGTGAGGATGGCGTGAACTTTGACTCTACGGAATACTTCTATGGCCATCTGAAATTTAACTATGGAGATGATGCGCGCAGTGAGGTGCAAATAGATAATATTGGCAATATTTATGTTGCTGCTTGTACACAGTCTTCCAATTTCCCTACAACACCAGGTGCCATTTCAACTGTTTATGGCGGCGGAATGCAGGAAGGGCTGATACTGAAATTTAACTCAAGCCTCACTTCGCTATTATATAGCAGCTTTCTTGGGGGAGTTGGTGATGATGCAGGCTATGTGCTGGCTTTCAATAAAACACAGACTTCAATTTACGTAGCCGGGGGAACAAGCAGTCCCGGCTTTCCTGTAACAGGTGGTACCTGGCAATCTACATACCAGGGCGATTCTGCAGATGGCTTTATTTTGAAAATAAGGAATAGCCCTCCATACAATGTTCAGCGTGGCACCTTTGTTGGTACATCAAATTTTGACCAGGTGTATGGCATACAGGTAGATGACGATGGCGAAGTATATGTGATGGGGCAATCCCTAGGTGGTACATTCCCGGTAACTACAGGTGTTTATACAAACCCGAACTCATGCCAGTTTGTGATGAAAATGGATAGCAACCTGACCACCGACCTGATATCCACAGTATATGGTTCGGGCAATCCTGCGCAAACAAATATTTCACCGGTTGCTTTCCTTGTTGATACCTGTAATAATGTGTACATCTCAGGGTGGGGGGGCAATATTATGGGCGTATCAAGCCTGGCACATACAGGAACAACCACCGGTATGCCTACTACCCCTGATGGGCATTTGCTTACTACCGATGGCTTTGATTTTTATTTTATAGTATTTGGCCCAGGGCTGGCAACTCTGCGATATGCTACATTCTATGGGCGCAATGCCCCGGGCTTTACAGGAGAACACGTGGATGGAGGTACAAGCAGGTTCAGCAAGCAAGGGATCATATACCAGGCCATATGTGCTAATTGCGGGGGGCCAGGTACGCCTCCGTTTCCTACTACCCCCGGCGCGTGGTCTACTACACTTACCAGCCCCAATTGTAATGAGGCAGGCCTGAAGATAGCTTTCAATATAGGTCCTGTTATTTGCGATGTGCTTGCAGGCCCCAGCACTAATGGTTGTGCGCCGCTTCCGGTGAGCTTTACCAACCTTTCTACCAACGGCCTCACCTATTTGTGGGATTTTGGAGACGGCAGCCCAACTACAACCACATTCTCTCCATCACATACATTTACGGCTGCGGGAGTGTATACAGTAACATTGTCTTCTGCAAACTCTAATGCCTGTTTTAAGACCGAGGATACGTTCCGCCTGCTGATATTTGTTGATACCGGCAAAATAACCCCGGGCTTCACCTATCAAAAAACAGACAGCTGCAACCCATACATAGTTTCATTTGTCAATACCTCTACCGACTTTGTAGGTACGCCTACCTACCAGTGGCTGATGGGAGATGGAACGATATATAATGGTACCACACCGCCACCGCATAATTACCCTGATACAGGCACTTATACGGTAACGCTCATTATGTCAGACACTGCTGCATGCAAGTCTCCTGATACGGTAGCTCATACGTTCACTTTCTCTAACTTCGATGTGTCTGCGAATTTTACCATGCCTGATTCATTGTGCCTTGGTTCGTCATTCACACCGCAAATCAATTTCACCAATGTTACGTCTACGTTGTGGCTGTTTGGTGATGGCCAGACCACTACCACAACCGTTCCTACTTATGTGTATAAAGCTGTTGGCACATATACCGTAACACTTATAGGGCTTAACCCCGGTGGCTGTGGCGGAGGTGATACAGTAACGCATATCATTAAGGTATTGCCCATCCCCTTTGCTAATTTCACGCACACACCAACTATGCCCACACCTAATGTGCCAACCAAATTCACTAATTTGTCTGTGAATGCTACAAGGTACCTGTGGGAGTTTGGCGACAACACCAGTGGCACAGAAGTTAACCCAATACACCAGTACCTGAAAACGGGCTCTTATAAAGTTTGCCTGACCGCATACAACAATAGTGACTGCCCATCTATGGTTTGCAAAACAGCCCTCGCCGAGGTGGTGCCGCTGCTTGGCCTGCCAACAGGCTTCAGTCCTAACGGAGATGGGCATAACGATATACTGTATGTGCGTCACGCGGCGATAAAAACTATGAACCTGAAGATATACAACAGGTGGGGTCAGCTGGTGTTTGAAACCAATGACCAGAATATAGGATGGGACGGCACCTTTAATGGCCAGCCCCAGCCGATAGAAGCATATGCATATGTGCTGAATGCGAGTTTTATAGACGGCACGTCAAGGGTGCTGAAAGGTAATGTTACTTTATTAAGATAATAAATGCACAGCGTGCATGAAAATAGGTTTATGAACAGAATGATGAGGGTATTGATGGTTTTGTGCGCACTTTACAGCGTAAGTGCGAGTGGGCAGAGCATTCACTTCAGCCAGTATTATAATGCCCCGTTGCTGCTTAGCCCTGCCAATACTGCGCTTATGCCCGAGGATGATTTCCGGATAGGGTTGAACTATCGTAACCAGTGGGCTGCAATACCTGTACCCTACAATACATTCTCGGCTTATGCAGATTGTAAGGCACTAAGCAAGTCGGATGAGGAGAGCCGCAGCAGGTGGCTCGGTATAGGCCTTGCAATGTTCAGCGATAAAGCGGGTGACGGCAATCTTTCATTGCTGCAGCTGCAGGGAAATCTTGCCTACCATTTGCAATTAGGCCATTCGGCAATGCTGTCGGTAGGTTTTTCCGGCGCTTATGTGCAGCGCAGCGTTGATTATGACAAGCTGACATTTGACGACCAATGGGATGGACTTACCTTCAACAGCAATTATGCCAACAACGAGAAAATAGGCATTATCAAAACAAACTTTTATACGGTTGCGGGCGGTATAAACCTTTCCCTTTTCCCTAATGAGAACCTGTATATAAAGATCGGCGGTGGTGTGAACAATATCAACCAGCCTACTGAAACTTTTTACAAAGACGGCAAGAATACACTAAAATACAGGCCGGCAGGAACAATAGATGCGACCATAAAGACAGGTCCTGTGTTAATTGTAAATCCATCTATTTACTATGCCACACAAAACGGTGCATCTGAACTGTTGTTCGGTTCATTGTTTCGTGCCAAACTGGGCGAGAACGACAACCATATGCCTACCCAATTGATACTTGGTATTTTTAGCAGGCTGGGCGATGCTGCTATTGCAGTTGCTGGTATACAGGTTGGCCCGGTGCAGTTTATGGGTAACTACGATTTCACTATGTCTTCTCTTGCCCCGTATAATTCTGCCTATGGGGCGCTTGAATTTTCGCTTATCTATACTGGAAAATACCCTAACAACCAGGGAATCAAGAAGATGTACACATGTCCACGGTTCTTTTAACAAAAAATTTCATAGGTTAGAAAAATCGTGGTACTATATTTGTTAGATAATTTAACAATATGGAAAATCAGAAAAACAAAATATTATTGGTAGAAGACGATACCAACTTCGGGCAGGTTTTGAAAAACTACCTGGAGTTAAATGATTTTGTTGTAGAACTGGCCCGTGATGGTATCCTTGGCTTAGCGGCATTTCGCCGTGAGCGTTTTGATATATGCCTGCTTGATGTGATGATGCCTAATATGGATGGCTTCACCTTAGCAGAAGAGATCAGGAACGTAGACCCTGATGTGCCTTTGTTCTTCCTGTCTGCCAAGAGCATGAAGGATGACATACTGCAAGGCTATAAACTTGGTGCTGATGATTACATCACCAAGCCGTTTGACAGCGACGTATTATTATCGAAGATAAGGGCTGTGCTGAAACGCAACATGGAGCTGCAGGATAAGCAGCATGCCCAGGTTGAGTTTGTTGTTGGCTCTTACCATTTCAACAGCAAGCTGCGCACGCTGAAGCATGGCAGCGATACCAACACGCTCTCTCCTAAAGAGAATGAGCTGTTGCTGATGCTGTGCGAATACAAGAACGACCTGCTGCCACGCGAAACTGCGCTGAAGCGCATATGGGGCAGCGATACTTACTTCAACGGCCGTAGCATGGACGTGTACATTGCCAAGCTGCGCAAATACCTGAAAGAAGACAGCAGCGTGGAGATAGTGAACATACACGGCAATGGTTTCAGGCTGGTGGTGCCGGAGTAAGTTGATAGGTTGATTAGTTGATTAGTTAATAGGTTAATATTTTAAACAGGATGCAATTAATTGCATCCTGTTTTCTTATTTTTAGGATATGAGAGTGCTTCTGTTTTTTTTCATATCTCTTTTTTCGTTTGCATCTGAAGGGCGGCAACTATCCTCAGGATATCGCGATTCTGTAAAATCATTTTTTAAAAGCTGGGTAGAAAATCAATACGATTTTGTTTTTACAGTGATGGATAATACAACGTTGCCTGGATTGATACATTATGAGTTTACAATGGACACGGCTGACATCAGGGCATTTAAGTCACCTTTTACAGTTCGTAAAATTGTTAGCGAAAAAAAATATTTTAGAATAGAATATGGGAAAGACTCCATCAACTTGACACAAAATGAAGTCAACTATGATATTGATAAAATTAGTGCGTCAGGTTCTTTTAGATGGACAAAAGATTTTTTCCCCAATGCTGAAATTGTTGATTCCACACGATATTTCAATGAACTTATGAATTCGATAGGTAGCAGATCAAGACCTGCATTTTGGACGATTAGTTTACCTGTTTTTCTGAGAAACGGTGAATATTGCGTATTGTTTTCCCTTTACTATTGCGGTTCAATGTGTGGGCATTCTGAATTGAGCGTTTATAAATATGAATCCGGACTTTGGCAGAAATTTAGTGTCCTTCGTTGGTCACTATATTAACTATGGCTATCCTGTTTTATGTCCCCGAGGAGTCTCCATAGCATTGCCGGTGTGTTGGCGGGACCGCCGGCATCGGAGCGGTGAAGCTGGAATTAAAGAAAAAATAGCTATCATGTTTTCGCCGATAAGGGCATATTTTCTGACCTCCAACCTCGAGTTGGATATGTATTGCTTCTTACATGTATGCCCTGCTCGAGGCTTAGTTGGTCTGAAAATAAGACCAACTAAGATGGAAAGTTGAAAATATATCACCAAGCGAAGTCCCTTTAGGGATTTAGGGTTTAGTTTCTTTTATTACTTTTGGCGCCAATGAAGCACCTGCCTAACCTGCTTACGCTTGCCAACCTGTTTTGCGGCTGCATTGCCACAGCCTATATACTTACTGCGCAGCCCTACCTGAGCATGAGCGTGGGGCACGCAGGCCTGCCTGCATGGCAGTGGATATATGGTGCTAACCAGATGTACCTGGGCAGCGTTTTCATAGTTATAGCCGCAGTTTGCGATATGCTGGACGGGGCAGTGGCAAGAGCGCTGAAGGTATTTTCCCCTATAGGCAAAGACCTGGACTCCCTGGCAGATGTAATATCATTTGGCGTAGCGCCATCTGCAATACTTTTCAGGATGCTCTGGGATTGCCTGGCGGCGGAAAGAAATGCCTTTGATGTGAATATGCTGGGCATGGCGCCTGCATTTTTGCTGGCGTGTTTTGCTGCACTGAGGCTGGCTAAGTTCAACATTACGTCTGAGACACAAAAGGGATATTTTGTGGGCATGCCAACACCTGCCGTTGGGTTGTTTGTGGCTACATTCCCGTTGCTCATGTGGTTTACGCCGCCTGTCATCAGTAAGTATTTTGCTATGTTCATGCAAAATAAATGGGGTATCTACCTGCTTATAGCTGTATTGTGCTGGCTCATGGTGTCTAACATCAAATTCCTGAAGCTGCTGTCGGGCGGTGGCATTAAAGGTATGTGGCCGCAATTACTGCTGCTGGTAATTGGTATTGGTGGTATCTTTGTGCTTGGTTTTGCTGCTTTACCATTAGTGTTTGTGCTGTATGTGATACTGTCGCTGGTGTACAAATACCCGGGGGTGAATAAGTAACTTTATACTTTTGACTTTATACTTTCTACTTGAATTATGAAATACATAGCACATATAAACGTAATGCCGCTGAAAGAACTGCTGGACCCGCAAGGCAAAGCAGTGAACAGCAGCCTGCACAATCTTGGGCTCACCAATCTGCACGATGTGCGCATTGGCAAGCACATAACCCTGCACGTGGATGCACCAACAAAAGATGAAGCAGACAGGCAAGTGCGCGACGCCTGCAAAAGGCTTTTGGCAAACCAGGTGATGGAAGCGTTTGACTTTACACTGACCGAGGGGTAAAACCCTCCGGATCCATGAAGGGAGAGATAATATTTATTCACTTTAAAAATTCCCCTTTAGGGGCTAGGGGCTATGCGGTTATACCTTGTTCCATCTCCTATAGGTAACCTTGGTGATATAACCTACCGGGCGGTAGAGGTGCTGCGCAATGCCGATGTGATACTGTGCGAAGACACGCGTACCAGCGGCGTACTACTGCGGCATTATGATATACAAAAGCCGCTTACCCCCTACCACCAGCACAACGAGCATAAAGTACTGCCGCACCTCATCGAGCAGATCATGGCAGGGAAAAAATTTGCGCTTATTACCGATGCAGGCACACCGGGCATATCAGATCCCGGCTTTTTACTGGTGCGCGAATGTGTACGCAATAATATACCAGTAGAATGTCTGCCCGGCGCTACTGCCTTCGTTCCCGCTCTCGTCCAATCCGGCATACCGGCTAATAGATTTGTTTTTGAAGGCTTCCTGCCTTTAAAAAAAGGCAGGCAAACCATGCTGAAAAAACTGGCTAAAGAAGAGCGGACCATCATCCTCTACGAATCCCCCCACAGGCTGGTAAAAACACTGCAGGAGCTAGCAACTTATCTAGGTGCAGAACGACAGGCCGCTGTATGTCGTGAGCTCACCAAAATGTTTGAAGAGACTAATAAAAATACACTTACAGCGCTTGCAGCACATTATGAGGCGCATCCGCCGAAAGGGGAGATAGTGATAGTGGTGGAAGGGCTTTCTGACTGATAATCTCCTTTTATTAATTGTCGGTAAATATTCTGGTCAGAAAGCAGCAAAAACTTTGTCTGTCTTCGTTTACAATGATTATAGTCCATGTGTTTTTTTTTTAAATTTGGTTACCATCAAATTGTTATGATTATGAAAACTACACTTACTTTTTTATTGAGCATTCTGCTCCTCACTGCATACGGCAAAAATGCGACCTACGAAAAGCTTTGCGATGTAAACAAATGCTGGCGTGAGCAGAAGGATGTTGCTGCTAATGTACTACCTCTGCTGCCATCGCAGAATGGACGGGAATGGATCAGAACCCACCTTGCACTGGTGGAAAGTGTACTGCGAAACAGAAATACGGATAACCTTAGCGCAACAGCAAAGCAAAACAGGAAACAGTGCCTCGATCATTTGCATGAGTACATGCTTGCGGGCCGTTTTCCTATTAATGAAGATTATACATATCGTACGCCTATCTTCATAGATAAGCACGATAACTTTTGTGCGGTTGGTTACCTCGTTAAGGCATCCGGTAACGAACATATCTCACGCAAAATAGCAGCCAATACCAATCTCGCTTACGTGCGCGATATGAATTATCCAGAGCTGGACGCCTGGGCAAAACAAAATGGGTTTACTGTAGATGAGCTTGCCTGGATACAGCCGGGGTATGCCCCTGCTACCTTTTCAACACCTATTGGAAGTGGTGTTGATGGAGAAGTGAATGAATTATATGTAGATGGTACAAATAAGCTTTTTGTGGGCGGAAGTTTTATTAATGCTGGCGGTACTATAGCAAATAACATTGCTTATATTACTGTAAGCGGGAGTGCATATACATGGCATAGTATGGGCGCAGGGATAAGCGGCAGGGTAAATGCTATTACAAGCTTTGGCGGCAATATTTTTGCAGGAGGGTATTTCAGTATGGCTGGTGGCAGTTCAGTCGATAATGTAGCTTATTGGGATGGAAGTGCCTGGCATGCTGCAGGCTGTATATTAGGGACAGTAAACGACTTGCTTGTTTTTGGCGGTGAATTATATGCCGCAGGGCAATTTGATGTTTGTGGAACACCCAACGTCAATTTTGCCAAATGGAATGGAAGCGCATGGCAACCAATAACAGGGTTGACCGGAAGGGTGAACACCATGGAAGTTATGGGAACATCTTTGTTGCTCGGTGGCGCCATCGTATATAGCGGATTGCCCGTAAATGCTATCAAATGGAATGCCACCGCAGGCTTTCAGACATTTACGAACAGTATAAATAATGAAGTAAAAGATTTTGAATTTTATGGTGGAGACTGTTATGCAGCTTGCAAACATACGTACCCTACAGACTCGGTAAATATGTTCCTCCGGCTATTAGGTAATACCTGGTACCAGGGATTTGCAGATAGTAATTATATGCTCAATTTTCATCCGCCATATTATGATATAGCAGCGAAGAGGTCATTTAATACACTATGTGTAGAAGGTAGCTATTTGAATATGGGTGGGCAATTTGCTTTTGCGCCTATGATCGGAACTGGGGCAAATAATGTATTTCACATGGGTTATCCCGGCATGTATGGAACTACAAGCTGGTTTATAGTCGACAGTGCTGTAAATAAAATGGTTTTGTTTAATGATAACCTGGTTGCGGGAGGGAAATTTAAGAAAGGTTATTCCGACCATTACACACATTCTACACTTAATGGTATCGCACGTAGGAGTGCCGCGGAACTTTCTGCAATGCAAACATTAAGCAGCAAAACGCTTAAGGTATATCCAAACCCGCTCAATCAAAATAACGAGTTGGTTGTTGAAAATAATTTCAACGCGACCCATTTTGTCCTAAGGGATTTAACTGGCAGGCTTGTAGCCGAACGTGACCTTACAGATGAGACCAGGCAGAAAATATCGCTGCCGGTGTTGTCGGCCGGAACATACACCGCTGAGTTTTTGACCAATGGCGGTGCTTACATATATAGGAGATTATGTGTGGAGTAGTTTGTTGCGAACTAGCTTCGCGTTGTGTGCTTGCTGGGGCCCGGTGGCATCAGGGTACGAGCTGAATTTCTTGTTTTCTGCCCCGTTTTTTCACAAAAAATTTTTCAATACAAAAAATGTCAAAAACCGCCCCAACCCGCTCCCACGGCGCAAACTATTTTCCGTCACGGTACAGTTTCAGTACCGCCACGGTACAGTTTTAGTACCGTCAAGGATTCTTAATTTTTTTCGCAAAAAATTCATACAGAACTTTACATCGTTAATAAAATTTTTGTCAAAGAAATGCAATACAGGTTAAAACATATTCAGGCACATTTTTAAAAAAGCAGGGTATAATTATACCTAAACAGGGTATAATTATACCTTTTGGGGGTATAAATATACCCTTTTATACCCCTTTATACCTTATGATAAAACACATAAAGGATTGTTGCTTTTAAAATAAATGACACGTCGGCATGGTAGTAACGAAGAAGGCGAGTTTTTAGATTAGGGATTATTTCTTACCTTTGTCACCCCAAAACATGGAGGTTGTAGCTCAGCTGGTTAGAGCATCAGATTGTGGTTCTGAGGGTCGGGGGTTCGAACCCCCTCATCCTCCCTTAAAATTTGTTGATAAAAAGTCCCGTTTATGCGGGGCTTTTTTTATTTTTCAGCTTTGAAACGCTGTATCTTTGTTTATTATTTTATAAATTAAATTGTACTAATATGAGCTTTGAAGTAACAGGCAAACTGATCGCAAAATTTGAGACACAACAGGTGAGCGACAAATTCAAGAAGAGGGAATTTGTTATAGAACTGGCAGAAGAGATCAACGGTAATATCTACACAAATTTTGCCAAAATGCAGTTGGTGCAGGCCAAATGCGATATTATAGACCGCTTTAAAGAAGGAGACCAGGTAAAAGTAAGTTTCAACATAAAAGGTAACAAGTGGGAGCGCGATGGCAAGGTAAACTACATCACCAACCTGGACGCATGGCGTATAGAAGCCGCTTCTGCAACACAAGGCAGCAACCAATCCAGCGCACCGGTATATAACAATAACGGTGGTGGCAACAACGGAAGCACAAATAATTTCAGCGGGACACCAAACTACAACCCATCCCCTGAAACTATTGACGACCTTCCATTCTAAACCAAACAAAAACATATGGTTCGCAGCCGCTTAGTGCGCAACAGTATCCTTATAGTTATTGCGATAGCGTTTTTCAGTGCATGTAATAAGGTGCCTGATCACGCACGCTATATACCAGGGGATGCAATAATGGTAACAGGTATCAACCTCAGGTCCTTCAGCAAAAAAATTGCCTGGAATGTAATTACCGGCAGCAAGCTGTATAAGGAAATGCAGGCAAGGATACCCGAGCAAAACGCCAAAGACGCTTTGAGCGGTATACAAGAGGCCGGGCTCGATTTTACCAACACTATATATGTTTATCTAAAGCCCGATAACAGGTATCCCGACGGAGAAAAGATGGTTGGTTTGGTGCCGCTGTCGGATGCTGATAAATGGGAAGCATACGTAAAGAAAGCCTTTCCCGAAGTGGCAATTAATGCAATTGGCGACAGGAAGGAAGCACGCCTTTCGTCAGGTTTGTACGTAGGATGGGACAAACACCTCATGGTTGCCATAAACGCAGGCACAATGTATCCCGGTTCTGTTACACCACCTATGGATCAGCCGACCATATCTGCCGAAATAGGAAATGCCTTTAAAGCCAGTGATGAGAACACAATGGCTGGCAACAAGTACTTTGCCAAGCTTGAGAAAGAAGGCCACGACATATCGTTCTTCATTAACTATGAGCAGATGATGAACCAGGTGAATATTCCTATAACAGGAGATCTGAGTATGTCGCTGGCTGGCAGCATGTGGAAAAATTCTGCTTTTACTACAGGCCTGGACTTTGTTAAGGGTAAAATAACTGCCGATATGCATTATTACTTATCGGATGAGATGAAGCAGATAGGCACTGAGCTGGGCAGTTCTAATGCCGACAAGGATATGATAGACAGGCTGCCCACAAAAAACATGGATATGATGGTTGCCGTACACTTGTCGCCAAAAGGTATAAAAGCCTTATTGGAAAAGATGAATGTGCTGGGCCCTGTTGATGAAGGCTTAAAATCGCAAGGTATGAGCGCAGACGGTGTACTGGATGCTTTTACCGGAGACATGGCGTTTATGATGAATGATTTCAGCCTGCAAAGCGAAAATGTGGTCGACACATTTATGAGCAAGCCCATTGTTCATCCTGAGCAACATACTAACCTTTCCATGACCTATGTAATAAAGCTGAACAAAAAAGAGAACTTAAATAAGATAGTGAAGCTGGCAGAGGAGTTTGGGTTGCAGAAAGAAGGGAACGGGCATGTAATTCCGATAGATGGTACGAACTCTGTGCATATATTAATGGACAACCAATACCTGGTAGCTTCAAATAAAATGGAGTATGCTACTGGTTTTTTGGCAGGGAAATTTAAGGAGGAGAAAAAACCGGGAGCAGTGTCTTCAATTATAAAAGGGAACCCCTGGGCTTTTTATTTCGATGTGCAGCAGTTTTGCAGGGATATAGACCCTGCAATTACCCGGTCGCGAGAGGATTCGCTGATGATCCTGGAAAGTAAAAAACTGCTGAAGGATATCTCGCTTACTGGCGGTGCATTTAAAAATGATGCTTTTGAATACCACCTGGATATTAATTTCCTCAATACCGAGGAAAACAGCATCCTCACATTGATGGATTACAGTATGAGAATGACGGAAGCCAATAAAACAGAGGTTAATTAACTGGCTGAAAACAATTTAAGCCCTCATTTTACCAACCATTTGCTAGTATATTACGTCTTTCTGATTAAATTTGTAACAGTTAACCTTTGAACTTTAGTTTTTTTTAATAACTTAGTAAAAAAATTTAGATGCGGAAGTCGTTCCTGTATTTGACGCTTGGTTTCGTAGCTGCGGCATTTGTAACTATATATAGCTGTACGAAGAGGGTAAATGGTATTAATAATGACCAGGTTATTGAAACTCCTTATGGTTTATTCTTTTCAGATACTGCAGGTAACCTGTTTGTGACCAACGATGGCAAGACAGTAAAAACCATATTTAAAGCAGACGGTTTCCCATGCCGGGCTATCTGTACCGACAATGGCAATATACTGTGGCCTAAAAAAAACTTATATATCAGCACAAATGGTGTAAACTTTAATCATGCATACGATTCATTGACCAGCTACGACTTTATGGCTTGCAATGGTAAATGGCTGAACCTTAACCAATCAATGATCATAGATATCCCGGATTGGGGAAAGTCGTTCGTATGCTCTGATTATCCATACACTCTGAATTACCTGGGCGTAGCATTTAGCTGGAACCAGGGCGGCATTCTCGGTTCATGGTGGATAGATCTTCCGGATACAGCTGTAGTAACCGGAGACCCGGTATCATTTGGCCTTTGGGGTAATCCCCCATACGTTATAAGAGTAACATCGTTTACCTTATTGAAAAACGGAACACTTTGTGGGTATGACGGCAGAAACAACAGGAATTTTTACAGAACGAAAACGACATTATGGAGCGAGTGTACAGGCAACCCGGATTCTGCAGTTGTGCCCGGTGTAGGCGATCCCCTGAACCATTCAGGCACCCCATTGCCGCATAGGATCCCCGCAGGAGACCCTCCGGGCTACGGATTTACAGCTCCTGTGGATACGACTGCATTCTATTCGTACGGGCACTACAATAACCGGCTTATTGCTATCGATAATATAAATTGTAACGGCAATGGCGCATATTACAGCGATGATAATGGCAGGAACTGGCAGGCGTATACCGGGTTGCCTAATAAACCGCTGCTATGTATCGCATCACCATTTGAAGAAATGTGCATGATCGGAACTGACTCTGCCGGACTTTATGTTCTGAACAACAATACTGGCGTATGGGAGCAGCAGGTAGCCAATGGGTTGGATAAACACATTATTGTACGGAATATTGCCTTCAAGGAAAATATTTACAAGAATGGTTCCAGGAAAAAGTTCGTTTACCTTGCAACCAATAAGGGTTTGTACCAAAGTACAAATAACGGAAATAACTGGTCATTGACCATACCTGGCAACTTTGTAGCCGTGTACTAACCTTCATCAGGGGTACCACCCAGGAAATTGTCCAGGTCTCTGCGCTGCTGTTTAGTAGGCCTGCCTGTTTTACTCATGCGTTTACCGGTATAGAAGCTGGTTGCTACCTGGTTTATCTTTTTGTCTTCTTCTGAGGTAAGGTCTGCATAATGTTTAATTGCCTCTTCGTATCCTGCGCGGTTGTGCAATAATCCCGTCACTTCTATCGTCCAGCGGCGGGCAGCGGTCTTTATTGTATAACGTTCACCTAATGCAACAGGCCTCGATGGCTTGACATTTGCACCATTCCATTTCACTTTGCCCTCATTAACCGCATCCGCTGCCTGCGTACGCGTTTTGAAGATCCGGATCGCCCACAGATATTTATCCAGCCTGAGTTTTTCCATAGTAAAAAATTGAACAGAAGATCACCGCAGTGAATAAAGTGTATATCCATCAGCTATGTCAACACTGTCAACAGGCCGGTGAATATTACGCAGGTACCTTTTAAAAAAATCATCTTCAAACCCGTGCATAACAAGCATGTATTTAACCTGCATGGTGTCAAATATTTTCCCGTTCATTTCGTCAGAAACTTCCCAGGAAAAGCACATTGATCTCTTATCTGTGAACAGGGTCAGCACCCTTGGCTTATTATAAACAACGATATCGTTGTCATTCACATGCCTGCGAATGTATTCGAATGCCATTAATTCCTTGGGCCGGGGAATTGTGCCTGCCGCCGGATGCAGTGTGATGTCTTTTATAAAACTATAACCCAGCAATACATACAGCACCGTACCTGCAATTATTGCCTTTTGGCTATTTACACTGAAAATAACAGGGATTATAGCATTCAGAGATACGTAACAATAGTAAAAGAGTATTGGCACCGCCGGTAAAAAATAACGGGGATCATGTACCGGGTAATAGACCACCAGGACGCACATGATCATGAAAAAAATGTCCTCAAAAGCTATCCGTTCTTTGATGCTCATGACAAAGCCTGCCACACACGATACTAATGCCATAGATTGCACAAAAAATATTGCACTTTTCAATATGCCATTGTCATTTCTGTAATAAAAGAATTGAATGATCGTGTTATGGAGGATATGAAAATTATCTCTTCCCCATTTGTATATACCCTGGTTGAAAGCAAATTCCATGAACCATCCATAAAATGAGGTCGTATTCGCAGGTGTATAAAGAATTACCTTGTCTATGAGCAGGTTCAGTATAACAACCCCCGCTATCAGGTATAATGAAGCAGGCGCTATTGATCCCCTGATCGCAAATTTCTTTTCCTTAATTGTGGTTTTCGCGAAAAAGAATAATAAATAAAGCGCTTCGCCCGCCAGAAGGAAAATAGCCTGCGACCGGATCTGTATTGCAGCAACAGCAAACACGATCAACATGAATATCCGTTTCCATGAAGTGGCCCCATCCCTGTAAGCAATGTAAAGAGTAGTAAACAGCATGCACGGAATATCTGATAATACATTCCCTTTAAGATCAAGAAAATAGCCGCTATAGACTATAGCAACCGACAGGCATATAGCAATAGCTGAAGCGATATTTTTTCTCCTGAAATAGGTAAACAGCGCAAAAAGAAGACATGTGGCGATCACAGAATTAAAATAGAACATCGCCTTAAAAGACAAACCCCATATCTTTACTATCGGGGCCAGCATCAGCGGAAAACCCGGGGGGTATTGGGGCGGTGAATATATATTATTGTATTGATTAAAAACGTAGTTGGTTTGATAATACGGCTTACCGCTGGCTATGTTTTGTGCCTCTTTTATGTATAGTGCAAAGTCATCTCCCCAGCCGTGAAAATCATGTATATTGATGAAATACAGGGGAACAGACAACAAAAAAAGTAAAAACAGATATTTTTTTTGGAACGGCAAATGCCATATTATTTGCTTAAAAGTATCAAATTAAAAATTAACGATAAAATTTTATCTCGTTATTTTTCTTTGCCGGGAAACGCTTATTCTAGTGAACATAAAAATTTGAGTTTGTTAATACATGGTTGATTTTCTGAAAAAGAGGTGGGTTTTGTTGCTGGTTTTGATCACGTTTGTATTATGTAAGCTGCCTCATTTACAGGTTGCTTATTACTGGGATGAAAGCTGGCCGTACGCTGTGGCGATCAAGGCTATGTTCAATCATGGGCCAAGCCTAATGCCCGGTGTACTTGATCCTGAGTTTTCACGTGGTCATCCTCTCTTTTTTCATGCAGCAGCTGCAACGTGGATGCAGCTATTTGGAGACTCTCACGTATCAGTACATTCTTTCGCACTGCTTATTTCTTTGTTGTTGCTGGTTGTTGTGTACGAGGCTGGTCTGAAATTGTTTGATGAGCGGGTAGCGTGCATTAGTATAATACTGGTTGCTACACAGGTGATCTTTTTTGTTCAGTCGGCATTTTTATTGCCTGAGATGTTGGTGGCCTTTCTTTCATTTCTGAGCATATATGCTTATACACGACAGAAGTATTTGGTCGTAGCCGTTTCGCTGGCAATGCTTTTTTACACTAAAGAAAGCGGGCTGATCACCGGTTTTGTGATCGGGATACATGCGTTGATCATGTTGTTCAATAGAAGTATACCGCTAATTGTGCGGTTGCGTGGTGTTATGTCTGTTGCTGTTCCTTGCGTATTAATAGGTATTTTTTTTCTGATACAGAAACAGGTGCATGGATGGTACATCTTTCCCCTGCACAGTGATCTTATAGAGCATAAATGGGACAGTTTCTGGTATTGCTTCCAGGTAAATGCTCTGACCACTATGTTTGAAAGAGATAACAGGTACATGTACTTCCTGCTGCTGAGCGCATTGTCAATATTGGCAGCGGTAATAAAAAAGAACTACTGGTACCTGATTCTATTTTTCCCATGTATAGTTATCGGTTACTGCCTTATAGATAAAGACTTGGTGAGAATACTGTCTGGTGTTCCATTTCTTTTCCTGGTCATCTTATCGGTCGCAGCTACATTGCATGTTTTCACAAAGTTGAATGTGTTTGAAACGGGGCAGCAAAAGCAGTTCGTTGTGCTTCTGTTTGTTTTTATTTTTTGCTTCCTGTGTTTCTCATCAACTATTTTTTTTACACCGAGGTATTTATTAACAACTATCGTATCGGTGCTATTCATTACATCTGTTCTTTTTGCAGCGTTGATAAAGCGGACCTTCAAACACGTGTATTATGCTGTTTTAGTGCTCATATTACTTACAGGCGTATATAGTTTCAAAACCAGTGACAGCTATGGAGATGCCGACATGGGCGCATTTGATGCCATTGACGTGCAGCAACATGTTGTAGATTACATGGAACAAAACAAATACTATGACAAAGCGATCGGCTGTAAGTTCCTGGGATTTAAAAATCTAACTGAAGTGAGATGCGGCTTTTTAAGGTCAGGGAGGGCCTTTACTAATGTAAAGTGGGACATAAACGGTTATACAGACTACGCAATATTTGATAATATTGAAAATGATGCCCGGCACAGTAGGGTAAAGAAAGATACGACCCTTAAGCTTGTATACAGGTACCAGAAAGGCAAGATGTGGGCCGAAGTGTATGGCAGGAAATAGTTAATTCCGTGTAGCCCAGAATAACTGAATATCGGGGCCATTATCCGAAACATCAGCCCAACCGCACAGGCATGCTTCAAGGTCATTGTTTTTGAAAAGCTGGCCGGCTGCAAACAAGATCTCTTCTTTATCAAACTGCTCACTCACCATGCACAGCTGTGCGCCTTTGAAACCGTGCCGGATACAGATCTCGCCGAGCATGATGTTGGGCAAGGTATAAACGAATAAAGCCGGACTGGGCATTGCTATTGTATCAAGGTAGCGCTTATCTACATCGATGCAGCCGTGATTGGTTGCCAGCACAATGCCTGTTCTGTTTTTATCAAGTTCTTTGTAGCCAGGATGTTCGGATAGCAATAATTCTGCCCCGGCGAAAGCCCATTTGCAGAGCTTATCCATTTTAAAGAACTTGGGATAATTCCATTTGAAACTGTGGTATAGGTCTTCAGGGGAAAGGGCTTCTTTCCCCTGAAGTAATACGTTGTTGCGCATTACCATTTCTTTGTTCATCACCACGCTATGAGTAATCACCATGGTCGCGAATTATGCCATTGTTTTTTTAGCAACAATGAAGTTGGACAGGGTGCGTACATTCTTCTCGTGCTTTGCAACAAATGGATTTGTTTCGTCCCACACATAGCCTGCAAGCACTGAGCATATCTGCGACATAATAGTTTTATCCGGGTCTTGTGCAAAGAAGATATTGAACAGCGAACCATCGTACCAGCCATTTACATAGGTGCGGAATACATCAATGCCTTTCATCATCGGTTCCATATATTCGCTCTTCCATTCTATTGTTTCACCCTTGAGGTGGCGTATAACTAATTTAGCGGCCATCTGTGAGGACACAGAAGCCAGCGTGACGCCGGATGAGAAAACAGGATCGAGGAATTCGGTAACATTGCCTGTAAGCACAAAGCCGTTGCCATAAAAAGTATCGGTTGTTACGCTCCAGCTTTGCAGGAACTTTGGCTCTTCCCATATAAGCTCTGATCCGCCAAACCGGTCCGCAATATCGGGCTCGGCGGCTATAAGGTTCTTAATTTGTTCTGTAAGGGTGCCTTTATATTGATCAAAAAACTCAGGATCGCCGACATAGCCGAGGGAAGTAACGCCCGTAGAGAAAGGTATTACCCATATCCATGTTTTGGGGTTATGCACATAGATAACGATACGGTTCGGTTCATGGGCTTCGTTCCTTTTCGGGTCGGTAAAGTGGCCGAACACGGCTTTACGCGGAGGCATGGATGACTGTCGCTCCAGGCCAAACATGCGTGGTATAACCCGGCCGTAACCGCTGCCATCAACTATGAACTTAGCTTTGATCGTGTGCGCATTACCTGCTGCATCTTTTACAGTTGTAACAGAATGGCCGTTGTCCGATATCTCGATATTGGTTACTTCCATTTCGTAATCAACAGATATACCTTTCTTAGCACATTCATCAGCCAATGTTTTATCAAAGTCGGCACGGGGCACCTGCCACGTCCATTGCCAGCCTTTGGTATACTGATTTGAGAAATTGAAATCACATATTTCTCCCCCCATCACAAACTTGGCCCCATCCTTACGCTGAAAATTCTTTGCTTTCACAGCATCCAGCAATTCTGCTTCTTCGAGCGCTTCCATGCAGCGGGGTAATAAGCTCTCACCAATAACAAAGCGTGGGAAACGCATTTTCTCTACTATCTGAACTGAATATCCTGCCTTGTGGATTATTGATGCGGCAATAGTTCCGGCAGGCCCGGCACCAATAACTAGTACATCTGCTTCTTGCTTCATAAATCACTAATTCAAACTTGTATTACTAAATGCTATTACTTCTTTAATTCCAGAATGGTATGGCTGAGGCCAATATTATCTACCTGCCGCACTATTTTAAAACCTGTTTCCCCGATGAGTTTTATGTAGACCTGGCTATCATACATCTGGCTGTTGCCATTTGCCATGGTAGTAAAGTATAACGACGACATCTGCAGGCTGAAAGCAGAACCATCGAAACGCTGGCAATCCCAGAAGGTTTCATTGATGAAAACGCTGCCATTCTCAGGCAATGCTTCATAGCATTTTTTAAGGATACCTACTATTTCGCGGTCTGCAAAGCAATCAAGGAACTGGCTCATGAACATAACGTCATAACCTTCAGGCAGCTTCAATGAATTATCGAGGATATTGTGCGGGTGGAATGTAGCCCTGTCAGCAAGGCCGGCGGCTTCGAGGTTTTTCTTAGCTACATCCAACTGTATCTGCAGGTCCACAAGGCCCATTTGTACTTCGCTATTGTAGTTGAGGCAGGCTGTGGCCCATTTGCCGGTGTTAGCGCCAATGTCCAGTATCTTTTTTGGGTTGCGCTCAAACACCAGCGGCAGTATCTCGGGGAATGCCTGGTCTGAATAATAATGGTCGAAAGCAAACCAGCTTGTTTTTGCAGGTTCGGGCAAAATAGACAGCCCCTGGTAAATGGTATCCCATGGGCCCAGGTGCCTGAGGCCTACGGGCTTACCCTGCATGATACTTGCTTCGAGGTCTTTGGCGCCATCGTAGCACACATCACGCATAAAGTCTGTATTGATGCGCGCCATCGGGTGGTTAATGAACACATGCCCCGTTTTTGATAAAAAGTATTTACCATCCCTGCGCACCAGCAGGCCAATACCCAGGCCGGCTTCCATAAGGATCCTTACACCATAATAAGGCATGTTTACATTAGCCGTTACTTCTTCTATGGTGCATCCGTTGGTGCGGGTATTGTCTACGTAGCTCAGTATTCCCTTATCCCTTAGCAGAATAGAAGCCTGGAATATGTATGGGGCAAATGCTATGTATTGCGCATCCCTTACGGCAACTACCGCAGGTTTGTTATCGTCTTCGAATAAGCGCCGCTGTTTTTTTTCCGTTACTTCCAAAACAATGAGTTATAAACTATTGGCTTGTTCCGCCAGCCAAATATCAACAATAATAATATCCCTCCCGGAACACAAAGGGAACGCAAGATACTGATGTTGCCGCAAACAAAAATGGTGAAAGCAAGGAAAATGCGGTGAACGCAGTCCGAGTGCCTGAACTTTTTTTTGGGACAACAGGTATATGTATAGTATATTGATCATTAATTGTTTAATTATATTTTTTTGCGACTATTTGCGCATGCGTTGCGCAAATAGTGATTGATTCTCAATTGCCTCATCCCTAAACAAGTATACTGTCGTCAGATGATCCCGGGTTAAATTATTTAACCGCAAGGCGGGGAGTAAAGAAAATCGCAAAGTTGTTGTTGTGCTGCATAGTAATTGGGGTTGTTGCCCCTCCTTTGCTGTAATAGCTCCGGCGGGCAAGTATGTAAAGTTACGCATGACGGTTGCGGCGGAAAAATAAAAGAATCATGACGGTTGTACCGTCATGGGAAATAGTTATCGCTACCAGAACGGGTTTCGGCGGTTTGTGAATTTATTTTGTATTGAAAATTTTTTTTTGGAAAATCGTGTGGCGCAAGCGGTGCTTTTTTTGAGTATATTGCTTTTAAGCGCAGTATGCAGCATCTGCAATGAAATGGATGCGAAATGTGGAATAAATAATGTGCAATGAAAATACGGCTCGCTTTATTGCTGCTATTGTTTTCTTCGTTTTCGGTGCCAAGGCCCGGGGCAAAGGTTATTTATAAAATGTACCACCGGTACCATGGTAAGTGGCAGCGTACCCTGAAATTTACACAGCATACTGAAAAATACCGCAACGACAGCCTGGTAAGCACGGAAACATGGTATGAGACGATAGTGTACCCCAACCTGTTCCGTATAGACTTCGGGAACCCCGCGGATGGCAACTGCCTGGTTTTCCGCTATGATTCCGTGTACCGCTTCAAAATGCACGAATTAGTGAGTGCAAAGCAAAACCGCAGTGAGCTGGTATACCTGATAGGTGGCATGTACTTTGAAAACGAGCCTGCTGCCGCCGCAAAACGGATTGCCGCCATGGGGTATGACCTGGGCAAGACCCATAAAACAGTATGGAACGGGCGGAAAGCGATGGTGATAGGATCACTGAATGATACAGCGCATGAAAACCAATTGTATGTGGCGCTGGATAACTACAATGTGCTGCGGACGGTGAAATATGATAACGGCAGGAAGCAGGAAGTGATCTTTGATAAGCACATAAAGGCAGGCGGGGGATGGAGCGAAACGCTGGTGACTTTTTACACAAACGGGCACCTGACCCAAAAAGAGATATACCGGGATGTAATTGCCAACGATGATATAGATACTGCCCTGTTCCACCCGGCCACACTTTGGCAAAGCCATTGGTACAAGACTGGGGAATAAATTCCAGCTATGGCTCTTTGAATGCCTGTTGCAAACAGGCTGAATTTGTGAGACACGAGAGCGCTTCGCTAACTCTCGCGCCAGTGGGAATTACACTCATTGAACATTTCGGCTAAAGCCAGGATTTATTAATCATTAGTCCCCGACCTGAAGGCCGGGGCTACTGATATATTTAGTGTGCTTTCAATGGCCAATTGGTATAATACCTACTTTTCCAATGAATGTATGCCACGGAACAGGCGCGTCCAGCGCATATCCTTCAGCATGCCATCCTGGCCATAGCTGAGCCATACGAACCATGCTTTACCTACCACATGGTCTTCGGGCACAAAGCCCCAATAGCGCGAGTCGAGGGAGTTGTGGCGGTTGTCGCCCATCATCCAGTAATAATTCATTTTGAAAGTATAGGAAGTTGCCTCTTTACCATTAATAATGAATTTGCCGTCCTGCTCATCCAGGGTATTCAATTCATAGTTCCGGATGATGCGGCGGTAGAGCGCAATGTTTTGTGGCGTAAGCGCAACGGTCACCCCTTTTTTAGGAATGGTGAGGGGGCCAAAATTATCGCGGTTCCATTTGAAGTTGGCAGTATCCTGCGGGAATACCCATTCGCCCGGTTCGGTTGGCGATGCACCTGCCTGCTCGTGGAGGTAAAGGTCTACCGACACAACGTTAGGCGCTTTACGTGCAGCTTCCACCTGGCTATTCTCCAGGCTCGTGAAGTACATGCCCGCCATCTGGTATGGTGGTTCCACATCATCGTTGAGCAATGGGGCTTTGCCGTTGGTCTTTATTACATAGGTAAGTTTTGAGTGTGGGTACAGGGCAGCGGGTTTACCATCTATATAAATAAGCCCGTTCTTTATTTCCAACACATCGCCGGGCACGGCCACGCAGCGTTTGATGTAGTTCTCTTTCTTATCAACCGGACGGGTAATAATAGGCCTGGTATTGACAACAGCATTGCGCCCGAATACACGGCATTCGCGGTAATAGTCGCCATCGGCGGGATTATCTGCAAGCACTGTATCACCGGCAGGGTAGTTAAATACCACAACATCATTACGTTCCACATCACCAAAGCCGGGCCACCTGTGGTAGCCCCACTGCACAGATTCAGTATAAGATTTGCCCCCTGTAAAAGGCATAGTGTTGTGTACGAGCGGAACAGCAACCGGCGTCATGGGAATACGTGGGCCATAAGCCAGCTTGCTTACGAACAGGTAGTCGTTCACCAGCATGGTGCCTTCCATAGAGCCGGTGGGTATGGTATAGGCCTCGAACAGGAAGGTGCGTATAAGGGTAGCAGCTACGATAGCAAATACTGCGGCATCGAGCCACTCGCGCCAAACGGGTTTTTTCTTTTTAACAGTATCTTTTTTTCTCCAGAATGCCATGAGGTGTGTAAAATAGGTTTCAAAAGTAACAAACTCCCCTGCATTTTATTGTATGGCCGAAACATTACAGGGTATTTTAACATTTGTCCCAAACCCCTAAAGGGCCTTATTTTAATATCAGTCAATAAATAGCTCAACGGCTATTTTATCTGCAAAGAGTTTTCCTGCGTTTGTGAGCAATAACACCCTGCCATCCTGCCGGAGCCATTTTTTCTCCCGGAAGAGGTGGCTGCTTTTTTCTACCTGTTGGGCAAAACTGCTATCCCATTCATTGGCTATTTTATCCAGGTCGCAGCCCCACATGGTGCGGAGTGAGGTCATAATGTATTCGTTCAGGTGCTGGATAGGGGTTAGCTGTTCTTGCTCAAATGCCAGTTTTTTATCCTGTAAGATACTTTTGGCGTACAGGGCATTGTTGGCAACATTCCATCCCCGTGAAGTGCCATTGAAGGAATGGGCGGAAGGGCCAATTCCTAAGTAAGGCAGCCCACGCCAGTAATTGGTATTATGAACAGCATAGCTTCCCGGCAGGGCGAAGTTGGATATTTCGTATTGTTCAAATCCCATAGCGGTCGCCTGGTCTACTAATAGCTCAAACTGACCGGCTGCCTGTTCCGGATCAACAGGTGCGGTTTTCCTGTTCATTATATTATGGTGCAGGGCAGTTTTTTCTTCTACCGTTAGCGCATAGGCCGAGAAGTGGGGGATAGACAACTCTTTAACCTTTGAAAGGTTAGACTTCCATGCAGCATCTGTTAATCCCGGAGTACCGTATATAAAGTCTATGGTGATATTGCTGAACCCGGCATCCTGGGCTGCCTTGATGGCGTAGTCGGCCTGGCCGGCGTTGTGGGCACGGTGCATGTAAACCAAGTCCTCGTCCCTGAAAGACTGAACGCCGATGCTGAAACGGTCAACAGGTGTATTTCTTAAAGACTTTAAATAGGCTATTTCCAGGTCATCGGGGTTAGCTTCCAGTGTAAACTCCTTTATGTGCTGAACGGGATAGTGCTGCATAATAGTTTCATACAGCCTGTTTATTTCATCGGCAGTTAATAATGATGGTGTGCCACCTCCTATGTAGATAGTTTCAATTGCTGCTCCATTCAAATAGTCTTTGCGTAGTTCGAGCTCTTTAGTTATTGCCTGAAGTACCTCATTCTTATACCTTAATGAGGTGGAAAAATGGAAGTTACAATAGACGCACGCTTGCTTACAAAATGGTATATGTAGGTAAATACCGGCTGTTGGGGCAGTTTTTTGGTGTTTTTTGGCGAATTCGGGCATCGTTACAAAGGTATGGTAATCAATAAAATCAGGCCACACATATGCGTAAAATAGTTGTATTGAGTAAATTTTAACAGGTTTTATTCCCTCGTTAGGGGTCAAAGTCGTACTTTTACAACCCCGCAACATATTTTTTTACAGTGCATTGGTATTTTTTGTAGAGAAAAAAATAGAGCGTATGATCATAACAAAACTAAAGAGGAATTTACTGGTACTGGGGTTGATGGCAATGTCGCTTACTGCAAGTGCGCAGAATAAGTCGTACATCAACAACCACAAGGTATTAGCCACTATACTTGGCGAGACCTATGGCATACCTGCCTCATTGATACTGGCGGTTGCTGCTATAGAATCATCAGGTGGCAAAGGGCCTGCAGCAAGGGTGTTGAATAACCACTTTGGCATAGAAGGCAAAAACAGCTTTTCATCAAAAAAAGGTTTCAAGAGCCGTTACAAAGAATATGCTAACGAGTGGGCTTCTTATCTTGACTTTTGCCAGCTGCTTACCCGTAAACGTTTTTACCAGAAGCTGAAAGGTAACGAGAATGCTGCTTTGTGGGTTAAAGCGATGAAAAACGCTCACTATTCTGAAGTTCCTGAAGAGTGGGAGCAGAAGATAATGAGTGTGCTGGTGAAGATAAAAATGCCATCGGTACCATTATTGGCAGTAGAATAAACTATAACTGTGAATATTAAAAGGAAGGCTGCCCATGGGCAGCCTTCCTTTTTTAAGCCTGATCATTATTTACCATCGGGAATGGAGTGCAGGCCAATATTATTGCCTTCCGTATCAATAAAGAAAGCCATATAGCCTATATCATCGCTGATCTTTGTTTTAGGCATAACGACTTTACCTCCTGCGGCTTCAACTTTGCCCAGCGCTACGCCAAGGTCAGGATTGCCGTTGAAGTAGATCTTTGTGCCATCTGCGCTGGGTTTGTGCATATCGCTCTGGCAGAGTCCGCCTGATACCTTACCGTTCATATTCTCAGCCGGGAAAAAGGTCATCTTCATGCCCATCATATCTACGACATCACCCATTTTGATGTCGAAAATAGTTTCATAGAATTTTGTTGCCCTGGTGATATCGCTTACAGATACTTCGAACCAGTTGATGATGTTTACGTTGCTGTCCATATATAAATGTGTTTTGGACTTTAAAAGTAATAGGGAGAATCCTTAAAAAGACTTAACAGATGCTATTTTAGTGTTAATAAGTAATGAATACCTATTTTTAGGGTCTAGGCGGGGTGCAGGCTATAAAATAGATAGGTATGTCAATATCAAAATACAAGATTTTTACTTTGTCTGTAACGTGTATCCCTGCATGGGTATGCGCATTCCTGGCTACAAATGTGTATAGAGAGTATGCTTTGGGATTATTTGCCTGGTTGCCATTTGTATTCGGGGTAGCGGTTACGCTGATCTATGGATATAAAAATGAAGGGATCGCAAAAAGACAGCTTCGCAATCTATCTTATCTCGCATTGTTGTTATTTTCATTGGGGTTGTTAGCTTTTGCATGGGAAGGTATTATCTGTATTATAATGGCTGCACCCATCGGCCTATTTTTTACTTGGCTTGGATACAGGTTGGGATATTGGATATTAAGAACGAAACTAAAACAGCGAACAGCTACTATTGTAGTTCTGATGTTTGTATCTGTTCCGTGCCTTGTGGCGTTTGAACATTCAATACATGATGATGAAGCAATTCGTTCGGTGACTACGAGTATAGAAATAGATGCGAGCCCGGAGACGGTGTGGAAGCATGTGGTCGTTTTTCCGCGTTTGCAAGAGCCGACCGAGTTTATTTTTAAAACAGGTATTGCCTACCCTGTGGATGCAACGATAGATGGACAAGGTGTAGGCGCTATAAGGCATTGTAATTTTTCGACAGGGAGCTTTACGGAACCTATAACAGTGTGGGAGGAACCAAGACTATTAAAGTTCTCGGTTGTGGACCAACCTGAGCCGATGAAGGAACTTAGTCCATATGATATCCATCCCAATCACCTGCATGGGTACTGGGTATCGAAGGAAGGGCAATTCAATCTTGTTGCGTTGCCTAACGGACGTACGAGGTTAGAAGGGACCACATGGTATGTAAATAAGATCAAACCTGCTGTTTACTGGACGATATGGAGCGACCATATAGTTCATAAGATACATAATCGAGTACTGGCGCATATAAAATTGAATGCTGAAAAGCATTAATATTGCAATAGATCGTAATGCTGATGATGAAGTATGGAATACGTTGTACTGGTTGATGAAAAGGATAATGAGACGGGAGTAATGGAAAAGCTGGAAGCCCACCGTGAAGGAAAGCTGCATAGGGCGGTTTCGGTATTTATATTCAATTCTAAGAATGAGATGCTGCTGCAGCAGCGTGCGGCTGGCAAGTATCATTCGGGCGGGTTATGGACCAATGCCTGCTGCAGCCATCCCCGGCAGGGGGAAAGCGTTTATTATGCTGCCATACGAAGGTTGTACGAGGAAATGGGGCTGAAGTGTGCATTGGTGGAAATATTCAGTTTTGTTTATAAAGCACACCTTGACAATGATCTTACTGAACATGAATTTGACCATGTATTTACAGGAGTTGCGGATGCGATACCTGTACCGGATAGCACAGAAGTGGCACAATGGAAATATATGAGCTTAAGCCAGTTGGAGGCGGATGTCAGGGATCATCCTGAACATTATACCGAATGGTTTAAGATATGCCTGAGAGACAGGCGCAAAGAATTGTTCGATAAACAGCATTCATGAAAAGATTCCACTTTCAGGCTGAGACCTTTCTTCCTATTTCGGTTAATGAGACGTGGGATTTTTTCTCGCTCGCTACCAATCTGGAAAAGATCACCCCGCCAGACGTAGGGTTTGAGACACTAACCAAATTAGGGAATACCCGTCTGCGTAATGGATTGAAGATAAAGTACAAACTAAGGCCGTTGCTGAACATCCCTTTAAATTGGGAGACGGAAATAATGCAGGTAAATGCCCCATACATGTTTATGGATAAGCAGCTAAAAGGACCGTATGCCTTTTGGGAGCATACACATACATTTGCCGAGGCTACAGGAGGGACGAAGATGACAGATAGCATTACTTATGCGATGCCTGCGGGATGGCTCGGTATTTTTATGCACAGCCTTGTGATAAAGAAAAAGCTGGTGCAAATTTTTCAATACAGGGAACAGGTTTTGAGGCAGTTATTTGGTGAATACCGGGGATAACAGAAGGTAATCAATTGTTAAGGCACGTGGAATAATTATATGTACATACATATTTAAACCTTAAAAGGATATTTTTGTCAAATAAACCATCACTGCTGATATGTTTTTAAGGATTACTATTTGGTTATTGCTTTTTTCGTTCAGCGGGTTTTCGCAAACATATAATATTACCGGCCGTGTTATTGATGATAAGGATACCGGCTCTCTCATAGGTGTTACCGTAATTATTACCAAACCTGCAGATACTACTTTTAAGACCGGAACTATTACAGATGCAGATGGTAATTTCCAGATAGCGGGTTTAGCACCGGGGCAATATGCATTACGG
This sequence comes from Flavipsychrobacter sp., assembly GCA_021155965.1. Lineage (GTDB taxonomy): Bacteria > Bacteroidota > Bacteroidia > Chitinophagales > Chitinophagaceae > Nemorincola. The sequence continues at coordinate 115,348 of JAJNBJ010000014.1, forward strand.
TTTGAATACATTAGTTATACACAGGCAAATAGGCCTGTGAATATTGCAGATGGTGATGTGCATGTGGGTACGATAAAGATGAAGTCGAAAGCGACGGAGCTGAAGGGTGTGACGGTGACAGAGCAACAACTTCGTGCACAGCAGAAGGGGGATACGTCGCAATTCAATGCAGGGGCTTTTAAAACAAATCCAGATGCAAGTGCTGAAGACCTTATTAGTAAAATGCCCGGTGTGACCTCTGACAATACAGGTGTGAAAGTAAATGGTGAAGCCGTGCAGCAAGTGTATGTGGATGGCAAGCCGTTTTTTGGTACAGATCCGTCGCTGGCGCTGAAAAATCTGCCGTCTGAAATAATTGATAAGATACAAGTGTTTGATAAGCTGAGCGACCAGGCAAATTTTACCGGGTTTGATGACGGAAGCGGGCAGAAAACATTGAACATCATTACTAAAAGGGGAAAGAACGAAGGCGTATTTGGCAAAGTGTATGCGGGTTATGGGACTGATGAACGTTACCAGGCAGGTGGCAACCTGAACATTTTTAAAGGCGACCGGAGGATAACGATACTGGGCATGTCGAATAATATAAACCAACAGAATTTTTCTTCAGAGGACCTTTTGGGTGTATCTAGCGCAAGCAGTGGCAGAAACAGGGGTGGCAGCAGGGGAGACCGTGGTGGCGGCTGGAGTGGTGGCAGGGGAGGTGGAGGTAATCCATCGGATAATTTCATGATAGGGCAGCAGGGAGGGATTACGACAACGCATTCATTAGGTTTGAATTACAGCGACAACTGGGGCAAAAAAATGAAGGTGAGCGGCAGCTATTTCTTTAACAGTACTGATAATGGAAATACAACAGACATTGTAAGAAACTACTTTACTGCCACTAGTGGCAGCACTAGTGGCGAGAATGTTTATCGTGAGACTTTTTCGTCTACAGCGAGCAATATGAACCACAGGTTGAACTTGAGATTTGAGTACACGATCGATTCATTCAACACTATAACATTCACTCCCGGCATCAGTTTTCAACAGAATAGCAATACCAATAATACAGATGCTAACACCAGAATTGGCGATATACTATACAGTACTACAAAAGTGCATGCCACTGCTGATAACAGTGGTTATAATTCAACCAATAACCTGCTGATACAACATAAATTCAAAAAACCGCGCAGGACCATATCACTGAATATAAACGGTGGCGCTAATGCAAAGACCGGGACCGGTACTTATGTTTCTGAAAATGTATTTGTTGCAGATACCCTTACGATACCTAGAGATCAGAATAGTACCCTGGACAATAGCGGTTACAATGTTTCACCCAATGTATCTTATACCGAACCGATTGGAAAGAATGGCCAGCTGATGGGGAACTATAATCCCTCGTATACGTATAGCTCTATAGATAAAAGAACCTATGATGGTATTGTACTTAATGATACATTCTCGAATACCTACAATAATACTTATATCACGCAGAAGGGTGGGCTTAGTTACAGGATAAGCGATAAGGTGTATACGTTCAACGTAGGGGCTAATGTGCAATATGCAACCTTGCATGGTGACCAGACTTACCCCAGGCTGCTTATGATAGACAGGAACTTTACCAATGTACTGCCTAATGCGTTTTTCAATCGCCGGTATGACGATGGGCGTAACCTGCGCATTATGTACCGCACCAATACGCATGCACCGTCTATAAGCCAGTTGCAGAATGTGCTTGATATCAGTAACCCTATCTTGCTAAAGACCGGTAATGCAGACCTGAAGCAGGATTATGAACATAGTTTTATTGTGCGCTATGGAGCAACAAAATCGAAAACCGCGCGTAGTTTCCATTTGAACCTGTATACCAACTACATTACTGATTATGTAGGCAATGCAACAATAATTGCTAACAGGGCAGATACCATATTTGTAGATAAAAATGACACTATAACTTTAAGAAAAGGCAGCCAGCTTAGCAGGCCCGAGAATATGGATGGCTATATGAGTGGCAGGCTTTTTCTTACTTATGGATTGCCTGTGCCATTCATCAAATGTAACCTTAACCTGAGCGGAGGGTTTAACTATGCACGCATACCCGGCAGAATAAACGGTTTGAATAATTTTTCTGACAATTACATACCATCGGGAGGCGTAGTGCTGAGCAGCAACATAAGCGAGAAATTAGACTTTACACTATCTTACTTTGGGAGCTATAATATAGTAAAGAATACCTACCAGTCGCAGTCTAATAACAACTATTATAACCACACGGCGTCGCTGCGATTTAACTGGCTATTCCTGAAACATTTTGTATTGAATACCACCATCACCGAGAATTACTATACAGCCTTTGACAATGCTGCTGACCAGAACTTCTTTTTATGGAATGCTTACCTGGGATATAAATTCCTGAAAAATGATGCAATGGAAGCCCGTGTATTGGTCTATGATATACTGAACCAGAACAGTAGTATCAGCCGTACGGTAACTGAAACTTATATTGAGAACAGTGTGACACAAGTGCTGAAGCAATACTTTATGTTCCAGCTTACTTATACTATCCGCAACTTTAAGGGTAGTATGACAATGCCCGTAGATGACAAAGGTGGTGACAGTCGCCCAACACGCGACCGTAACCGGCAATAAAAGAAGTAGAGGGGATGCATCCCCTCTACGAAATATAATACTGTAATTTATTAGGCTATTGTAACTGAGCTATCCAGGTAAACGTCCTGTATGGTGTTCAGCAGGTCTATGCCCTGACCCATTGGCTTCTGGAAGGCTTTGCGGCCGCTGATAAGGCCCATACCACCTGCGCGCTTGTTCACTACCGCTGTCATTACAGCTTCTGCCATATCTGTAGCGCCTTTAGATTCACCGCCGGAGTTGATGAGACCTACACGGCCCATGTAGCAGTTAGCCACCTGGTAGCGGCAAAGATCGATCGGGTGATCTGTGGTCAGCTTTTCGTAAACCGATTTGTGGGTCTTGCCAAAATTAAGCGCAGTGTATCCACCATTGTTTGATGGTAATTTTTGCTTGATGATGTCTGCCTGTATAGTTACGCCCAGGTGATTTGCCTGGCCGGTAAGATCGGCGGCAGTGTGATAGTCAACGCCATCTTTCTTGAAGCCGCTGTTGCGCAGGTAGCACCACAGTACTGTAGCCATACCCAGCTCGTGTGCATATTCAAATGCTTTAGCCACTTCCACTATCTGGCGTGCGCTTTCGTCAGAGCCATAGTAAATGGTAGCACCTACTGCAACCGCACCCATGTTCCATGCGTCTTTAATAGTGCCGAACATGATCTGGTCGAACTTATTGGGGTAGCTAATGAATTCGTTATGATTCACCTTTACAATGAAAGGTATTTTGTGTGCGTATTTGCGGGCAACTGCACCAAGAACGCCGTAGGTAGATGCAACGGCATTGCAACCACCTTCTACAGCAAGCTTCACGATATTCTCAGGATCGAAATAAATTGGATTTGGAGCGAATGAAGCACCGCCGCTGTGCTCTATGCCCTGATCGACAGGAAGGATAGATACATAGCCTGTACCACCAAGGCGGCCGTGGTCCATGATGCTGCTGATGCTGCGGAGGGTTTGTATGTTGCGGTTAGATTGTAACCAGTTGTCATCGAGGTGAGCCGGTGATGGGGTGTGGATAGAAGATTTGTCAATAGAAAGGCATTTGTGGTCGAGGTAATACCCGGCCTTGTCGCCCAGTAACTCTTGAATTTTATTTGACATATGGTGTTATTTTTTATTTAGGGTGCAAAGGTATTTCAAAAAAGGGAAAAGAGGAAGCGGGTGTACCCGGTGAGTAGAAACAGGGTATAATTTCCGGGATAGGCCTGTTTTGCCACATTTGGTTTTTTATATGTGGCCGGAGTGAGCCGTGGGCTTATTTTATGTGTTTTATCATAAGGTATAAAGGGGTATAAAAGGGTATAAAAGGGTATAATGCCTCGTCCTGAAATTGCTTTACACTTTGTGAGATAATCCTGTTTTTACTTTACAGGTGTTTTTGTTAGTCCTGAAAAGGTGCTTACACCTTTGAAAAGTTATACCCAAAAATATCCTTTTTTTACGTCATAGCTAACCTCCTTTTCCATTTAGTTTTTAATAATCCTTGTTGC
>JAJNBJ010000015.1 GCA_021155965.1 Flavipsychrobacter sp.
TCAAAGGTGTAAGCACCTTTCAGGACTAACAACAACACCTGTAAAGTAAAAACAGGATTATCTCACAAAGTGTAAAGCAATTTCAGGACGAGGCATTATTTTCCGGAGGGTATAATTATACCCTTTTATACCCCTTTATACCTTAAAATAAAACACATAAAATAAGCCCAAAACGCATTTCCGCCAAATATAAAAAACAAAATATGGAAAAACAGGCACTTCCCAGAAATTATACCCGGCTGCTCGCTTCAATCTCACCCCTGGGGCACTTGTTTGAGGTGAGGTTTAAATGATTGTGCTGCAAAGGGTTGAAGGCCCCCTGAAATACCATTCAGAAAATTGTATAGTATATTTGTTTCACTTTGAAGTTTATGGATAAGCCGCTCTCACTTTTCAACTGGTCATTAAGAAAAGCACAGGAAACTGAACCTGAAAGTTTTGCACGTGCCCGCATCCGTATCGTATATGCCATATTGTTGTTTTCTTTACTAAAAGCAGCCATTGTAATAGGCTTTAGTGCCGCTGGCGAGCAGTGGAGGCAGGTTTTTAGGGCTGCAATTGCTTTTGCAACTTACATTATGTTGCTGAAAGTGCTGCTATACAAGCCCGCGCGTATAAAAATCCTTTCGCATATAATGTTGATCGTGGGAGTGATGGTGGTTTGGACCAGCATTTTTATGTTCACCCACAAGATCAATTTACCTACCATTCAGTTTGTATTCATGATCACGCTCAGCAGCGTGTATATTCTGGGCAACCGTTATGGTATCATATATTCAGTTATTAGTATTTTGCCGGTAGTATTCTTTCTTTTTTTTGGTGGGGATCCTGAAATTTATTGGACTGATACCACGCAGGAATTTGCATCACCGGGTTACGAAATTATAATTGTACTCAATTTTATTTCAATGGTGGTAGCGCATTATCTTTTCTTTGAAGCCATCAATATCAATGTAAAAGAAAAGGAAGGGCTTAATCAGCAGTTGCAGTTATCCATAGCTGAAGCAACCAAGCTCGCAGTTTCCCGGTCAAATTTCCTTTCTACAATGTCTCACGAATTACGTACACCTCTGAATTCGGTTGTGGGGATAACAGAATTAATGCTGGAAGACAAGCTGGACGAGCGCCAAAAGGAGAACTTAAATATCCTGCAATATTCGGCTCATGACCTGCTGGCATTAATTAATAACATACTTGATTTTAATAAAGCTGATACTGACAAACTGGTATTGGAGGCAGTTCCATTCCGGCTTGCAGAATTTATGCGGAATATTTGCTCTGTTCTGAGGGTAAAAGCAAATAATAAAAATTTGGAGCTGACACTTGACTTAGATCCCAAACTGGAGAAAGTAAATATTATCAGTGATCCCACCCGGTTGTCGCAAGTAATGTACAATCTTATTGGTAATGCTGTCAAATTCACTGAGAAAGGGAAAGTAACTGTTAAACTGGTCCTCGTCGGCACTTCTGATGACAAAGTTGAAATATTGTTTTCAGTTTTGGATACAGGGATCGGCATTCACGCGGATAAGCATGAAGCTATTTTCGAGTTGTTTACGCAAGCGGAGTCGCACCTTACCCGTAAGCACGATGGTTCCGGGCTTGGATTGGCGATTGTAAAAAAAGTACTTGAATTATTCAATAGTTCAATTCAGTTAGAAAGCAGCCCCGGCAAAGGTTCTAAGTTCTTCTTTACTATCCCGTTCATTATTGCAAAGGCTGTTGAAGCAAAAGCATCAGAAGTTGACAATGAGGTGGATATCAGTCATTTAAGGGTATTGATAGCTGAGGACAATGATGTGAACAGGATGATATTAATGAAACAAATGGGCAAGCTGAACATCAAACCGGTGATGGTGGAGAATGGTGAGGATGCGTATAGCGCGTTGTTATCCGGTAGTTTTGATGTTATTCTTATGGACCTGCATATGCCGATAATGGGTGGGTATGATACCACCCGGCAAATACGTTCAATGACTGATCCTGGGAAAGCAAACACTTATATAATAGCATTTACCGCATCCATAACCGAACAGCAAAAAATATTCGAATCAGGGTTTGATGATTTCCTGTACAAACCTGTGAATATGAATGATCTCCGGGACAAACTGGAGAAAGTGGCCTTGAGGGAAAGAATTGCGGTGTAATAAATCGCCGGGTGATATACCTGAAAGTAACTGTGTATCCCGGGCTTTCATGATGCTCATATTTAAGGGTTGAATATATGAAATTATATTTTAAATAATAAATAATGGAGGTTTAATAATTGCAAATGTTCAAGCGCTAATAAGCGGGAATAGAAAAACGGCTACAAGAAGGCTGAAAAAACAAAAAAGCCTTGCATTTCTGCAAGGCTTTTGCGGAGAGACAGGGATTCGAACCCTGGATACTCTTTGACAAGTATACACACTTTCCAGGCGTGCCTCTTCAACCACTCGAGCATCTCTCCTTTGAAGGGCTGCAAAGGTAATGAATATGCAATAAAGATGAAAATTTATTCAATTGTATTATGAGAATGGCTATGCAGGGAATATGCACGCAGCATTTGCAGTTGTTGTGGCCGCTACCTCTTCTATTGTACAATCCTTTAGTTCTGCAATTTTCTGAGCTATAACGGGGATAAAACTACTTTCATTTTTGCGCTTACCACGGTGCGGCACCGGTGCCAGGTAGGGTGCATCGGTCTCCAGCACAATATGTTCCAGCGCTATTTCTTTTACAATTTGCGGCAGGTCTCCTTTAGGGTAAGTAACCACGCCGCCTATCCCAAGAAATAGCCCGAGTTCTGTTACTTCCTGTGCTTCCTGCATTGTGCCGCTGAAACAATGAAAAATGCCCCGCAGCTTCCCATTTTGTTTGCGGCGCACCACTTCAATACAATCCCTGGTAGATTCCCTGCTGTGTATAACAATGGGTAAGTTATAATTAAGCGCCCAGTCTATCTGTGTTTCGAAAACTTCTATTTGCTGCTGCTTATAGGTCAGGTCCCAATAATAGTCAATGCCTATTTCGCCCACAGCATAAAATTTTCTTTTCTCCAACCATTCTTTAACTGCTGCCAGTTCATCTTTGTAGTTCTCTTTCACATAAGTAGGGTGCAGGCCCATCATCGGCAGGCAGTTTGCCGGCCACTGGTTGGCTAACTGCAGCATATCATCCACAGTGCTACTGTCGCAGTTGGGCATGTACATTTTGGTAACACCTGCACTTACAGCCCGCTGTATCTGGTCTTTATCGGCCATCAGCTTTTCGTCATATAAATGCGTATGTGTATCTACAAACATCAGTAATTTGGAATTTGAAATTTTGAATTTACCCCGTAATAGCTTTCATTTCCCATCCTTGTTTTTGGCAATGTGCCAATACTTTTGGCAATGCGTAGCTCATCCTGTCCCATGCTTTGTCGCTATCATGAAACAAAACAATGGAGCCCGGCTTGATATGCCTGAGTACATTATTGAGGCATTTTTCAGGAGATATCTCCCTGTCAAAGTCACCGCTCAGCACAGTCCACATCACTATCTTCCAACTGGGATATTTTGACCTTAACTGTCTTACCTGGCTTCTTTTTATTAAACCGTATGGGGGGCGGAACAGGTTGCTGTTAATATGCTTGCCGGCCTCATCTATATTCTGCAGATAAATATTGTCCTCAGTTTTCCAGCCATTCATGTGGTTAAATGTATGATTGGCAGTTGCATGGCCTTGCTGCAGTATTTGTTCATAAACTGCGGGATATTTGGTTACATTATGCCCCACGCAGAAAAAGGTGGCCTTCGCATCATATTTTTCAAGTTCCTGCAATACAAATGGGGTAGCCGTAGGGTGGGGGCCATCATCAAGTGTAATGTATACTGTAGGTTCCCCGGTTGAAGGCATATCCCATACCAGCCCCACGGGGTACATTTTTTTTAACCAGAATGGCGTGTTGGCATAATAGGTTACCATAAGTTGCAAAAATAGCAAAATAGGCCGGTTACTTTCCGTGGCTCGTTATTTCGCCATCTGCCATTACTATAGTACGATCCGATCGGCGGGCAAAATCCTCATCATGGGTTACGGTTATCAGTGTCTGGCCATACTCTTTGGATAATTGCTGGAAAAGATCGAACACCAGCCCTGTATTTTTAGAATCCAGGTTGCCTGTAGGCTCATCACCCATAATGATCGCAGGATCATTGATAAGCGCACGGGCTATGGCCACGCGCTGCTGTTGCCCGCCCGAAAGTTTATTGGCTCTTTTCAGTGCCTGCTCTTCTACGCCAAACAATTTTAGCTTCTCATAAGCCTTTTCCTCTATTTCTGCAGGCGATAACCTCCCCAGGCGTAAGGCTGGTATCATTACGTTCTTTAAACAGGTAAAATCCGGTAAAAGGTAGTGAAACTGAAATACAAAACCTATTGATTCATTGCGTATGCGCGCCAGGTCATTTAATGATCTGCCGGTTACCCTCTCTTGTTGTATTTCCAGTTCCCCTTCGTAATCGGTGTCCATGGTAGAGAGTACGTATAGGAGCGTTGACTTGCCACACCCCGACTTGCCTACTATTGAAACAAATTCGCCGCTTGTTACTTCAAACGAAATGTTTTTCAGCACCTGCAGCGTTACAGGGTCGTGAAAATACTTGGTTATGTTCCTTGCTCTTAATGCAATGTCTGCCATCATCCTCTTATTATAGTTACCGGGTCAACTTTTGCGGCTTTACGTGCCGGGAAAAATCCTGCAGCGAAAGTGGTCAGCACTCCAAAACAGATGGCCTCAAGGTAGTGGGGGAAATAGAACGACATCGGGAAGTATTTTAACGAACCCATAGATGTAGAACTCCCGATGTAAACCCTTGAGAGGCCGAAAGACAAAAGGAACCCTAAAAGTAAACCGATCGTCCCGCCCATCAGCCCGATATAAATGGCCTGCTGTAAAAATATGCTGGTTACAGCCCTGCCAGAGAAGCCCTGCGCTTTCAGGATAGCTATCTCTTTCATTTTCTCATAAATGGTCATGTTCAGGATATTGTATATGCCAAAGCCTGCCACCAGCAGTATGACGCCTATAACCGAGTTCAGTATTATAGCCCTGATCTTGAACGCCGTTTTTAATTGCTCATTTGCCTGTACCCAGTCTTCTGCTTTGTAGCCGGTTATCACTTCCATTCGTCGTGCTACTGTATACGCCTGGTTGTAGTCCTTCAGGTTTATTTTTATGTCTGTTACATAGCTCCGGTCCTTACCCATTATGTTTTGCGCCTGTACAATATTTGCATACGATCGTGTGTCATCCACAGTTTTCATCCCCGTTGCATAGATGCCTACTATCCGCATGGTCATATCATTTCCTTCCCCCGACCGAACGGTAATATTATCACCTGTATGCAGGCTTAATTTGTCCGCTATGCCTTTGCCTATAAGAATGCCGTTGTTTACTTTATCCAGGTCATGAAAATCTCCCGATATCATGTTCTGCTGCACATCAAACATCTTGTCTTCTTCCACAATGCTCACCCCCGCAATATTACCTGTTACCTGTACGTTCCCGCTTGTGTAAATAACGTTTGCTGTTACTTGTGGTGTAATAAATGCTACTTCAGGGAATTTACGTAGCAAATTTATTATGCCATAAGGATTGGTCATTCCCAGGTTCTGTTTCAGTTGTTTCGGGTTGGCGAGTATTTTCACCGATGCATCTTTTATCGCATTATCCATCAGGTGCGTGTTTGCTACTTTGTTTTCGTTATACAGCCTTATATGTGGTGTTGAACTGAATGATGATTTCTCGAAATAATCGTTGGTGCCCTTCATCAGCGATTGCATGAAAATGAACATGGAGATGCCGAACATTACACCCAGCGACGCAACGAGCGTTTGTTTCTTTCGCGTGGAAAGATAGGTAATGGCTATCTGTGTATTTACGTTCAGTTTCATAAAAGGTGTTTGCTCCTGCGCTGTATTATTTCTGTTTTACTATTTTATCAGTGGCGGCCAGGCCTGTCAATACTTCTATCCACTCATCAGACACAATACCTGTTGTTATTGCCGTGGTGTCAATTTTTTCTCCTTTTTTTACCAATACCTTATTGCCACTCATAACAAATGAATGCGGAATAAGCATGGCATCATCCTTCGTGGTGGTAATTATGTTGGCCTGCAATTGTGTGCCTGAAATTAATCCCGGTATTTCCCGCAAAAAGCGTGCTTCTACTTTATAAGATTGCGATCTTTCGTTGAAGTGCGGATATATCTTTGATATTGTTGCTTCATAGGTTTTGTTTTTTTCGGTGTTCAGTTCTATCAATACACGCTGCCCTGATTGCACCTTGCTGATACTGCCTTCGTCCACATCCAGGTTGATCACGATTGAATCGGGGTTCCCTATTTGCGCCACCTGGTCGCCCTTCCGTATCAGGTCGCCCTGCTTTTTGAATATCTGGTAAACTTTGCCGGCTCCTATAGCAGAGAGATTGTAATACTGGTTGCCTGCTTCTGCATTTTGCAGCTGCGATTGGGTGTTGGCAAGTTCCTGCCGCATTTTATTTTCTGTGGCCTTGTAATTTTCCTGCAGCGCATTGTAGTTATTCTGCGAAGATTCATAGTTAAGGCGCGCGTTGTCTACATCCTGGCGCGAAACGGAATGCGTTAGATAGAGGTTCTCATAGCGGGCAAGTGTTGTATGGTCTGTTTGCATTTTTGCTTTGGCGGCATTTATTTGCGCTTTCAGTTGCTGCAGTGCAGGGGAGTTGTCTGAGGCATTTATCTTTGCATAGGTCAAATTTGTCTTTGCAATATTCACCTGTGTACGTTGCTGCCGGTTATCGAGCTGGAACAATAGCTGCCCGTCTTTTACAATATCATTTTCAGATACATGGCTTTTCTGTATAAACCCATCAAACAGGGCTGTAAGCATGTAGGCATCCTTAGGCTCTATACTGCCCGATGCAAAAACAGCTTCCGTTACCGGTCCTGTTTTTGGAGTGGCCTCATCAAATTTTGGCTTGCATGACGAGATGTGCAGCAGTAACAGGCCTAAAACTATTATCCGTCTCATACTAAAAAGATTGTTGGCGTATTTTTACCGTATAAAGTTGTACCAGCATATCTGATAAACTGTTCAGGTATTGGTTTTGATAATCGATATAATCTTTGAAGGCTGTTAGCCGTTCTTCAATCGAAACAATGCCTGACTGCTGCCGGTTGGTCACATGCCTGTAATTGTCCAGCGACAGGTTCATTACTTCTTTTGTTTTATTCAAAACGGCTAAAGATCGCTGGTAACTAAGCCTGATGTTCTCATCGTTCAATACCGATTGGTTCCTGGCCTGCTCGTATTGTTCCTTACTTTGCTCCCAGGCTATTTTGTTCTTTTTAGACTGGAAATACCGGGAGCCTCCGGTAAATAACGGCCACGATGCCTGCAACATCCAATACTGTGCCGGGAACCATGCTTTAGCGCCTTTTGCCTCCACAAAAGGCTCGAATTTGTCATCAAAGCGCTGTATATTGTAGTTATAGGCAAGGTTGATCGTTGGCGCAAATGCAATGTTGGAAGCCCTGTACTGGCTCAGGCTTATTTTGGTCTGGTACATTGCCAGTCTTATTGCCGGGTCTTCCTTAAAAGTTCCCTCCTGTTCTTTCAGCAAATGTTCATCCAGGTTTCCCCGGATATGCAATGAATCGCCTGCCGGTATGCCCAGTAAAATTTTCATATTATTGCGTGCGATCTGCACCTGGTACTGGGCTGCAATATAGTTTTGCTGTGCCCTGTTCAGGTTTAGTTTTGCAATGTCCACGTTAGCTGCGTTTGCGGTTCCTTCTTTGTACTTATTATTCACAGATTGGTATATCGAATCTGCTATCAGTGACATCTGTCCCGATAGCTTTAACGCTTCGCCCATCAGCAGTATAGAGTAATATTGGGTGGCCACTTGCTGGTATATATTCTTCCTGGTATTGGCAAGCGAGGCGTTGTTCAATTCTTCTGTTTCTTTAGCTATCCGCGTATTGTATATGTTCTGCAGGTTCAGCACGCTCATTTGGGCAGTTACCCCGCCCACATATACAAATTGCCTGCCGAACTGGAATGTGCGTATAGAGTCGGATGGTATTGCAGGGTTAAATGTATTTGCGGGTACTACTGTGGTCTGTAACTGAATGTTGTTGGTATAAGTTCCGTTTGCCGAAACCTGCGGCAGCAGGGCACTATACGACTGTCTCTTGGAATAGAGCGATTTTTCCACTTCATATTTTGCCGAGCGTATAGTTATATTGTGTGCATCAGCATATTGCCATACCTCCTCCAAAGACTTGAATTCTACCTGCCCATTGGAGGTATATCCACCAGTGAATAAAAGTAATATTGAAAGAACCTTTTTCAGCATAATTATAAGGGTTGGGGATTATGCATTATTGACTTTATCCAGGCCGGTATCAATTTCTTTCTTTCTTCCATTAATGCGTTGAATTCATCTAGGGTCAGTCCCATTCTGTTACGTATCAATGGGCTGGCAATGAATGGGAAGATGGTCATTGATACTGCGTTCATTAAAAAATGGATTGGATTTATCGGGGGTACCTTGCCTGCTGCAACCATCATTCTCCATTGCTCTGCCATGTAGATGTTTTCGGGCTTTATCTTATCAAACCCAACTTTAGCTATCAGTTTTGCAGGGTCAGCATTTATCTCGTTCAGTATAAAAACAGGTAGGTCGGGGTTTTTGATAAGCATATCTATATAATGCCCGATAAGTATCTCCAGTTTTTGCGGTAACGAGGTCGTTCGGTCATTAAGGTGTTCCAGCACGCTGTTCACAAATAGCTGTATATGCTCCAGCATGATAATGTCAAATAGCTTTTCCTTGCTCCTGAAGTAATAGTTGATCAGCGCTACATTATAACCTGACTCTTCAGCTATATCACGTGTGCGGGTAGCTGCATATCCTTTTCGTGTAAATACACGTCGTGCAGCCTCCTTTATCTTTTCCTCTGTTGAGGCATTTTTTTCTATTGACTGCTCTTTTTTCACTTTTTCCGGCACAAAGGTAAAATTAAATTTTTGATTTAAACAACTATTTTAATCAAACGATTAAAATAGTTGTTTAAGCAATAAAAAAACCTCCTGTATAGGAGGTTTTTTATTAAAAGGTCTTGTTTAAAATATTACTTATTCCATGAAGATGGCTCACTCAGATCAGGCAGGTAATAACCAAAGTCGTTTGGAACATTGGTTGCAGTGTCGATCACTTCGTATCTCATTGATATTGACCCATATTGTCCATAGGTTGTGTTAGAATAAATAACACCCTGGCCAAATACTACATGCCCTTCCAGTTGCTGGTTCGGAATGTAGATCGTATCCCTTACTATGTATGCCTTTATCGGGGCTTTAAAGTAGTTGTAAAAATTAATAAGGGCGACATCTGTTATATTGTTTGTTTTTATTATTGATGCAGGGTATTGAGCTGCATTCGTTATAGAGCCTTTCTCAAATACTGCCCATGCGCCAATGAACTTATCGCGTGAAATAGTTTCGCAGTTGGAACCTTCATAGCCCGATGGGCAAATACATCTGCCGCCATCACAAACGCCGCCATGGGCGCAAACTATAGATTTGCACTTATCCCTGTTACAGGAAAAATAAGTAGCCGATCCGATAGTGATAATTGTAACAAGAACAGAATAAAGTATTTTTTTCAGCGGGGTCTTCATTAGCATTATTGTGTTTTAACGAGTATAAAGATAAAAAAAACTACAATTAAAAAAGCATCCGGTTTTCTGTTTGCACAGAAAACGGGCAATTACAGGGTTAAATATATTTCATTGGTTGCACTTTACAGAAAAAACCTAAAAATATTTTTTTATACTATTTCTCAGAATCGGCTTTGTACGCCCTGATACCTCTGTATATAGCCCTTGCAACCTCAAACTGGCCTTCCTCTGAGTTCAGGTAGGTCTCTTCGTCAATATTGGTAATAAAGCCTATTTCTACCAGCACGCCGGGCATTGCACTTCCAGCCAAAACTTCGAGTGGTAGCTGCTTTACGCCAAGGTTGTTACGTCCCTGGTTCTCAAACTGTTCCTGTATCCTGCTGCCGAGAGATACGCTTTTATTGAGGAACACCTGTGCATACTGGGCTATGATTATAGCCGTTTGGGGGTCGTTTTCGTCCAAAAGGCCTGTTTCCTCGGTTACATTATCGCTGTATTCGCCTATGGCCTCTTGTTTCTGGTAGTTGCGGCGCAGGTTCAGTACATATGTTTCCACACCACTGCGCTTGGTAGTATGGTGTGTGGTAGTCTGGTAAATAGGTTGTTTCACTTTTTTATGGTGCCTGGTCACTGTTTTGTAACCCACTATTCTCTTTGTCTTGGTGAACGGCGTAGAGTTAACATGTATGGAAACAAAAAGGTCGGCATCGGCCTTGTTGGCTATTTCATGCCGTTCTACCAGGCTTGGGTACATGTCGGTGGTGCGGGTATAGAGTATTTGCATATCTCTCATACTGTCCGCAAATATTTTACCCAGTTTCAGCGTTACTGCAAGTGTAATATCCTTTTCCATGGAAATAGCCCCACGTGCCCCGATATCTTTTCCGCCATGCCCAGCATCTAAAACTATCTTACTGATGGTTCTGCCCTTTGCAAAAAGCGCCAGCGGCGCTAAAGCAAGCAGTAAAACCATTATTACGACTTTATTGCGCATAATTATGTTTCACAAAAGATTAAATATACAAACTCATAAACCGCTCAATTAATTTTAAATTTGCGCCGTTAATGAACCTGCGCGGTAAATTTATTCCAAAATTTCCATCCTTGTGTTGCTTTACTATGTGTATGGCAATCATTTTTATATTCTCTATAACAAATAAGGGATATTGCCAATCTGAAAAACCACTTAATATAGACACCACAAAACAGGCAAATGACAGTTTTAAAGTTGTAACTGATACTATTAATATTTCACCAGATAGTTTGAAGAAAGATGGGGTTTCTGACAGTGTGAAGAAAGGCCAGTTGGAAGAAAGACTTGGCGTAAAAATATCTAAAGATGCATTGCCTGCGGTAATAACTGCCACCGCAGTTGATTCAGCGGTGCTGGATATGGAGCACAACCTGTTTTATTTATATAAGAATGCCCGGGTGAATTATGAAGACATCCAGTTAGATGCAGGGCAGGTAACATACTCACAGGCATCAAGTGTGATAACTGCAGCGCCTTATACAGCAGCAAAAGATTCTGCCGGGTATAAACAAACATTTACGCAAGGCAGGGAGAAATTCACTTACGACTCCATGCAATATAATTTTAAAAGCAAGCGTGCCATCGTTAGGAATGTGCATTCGCAGTATGGGGAAGGATTTGTATTCAGTGAGCAGGTGAAAAGAAACCCGGATCAAACTATTTATGGCTCACGCAGCATATATACTACATGTGCACTGGACACGCCGCACTTTGGAATTTATGCAAAAAAGATAAAAGTGATACCCAACAGGGTGATCGTTTCCGGGCCCTGTAATATTGCATTTGAGGGTGTGCCCACGCCCTTATATCTGCCGTTTGGTATTTTCCCGTCATCAACAAAGCAAAAGTCTGGCTTTGTGTTGCCTACATATACGGTAGAGCAGCAACGCGGATTAGGATTGCTGAACGGCGGGTATTATCTATACCTCAACGATCATGTAGATGTGATCACACAGGTTAATGTGTATACAAAGGGGAGCTATGCGTTAACGGGGCTCTCAAATTATAATACGCTTTACCGTTACCAGGGTGCGTTACGGTTCTCTTACGCCTACAATAAGACGGGTGAGGATTTTGAGCCTGGCGCTGCCACCTCAAAAGATTTCATGATCAACTGGAGCCACCGGTCGGACGGGAGGGCAATACCCGGCCAGAGTTTTAATGCTTCCGTAGAAGCCGGCACTTCTTCATACTATTCCCTTAATAGTTATGATGCCAACCAGATATTAAGAAACCAGTACCAGTCGAATATCAGTTATGCTAAAAACTGGCAGGGTAAACCGTTTGCCCTGACAGCAAGCGCATTGCATAACCAGAATACAACCACAAAAGAAATAAACGTAACGTTACCGGCATTGAATTTTAACGTGGCACAGATAAACCCCTTCCAAAGCAAAAAGAGGGTAACGCAAAGGTGGTATGATAAGATCACTTCCAGCTACAATTTCGATTTCCTGAACAGGACCACCTTTTACGATAGCACATTCAACCTTTCAAAGCTATCGTTCGATAAATTCAAAACAGGTTTCCGTCATTCCATTCCTGTTAGCGCTGCATATACGGTGCTCAGGTATGTCAACCTTTCGTTCAATGCAAATTATAACGAATACTGGGTGACGGAGCGGATCTACCAGCAATGGAACCCTACCGAGGGGAAGCTGGACAGCACCATAAACAACGGGTTTTATACATCCCGGGATTTTAATGCGGGGATGAGCCTCTCTACGCGTATATACGGCATGAAACTTTTCAGGAAGGGAAAGCTGAGGGGTATCAGGCATGTATTAACTCCTTCTACAGGATTTAACTACCGTCCTGATTTTGCAAAAGCGCCGTTCAATTATTATTATCCCACTCACCTTGATTCATCTACCGATGTGAGAACACTTACCTATATTTCGCCATACCCTACATCTATTGTTGGTGGGCCGCCATCGGGTGAGGCGGGGAGTGTTTCTTTAGGTATTAATAACAACCTCCAGATAAAAGTGCGTTCTGCGAAGGATACAGTTTCGGGATATAAAAATATAACGCTGATAGATGGGTTTGGTGTAAGCGCTGCCTATAATGTTGCGGCAGACTCATTCCATTGGAGCCTGATAAGGATGGATTTTCGTACCAATATAGCTGATAAAATAAATGTAAGTTCTGCTGCTACCTTCGATCCATATGCATTTGATTACGATGCCGGCAGGACAATCCCAAGGACCATGTATGAAATGGGTTATGGCATTGCCCGGTTTACCAGCGCTAACCTGGCTTTGGGCACGAATTTTCATTCTAAACCCAAAGGGAGCGGACAGAACCCCTCGAACAGCCAGGAATACGGGCGGCTGTTACGGCCTTCAGGTTATTATGATTATGCAGACTTCAATATCCCATGGAGCTTTAATGTCAGTTACCAACTAACTGTTACCCAGAGTTACAACACAAGGTCGAAACATGATACTTTTGTGCTGAGCCATAGCTTCACCTTGGGAGGGGAACTGCAAATTACCGACAGGTGGAAAGCAAGGGTAAATACAGGTTATAATTTTGACACTAAAGAAATATCGCTTACATCTATCGACCTCCACCGCGACCTGCATTGCTGGGAGATGCATTTCCAGACCTTCCCATTCGGGCCAAGGAAAAGTTTCAATTTTACCCTTAATGTAAAATCGTCTATTTTGCAGGACCTGAAAGTGATGCGCAGGCGGGATTTCAGGGATGCGCCTAATTAGGCTATTTACTTTTCTCTTTTGCCCATCATTTGATTATTTTTGCAAACGCTTTTACTTAAAAATAATAATTTATATATATGGCTATCGTTGATCTTGTAATGCCGAAAATGGGGGAGAGTATTATGGAGGCTACTGTGCTTAAATGGCACAAGAAGCCGGGAGATACTATAAAAATGGATGAGACATTGCTGGATATTGCCACAGATAAAGTGGACAGCGAGGTACCATCTACAGCAGCAGGAGTTGTATCTGAAATACTGTATAAAGAGAATGATGTTGTGCCTGTAGGTGCCGTTATAGCTAAAATAGATGCAGGTGGCGTATCCGCCGCCGCTGCACCGGCAGCACCTGTTGCCCAGGCCCCTGCTCCTGCGCCAGTTGCACCGGTTACTGTAGTGCCGCAAGCTCAGCAAGCTCCCGCTGCGGAAAGCAATGGCAGCAGGTTCTATTCGCCACTTGTGCTGAACATTGCAGGTAAAGAGGGAATAGGCATGGCCGAACTGGAAGCTTTACCCGGCACCGGAAGCGAGGGCAGGGTAACCAAAAAAGACATACTCAATTATGTTGCTAACCGTGGCGCTGCTCCGCAGCCTGTTCAATATCCGCAGCCTGCTCCTCCTAAACCTGCACCTGTTGTTGCCCCGGTAAGTACGCCGGTTGCACAACCCGTTGCTGCTGCATCTGCCGGTGGTAATGTGGAGATAATAGAAATGGACCGTATGCGTAAGCTGATAGCAGACCATATGGTGCGCAGCAAGGCTACCTCTCCGCACGTTACCAGCTTTACAGAGGCAGATGTGACCAATATCGTAAAATGGCGCGACAGGGTAAAAGGGCCATTTGAAAGCAAGTATGGTGAGAAGATAACGTTTACACCGATATTTTTTGAAGCTATTGTGAGCTGTATCCGTAAGTTTCCGCTCATTAACTGCAGCCTTGACGGGGATAAGATCATTATCAAGAAGGACATCAACATTGGTATGGCCACAGCGTTGCCTTCAGGCAACCTGATCGTGCCTGTAATAAAGAATGCAGATACCAAGAACCTCTTCGGGTTGTCGAAAGAAGTGAATGCGCTGGCAAATGCCGCACGGGGAAACAGGCTTAAAGCAGATGATACTCAGGGAGGTACGTTCACTGTCACCAATGTAGGTACATTCGGCAGCCTCATGGGCACACCCATCATTAACCAGCCGCAGGTTGCGATACTTGCACTGGGTGTTATTAAAAAACGCCCTGTTGTACTGGAGACTGAAGAAGGTGATGTGATAGCTATAAGGCATATGATGTATTTATCGCTCAGCTATGACCACAGGATAGTTGATGGTTCTATTGGCGCAAGCTTCCTTACTGCAGTAGCAAAAGAACTGGAGGCATTTGATTCAAACAAACCATTCTGAGAAGACTTTAATTTTAGTATCTCAGCCCGGTTAATACCGGGCTGTTTTTATGTTGTGCATTAACGGATGCGCAGAAGAAATATTTTATTGCAAACAGATGTTGAATGATACAAAAATGCTTTCTTAATTTATGTGAAACAGTAAGCAGAAAAAAACGTTAAAAATATTTATGAGAAAAAATAATTTTCACAATAGATTTTTTCAAAAAAAATAGTTTGTGCTTTTCTTGTTTTTTCTGAAAATTAATTCTATATAGGGATACAGGTTGAAGTTGCTATGTGCCTGAAGCTCGCTGCTGTAAAGCATTTCGCTGTGTTTTATCTTTAATTTTTTATAGGGAATTCATTAGAAACCAATTGCAATGACAAAGTTCATTTTAACACCTGTTGTTATGTTTGCCTGTAGCAAAAAGAGTTCCAAACTTTTTAAGTGCCAATCTGTAAGTTTTTTTAAACAAACAAGAGGAAAATGATTTTTTTTTTCAACAAAATGTTATCAATTTCGTCCTCCTGCCATAAACAAGCAGGAAACATCCCGGCAAGTGAAAATGAGTTGAGGCCCCCAATAAAAAAACAACTAACTTAGTAAGTGAAGTAACCAAAAACCTGGAAGGAAAAATTTTCGGGAAAATATTTTTGTCTGCGGCACTTATTTGGTTACAAAAAAAATGATTAATTTAGTGAACGCTGTTTCATAATATGGATAACAAACACCTTTACAATACCAACAATAATGTTTTAACCGAAGCAGAACAACTATGGGAGAAATGTTTAAACATCATTAAAGACAACGTAAACTGGCGCACCTACCAAACATGGTTCGAGCCGGTGAAAGCAGTAGGCCTTAATGATAATGTCCTGACCCTGCAAGTGCCCAGTCAGTTTTTTTACGAATGGCTTGAAGAACATTATGTGGAGCTTTTAGGCAAAACCATAAAGCGGGTACTGGGCAGGGTAGGCCGCCTGGAATACCGCATTATGATGGAGAACAGCGCCTCGCAGCGCAATCCTGCATCTATTAACATGCCCGGCAGCACGCATGCTAAAACACCTAAAGAAAATAACTATGTGGACATGCCGCTGAAATGGGATGACCCGCATAACATTAAAACACCATATGCTATACCGGGTCTTAAGCGTATGCAGATAGACCCGCAACTTAACGCTAACTATACTTTTGATAATTATGTAGAAGGTGACTGTAACCGCGTAGCCCGCTCAGCCGGTTTGCATGTTGCGCAGAAACCCGGAGCAACCTCATTCAATCCGCTGGTAGTATTTGGAGGTGTAGGCTGGGGCAAGACCCACCTTGTGCAGTCCATAGGCAACGAAGTGCGCAAACTGCACCCGAATAAATCGGTACTGTATGTAAGTGCTGAGAAATTCATCAACCAGTTTATTGATCACTCTAAGAATAACGAGATAAATGATTTCATCCATTTCTATCAACTGATAGATGTGCTGATAATGGATGATATACATCTATTCGTATCTGCATTGAAGACGCAGGATGTATTCTTTGCCATCTTCAATCACTTGCACCAGAGTGGTAAGCAGATAATACTGACCAGCGACACCGCTCCACGCGACCTTGAAGGTATGCAGGAAAGATTGCTGAGCCGTTTCCGCTGGGGGTTGAATGCCGATATACAGGCGCCCGACTTTGAAACACGCCAGGCAATACTGCAGGTGAAGATGAAGCAGGAAGGGTTGGAGATACCTGATGACGTGGTGAAGTATATAGCTTATAATATACAAAGCAATGTGCGAGAACTGGAAGGAGCGCTGATAGCTTTGTTTGCGCAGGCTACACTTAATAAGAAGGAAATAGACATGGACCTTGCTAAGCGCGTGATGAAGAATTTTGTGAAGACTGCAGCGCGCGAGATGACGATAGACAACATACAGAAACTGGTATGCGATTATTACCATGTAGCATATGACCGCCTGTTAACCAAAACACGCAAGCGTGAAGTGGTTTTGGCACGACAGATAACCATGTACTTTGCAAAGAAGTTCACCAAGCAATCGCTGAAAACAATAGGCGACCACTTTGGCGGATTTGACCATACCACAGTGATACATTCCTGCCAGACGGTTGAGAACCTGATGGAGACTGATACTGAATACAAAGAGAACCTGCTGGAGATACAGCAGAAGGTACAACTTGCAAGTATCTAGTACATTATCTAAAGATATATGTAAAAATCAAAGTGTATTTGAGTTTGTTCATTAATGCAGATTCATTACCTTTGCAGTCCTTAAAAAGGCAAAACGGTGAGGTGGGAGAGAGGCCGAATCCACTAGTTTGCTAAACTGGCATACGTAGTTAATACGTATCGAGGGTTCGAATCCCTCCCTCACCGCCAGTAAAATCTTTAACCGGAGAACAAGAAAAAATTGTTCGGGGAGTAGCGCAGGCCGGTAGCGCACCTGGTTTGGGACCAGGGGGTCGCAGGTTCGAATCCTGTCTCCCCGACGTAGAAAGCTCGGCATTTGCCGGGCTTTTTTGTTTTAATAATAGATCATTAACATTGTATCCCGGCGTAAGTACATGAAAGCAATTATATTGATCCTGTTAACCCTGCTATTTGTGCAAAATGCCTTTACTCAGTATGACAACCGGTTACCTGCACAAAAGATAAAAGGGAGAATAAAGTCTGTAAAAGAGTATGTTGTAATCTTCAATAGGTATGCAATGCTACCCTTTTCTGCAATGGGATTCAATGTAACAAACCCAGTGTTCCGTGTTATCAGTGTGATCTTTAAATCCGTGATTCTTGCAATAACCCCAAAACCGCTAAAATCCGCGCCAATACTGCAAACAAAAAACCATGACGGTACTGAAACTGTACCGTCACGGTACCGAAATGGTACCGTCATGGTTTTTAAATTTGGCACGAACAACAGCATTAATGAACTTTACTCAACTCCAAAAAAATTGGGGCAAGTTCTTTGAATGACTGGCAACTTACATTTATGACTTATGACTTATTTATCTGCCTTAGCACAACATGACTTACAACTTAAAAATATACCCAAAAGGGCGTTTTTTAGTCATTTTACCCCGTCTCTTAGTCGCTTTTATACCCTTTTAGACATGAACACAAAACACATAACACCCGCCCATAGCGCATTTCACCTGCATCCGCAAAAAATTATTAACCGCAAACGGGCTATTTTCAAAATTATACCCTTCACCCGGCGAGGATATCGGTTTGGTATCTTTGGGAAGGTCAAAATTTATAGTGACATGGTAACGATAGAAGAATTCAGGTCATGGGCGTTGGCATTTCCTGATGCCGAGGAACTGCCGCATTTTAATATTCCTTCATTCAGGTACAAAAAGAAAGTGTTTGCTACCTATTGGGAGAAGGATAACAGGGCCATGCTGAAGCTTCCGCTTACAGACCAGGATGTATTCTGCTCTTATAAAGAAGGTATATTCTTTCCTGTAGACGGATTTTGGGGTAAGCAAGGGGCTACTTTCGTGGAGCTGAAGAAAGTGAGAAAGGATATGTTTAAAGATGCACTAGCGCTGGCGTATAATGGAGTAGCACTGAACGGTAAAAAACAGAAGAAACAAAAGTGATCAATTTAACAGTTTATTAAAACGGATGTTCACATAGTTGCCGTCGGCGGAAGTGCCGTATGTGATTGTAAAAGTGAGCTTGTTAAATGGCGCTAACAATATGCCGCCTCCATATGCATAGTGCCACATATCAGACTGCTCGCCGTTGAGCCAAACACGGCCATCGTCTATATATGCCACCAGGCCGCCTTTCCCATTCATCAGGTACGAACGTATGTCTGTGATATACCGTAACTCATTGGAGTTGTAAAGGGCAGTATTGCCCCAGAACCTGTCACGTTTATACCCCCTGAAATTCTGGTTGCCGCCTATGGAGGCATATTGATAGAACTCAGGCTTGCCCAAAACGGAATTGACGCCTGCACGCGTAGACAGGCTGAATTTGCCAAAGAGCGGCAGATAGACCTGCGCAATAGCATTGATGCCAGTAAAATCCCTTGGCAGTTCAATATTGCGGTTGTAGCTTATGCCGCCATACAGCATAACGCCCTTGGTAGGTATAGCGAGGTCGTCCATATTTTGGTACGTGTAACCCGCACTAATACCCACGAATTTCTGTACGCCCAGGAGTTCCGGATGGCCTGTCAGGTAGTTGTCGCTGATGAAGGTAGGCGATGCATTGATGAGTTGTATAGCGCGCGCATATGCTTGCAGGGAAATGTAGTGGTGTGCAATGTTCCGGTTCATGCTTAGCTTACCCATAAACTCTTTTGTCTGCAGCTTGTTGTAGTTGTTGTTGGTAGCAGGGAAGAGGGTCTCATTGCCAAGGCCGTAAAAGTTTGTAGAGCGGAAGGCATCGTAACTCGCAGATATACCTAGGTCCCATTTGCCGATGAATTTATATAAGGTGGCATCGTATAGCAGGCTCCATGAGTTTTCGGTAATGGAATAGCGCAGGTATATTGCCTGCTGCGAGCCGTAGGGGTCTTTTCTCCATGCATGGTGCGCAAAGCCATAGCCTATGCTGGCGAAAAGTTTATCGGGGTTGTTGTAGGAAAGTAACGGGCGTATGCCTTTACGGGGGTACTCGAATTCTTTGTAGTTATAGGAGTTGTTAGCGCTGTCGGCTGCAAGATGCAGCCGGGCTTCGGAAGCGGTTGAAAAATTATTGGCGTTATCGTCGTAGATGTTTGTGCGCTTCTTCCATCCGGCTACATGGGATTTGTCGATTATAGTGTCAGGATCAACACCGCCAATAATGCGCACATTTATGCCTTTATACACGTTGCCTGTAACACGGAATTTATCGTTACCGGCTATTCCGTAAAGGCGTATGTCTTTTGTTTCGTTGGTTTTAAACACACGGTCGTATATAGGAGTTTCGTTTGTTTTACCGCGCTCGTCTATTTTGTATATACTCACCCGGGTCTCTTTGCTGCTAATGCGCTCTACATCGAAATACTCCCTGCCTTCTGTGCCGGGTATATCTACGTGCCGGGCAATGAATGTGTAGTAGCGGGAGGCAAAGTCGCGCAGATGGTCTCTGCGTGAGCGAAGCCGGGCCACCAGGTCGTCTCCTGAGATGGCATACACTTCCGGAGGTAACTGGCCGACAGCCCTTTGTATTACTTCATTTGTCAGGCTTGCCTCCATTTGGGCGGCTATACTCAGCCAATCCTGTAAGGTCAGCTTGTTGGTGCACTGGCGGTCAAGATGGCGTGCCGTGTAGCCATAGATCTTGATACCTTTTATATCGTGGTCGAATGAACGCAGGTAATCGAGATTAGCGGCATGAATAAATAATATAGGGAACACCCCGCCGAAATGGGAATAGGCATGGTCGCGGTCACGCGGAATTGGCTTGTATATCTTTTTACCATTTTCCTCGAATACCCCCCAGCGCCATTGGTCTTCGTGCCGCCCCCAATCGCCTATGAGCATATCGAACAGGCGTGAGCGTGCGTATAAATGCTGGTCAACGAGGTTGTCATTGCTTTTTAGCAACTTTTCCAGCAATTTATCTGTGCCTATAATATTCCTGGCGTTCCCAAAGTTTCCGGCAGTTTCCCAATTTTCATCCGGGCGCTGCTCGAGCATGTAGAGATAATTGCCAAAGCGTGCATTGAAGGTGTCTAATGCATCCTGTTGCGGAACGTATACCATTTTGGGCGTGGTATGCAGTATGCCTGCTGCATCAGCCATCGCCGCTATTGTAAGTGCTGCATATGGATGGTCGAAAGTTACCTGGTCATTAATTGCACTTTCTATAAAAGTATTCCGGGCAATCTCGGGTAGCGCTCTGCCGAACGATTTATCCACGCTACGCAGCACGTATTCCCGCTTTGCAGTGTCGCGAAGGCGCAACGATTTGCTCTGCCTGCCGCCGCCGCTTTGGTAAGGTGTCAGGCCACCATAAATGGTATCCAGGCTTATAATTGGCGCCCATAAGGGCGTTGCCCATTCCTTCCGGTAGTTTTTGCCGAAGAGCGTATTGTGTAATGCTGAACGCTGGTAATCACCCGCTATTATCAAAACTTTGCCAGGTACGCTGCTGTCTTTAACTATCGTTTTAGGTTGGGCAAATATAGTGCCTGGCAAAAGCATTGAGCAAATACCGGCTATTATACTGAAGCAGTATTGTAAACAGTTTTGTGGTCTTTTGCTCATACCTCTGGCTTCTGTGCGATGCGTGTTTCGCATGCAAATCATGTTATACCCGGAAATTCCCGTGAATTTGAAGAGGTTTATTGATAGGCCACTTTAATACCAGGCGTCTCCCTTGTCTCTTGTACCTATGTCAAAGTGCCCATTCATCCACGCCATTAACTGTGCAAATAGCTTTTTCATATGATTGGTTTTTTAACCTATCATAAGTACTACAAAACCCATTCCATGAAATGTTAAAGTGGCCATATTTTGCATCCCGTTTAATAACGGTATGTTTTGTTTTATCAGGTATAATGAGTAATCTTATATTCTAAATATTCATTATGAGGTATAAATCGTTCACCATTCATGTATTCTGCCTGTTGGTCTTATATAGCGTATCGGGCAGTAGTTGCTCGTCATACCGTGTGGCTACCAAGGCACAAAGCGCAACGGATTATACGCCTGCTAACAGTAAAAAGGCGTATAGTTTGTTATGGGGGCTGCTCAATAACCCGCAGGTTATCAGCACTCCTGTTTGCGACTCGCTTGGGGTTAATGGTGTGGCTGAAGTCATTGTAAAAAAGAATGTGGGCGATGCACTTTTTACTGTTTTTACATTGGGCATTTACAGCCCGGTACATGTAACATGGCGATGCTCGAAACCATGTGAACAATCACAAGACCTGTAATTTTTATCACCATAACCAACCGATATGAAGATAGTTAAAGAAGCTGCATTCAAATGGAAGAACCTGCATGAAACCTACCAGCAGCAGGTGGCAGGATTGTGGCATTTGGCAAATGAAACAAATGGCAAGCCACTGGATAATTATAACGACACCACAAAAGGCATACAGCAGTTAATAGCCGATGCAATAAAGAACAACACACCACTGCGGCCCCTTGGCGGTAACTGGTCGCTGTCTTCTATAACGGCTACGAGTGGCATAATACTGAATACCAAGCTCTTGAATTCTATTTTCCCTATTAGTAGTACGAACATTCATCCTGACTATAAAGGGGATGTAAATAATCTCTTTTTATCGCAGTGCGGCCGCAGTGTATGGGAGCTGAGCGATTTCCTGCATAAGAAAGGGCGCTCATTACCTGCATCTGGCGCCAGCAACGGGCAAACCATTGCAGGGGCAATAGCCACAGGCACCCATGGGGCGGGCATCAGCTTTGGTGCGCACCAGGAGGCGGTGGTAGGGTTGCACATTATTACGGGGCCAAACAACAGTATATGGCTGGAGCGGAAATCGGCGCCCATAATGTCTGATGCGTTTGCGGCTGTATTGAAAGCAACTCCCGTGCGTGATGATGATGCCTTTAACGCTGCTGTGGTAAGTTTTGGCGCCTTTGGCTTTATACATGGTGTGATGATACAGGCAGAGCCTGAATACCTGCTGGAGAGCTATATGCGGCGTGTGCCGTATGATGCTGCATTCAAACAACAGGTTATTAAGCTCGATTTTAACTACAACCAGTTACCATATCCCGGGGAAGTGCCATTCCATTTTGGTACACTGATCAATCCATACGATATCGATAAGGGTGTCTACATGTCTGTAATGTATAAGCGCCCTGTTAAGCCGCATACACCACCTAAGCCGAACGGCGAGGGAATAGGGCCGGGAGATGATGCGCCTTGTTTTATTGGTAAACTAACAGACGTAATTCCTGCGAGTGTGCCATTGCTGGCAAATGCCGTGATAGGCAAAAGCCTTACCCCATTCGAAAAGAAGGAGGGTACGCTTGCAGAAATATTCAGTAATACCACTTTGCGGGGGAAAGTTGCCAGCGCGGCAATAGGTTTTGCTTCGGCTCATACGGCGGCAGTAATGGAAATGCTGATGAAGATCAATAAAACCAGCGGGCCATTTGTGGGTGTATTTGCGTTCAGGTTCGTAAAGTCGTCGAATGCTACTATGGCATTTACGCGATTTGCACCGGTAACAACCGTGCTGGAGCTGGATGGGGTGCAGTCGAAAGGGACGCTGAAGTTTTATGATGCTGTATGGGCAGAAATGGATAAGCTGAAGATACCTTATACATTTCACTGGGGGAAAATGAATACGCTGACAGCGGCAAAGATAAAGAGCATGTATGGTGCATCGCTGGACAGCTTTTTGGCGCAAAGGGCGAAGTATGTTGATGCAGCTACTTTGCGTATTTTTAACAATGATACGCTGAACCAGTGGGGGATAGTGACACCAATGGCGCCGCTACCAACCATGCCGCCTGTGTCTCTTATTGTTTAGGAGGGTATAATTTCGGGGATATGCCTGTTTTTCCACATTTAGTTTTTTATATGTGGCTGGAGTGCGCTGTGGGCTTATTTTATGTGTTTTATTATAAGGTATAAATGGGTATAAAAGGGTATATTTATACCCCCAAAAGGTATAATTATACCCTAAAAAGGTATAATTATACCGCTGCAAAATCTGTGCCAAATAATACTTTTCGACTTAAAAATATGTGTTTGTTATTTGGTTCATCACCGGCATTGCAAGGATGTATGGGAGGCACGCGGAGGGTGGAAAAAAGCTAAGTTTGTAGGATGAAAACATTAGGGTTAATAGGTGGCGTTAGTTGGGTATCCACTATCAATTACTATTATTATATCAACGAACATATCAATAAAGAACTTGGCGGACTTAACTATGCGCAATGCCTGATCTATTCATTCAACTATAACGAGATAAAGAAACGGAATGACGCAGCCGACTTCAAGGGGACGACCGAACTGATAGTTGATGCGTGCAACAAACTGAAAAGTATAGGTGCAGAAGCAATAGTGCTCTGCGCCAATACCATGCATATGTGTGCGGAGGAGATAGAAGAAAGGGTAGGATTGCCGCTGGTGCATATAGCAAAAGCTACAGCCGCTGCTGTAAAGGAAAAGCAGTTGACCAAAGTAGGCCTGCTTGGTACGAAGTTTACCATGGAGCAGGATTTTTTTAAGGAAAAACTTACCGCGCAGGGAATAAGCACAATTATACCCGGTGATGCCGACAGGCTGTTTGTGCATGAAGTGATATTTGCAGAACTGGGCAAGGGCTACGCATCGCCCGAGTCAAAAGATCGTTTCCTTGAGATTGTGCTTAAGTTAATAGAAGATGGTGCAGAAGGTATAATATTGGGCTGCACTGAATTGCCCTTGGTGGTGATGGAAGATGATGTGCCCGTCCCTATCTTTGATACCACGAAGATACACGCTATGGCTGCGGTGGAGTTTGCGTTGGGTAAAGATGTTGTTATTTGGGCTGATGATGATTGAATAATCTGAACAATCTGCAAGTGCTCGGCAATGGTTCGACAGGCTCACCATGACAGAATGAGTAAAGTTAATACAACACTATCTGCCTTAAATGATGCTCCTGGTGCACTACATAGTCTTCAATTAACCATTGCAGGGTAACAGGCTCCGGCTCATTTGTTTTGCACAGGCGCGACAAGCTTTCTTCCGGAATGCGTTTTATCACTTCCAGCAAATGCCTGTGGTATGCTTCCCAAAAAGTAATGACGTGCGATGATGCCATATCCTGGTACCTGCTGCATGCGACCCAATTATTTTGATCGTAAACAATGAATGGTGTTCCCTCAAATTGCCCGCGCACAAAACGCTGGTGGTTATTGGTAGCGCTATCTATAAGGTGACCGAGAATTTCTTTTTTGCTCCATTTGTCGGGTGCAGGTTTGAGAGAGAATTGCTCTTCGGGAATTTGTTTTATAAGCGATGGAATGTTATCGCAGAGGTATTGGAGTCGGGTGATGGCAGATGTGAGCATAAACGTTGATGTTTAGTTGTAAAAACCATATTGAGGAAATAGTTTGTCAAAGAAAATGAGAACGAAAAAAAATACAATGGTTACTATGACAAATGATGTTATCATGCATAATATAAACCAAATAGGGTCCTTATAATAAGGAGTTTTTTTCTCTATAAATTTTCGTTTGCCTTTTTTTCGCCAGATATATTCCATAAATAGCCGCGTCAATATTGGTACACCAACTAAAATAAGTAGACCAAAAATTAAAACAACCACATACCCGAAACCCATTGCGGCTTGTAAGAAAAACATAAGGTAAATATATAAAAAAACCGCCCCGAAGATCGGGGCGGCCATATACTATCTACTAAATACTATCTACTAATTAAGCAGTCACTTTACCTTTTGTTTTTGCTACAACTTCCTCCTCAATGTTGCGTGGGGCAGGAGCGTAGTGGCTGAACTCCATGGTAGAAGTTGCACGGCCAGAAGACAATGAACGGAGCTGTGTTACGTAGCCGAACATTTCAGCCAGCGGAACTTTTGCTTTGATCACCTGCAGGTTGTTACGGCTGTCCATACCTTCAAGCATTGCACGGCGGCGGTTAAGGTCGCCTGTCACATCACCCATGTATTGGTCGGGGGTGATCACTTCCACTCTCATGATCGGCTCCAGGATAACAGTTTTTGCCTTTTTACCAGCCTCACGGAAACCTGATTTTGCACAAAGCTCGAACGACATAGAGTCAGAGTCAACCTGGTGGAAAGAACCGTCGAATATACGGATACGCATATTTTCAACAGGGAAGCCAGCCAGCGGGCCTGTGGTCATAGAAGCCTCAAAGCCTTTCTGGATAGCAGGGATAAATTCGCGTGGAATAGAACCACCAAAGATATCATTGATGAACTGGTAGGATCCTTTACCTTCTTTCAGAAACTCTTCATCTGCCGGGCCTATCTCGAACTGAACATCGGCAAACTTACCACGGCCACCGGTTTGTTTCTTATATATTTCGCGGTGTGTTACCGTGAGGGTAAATGCTTCTTTATAAGCAACCTGCGGAGCGCCCTGGTTGATCTCCACCTTGAACTCGCGCTTCATACGGTCAACGATGATCTCAAGGTGTAACTCCCCCATACCGCTAAGGATGGTCTGGCCTGTCTGCTCGTCTGTTTTAACGCGCAGGGTAGGATCTTCTTCCACCAGCTTGGCTATCGCCATACCCATCTTATCAACGTCGGCCTGTGTTTTAGGCTCAACAGCTATAGAGATAACCGGCTCGGGTATGAACATGTTCTCCAGTACTATAGGGTGCTTTTCATCGCACAGGGTATCACCGGTCTTGATCTCTTTGAAACCTACTGCAGCACCAATATCACCAGCTTCGATGAAGTCGATAGGGTTTTGTTTGTTGGCATGCATCTGCATGATACGGCTGATACGCTCGTTCTTACCGCTACGCATATTCAATACATAAGAACCTGCATCCAGGTGGCCTGAATAGCACCGGAAGAACGCCAGGCGGCCAACGAATGGGTCGGTCATGATCTTGAACGCAAGTGCAGCAAATGGTTCTTTTGCATCAGGCTTACGCTCTACCTCTTCTCCTGTATCAGGATTAGTACCTTTAATTGCTTCGATATCCAGCGGGCCTGGCAGGTAACGGATAACGCAATCGAGCGCTACCTGTACACCTTTATTCTTGTATGCAGAGCCACACAGCATTGGGATAATACTCAGGTCGATAGTCGCTTTACGCACAGCTTCATGTATTTCAGCTTCGCTGATGCTGTTCGGGTCTTCAAAGAATTTTTCCAGCAGCTTGTCGTCGTATTCAGCTACAGCTTCAACTAGGTACTGGCGCCACTGGTCTGCTTCTTCCTTCATATCATCAGGTATCGGCACTTCGGTGTAAGTCATGCCCTGGGTGGCATCATCCCAAATGATACCTTTCATCTGCACCAGGTCAACGATACCTTTAAAGTGATCTTCTGCACCTATAGGCAACTGCAGCGGCACCGACTTAGCGCCCAGCATATCTTTTATCTGCTGAACCACCATAAGGAAGTCTGCACCGACACGGTCCATTTTGTTCACGAATCCGATACGTGGTACACGGTAACGGTTTGCCTGGCGCCATACGGTTTCAGATTGCGGCTCAACGCCGTCAACCGCAGAGAACAGGGCAACAAGGCCATCCAGGACACGCAAAGAACGCTCTACCTCAATGGTAAAGTCAACGTGGCCGGGAGTATCAATGATGTTGAATTTATATTTTTTAGACTCCGGTAATGGTTTACCCTGTGTAGTAGGAAAGTTCCAGAAGCACGTAGTAGCTGCTGATGTGATGGTGATACCACGCTCTTGTTCCTGCGCCATCCAGTCCATAGTTGCAGCACCTTCATGCACCTCGCCTATTTTGTGGTTCACACCGGTATAATAAAGAATACGTTCTGTCATCGTCGTCTTGCCCGCATCAATGTGGGCGGCTATTCCAAAGTTGCGTTGTACGCGGAGATCTGCCATTTTATATGAATTAAAGTGTTTATTTTTTGTTTTGGAGGTGCAAAGGTAAGGAAATTTATATGAAAATCAGATTGAAAGTTTGCTATTTTGAGTAAAAGAAATACTAATTTTAATAAATATGCGTTTTTTAACTATTAGTGTATTTCCAGGATTACTTTTTAAAAGAAAATCATATGATAAGAATTGTTTTTGTTGCGACATTTTTGACACTTTTCGGCTGTGAATCCGGTACTAAAACGGATACTCAAAAAGATCCTGTTCAGAACGATACTGAAAAGGATGAGGAAAATGATGTTGCAAAGGCAAATAAAAAGTCTGTTGTTTTCCCGTTGCCCGATGGTTTTGTAGGCCGTGGAAATCCTGACGAGTATGTAGTTTACTCGGATTCGGTTGAGAGGCGTGATGGCCGTAACGTCTCGACGATTAGATCTATAAAGCCTGTAAATTTTGCCACAATTATAAGTAGTATAAAACCTAAGAAATGTATTGGCAAAAGAATTAGCTATACGGCCTGGGTAAAAGCTAGGGACGTGACAGGATGGGCAGGATTATGGCTGAGAATAGACCCTAAAGATCCCTATAGCGAGGAATGTCTGGGGTTCGACAATATGAGCGGCAGGCCCATACACGGAACCAGCGACTGGGCGATTTACGAAATAGTGCTGGATGTGCCTGAGGGAGCTGATCAGCTTGTTTATGGTGCATTGCTGGATGGTGATGGCCAGGTATGGGTAGATAGCATGGAAATAAAAATAGTTGATAAAAAAACGCCCCTGACCGACCGGCAACGCAGGCTCCCCAAAATTTTGTGACCTATTGCCTGAAATAAAATTGTATAGTCTGTATATTTACGGGATGAAGTTGGAAGAGGCCATAAAGTCGAATAAATTTCAAGACCAGAAGCATAAGGCAACGCTTAACGTCCTGTATACTGCGTACTGGTTAAGGAATAACTTCAGTAACGCTATTAAACCAGAAGACCTTACGGTGGAACAATATAATGTATTGCGCATATTGAAAGGTAAACATCCTGACCAAATGTGCGTGAGGGATATTGGCAGCCGTATAATAGAAAAAAGTTCCAATGTGCCCCGCATTATTGACAGGCTGGTACTTAAAAAGCTTGTAAAAAGAACACCTTCCAAAGTAGATAAAAGGGAAACACTTATATCACTAACTGATAAAGGGGCCGAGGTATTATTAAAAGCCAATGAGTTGATAGAAGGGTTAAATGACACGATAAAAATGGATGAAAATGAAGCCCTTATGCTGAATGAACTGCTGGAAAAATTGCGGGCAAGCGAAGAAGCCGGCGATGGTTCCGTGATATAAATAATTGTCTGCCCGAGGTTACGCAGTTATCCACATCTTTAGTACACTCCAAAAAAACTTTACTGTTTTTTAGTTTTTACTTTATACTTTTGTCCTGCAAAGGTTCCCGACCTCGGTTGGGATGAAAAGGGAACCAGGTGAGAATCCTGGACATTACCCGATGCTGTTAGCTCCATAAAAAAGCTTTTTGCTACCTCTGCCACTGTTTCGATACAAGAGACGGGAAGGCCGCAAAAAGTGGAGTAAGTCAGAAGACCTGCCTCTGCTAGTTACTTATCGCTGCTTTCGGGACCAAAAGCACAGGTGAGATAAACGCAGGGTTATCTGCATTTTTCTGTATCTGTTTAATTACCCAATTGCTGCATAATACAAGTTGTTTTTAAAACCAATTTATATATGCGCACATTTACATTGTTATTTTCCGCTCTTGTACTGGGTACAACAGCCATGGCACAGCCGGTAGCTACTTTCGAAAGCCTGAGCCTCTCGACGTCCGATACATTTTATGTCAACTATTCAGCCCCGGGAACCGACGTGGGATTTAATAACGGGCTCGCACATTTTCCCTGTGTATATGATACCTCATCGTGGGGTGACTTCTGGAGCTATGGCTTTGCCTACTCCAATATGACCGACAGCGTTACCAGCGGTTTTACGAACCAGTATTCTGCAAAAACAGCTATTGGTTATGGTGGATCTTCGCAGTATGCCGTGTCATGGGGGCAGTTTAATAAAGTAATATTGCTGGGTGGCGCGGTTGGACAGCCTGTACAGGGCTTTTATGTAACCAATAGCACGTATACATACAACAGTATGAGGGACGGCGATATGTTTGCCCGTAAATTCCATAATGGCGACTGGTTTAAACTGACAGTGCAAGGATATTCTGGTGGCGTTTTGCAACCGACTATGGTAACTACCTACCTCGCAAACTTCCTTTTCCCGGATACAACAATGAACTACATATTGAAGGACTGGCAGTGGGTGAACTTGGCATCGCTGGGCCCTGTTGATAGCCTGGAGTTCTCTCTGAGTTCTACCGACAACGGTATGTGGGGTATGAATACGCCTGCTTACTTCTGTATTGATAATTTTACAACAAATGATATAACACTTGGCGTAGCTAACACACCAATGTCAGCCGCTAAAGTTTATCCCAACCCTGCAACAAACATGCTGTATGTTGATGTTGCAGATAATGCGATCCAGCAGGTGCAGGTAACGGATATGGCCGGAAGGGTAATGAGCACTTACAGTGCATCTGCGCATATTGAGATAAATACCTCAACTTTGCCTGCCGGGATGTATATGCTGCAAATGAGTGGTAATGGGAAAGCCGCTGCTGCTAAATTTGTAAAGGAATAATAGTATGAAGAGGTTTTGTTTGTTAATAGCTGGTTTGTGTTGTGCCTTCGTAACATGGGCACAATATGCACCGCAGGCCGGGCTTGCGGGCAGCACTGCTATCCCTGCATCAAGCAGCCAGTTTGTGGCATGGGCTACGCATTGCACTGTTCAGCGTGGATATATGGATATTGCCAACCACTCATTGGGTTTTGCCAGTGCGGGTAATGATACAAATGCACTGGGGCCGGCAAATAGCTGGATAGTGAGCCTGGGAGATAGCGGGGTAGCAATAGTGACCTTTCAAAAGCCTTTGTATAATGGTCCCGGTTTTGATTTCGCCATATTTGAAAATGGGTTTCTGAACACGGGTAATGATTCAGAAGCATTTCTTGAACTGGCATTCGTTGAGGTAAGTTCTGATGGGGTGAATTATTTTCGTTTCCCGGCTGTTTCTTTAACGGACCATACGGTGCAATTAGGGAACAGCAATTACCTCAATGCCCGTAAACTGAACAATTTTGCAGGTAAATACATCGGGATGTATGGTACGCCCTTCGATCTTGATGAACTTGCGGGTATTGCCGGGCTTAATGTGAACAGTATAACCCATGTGAGGTTGATAGATGTCGTGGGTTCTGTTTCGGGGCATTCCTCGCTCGATCATGAAGATCATATCATCAATGAACCATACCCAACACCATTCCCATCCTGCGGCTTCGACCTTGATGCGGTGGGGGTGATACACCAGGTAGAGACAGGTATTAATACGCTGGGCAAAGATGTATGGGTGAGTGTATATCCTAATCCTGCAATGGAAAATATTGTACTGTCATTTAACGGGTTTGTGCCGGATAAACTAACCGCTACGCTTACCAATATAACAGGTGCAGTTATTGAGCAAGTGGCGCTTACACAACCAACGCAGGTAATGCCTGTGCAGCAATATCCCGCAGGAATGTACTATCTCGTTATACAAGATGCTAATGGCAACAAATGGGTGGAAAAAGTTACAAAATACTGATAGCTATATTGTGTTGCGCTCTTGTTTCCTGTGTGAAGGATAAGCCTGCTGCTGTGGGTAGTATTGATTTTGATCCCGTAGGCAATGTGTTTATAATATGCGAAGGAAATTTTGGGAGTGGCACCAGCTCTATGTATGCTTATAATAAGCACAAGGATATTGTATCGGGCGACCTTTATAGCAATGCCACAAAGCAACCGCTTGGGGATGTGTTCCAGAGTATGGTGAAGATGAATAACCAGTATTTTCTCTGCGTCAATAATTCGGATAAGGTGGTTATCCTGAATGCCGGCAACCTTTCTGTTGCCGGGCAGATCAATATCCCTAAACCACGGTATATATTGCCCATCAGCGAAACAAAAGCTTATATTTCTTCTGAATACAGTTATAACGTTTATGCGATAAACCCCCAGACCCACCAGGTAACGGATACCATTGTGCTGCCGCATAAGAACACCGAAGGTATGTGCCTGTTTGGCAATATAGCAGTGATATGCACCTGGGACACCCTGTGCAATGTTATTTATAAGGTTGATGTAGGTAGCAACAATATTGTGCATATATTGGGTGTTGATGGGTTTGCGCCGCAGGAACCATTGCTTGATAAAGATGGCATGCTGTGGGTTTTATCCGGCAACCAGCCGCAGAAAAGGGCGGGCGCATTAACACGGTTAAACCCTTCATCGGGCGATACGCTTGCCTCATATCATTTCCCTGGTAAGGCTGATGCAATAAAGCCTGTTTTCAACCCCACGAGGGACACTATATATTTTATAGAGGCAGACTATTATGGCGGCACTGCCAACAACGGTATATACAGGATGGGTATTTATGAAAGCGCTTTGCCGGTAACGCCATTCGTGGCAGCAAGTGCATTCCAGTATTTCTGGGCGTTGGGTGTAGACCCAACTACAGGGCATATTTATGTGGGCGACCCGAAAGGGTTTATCCAGAAAGGAACCGTGTATGTATATAAGCCGGATGGTACACAGCTAAAGAGTTTTGATGTAGGCATTGGCCCGGGACATTTCTATTTTGATCATTAGAGTGCGAGCTATTAGAAATAAAATTGTGCATGGAGTATCATTTCTGATAATGATGCTTGTGCTGCCTTTTGTTATATATGCTCAGAAAAAAGACACCACACTCAGCGATTTTACTATCCAGGGCAAAAAGAACCAGTCTAATGAGGTAAAAGTTAATGAATTCTCCCCTGGACAAAAGATAAAAACAATAGACAGCGCTACGTTGCAACAATATGAGATGCAGGGTATGCCTGCATTGCTTGCGCAGCAATCATCAGTATTTATAAAATCTTACGGCGTTAATGGGTTAGCAACCATGAATTTCAGGGGATCTTCAGCAGCACAATCCATTGTGCTGTGGAACGGCGTGCCGATACAAAATGCAGCACTGGGCATTGCTGATATTTCCACTAT
Organism: Flavipsychrobacter sp.; assembly: GCA_021155965.1. GTDB lineage: Bacteria > Bacteroidota > Bacteroidia > Chitinophagales > Chitinophagaceae > Nemorincola. The sequence continues at coordinate 32,472 of JAJNBJ010000015.1, forward strand.
ATCCGTATCGCTGATGAACAAAGTGAATGTGGTATATGGTGGTTCATCTGCACTATGGGGCAGTGGCAATGTCGGTGGCGCGCTTCTGCTGGAGAATGAAACGCCTGTATTTGAACCGGGAAAAAAGTCACTTACCGTAAATGGTGGGGCAGGTAGCTTCGGCCAGTTCATGGGCTCGTTGAAAGGAAGTGTTTCGGGCAGGAAATTTTATTGCTCAGCAAATGCATTCGGGCAAGGGGCAGAAAATAATTTCTCTTATAAAAACCTATACGGTTTAAATACAAAAATGCAGAATGGGGCATTGCAGAGCGGTTCCGTATTGCTGCATGCTGCCGTGAACGATTCACCACTCGTCATTAATGCTTATTTGTGGCTGCAAAAGTACGTAAGGGAAATTCCACCCGCATTATTTGAAGCCACTTCTGTAAAGAAGCAAACAGATGGATCAACAAGGTTCCTGGTAGACTGGCAGCGAGAAGTAGGTAAAAGTGCGCTGAATGGCAAACTGGCGTATATATCGGATAAGGTTAGTTATCATGACGACGCCATATCCATCAGGTCGGAAAATACTGTGCGGCAGGTATACCTGGAATTAGGGTGGAGAAAGCAATTTGGCAGGTATGGCCAGTTGCTGATATTTGCCCCATGCCAGCTTTCATGGGCAGGTATTGGCCCCAAAGATGGGGATACCGTGCAGCAGGAACGCGCCGGTATCGCGGGGGCATATCAGGTAAAACTGTTCGGACAGAGATTGAATATTGCGTTGAATGTACGTGAGGAATTAATAGATGGTAAAGATATTTTCCTGCCCGGCGGCAGTGCATCTTTCCGGTTAACAGATTGGTTGTCGTTGCGTGCAAATGTGCAGCGCACTTATCGTACGCCAACACTTAATGAATTATACTATTTTCCCGGAGGTAACAAAAATCTTAAAGCGGAACACGGTCTGACTGAAGATGCTGGATATATAGTGAAGGCAAGAATACAAAAGGTAGCCGTAACGCACGACCTTGCCGTGTTTAACCGCGAAATGAAGGACTGGATATACTGGGTAGGGGGGGCAATATTGACGCCGCATAATATTGCTGAAGTGCATAGCAGGGGAGTGGAGACTGAAACTAAACTAGGCTATGCGATCGGTAAATGGCGACTGCACCTAGGGGTAAATACATCATACGTACTGGCCACGACTGAGAAAAGTTATATTCAGAATGATGGCAGTATAGGAAAGCAAATACCGTATACGCCAAGGTATAATCATCAGCTGAACGCAGGGTTTGCATTTAAGGCCTTATCATTGAATTATAATCACACCTATACCGGTTATAGATTTACCACCACAGATGAGTCGCCGATGTACGCACTCTTACCTTATGAGACCGGTAATTTGCAACTCATGTATAACCGCTTATTCGGTAAGCATTCCCTGCAACTCATCGCAGCCTGCAATAACATCTGGAACCAAAACTACCAGGTTGTTGACCAACGCCCTATGCCGGGCATAAACTGGCAGGTTGGCCTAAAAGCAGGAATATTTTAATAAAAGCGCGACTGGCCATTATTGCCATGATGGTACCTGCCGGGGAACTGGCGATGTGCGCAACTGCTTAATTCAAATACAAAGATCAAGAGCGTTATTAGTGCAAGTAGCTTGATTTTCATCGGGTAAATGATTTGTTGTAAAAATAAATAAAAAATCAATAGTTTAGTAGCTCATTCATCTAAAATATTCACTATGCGCCCGATTGACTGGAGTAAATTCGCTCATAAAATATATATCAATGTCCCCATGCAAAAGGTCTACGACGCTTGGGCAACCAGGACAAATATAGAAAGCTGGTTCCTGCGCAAAGGAGAATTTTTTATGCCGGATGGTACAGTCAGGCCTAATGACAGTTATGTGCAGGCAGGGGATACTTATGAATGGTTCTGGCATGGGCACCCTGATACAACGGTGGAACGCGGGAAAATTACCGAAGCGAATGGTAAGGACAGGTTTCAATTTGTATTTGGCGGGGCAGGCCTTGTTACCATAGACATGAGGCAGGTAGACAATGTCACCGAAATGATATTGACACAAAGCGAGATCCCTGCAGACGAAGCCGGCAGGTATAACTACCATGTCGGTTGCTCTACCGGCTGGACTTTTTACATGGCTAATATTAAGTCAATATTGGAAGGCGGGCTTGACCTCAGAAATAAAAACCCGAATTACAGCAACGTTATCAATTCGTAATTTCATATCGTAATAGCAAAAGAGCTCGTATATATGCGAGCTCTTTTGCTATTATTTGAGGAGAAGCCCCTCTAGGGGTTTGGGGCTAGTTCATTTCATCGGCAGTAGGTCCATACATACCCGGTACCGGAATATTCAGCAAGCGCAGGTAAACACCTAATTGTGCACGATGATGGAAATTGTGGCTGTATGCAAACGTGCGCAACACTACTTTTTTAGGCAATGTAAAATAGACCTGTTCACCATTGCGCATGGTCCACATTTTTTCAAAATCTTCGTCGTTTATTTTTTCTAATACGCCAACAGCCTCATTCAGGTTCTTATCCAATATGTCCAGTAATTCCTGGTTGCTGGTTGCTACGTGAGATTTAAACGGCGTTTTGGCAAAATCCAGTTCATCTGCAAGAAAAGTAGTGCTTACCCAGCTTGGTATTTCAGCAACATGCGTGGCCAGCCTGCCCAGCGTCATAGATTTCTGGTGAGGCTTCCAGTCGCTCCTGTCTATTGGTACTTTTTCCAGTATTTTACGTGTATTGGCGGCTTCCATCTTCAATTCAGCTATAAGTGCCTGTTTTTGTGACATAAAAATTTATTTTTGTGAAAGTAGAGAAAAATATTGAAGCCATAATATCGGTATTCTTTATCTTTCCATTAGATTATAAATTGATGTGCGATGAATGTAAATGAAGTGCCGCAGGATGAGCGTGACCTGAAGCATGACGGCAGGATAAACAAGCTGATGTATGCTGTGGACAAAGATGGCAAGTACACCGGTATCAATTCCGCCGGTTGGGAGGCAGAAAATTTTGCCCTGGAGCAAGCATGGGAAGATATAGACGAGGCATTGGTAAAAGTAGAGGCACAAGTGAAAGCAGGTGCACTTAGTCCGATTGTATATTTTATGCAGAAGAACCTGATGGATATTGCATTGCTGGCTAACTATTCCGGTAAATGGCAATGGCAGGTGAAGCGGCATTTTAAGCCATCGGTATTCAAGTCATTATCGCCGGAGATGCTGGGCAAATACGCGCGTATATTTAATGTCACTGTTGATGAGCTGGTGAATTTCGGAAAAGATAAAGGAAAGAGTTAATGATCATAGAAAATTTCAAACACTACCAGCATGCGCATTGCGAGAGTGGTGTATCTGCCAATCTATTGCGCCATGAAGGTATCGGCATTAGTGAGCCAATGGCATTTGGGATTGGTGCAGGCATATTCTTCGGGCATCTGCCCTTTTTGAAAGTGAACGGTACGCCGGGCACCACCTACCGCATATGGCCGGGGGCAATATTTAAAAGGGTTGCGCAACGGCTTGGCGTAAAGGTGCATACAGAAAAGTTCAGCGACCCGCAAAAAGCTATGAAGGCGTTGGATGATGTGCTGGCTACCGGCAAACCTGTAGGCATGCTGGGCAGTGTGTTTTACCTGCCATACCTGCCCGAAGCGTTCAGGTTCCATTTTAATGCACACAATTTTGTAGCATATGGTAAGGAGAACGGGGAATATCTCATCAGCGATCCCATATTGCAAACGGTGGCGCGTATATCACCCGAAGACCTCATGAAAGCACGTTTTGCAAAAGGCACACCCGAGCCTAAGGGGTTCATGTATTATATCGAGGGAGTATCCAGCGACATCAATATGGCGAAGGCTATAGAGAAAGGTATAAAACAGGTGTGCTTCTTTATGCTTACTCCGCCAATACCATGGTTTGGCAATAAAGGTATAAACCTCCTTGCCAACCGGATAAAAGATTATCCTAAAAAGCTGGAGCCGAGGAAAGCAGCATTATACCTGGGAAACGTGATACGCATGCAGGAAGAAATTGGCACAGGTGGGGCAGGTTTTCGTTACCTGTATGCAGCCTTTTTGCAGGAAGCAGGGCAGCTATTAAAAAATGACGAATTGCTGAAATGCTCTGAAGAACTGACAAGGATAGGGGATAACTGGCGGAACTTTGCCTATCGTGCAGCACGCATAATGAAGGAGCGTAAGTCTGGCCTGGTGTCTTATGATGAATTGAGCGACTTGCTGAAAAAATGCGGTGCTGATGAGAAAGTATTATTTAAAAGGCTGGAAAAAATGAAGCTGCAGTAAAGTCCGAAGGACTGACATGAGTGAGCTCCGAAGCCAATAAGCCGCCAGTGAAACTGGCGGAAAACAGATGTTACGACCGACCCCGAAGTGGGTCGAATGTGCCTAAACCCATAATTGGAGATATTTCCTTAAATTTGAAGCTAATTTCTCAGATTGTTAAGGCAGACACGACATATAATAGTTGGGATAATCGACTTTTTTCATAAACCTTTTGCCCGGATCATTCCCCTCCAAACCTTTCGTTATCTGGCGTGTGGCGGCTCTAATACCGTTTTGAACATCTTTATAGACTTTATAGCTTTCCATTATATTGCACATGAGCAGGATGTACATATTTATGGTAATGTAAATATTGCGCCCGAAGTTGTGGCATGGATCATTGCTTTTGCTATCAGCTTTCCGGCAGGTTTCATGATGTCACGGCATATTGTATTCCCTGAATCCAACCTGCATGGAAAGATACAGTTGTTCCGCTATGCGCTTACTACTGTAACTTTTATATTACTCACCTACATACTCATTAAAGTATTTACATTTTGCGTGCCGTGGATGCACCAGTCTCTCAGGTACACAATTATCTGTATTATTACTGCTGTGCTTAGCTATATATCGCAGCGCAAGTTCACCTTCAAGACCATCGAAGAGGAAGAAGATGAGGTGGAAGAAGAAGTGGTGCCGGATTAATAGTATGTCGGTTTCCTATTAAATTATTTTCTTTAAGTTTACTGTTCAATAGTGATCTATGGGCAGGAAGATATTTAATCTCTTTTTGGCGTTCGTATACTCATCTACGGCTTTTGGATGGGGTGTATGGGGGCACAATCACATCAACAGGGGCGCAGTGCTGGCATTGCCCAGAGAAATGGGTATGTTCTTTTATAATCATATCGATTACCTCACGATGGAGTCAACAATACCCGATGTACGTAAGTATACGATGAATGATAAAGCTGAGTTTCCACGGCATTACATTCACCTCGAGAGTTACAATTATGAATCCCGGGATATGATGCCTAAAACGCTGGATCAGGTAATAGCTAAGTATGGTAAGGACTCCGTGGATAAGTATGGCATACTGCCGTGGCATATACAGGATATAATGTCGAAACTGACGAAAGCAATAAAAAATAAGCACAAGGCAGAGATACTATTCCTTGCCGCCGATCTGGGACATTATATAGGCGATGGGCATATGCCTTTGCATACAACAGAAAATTCTGACGGGCAATTTACAGGGCAGAAAGGAATACATGCTTTCTGGGAAATACAGTTGCCGGAACTATTTGGTAAGCGCTACAACTTTTATGTGCCGGACGCCCACTATATCAAGAATATAGAGAAAGCAGCCTGGGACCTGGTTGATAGTACTTATGCATTAGCATATCCAATGCTGTCTATAGAGAAAAAGTTGAAAAATGACAACCCTGATGATAAGCAATATGAGATGGTAAACGATAAACCACTTAAAACCGATTTTGGATCCGTTGTGCACACATACGCATACTCCCATGTTTACCATGAATTACTGAATGGCATGGTTGAGAAGCAAATGAGAGGAGCTATAGAGTTAACGGCCAGCCTCTGGTACACCGCATGGGTAAATGCAGGAAAACCTGACTTGAGTGACCTGGACCCTGAATTTATAACTGAAAGGAATAAAATTCCCTATAAAGAAGATATTACTGCATGGAAGAAGGGCAAAGTGAAGGGTGCGGGTGGTGCGAAAGATTTTCCGGCGGTGAAGTAGTCCTTAATAACCATACTTCTCCTTCCAGCAATTTCTAAGGTATTCCCTTAATCTTGCTTCCGTAGCATTATTAGCAGGGTCATATAGCTTAGTGCCAACTATTTTATCCGGCAAAAATTCCTGGTCAACAAAATTGCCCGGAAAATCATGTGCGTATTGGTAGCCCTTACCATAATCCAGTTTTTTCATTAACCCTGTTGGTGCATTTCGAATGTGCAGGGGCACAGGCAGGTCGCCGGTTTTAGTTACCAGCGATTGGGCATTATTTATTGCCATATAAGCGGCATTACTTTTTGCAGACGAAGCTAGATAAGTAACCGTTTGCGACAATATTATGCGGCATTCGGGGTAGCCTATCATCTCCACAGCCTGGAAGCAACTGGTGGCTAGTAGCAAGGCATTAGGGTTAGCATTGCCTATATCCTCGCTTGCCAGTATCACCATGCGGCGGGCAATGAACTTAGGATCTTCGCCGCCTTCTATCATACGTGCAAGCCAATAAACCGCTGCATTAGGGTCGCTGCCACGCAACGATTTTATAAAAGCAGAAATGATGTCATAATGCTGTTCCCCGGTTTTGTCATACAGCGCCATTTTCTTCTGCACAATATCCTGCACACGGTCGTTCGTCGCAGTTTTATCATCTTCCGGCAGGGAAGAGGCAACGAGTTCCACAAGGTTCAACAGCCTGCGGGCATCACCGCCGCTCAGTTGCAGCAATGCCTCCCATTCTTGTATCACCAAATGTTGGCTGGCCAGCCAGCTATCTTTCTTCATTGCCTGCTCCACCAGTGCCATTAAATGATCTTCGGTTAGTGGCTTCAATACATAAACCTGGCACCTGCTCAATAACGCACTTATTACCTCAAATGATGGGTTCTCGGTTGTAGCGCCTATCAGTGTGATAATACCTTTTTCTACAGCTCCAAGTAGGCTGTCCTGCTGGGCCTTATTAAAACGATGAATTTCATCAATGAACAACAAAGCATGCCCTGCCTTTCTTGCCTGCTCTATTACAGCCCGTACTTCTTTTACGCCACTGTCTATAGCGCTTAATGTAAAAAATGGGATCTCCAGTGAATGGGCTATTATCTGCGCAAGCGTAGTTTTGCCAACCCCCGGCGGCCCCCAGAATATGATAGAATGCCCCTTGCCGCTCCTTATTACCCCTTCCAATACTTTTCCAGGGCCCACAAGATGCTCCTGCCCTATAAATTCCCCTAACGATCTCGGCCTCACCCGTTCAGCAAGCGGAGTACTGTTTACAGACATAGAAATTGTGTTTTTGTTATCGGGATATTGCCTAAATTAGCCTTATGATACGCAGTTTGATAGGCTTATTGATGGTTACTATCACCACCAATGGCTTCGCACAAAATACCGGCAACAACCCTCCCAAAGCTACTGAAAAGCAGGACGAATCTCAAATTGATTATAAGCAGATAGGGGCGCCTATGCCGCCCATCCGCTTTATTGTATATGAAGACACTGCAACTGCGAAAAAGGACTCTGTTAAGAAGGAGCCTGTTGTTCAAAAGAAGAAAAAAAAGAAGCAGGTTGCAGCTGTAAATGAAGGGCAAAAGAAAGTGATCACTAATGCAGATGTGAACAACGGAGCCAATTTATTGATCATGCTGTTCAATCCCACTTGTTCTCATTGCGAAGAAGAAACCATACTGCTGCAAAGGAACAGCACTCTTTTTAAAAAGTCGAAATTCCTGATGATGGTGAACCCGGTTATGGCACCCTATTTGCATGATTTTACAACCAGGTTGCACATTAACGATTATCCTTTTTTCAAGGTCGGGGTTGATAGTGGCGGCTATGTAAACAATGTATTTCTATACCAGGCATTACCCCAGATCAACATATACAATGCTGAACGTAAGTTGATAAGAGTTTATTCAGGTGAGGTGCCGATAGACAGCCTGAAGCAATATATAGAGTAGGGAAGGAAGGTGTTGATAGAAGAGCTATCGTACTGATTTTTTGAGTGAAAAACCTTTTAAGCAGTCTCTTTTGGAGGCTTTTCCCCGGCTGAGCCGATTTGGTTATAAGTAATAAAGACCTTTGGTCTTTTAGGCCCGTGCAACAGGCATCCCTGCCTCTGCTAACGACGGGTTCGCTTTCTCTTTTACAAAAGCATGTACTTTGCGCACATAGTCAAAATACCCAGTTTCCAGGCGTATCCAGAAAATGGTAAAAATGCCGGCGCTGATGCCAAGTAGCGTATAGCAAACCAAGGGTTCGCCAATGAAATACATGACCATAGATGCTACGAGCATAAAGGCGCAAAAGATAACGATCAGAATAGGGCCACCGGAATCCAGTGCACGCATTCTTGAAGTTACTTTAACTTTTGTCTTGCCTCCAGCCTCGTTCATTTCTACGCTGGTTATTGGCAGCGTTTTGATGTCGCTGATCTGTTCAGCATGAGGAATGATGGTCAATTTTTCATCTCTGTCCATGATCTCGAAATCGAGGTCGTGGATCTTTACATGCCTGCCGATCAAACGATTCTTCAAGTCATCTTTTGGTACTGGAAAGTGATACGTGTGAGTTCTTGTAAAAAACATAGGCAAACGTTTTTAAGTGTGAGAACTGAATAATAATGAAAAGTTAAGCACTATTTTTTAGTATTACAAATACTCAACTTTAAATTTATTTATATCCAAAATCGTGCCAAATGTCAGTCGGTAGGAATAATTATTCTAATTTAACTTAATTTTTATGCATTTGATAATGAATGAAAGCACTTTAACTAATGGTTAAAGAACATCATTTATTCCCAATTATATGAAAATAATTCTCTACCATTTGTTTGTAATATGGTTTTAACTGCGGGGGGACTGTTTTATACAGTTCAAGCAACTGCTTTTGATCCGTGATATATTTCTGAAGTGCAGGTGGCACAGGCCTGCTGATTTCTTCTGCAGATTTAGAACTCCGTTTGTCATCCTGTTCCTGCTCGCGGAGCGCTTTCTCAACTTCCAGCATGCGCGTTTCTATCTCCTTCTGCCGCATCAGCAATTCAGATGTGAGCCTGCGGTTCACAAGGTCAGTTTCGTTCTTGTCCATTTTCTGCTCTATCTCGCGCAGCTCTTTGCTGTTGCCAAGGCCTTTGCTGTTGAGCAGGCTGGTAAGCTCCTGGATTTTTTTGCGCAGCATTGCCTGTTGGTTAGCCATTCTTGCTATTTGCTCTGCATTGCCATCTTCTCCGTTAGGGTCTCCTTCATCGCCTTGCTGGCCGCCGTTCTGGCCCTGCCCGCCCTGTTGTCCTTGTCCGGGTTTTTGTCCTTGTTTGCCGCCGGGTTTCTTACCACCTTGTTGTTGCATTTTCTGCATGGACTCACCTAACTGTTTTTGCTCTGTGATAATATCTGACAATTGAGACCCGGGGCCATCTTTTGGTTTCTTACCCCCCGGTCCCGGCGACTGTCCCGGCTTCGAACAACTGCCGCCCTTGCCTGCTTTTGCCTCGCCCTGCATCTGCATCAGGTTGGCAAGTATCTCGTTGAGCATAAGGGCCAGGTTGTTGGTATGGGTCATAACATATTGCTGGAAGGTAACAGCGCCGCTTTGATTGCGATTTTCAAGCGCTTCCACAGCTTTCTTCATGTTATATTCCAGTTCCGTTGTTTCCCTGTTCACGACCGCCGGCAACTTAGGCACGCGCTTGCTTAATGCAAATAAGCTGTCGCGTATCATGTAAGAATTATTGTGCAGCCTGTTCTGTTTTTCCTGGTTCACAATATATGCCTGGCTCGACATAGAAGTTTTGCCCACACTCTCCAATAGGTCTTCCTGCTCAAAGGAAAGGCGCATCAGGTTGGTGAGCAGTTGGCGGGTGGCTTTAATGTCTATCTCTATCTGGTCTGCATCCATGCCGCCTGCTTTGCTGCGCATAGATTTGGCCATGTCTTCCAGGTTTTGTGCCGCCTGGTCTTGTTCTTTCTTTGCTTTACTTTTATTATTCTGGTTTAGCTGCTCTTCACTTTCCTGCATATCCTGGCCGGCATCCTTCCCCTGTTGTTCTTCATTTTCAAGTTTCGTGTTTTCTTTGGTTTCTTTTTCCAGCTTTTGCAGTTCCTTCATGTCCTCCTTCATCACCTTATCCAGTTCCTTCTTAATATCCTGCTGCTCCTTGCTTAGCTGCTTGTTGTCCTTAGGCTCTTTATTCCCATCCTTGCCATTCTTTTTGTCTGCATTCTTATCACCTTCCTTTTTATCACCGCTCTTTTTATCACCACTCTTATTGTCACCGGTTTTGTTTTCTTTATTATCCCCGCTTTTTTCGCCATTTTTATCATCGCCTTTTGTATCATCTTTCTTCTCGCCCGATTGGTCTTTACCCGTTTCCTGGTCTTTCTTCTCGGCTTTTTCTGTTTCTTTCTGCAGGTTACGTTCTTTCTTGGCAAGGTCATCCAGCTTGTTGGCCATATCTTCCATGCGCATCTGCATTTCCATCTTCTTCATCAGGTCCTGCATGCGCTCCATGTCCATTTTGAAGAGTTTATTCTCCTGCTCCAGGCGCTGCATGGTTTCCATAGCATCTTCCTTATTCAGCTTTTCCATCAGCTCCTGCAGTTTCTTCATTTGCTCCTGCAGCTCTTTGTTCATCAGGTTGTCCAGCTGCTTTTGCATTTCCTTCTGTTTTTCCTTCAGGTCATCGCTATAGCTTTTTTGCTCGGTTTGCTGCATTTGTTCTTCAAACCGCTGTTTTATGTTCTCCAGGTTATTCTTCAGGTCCATCTGGCGCTTCATCATCTGCTCCAGCGATTCCTTCTGCTCCCAGTCCATTTGGTTGCTTTGCAGCATTTTGCTCTGCATGCTTTTGTAATCGTTCTGTAACTGCTGGGTGCGCTGAGAACTGTTGCTTATACCGGAGTTGATCTGCTTCGAATTTTCATTAATGGCCGAGTCTAATTGGTTTTCGTTGTACATGAAAAATGCCATCACCTCGCTGCGCGATGCCTTGCTGCCATGCACACCATCATTATCCCAAGCTTCTATATAGTAAGACACTTTCTGTCCCGGTTTCAGGTTGAGGCCATGGATATCAAAATATTGTTGGAATGGCGCCAACGTACCGCCTGCTATTTTTACAGGGACACTCTTTTTTAATACCGTCTTATTCTTATCTGTCACCTCATAATTGAAGGAAACACGGGTAATACCGTAATCGTCGCCCGCTGTGCCGGTTATCAGCGTTTGCTTACCCGATACCGTGTCCCGGAACTGCTGCACCTGTAATACAGGGTACTGATCGGGTATTACCTGGATATTGTATTTGTAGCTGTCAGATATACCTGATTTGTTTTCTAAAGTTATTGTATAGCCCGTATCGTTCAGAAAGCGGAACTGGTAACCGTAATTGCCTGAATTTTGGTTCAACGCCATTGGGCTGCCACTGCCAAAGTGGATGGTCGCAGCGTCGGTATGGTCGGTAACCAATGTCCAGTTAACCGATGTGCCCGCAGGCACGGTCATATCACCAAGGCTATTGCGTACCTCATTTTTTCTGCCTGTGTAGGAAGGGTAGGTCACCTGTACTTTGAACTCTTTAAGCACGGGGCGTTGCACAACTTTTAATTTATGCTCGGTAGAGTAAAACCCTGCTGCATAAAAACGAAAGTTTATAGCATCCGTCACATTTTTGAATGTGTATTGAAAACGGTGATTATCCAGGGGCTGCATGGGCAGGCGCTCAGAGCCTGTCTCTACCGATACTTCAGCTGGTAGTGCATTGCCCTGGGTTTCGAGTGTAAGTACAAAATCTGAGTTGCGAACAGCCAGCAGGGACGGATTCTTGATAATGAATTGGAAAGGTGCAGGTTTTTCAAATGCCTTGGTAGGCTGCAGCAACCGGTTAGCACTGTCTTTAAAAACGCTGGGGGCAGCAACAAGTATGAATACACCTGCAAGCACCAGTGGTAACAAAAATGGCAGGTATTTCCTGTTCTTTGAAAAATCAACAGCATTAGAGATAGGGACTACCGATATCTGTTTTATCTTTTGATTAATGCTGGCTTCTGCAAGCTCGCGGCTGGCAATGTTATCATTTTGCCTTTTTAACTGCAGGATATTCAGCAGCCTGTCGCTCACCTCGGGAAAGTGCTTACCGATAATATCCGCAGCCTGCTCGTGGCTTATCACAGAACCTAATCTACCCATTTTTGTCAAGGGTATAATAACCCACGCTACCAGTGCAGTCGAACCAAGTATTGCAAATGCTGATACAATAGCAATACGCGACCATACCGGCAGATACAGATAATATTCGCCAATGCTTACTGTAAGGATATAAAACAACAGGCAGCTAAGAAATACAAGGGTGCCGCGAATTACCTTATTCGCATAATATTTCCGTATAAAAGCATCTAACCGGCCTATCAGCCACTCGTAATTGTTCATAGTGTTTATGAGGTATGCAATTTAATTGATTTTTTCGTGTATAAAAGGTTAAAATGGGGTGAAATATGTTGCTTCAAAATATACATGACACATATCTCAATAAGCGTATTTCATGGCTGCTCAATCTTTAATTTTGCTCCTTCAAAATGATGCAATTATACCCGGCGCATGCAGCCGAAGCTTTGGAGTTTAATAAGGTGTGCAGCCTGCTGCTGCAAAAGTGTCGTACAGATGCTGCCCGTGAGCGTGTTGAAAATATCCGTTTCCATACCCGTATGGACCATATGGAGCGGGAATTGCACCAAACCAATGAGTTCAAAAGCATACTGGCCACCGGCAGCGACCAGTTCCCCAATGATTTTACCCGCAATCTGCAGAAAGAACTAAGACTCTTATCTGTTTCGGGTGGTGTACTGAGTGGTGAACAAATACTGGCGTTCCTGCAATTGACATTGAATATCCGCGATATACTGTTGTGGTTCAAAAAGCACAATGAGCTGTTCCCGCATCTTCGTTCTATTGTTGAGCGGATAGTGTACGAAAAGAAAATTGTTGAACTGATCACTGCCGTTATTGATGAAAGTGGATTGGTGCGCGATACAGCCTCGCATGAGTTGATGCAGATAAGGAGTGAACTAGGTAAGGTAAGGAGCGAATCACGCAGAACATTTGAAGGAGTGCTGCGCCGGCTGAACAAACAAGGCTACCTGGCTGATATTGGCGAGAGTTTCCTGAACGGCAGGCGCACAGCAGCTGTGCTGGCAGAATATAAACGGATAGTTAAAGGCATACTACACGGCGAAAGCGATACGCAGAAAACCGTGTTCATCGAGCCGGAAGAAACCATAGAGCTGAACAACGAGATATTCTCGCTGGAGCGTGCTGAGACTCGCGAGATACACCGCATCCTTGTACAGCTTACAAAAGACCTGTCTCAGTTTGCGCAGCAACTGGAAGCATATTATCACGTCTGCGGTATCTACGACTATATAAGGGCAAAAGGCCAGCTCGCGCTGGATATGAATGCCAATATGCCACGCCTCAGTGTACATCCGTCTCTGCAACTTGTAAAGGCATATCACCCGCTGCTGTTACTACACAATAAGCCACTTGGTAAAGAAACAATCCCGCTAAACATTACCCTCGATCGCCAAAATCGCATCCTCATCATCAGTGGTCCCAATGCAGGTGGGAAAACAGTTTCCATGAAGACAGTCGGGTTACTCCAGCTTATGGCGCAGGCTGGCTTACTGATACCTGCTGATGAGAATTCCGAGATCGGCATCTTCAAACAACTGATGGTGCAGATAGGGGATACTCAGTCAATAGAGCATGAGCTGAGTACCTACAGTGCCCACCTGAAGGACATGAAGCACTTCATGGATTTCGCAAGTGGCAAAACGCTTTTCTTTATAGATGAGTTGGGAAGTGGTTCTGATCCTAATCTTGGTGGTGCATTTGCCGAGGCTATTGTGGAAGACTTGGCCCAAAAACATGCGCTGGGGATCATTACTACGCACTATCTGAACCTGAAAGTAATGGCAGGTAAGGTGCGTGGCATATTTAACGGCGCTATGGCATTTGATGAGGAGCATCTTGAGCCGTTGTACCAGTTGAACATAGGCAAACCAGGTAGTTCATACACCTTTGCCATTGCGCAACGTAGCGGTTTGCCGCAAGCAGTTATAGAACGTGCCCGCCAGCTTACACAGCGCGAGCATTTTAAGCTGGACAAAATGCTACACCAGACTGAGCAGCAGTCGGTGAAACTATCAGATAAAGAAAAAGAACTGGATAAACTGCTCACAGAAAATGAGAAACTGAAAAAGCGATACGAAGAGCTTACCAACAAAGAGAAACTAAGGCAGCAGCACGAAACCCTGCGCCTGCAAAACAAGATAAAGAAGGAAGAACTGGATTACCTGCGCGATACCGAGCGTAAGTTCAAACAGATAATACACGACTGGAAGAAAGCAGATAACAAACAAGAGGTCATCAACGCGGCTGAGAATGTACTGTTCCGTAAAAAACAGGTGCAGACAAATGCTGCTGCAGCCCGTAAGGCCGATAAAAACTACGAAGTAGCCGGCGGCAAACCCAAGCCGGGTGACTATGTACGCAACAAGCAAAACCACCAGGTAGGTGTGCTTGAAGAGCTGAAAGACAAACGCGCTGTAGTGAAAATAGGCAAACTGCCATTTACAGTGAACATAGATGAGTGGATTGTGGTCAGAAAGAAGTTGAAAAGTTGATAGGTTGAAAAGCTAATAAGTTAATAACCGGATTCTCGACATATCAACGGGTCAACTTTTCAACCTGTCAACAAACTAATAAGCATAATCCGCAAGATATTCGTAATGCTTTGTCAGTTTGCCATTCTCGCAGATTGTTGCGCGTTCCAGTATTTCGCTTTTTTCTTTCAGCAGCTCAGGTAATATATATTTCTCCAGGTGCAGGCCAAAGTACTGTGCTGCATCGCGCGGCAGTTCATTCGGCAAATTATCAACTGCCATCACATCAATTGTATTCTTTGTGTTTTGGAATGGGGCTACTTTTTGCAGCGTATTGCGGTCTATGCCATACACAGGGTCTGCAATTGTGCTTGCGCCAACATTTATAGGCACAGAGCCGTTCACATCGCAGGTTATATCGCCTATCACACTTATGCGCCAGTCTTTTCGTTTTATATCCTCTTTATTGAAGAGCCTGCAGATTCTTTCTTCCCAGTAAATGCCGTTCATCAAAATATCCGCCTGGTGCACATAATTAGAGAACAGGCATTTATACGCTTCCGGATGTGCATGGAAATCATCTCTATGAAAAAGGTCATTATCCTTTCTCGCATAAAGGCTTGCACCTTTGAGGTGAGTGAAGACTGGATATTCATACTCATGTGTTACAAAGTCTGCCGGCTCCACTGGTTCAATATCCAGTTGCGTAAGAATTTCAAGCACTCCCGAAGCCACCTTGCCTGATCCTGTCATAGCTATCTTCACGTTCGGCATCTTGAAATGCTCATAAGCCACCAGCAGCTCCTGGTAGTTCTTTACATCATGCGCTGCTGGCAGGTCGTACTTCCCCGTTTTCTTCCCATAAGTCAGGAATCCATTATGTGCGCCTACAATGCCGGCATACAGTCCAAAGCCAAGTATTCGCTGTTCGTCGCTATAGGTGAGACACTCATAATCCACCAGGCGTATTTTTTTCTGTATTATCGCCTGCATCATTCCACGGTTATAGGCCTGTTTCTTTTTGGTGTGCGAGAAAAAGAAATAAGTTTTATTTGGGATAAGGTATTCGGCAGGTACTTCTTTTACCCCCATCAGGATATCGCAATTGCTAAGGTCATCGGCCAGTTCTATTCCGGCCGCACGGTATTCGTCATCTGTGTAGCAGCGGGTAGGAGAGGGTTGTACGGTTATATTTACAGATGGGTAATGTTTATGTATGTATGCACATTGTTTAGGAGTGAAGGGCACACGTTCATCTGGTAGCTTTTTTCTTTCACGTATCAGGCCTATACGAAGCATCTTTAGTAATTTAGCCCCAAAGATATGACCAATTACTTTGAGCTATACCAGATTCCGGAGACGTTTCGTCCTGACCAGGTTGAGGTGAAGAGCAAATTTTACGAGCTTAGTCGCCTCTATCACCCCGACCGTTTTGCACAAACGGGTGGGGCAGAACTGGCAAAGGCCCTGCAGCTATCGGCCATGAATAATGAGGCATACAAAACCTTTAAGAACCCCGATGCCACAATGGCATATATATTAAAGTTGCATAACCTGCTTGAGGATGAGGAGAAATATTCCCTCCCCAATACTTTCCTGATGGAAATGATGGATATAAACGAGGCCGTGAGCGATTATGAACTGGAAGGCAACGAAGATGCCCGCCAAATGGCTGTTAACAACCTGGATGAGCAGCTGGAATTGTGGGAGGCCGCTACCAAAATACTGGTTGACAAATTCGAAAAAAGCGATAAAAGCAATGATCTTTTATTACAAATAAAGGACCAGTATTTCCGTAAAAAATACCTGTTGCGGGTTAAAGAAAGAATTGATAGATTTGCAGCCCCTTAAGACAATGGGCGGCTAATTTACCGCGAGGTAAACACCAGCCCAGATGGCGGAATTGGTAGACGCGCTAGACTCAAAATCTGGTTATCGCAAGGTAGTGCAGGTTCGATTCCTGTTCTGGGCACAAAAATGGGAAAGGGAGCGGTGAGCGAGAGCGAACCCTCCCTTTCCCATTTTCCCTCGCTCCCGCTCCTTCTATCAAGAATGCTATTTACTATGATTAAAAATCTGGAAGAATAATAGAAACCCGCTCCCGCTCTTCTTTTACAATACTTCATCGTTAATGGAAGCCTAACCATCACTCTACGATCAGCTTCTGTGAGTGTTTTTCTGTTTCATGTACCCAGTACAGGAAATACATTCCGCCTGGCAGGCCGGAAATTCCCAGTGATGTGGTGAGGCCGGAAACATTTGTCCTGGAGAGCAGCCTGCCCGACAGATCGGTGAGCAAAATTTCTCCCTCAGCAGATAGGATGGTAACATGAATAACAGAAGACGCAGGATTAGGGTAAAAGGTCATTGGCGTTGTGTTTCCTGAAATCGCCTCTATGCCAATAGGAAATGCAGAAGAGCCATATTCGTATGCGCCTATATCTATGCTGGAGCCAGATACCCTGTAATTGTTTATATAGTCATAAGGGCCGTTGTAGCTGCTTAGTGCGCCCTTATTAATGCAGGCAGAGCCTGTGGCAAGGCTGAAGTTAGCCGCCAGGGCGCTTTCTGTAACGTTTGCCGTTAGTGTTGGTGAGGCCATACCTGCACTGCCGGCGCCTGTCACATTAGTGGTCACGCTTGTTTCTTGTATCATACTGTCAATAACAGAGGTCGAAAAAATATTTGCGGCAAAATTTCGTTGTGTCCAGTTATGGTCATATTGCAGGTACACTTTCTTATTATTCCATAAATAAATGTCCGACATTATGCCCGGTGTGCCATTTACATTACCTGAAATAATATTGTTCCTGATGATCAGCCTGTTCACGTTTGTGCCATAATAAGCGCTTATCGCCCCATCGTTTCCAGAGTTGTAGTTGTTAACAATGTTGTTATTCACTATAGCTGCATTGCACTGGTATACATAGATGGCGCTGCCGCGCGACGAGGTCTGGTTGTTGGCAATAATATTGTTTCTTATAATTTTTGTAATAGTGTCCATTGATGTGAGCGATGCATACTCGCCGCATACATGTATGCCGCCGCCACCTGCAAGTATACCGCAACTGGCGCTGTCATCAGTATTGTTGCAGACATAGTTGTTTTCTATGATCGTTTTTCCCCCGAAAACGTTGATCGCAGCATTTCCCCAATTTTTATTGTTGTATATTTTGTTACCGTTTATCAGCACATTCTTCGTGTAAGTATAAATGGAACTGATGGTACCGTCTGCGCATTCATTATCGTACACAATATTGTTAGTGAAAGTGGTGGCGCACGTATTAGCCTGGTACAGGCATCCGGCAGAGTGTACAACACCTGCCTTATTGTTGCGGAAAGTGCAGTCGTGAATATTGGTGAGGCTACTGGCATTAATGATGTGCAGCGTTGCCTTATTGTCATAGATAGTACAATGGTCCATTTCCAGGTCGCAGTTCTCAAACGACATAATGGTGCCATCATATACCATGGTAGTGATATGATTGGCGCTATTGTGATATATATTGCAATGCTTCATTTTTATCATGGCATTGTTCGCGGTAAATAACAGGCCGCTGTCAAGCGTATATTTTATGTCACAGATATTGGTGTAATTAAATGTGCCATTTATAAGGGTAGGCGAAAGGGCGGCGATCTTTATGCCCGACCACCCACCGTTCAGGGTGCCCTGGTCGCTCCAGCCGGTTGTATCTTTAGCATGTATATTCACTGGTGAGGCAGCAGTGCCATCCGATGCAATATTGCCATTTACAATAATGCCGTAAAAACCTTCGAATATAACTTCCACTCCTGCATCTATGGTCAGCGTGGTTCCTGCAACTACCTTCACAGTATTGTGAATATGATAGGGAGAGCCGGATGCCACCCAATGGCCCGATACTGTGGGAGAGGTAATGTGTGTGGCTGCATGCAGGTTTGCAGATAATGCCATCAGCAACAGGAGGGTATGTAATTTTTGCATATAGTTTATTAGTTAAAGGTTAAAAGTAATCTATAATATTAAGACATTTGTTAACAACAAAATGGTTGGGTTAAATTTTTTGCCCCTGGTAAGGTTTCCGGCGTGAACAGCCGAGGACCGCCACACACAAGGCTATTCTGTGGAAACTCGGCCTTTGGGACAGAAGAAATACCATTTAAGTGGTATTGCGCGCCCTGCTGTTAGGAGTATTTTTACCCATATAAAAACAACATATGATCAAGGTCAGTTCTTTAGTTATTCTGCTGTTTGTCGGTATTTTCTCAGCTACGGCACAGACATCCGGGGCATCTGCCGGAAAAGTGAATACGATAGGCCCATATCAACTGGGCTCAGATTTTACGGAGTTGAAAGATCTGCCCGGGTTTAAATACGATTCAGGCAGAAGCAAACCTGGTATAGGAGTTAAAGTGGGAAAGATCATCGACAAGAATGTGTATGATCAGCCTACTATTCAACGTCTTACATTTCACAAAAATAAGTTGGTGCGGATATCTGTCATTATCGGGGACCCGGCTTTTACTGAGGAGCAAACAAAAGCCCTTGTGGCTAAACAATGGGGTGATCCCGGCAAAAAGCAAGTGTATGGTGGTAATATGTTGTATGTATGGGCCGGCACAACAGGCACAATAATGATATTACCCGCAGATGGCGGACGGCAAATGATTACGCTGACCGACAATGATAAGAGCCACTATGTGGAATAATGGCACAAGCTCAACATATATAGAGCCGCAGGGTTTCCCCGGCGCGAACAGCCGGATCCCGCCACACACAAGGCTATTCTGTGGAGACTTGGCTGGGACAGAAACGCTATTCGCGGCGTTTAAAGCTGCAAAACAGGAAGTTCTGCACAGTATTAAAGGGCGTTACATGGTCTTCAGTGATGCAACGTATCTTTTGGAAGCCATTAGCTAACTCGGTTTGTAACTGGCTCTCTGTGTATTGTTTTATCTCCAAACCGCTGCACTTCTTTGGGCCGTTATCGGAGAATGTGCCTATCGTAAGGTAGCCATGCACAGCCTGCTTTGCTATGTCCAAATAGCGTGCTATCTGCTCATGTGTAGTAAGAAAATGGAATGTAGCCCTATCGTGCCATACATCATAGTAGTCGTCAGGTTGGAACTCTGTTATATCGGATGCAATCCATTTCACCTTAACTGCTTTCTCTCCAAGTCGGGCTTTTGCCCTGTCTAATGCCTTTTCTGATATGTCAAGTACGGTCACGTTCTCGTATCCCTCATCCAGTAGATAGTCCACCAGCTTGCTATCTCCCCCGCCAACATCAATGATCTGGGCTGTTTTAGGCAGATCAAAGCTGTGTATAAAGTTCAGTGAGGTAGCAGGGCACTCCTGTGTCCAGCTTACCTCATGTGGCTGTTTGTTACTGTAAACCGTTTCCCAGTGTTCTTTTCTTTTTTCCATTGTTGCTTACTCTTTTGGTAGTTGATAATTGATGCCAAAGAATTTGGCATATTCCTCTAACGGTTCCAGCCCTACACCGGCTCGCCTAACGTTCACATTCTTTTCGTCCTCTATAGGGTGGAGTACCTGCGCACCAGTCTTATCAAAAACTACTTGTGAGCCGTAAAGCTGTTTTTTACCCTTCCTCATCAATACACGGTCTTGTAGGTAGGCGAGGTCAACCGGACGTGATTCACTGTCATCAACCGATTTCTTCAACAAGGGCAGGTATTTTTCTTGTACTTCAAGTTCGGCATGCTGTATAACAAGATATAGAGTAAAGTTAGCTCGGGTTCCTATTGCGCTTCTCCCTAACCAGCCGTACTTCTTAACAATATATTCTACACGAACGAGGTTGGTGCTATCAATGAATGCCACGTAAGAGGCAGAATCAGTGCCTTTTCTTGTCTTCTGGTCGCGTTCATATATCAGCGCAAGCTCATTCTTTATGGCTGATATTGTGGCAGTATCTTGCCCTTTCGCAAAATGGGCAAGCATAGAAAACGCGATTATGATACAAAGGATATTGATATATCTATTGGCCATTATCATTGGATAAAGGTACAAAAAAGAGCATATACCTTTCCGCCGTTGCAGGTCTTATTTTCTGACCTGCAACCTCACGCCGGGCACAATCTTCACTGATATACGCTCCTCAAAAATAAATACATAGACACGTATTCCCCCTTCAAAAAACACCCCCGGTTTTTGCGCCCTCAGATCCTGCAAATCCGCACTCACGCTGCAATGCGCCACGTAAAATATTTTCCTTGACGGTACTGAAACAGTACCTTGACGGTACAGAAATAGTACCGTCAAGGATTTTTAATTTTTTCAACATAAAGACACGTAGGAACTTTGTGCTGTTTAAACCCCCTTCGCCCGCCATAGCTATTTCAGCGACGGTGGGGACAAACTAAAAAAATACAACCATGGAAAACGAAAAACGAACACAGGCCCGCAACCTCTACCTCCAGTCCGATCTCACGCAAGCACAGATTGCCCAACTCACTGGCGTATCCCAGAAAACCATATCCCAATACATCAGCGACAACAAATGGGATCTCATTAAAGAAAGGGCAAAACAAATACCCGCATTGTTTTTAGAGCAGATGAACAGCGAGATCGAAGAGATCAATCAGGAAATTGCATCAAGGCCAATAGGTAAACGGTATCCCACATCGCGCGAAGCTGAGGTCCGCCGCAAGATAATCTGCTCAATGGATGCCATTAAAGAAAGGCAATCCGTCGGCACGCACATTCAGGCCATTATCAATTTCATCGCGCACGTAGCCGAAGAAAGCCCTGAGCATGCTCACCTCATCACAGACTATGCCGACAAATACTTCACCGGGGAATTACACAAGCACGGTTCCCCCTTCCGCAACAAATACAACCTCCCCGGCGCCCCGGAAGAAACAATAAAAACATAACTCAAAATTGACAACTTATGACCTATGACTTATCCAATTTGACATCAAAATTTGGCATAACGAAACACTTTGGCGAACTTAAAACACTATATGGAAACTGCGTCTTTGCAGCCTGGTCCCGCCTTGGCGGTGGCCTCTGCGTGAAAGTGTCTGACTTATGACTTACGACTTATGACTTACGACTTTTTATACCCTTTTATACCCGTTTATACCCCTTTATACATGATAACAAAAAACATAAATATGACGCACAGCGCATTTCAGGTAGCACAGCAAAAAAATATTAACCGCAAATCATTTATTCAAATTTATACCCCCTTTCCTCGTTGTTGGTCCTGCACCAATAACCTTGTGCCACGGCAAAGCATGGGGTATTCTGCTCTTTTCACAATTATTTATGATAGTGATACTGTCATCTGTTGCGCCATCTCTATATTTTTAGGGCACTCTTAAATGATATCGTGATCAAAAAAGTAATTGCTCATCCTAAATAAATAATACAGTAAAATATGAAGACACTTACCAAAGAAATGCAAGCTGCCATTACTCCCGCAATGGCTTTGGACCTGCTTAGAGAAGGTAATAAACGTTTTGTCAATAACTTAAAGATCAATCGCAACCTGCTGCAGCAAGCCAACGAAACATCTGATGGGCAACATCCATTTGCAATAGTGCTGAGCTGCATTGACAGCCGCACATCGGCTGAGCTGAT
Source organism: Flavipsychrobacter sp. (assembly GCA_021155965.1). Taxonomy (GTDB): domain Bacteria; phylum Bacteroidota; class Bacteroidia; order Chitinophagales; family Chitinophagaceae; genus Nemorincola. The sequence goes on from JAJNBJ010000015.1 coordinate 54,791, forward strand.
CTTTGACCAGGGATTGGGTGATATTTTCAGCGTGCGCATAGCAGGCAATATTATTAATGAAGACATTCTGGGCAGCATGGAGTTTGGCTGCAAACTGGCGGGTGCCAAAATGATCGTAGTGCTGGGCCATAGTAAATGTGGTGCAGTGAAGGGTGCCTGCGATCAGGCGCAACTGGGCAACCTTACCGGCCTGCTGGAAAAAATAATGCCGGCCGTAGATGCGGAGGCCTCTGAAACTACTGATCGTACCTCTAAAAATGGAGCTTTCGTAGAAAAAGTAGCGAGCATTAATGTAAGGAAAGCAGTTCAGGGAATTATGGACCGCAGCCATACACTCAGGGAAATGATCCACAATGGTGAGATAGGTATAGTAGGGGGAATGCACAACATTGCAACGGGTGAGGTTACTTTTTATGAGGATGCGCTGGTTGTGAAAAAGTAAGGTGCTGTTGCTCCTTCTCTCAATCCAACGATACTGATCTATAGCTGCCTTGTTTCTGCAACCACCGGCTGTGCCTGGATATCCACTGCCTTGTGCATGTCTGCTATCTTGCTGTGGTGCGGGCGCATAATAAGATAAAGTACCGAAGCACAAACAAAAAGGAACACAACAATGATCACTTCTGTGAGTGTGACATTGACCAGCATACCTGCACATACCAATGCACCGGCTATGGGAATGGCCGATGGGATCTCGAACTTGCCTTTGCCTTCGGGATCGGAACGTTTCAGTTTCACAAGCGCTATATTCATCAGCGTATAGCTGATGAGCAGGAGCGCGCTGGTTGACTTTGCGAGGTGTGCTATATTGCCTGCCATCACCAGGGCTGTGAACAGAACAACCTGCGTAAATATAGCCATATACGGGCTGCCGCTGCTGGTAACTTTTGACAGGAATGCAGGCAATAATTCCTGCTTCGACATGCCGTAGATAAGCCGGGAACCTGTAATGAAATTAAGCAGCGCGGTATTGAATAGTGCGAACAGGGAAATAATGCTGAATATCCTGGTGGGAAAACCCGGCGCTGCTGTTTTCACCACTTCAACCAGGGGCTGCGTGCTCTTGCTGAGCACCGATGCCGGGATAACGGATACGGCCACAAGGCTGAGTATAAGATAGATGGCAGAAGATATGAAGACCGATAGGAGCAATGCTTTTGGTATGGTGACAGCCGGTTTCTTTACTTCTTCGCTTACATTCAGCATATCTTCGAAGCCAATGAACGAATAGAAAGTGAGCACAGCGCCGGATAACGCGCGTTCCCAATGAATGCCGCTGGTGGTATTGGTGGCTGTCTGCATATTGAGATAGTCGACACTGCCAATGAACTTAAAACCAACAAAGATGACGATGAGCAGGCCGGTAACTTCAATAACGGTGCAGACAATATTCAGCCCCATGCTGGTCCTGATACCTGCCAGCACAATAATGGATATGAGCGATATAAAAATGGCAATGGCCATGCCGTTGGTAAGGGAAGGGGCCAGCGGCACCAGGTAGCCCGCAAAAGCTTTACTGGAAGTAGCCATGGAGGTAATACCGGCAAAAAACACGGCAAGGCCTATCACATAAGACAACATAGGGCTTTTAAATGCCCTGTGCAGGATATAGGCACAACCACCCGCGCGCGGATAACGGGAGCCGAGAGATGCATAAGATATGCCCGTGAGCGTAGCGGCAATAGCGCCGATGACAAAGCCCATCCAGATGCCATTGCCCATCTCGCCGGCAGCCTTGCCGATAAGGCCGTAAACCCCTGCCCCGAGGATATCTCCTACGCCATAAAAAGTAAGTGCCAATAAACCAATGCGCCGCTGTAGTGTGTTGTCCATAATATCGAAACGACCAATATAGAGTTTATTTGGCTTATTGGGGTGATTTTTGATGTTCTGAAACAGCAGAATGTTCAGTCTCCCATTCAGTGGGAACTAAGATATGTGGCTATTAGTTTAAAAATGGAGGATGTTTTATGGTTTCCATAAAAATGCTGAATGACTCGGGTTTGCACAACAATGTAAATGCAATGCCATACAGCGCGCCCCACAGGTGTACGTTGTGGCCTATATTGTCTGTTCTTCTTTTCGACATATAGTAAGAATAAGCAAGATACCCCACTGCAAACAGGATAAAGTAAATGGGGATAATAAACTTGAGGTAGATAATGCCCCATGGCTGAAACAGCACCAGCGAGAATAATACTGCCGATACTGCACCGCTTGCGCCACAGGCTTTGTATTCAGGGTTATTGCGCTGCTCCATATATTCCGGCGCACCCGACAATATGATCGCAGAGACGTAAAACAATATATACTGTGTTTCGGAGAAGACATGCCCTTCAATGGCCGTACCGAAGAAATACAAGGTTAGCATATTGAAAGCCAGGTGCCATATATCAGCGTGAATAAATGCTACCGAAATAAACCGGAAGATCTCCTGCCTGTTGCCGTTCATCACGTAGGGGTGCAGGCAGAGTTTTTCGAATATTGAATGATTACTGAACGCAGCCAAAGACACAATAACTGTAATAATGATAATACTAATGGTCAGCATCTGTTTGTTCCTTTTGGGGATTCTGTGGTTCTTGCGGCCCTTCTATTGCAGTTACCTGCTGTGGTTCTTCCGTTACAGGCATTTCCTGTACAGGTGCTGCATAGGGTTCATCCTTGCCCTTACGCGAAAAAAGCCTTGCAATTCTTTTCCTGAACGCTGCAAAGCCACCAAATACAGCAAGCAGGATAAGTTTGATATTCTTCAAAAGCAAAACGAGAAGGCCCGTTTTGGCTATCAGCTTTCCTGCTATCAAACCGCCTATTGTGTAGGCTGCTACTTTGTCTACAGATGGGTTGAAGTCCTTGTATTGGTTGCCTTCAGTAAAGCTGGCCATTTTCAGCACATTAGGTATGTGGTGGTTTATGTCGTCAAGATCGTCCATGGAACCTACTGCATTCAGCACCAGTACGCCCTTTCGTCCCAAAACCCGCACATTATAGTTCAGGGAAATTGTTGGAGAATCTGTTCCGAACTGTAGCTTTTTAGCCCAATGCAGTACTTTTTTCTCTTTATCATAGTATGGCTTTGCAGCCCAGTCCATCAGGTGAATAGGTGGGTAGCCATCCTTTACCCGCTCTTTGTTATCTTCGTCTTCACCTTTTTGCATTTCTTTCAGCAGGTCATCATAATCTATTTTATCGGCATCCTCATCTTTTACGTAGCCGTCTTCTGAATAAGTAATGATGAATGCCCAATCTGTGCTGGATACATTGAAGTCTGATTTTACTATCATGCCCAGTATATCGCTGCCACGAGGATTTCCCCATATGTCGCAAACGATCATTTCAGCGCTGATGGCAGGTACGAATTTATAATCATTGGGTACATCCAGTGTGGCAACACTTCGTAACTCTACTTTGCCCTGCTGATACTTTATGGACCGGTCAACAGAATCGATATATTGTTGCACCTGTCGCTCTGTTTCGCTGCTGTCCGTATGCTGAGCGTAGCTATTGCCTGTAATAACCAGGCATGCCAATAGTGTAAAGGCTAAATGTTTATTCATATGATTTATAAGCTTTAATGTTGGGTAATGATCCAAATATAGTATATATATGCAAATCTGCAAATTTCACATTACTATCTTTTTATGAGGAAGACAGAAATTGAATCCCTTGTACTATTTCGGGTCTTTTAATTTAACAATCAGCGGTTCTCACAGGCATAATTTCTGTTCTTTTATACTGTATGAAAGCAAAAAGAATAATGATCTTGATGATTATAATAACAATAGCGATTTCGGCCTGTTCAGTTCAGCGCCAAGGCTGTCACGACAGGCGGAATTATGGTAGCGATACACGGTATTTTTAACGAACATGCCCGAAAGGCCCAAGCACTATATAGCGTGGTTCCAGGTAGGGGTTGCCTATGCCATAGATAGTATAAATATTCTCAGGGTACGACTGTGATTCCGGTGCTGTTCCATCCCTTTGCGATACACGGTGGCCTTCTTTCAGCCATTTCATGCGGTCTTTGTCCGGGTTCAGCCCGCCTTCATCTATGTCTTCCCTTATAACCACTCCCGGGTTGGTAGAGTTACCGGGGCCAGGTACTTCATCACATATGTAGTAGCCTTTGTCGCTCTTGCATACATGAAAGTTCTGGGGTATTTCTTTCTTGCCGCGTTTTTGCGCATTTGCAGAAAAACCACACATTGTGAGCATCATCAGCGCAACCAATATTTTTTTCATAAAATCTATTTTATGCAGGTAATTAATCCCGTGTTATCTATACTGTGTACTACAAATATATAAATAAGGTTGTTTTTATCAAAGAGGAAAAATTATCAGATCAGTTTGCTGCCATCAGGCACAGGCTTATCTATTGCAGAGATAATTATATCGCCATGCTCATCAGCAAGCCCGGTCAATAAAAACTCCGACATAAAATGGCCTATCTGTTTTTGGGGAAAATTAATAACACCCAGTATTTGCTTGCCTAGCAGCATTTCTTTTGTATAATGCTTAGTTATTTGCGCACTCGACCATTTTATGCCCAACGGCCCAAAGTCAACCTTTACTTTATAGGCAGGTTTGCGCGTCTCGGGGAAGTCCAGCACTTCCAGTATAGTGCCTGCCCGTAACTCCACCTTTTCAAAGTCATTCCAGGTAATTGTTTCCATGGGTATAAAGATAAACAGAGCGGTAAGTATTTATACATTCCAGGAAGGCCAGATGAACAAAGCTAGTCGATATTCATTTGAACCCTTCTCAGTTCAGTTGCGCCTTCTTCATCACTCAGGTACAGCTCAGAAACAGCAACTAACCCTTTGGCGGTTATCATTCCCTCTGCAAATTGCTGCAGGTCGGCAATTCGTGCCAGCAGGGTCAGGCAAAATGGGGCTATCTGTCCTGCAGGTGCGCCCTCGCGGGTGTCCTTACAACCATAATAAACACTTAGCGCTGCATATTTTATGTCACCTTCCTTAAGTTCATCAAGCGCTTTCAGCGAAGGCAATAAACATTGCTCAAATGAGGTCCTGAATATCTTTCTTTCGGTTGTTTTAGCAAGATTATAGGTGTTGCCATCTCTCACGGCATAGAAATATAATACGGTGGCAGTGTCGTTGTAGTTGCAGAACTGGTAGGGTGTGCCTGAATATAAAAAGCTGGTGGCAACGGTCGTTTTGTTGGTAGTCGTCAAAAAGAAATGCCTTATAGGGTTGAACAGTTTCATAAGCAATTGGTCGGCATAGCTCTTATTCCTTGGCATTGAGTCTATATACTTTTCAATATCCAGTATTATAGAATTTACGTCATGTTCCTGTGAGTGCAGGTTAGTTGTGTTTTGCGTATAAATAGCAACATTGCCCTGTACTGTACGGATAGCTTTCTTTATATCAGGTAATTGCGTTCTGTCAGGAGCTCTTGTAAATGCAGGTTTATCTTGCGCATTCAATTGCAAGACAAAAAATACGACCGGTATGAAAAGCAATTGTTTCATTAAAGTGATTTGCGCAAAATTATAAATAATGAGCATAATATATAAAACCTCCTTGTAAGGAGGCCCTATGTGTATTTTGGAGATAGTTATCAGGGCAGTACCAACCCGTCAAGAAAAACATTCACCTTCGTATCCGGCAGTTCAGTTTTGGCATATGCATACATTACAGCTATGTATTTTCCATCTGTCCAGCCTTTTATCTTATAACTTACGCCATCTTTATCTTCCCAGTAGTCTATAACACCGCGGGTAGCTTCTTTATTTTTCAATCTATGACCCTTACCATAGCCAACAGCTTTATTTACGCCAAACTGGCCTTTTAGAAATTACAGGTACGAGACCAGCATTTCCTCACCCGCGCCCAAGTCGTTAATTTTGTCTTTGAGCCTCACACAGATAATGCCGTAGGAGACGGCATCTTTGCTGCATTTGCCGGTATATACATCCGATGAATCAGGGCTTTTCTCATGCGTAATAGATCCTGGGTCGCAAAAGAAATAAGCAGAGCAGCCGCTATTGCTGATAGGGTATTTTTTTAAAGATTGCCCATACAGGCTGCCTGCAAAAAGCAGGCTTAACCCGAGAAAAAGATATCGTTGCATGTTGTAAATGTATGAAAATCAGCTCAGTGATCTATTTATGGCCATACCACATGCGTTCTGTTTTCTAATAACCAATAGATACCATGAGCTAACTGAAGTTCGTGCACGGTAGCGCAGGTGCTACATTTGGAAGCCTCAATTTTTGCGTTATTTGGCAGTTGATGAGGATGCGTTATATCCGTACCAGGTCCGTTCTGTTTTGTCAAACAGCCAATATATGCCATTGGCATAACTGAAATTCATGGAGGATTGTGTCGGTGCTTCATCCGGCAGCTTTAACTTTTGTGTCATCAGTCCGGTGGCCAGGTCGTATAATTCTATTTGTTTCTTGCTAACATTCAACAATCCTATCTCTGCCTTAGGAATACCCGTGAAGACGATCGCATTCTCATTGTAGTCATATTTCACGTCTTCATTGGAGCCATCATTTTTTGATTGGGCGCCAAGATGAAGGGTTATTACATCTCCTGTTGTGCCATCCGTCATACTGTGTGGCTCAATAAATACGCCGCTCATGTCATAAAAGTAGAGAACATTCTTTTTCGGGTCATATGCACCCACACTTTGTGCGTCGGGCTTAGACATGTTGATCTCCAGTTTTTTGTTTGAAACAGGTATGCCATCTGTGCCGATCCTGTATTCCGATAAACCAAAATCGTCATAACCATTAGCTTGCAAGGTTTTGGTGTTTGGGTTATACCAAAATCCCCTCACATCAAACTTTGTTTCAAGGTCCTCCGGACTCAATTTTTTTCCCTTTGCGTCAAATACCAGCATAGGGAATGCTACGTTGCCTGCCTGTGCCGCATAATATTTTTTCTGCACAGGGTGCCAGACTATATTAGCGCCATTGGCACCGCCTGTCCTGTCTATCTTCAGGATCATCACCTGTTTAAGTGTTTTTTCAATTGCCTGTGAATGGATGCTAACCATCAGCATTGTAACGAATAAGAAAGCCAGCTTTTTCATATTTGGATGTTTTTCACAAAATAACTTTTTATTCCGGGTTAAGGGAATACCACAATAGTGGTATTTTGAAAGGGCAGGGTAGGCTGAAATCGGGCGATTTGGGATATTTTTGCAGGAAATAGCCATTTTGAGTACTGTTTTCCTGATAACGCCGCCGTTCACACAACTCAATACGCCGTACCCGGCTACAGCGTACTTAAAAGGGTTTTTCAATACAAAAAAAATAAGCTCGTTCCAGGCCGATCTCGGGATAGAAGTGACTCTGGCCCTATTTTCAAAGCAGGGATTGACCAGGTTATTTGCACAAATAAGCACCAGCGAAAACTGTTCTGAGAATGTCAGGCGTATAATAGCGCTGCAGGAAGACTACATTGCAACAATAGATGCAGTTGTGTCGTTTTTGCAGGGTAATGACCCCTCACTGGCGCATCTTATCGGCAAAAGGAGTTTTTTGCCTGAGGCATCGCGTTTTAAGCAACTGGATGACCTTGTATGGGCATTCGGGTCTATGGGCATACAGGACAGGGCCAAGCACCTGGCAACCATGTACCTTGAGGACCTGTCGGACCTTGTGAAGGAATGCGTAGATGAGCATTTTGGTTTTAGCAGGTATGCTGAACGGTTAGGCAGGTCTGCAAATAGTTTTGATGAACTGTATGGCGCCTTGCAGCAAGAATATACGTTTATTGATACTATACTCATAGAGTTATTGAAAGAAAGAATGGAGCAGGTGCAGCCTGAGCTTGTGGCAATTTCTGTTCCTTTTCCTGGAAATCTTTATGCTGCATTTCGTTGCGGGCAGTGGATAAAGAAGCACTATCCTGGTATTAAAGTGGTTATGGGCGGTGGTTTCTGCAATACAGAACTGCGCTCCCTTTCGGATGCGCGTGTTTTTGAGTTCTTTGATCTCATCACGCTTGATGATGGCGAAGCGCCATTAGAAAACATAGTAAAATACATAAGAAAGGAAATAGGAACAGATGAACTGAAGCGCACATTTACTTTGATCAATGGTTCCGTTGCCTATATCAATAATGAGGCTTGTGGCGACTACAAACAGGGGCAGGTAGGTACTCCGGATTACAGTGACCTGTTACTGGACAAATATATCTCAGCTATTGAGATCGTGAACCCAATGCATAGCTTGTGGAGCGATGGCCGATGGAATAAGCTGACCATGGCACATGGCTGTTACTGGGGCAAATGTACATTCTGCGACATTTCACTCGATTACATTAAACGTTACGAGCCACTTACTGCACAGCTTCTTTGCGACCGTATTGAAGAGATCATTAAGCAGACAGGGCAAACAGGTTTTCATTTTGTTGATGAGGCAGCGCCGCCTGCATTGATGAGGGCATTGGCTTTGGAAATAATCAAAAGAAAACTTACCATATCGTGGTGGACGAACATACGCTTTGAGAAGAGTTTTACACGCGATCTGTGCCTGTTGTTAAAAGCATCAGGCTGTATAGCTGTGTCAGGTGGGCTGGAGGTGGCATCGGACAGACTGCTGGCACTGATACAGAAGGGAATAACAGTTGCGCAGGTAGCCCGTGTAAATAAGCACTTCACAGAGGCAGGTATCATGGTGCATGCCTACCTGATGTATGGTTTTCCCACGCAAACAGCACAGGAGACCATTGATTCGCTGGAGATGGTGAGACAGATGTTCCAGGCGGGTGTGTTGCAGTCTGCTTTCTGGCACCAGTTTGCCATGACGGCCCATAGCCCTGTGGGTATGTACCCGGAGCAGTTCAGTGTGCAAAAAGAAAATGAAACTATTGGTTCATTTGCTAATAACGATATCGTGCATATTGACCCCAAAGGTGCAGACCATGAATTGTTTACTGATGGCTTGAAAAAGTCATTGCTCAACTACATGCATGGCGCCTGTTTCGATCATCCGCTGCAGAAATGGTTTGATGAAAAGGTGCCCAAGACCAGTGTGGCGCCTGATTTTATTGCTAAAATACTTGAGGAAGGGGAATACGCCCCGGAAACCCCGCTTACTAAAGTTGCCTGGTTAGGACATGTGCCCACATTGGAAATTGTGACAAAGTCGAAAAAAGGAGAGCAATGGGAAATGGCATCGCTCACCTTCCAGTCCCGGCAGGAAACCATAAATATTAAAGTTGACAAACAATGTGGCATATGGTTGCATGGTATGCTCCCAAAGCTATCCGTACACAACCCTAAACTATGGACAAGGCAGGAAGTGCAGGCAGATTACGAAGCTGCGGGGCTTGAGGATTTTGAACTGTTTTGGGATAATAAACCTGTGAATTCATTATATAAAGTTGGTTTATTGCAGTTGTAGCCTTTGCCCTTTGAGGTAACAATCGTACCTTCATTGCTTCTAAACTATTTAAGGGGTGAGAAAAATTACTTTTCCAATAATTGTTGGATTTATAGTTGCCGCATTATATATTATATCGTGCGAGGAGGATGCTGCTGTTGAAAAAGGAGCGTCTTATGGGGATGTAGCAGGCATAGGTACTGATGAGGACCCTGATGCGCGGCTGGAATATGAAATAAAAATGTTACGTGACCCTGCCACCGGCAGGATACCAGCCCATATGCGTTCGCGTGAAATGGCATTTGCTGCTAACCTTCCAAACGATCGTGACCTTCCGGCAGCACGCACCACCGCAGTAGGTTGGGATGCAAGGGGGCCTTGGAATGTAGGTGGCAGGACAAGGGCGCTGGCAATTGATGTGACAAATAACAATATCATCATCGCCGGCTCAACCTCGGGAGGTATGTGGCGCTCTACCGATGGCGGTAAATCATGGAAGCCTACTACACCGGCAAATCTCTATAAAAGTGTATCCTGTGTTGTGCAAGATACACGCCCCGGCCATACCAATGTATGGTATTTTGGCACAGGGGAAGCATATGGCACTTCAGCATCTGGTGATGGTGCGTTTTACTATGGGAATGGTATTTACAAATCAACCGATAGCGGCAAGAACTGGTCTTTGCTGCCTGCCACTGCCAGCAGCCTCACATCGCTTGATGCATGGGGAGATATTATCTGGAATATTGCAATAGACCCGTCTGACATGGTTAATGATGTTGTCTATGCAGCCTCGTATGGGGCTGTGTACCGCAGCGCCAATGGCGGCACGTCGTGGACACCCGTAGTCGGCTCATTCAGTACGTCGTATTTTACTGATCTTGCTGTGACCTCTGCCGGAGTTGTGTATGCCACATTTAGCAGTTATGTTACTTATGGAGGGATTTTCCGCTCTACTGATGGTGTCACTTATACAAAAATTACCCCACCGGGTTTCCCAACCTCCTACAATCGCATAAAAATAGGTATCTGCCCGGACGATGAGAACCAGGTTTATTTTTTAGGTAATACACCCAGTTTTGGATTGAAGCATACCAGCTATTCCGGGCAGGTGGAGTGGAATAGTTTATGGAAGTATAACTATATATCAGGAGATGGTACCGGCGCTGGTGCGGCATGGCGCGACTTTTCGCTTAATCTCCCTAATTCGGGCGGGCCGTTTGATAAGTATATGTGCCAGGGCTCATACGATATTACTGTAAAGGTTAAGCCCGGAGACTCAAATGCAGTCTTTATTGGCGGCACAAACCTTTACAGGTCCACGTCCGGCTTCTCTGATAGCACGCATACTACATTCATAGGTGGCTATGCACATGGGGCTGGCCTGCCGGTAGTAGGCATGTTCCTTAATCATCACCCCGACCAGCATGATGTGATATTTTATCCCGGCGATCCGAACAAAATGCTTTCCGCCAACGATGGGGGGATCTTTTACACTAATGACAACACGGTACCAGATATATTGTGGACGTCACTTAATAACGGCTACCTGACGTCTATGTTCTACACATGTGCAATAGACCACGCAACAGATAATGATATTGTGATAGCTGGCGCCCAGGATAATGGCAGCTGGTTCACCAATTCGGCGGATGTTAAGAAGCCATGGGTCACGCCACGCGGCGGGGATGGCTCTTTTTGTGCAATAGCTGATTATGGCAAGGCTTACTACTTCAGTATACAGAATGGTAAGATAATGAAAGCGGCGCTCACTACCTCAGGCAAAGTAGATAGTTTCGCGCGTGTGGACCCAAGAGGGGCAAAGGGTTATTTATTCATTAATCCGTTCGTCCTGGATCCCAATAATAATAACCTTATGTATATGGCTGGCGGCAAATTCCTGTGGCGAAATAATGATCTGTCGGGCATTCCTTACAGGAACAACTGGGATTCCATATCCACAAACTGGACAAAGTTTCCCGATTCCATTACATCGGCAGGAACAATAACCGCAGTGGCAGTATCGAGAAAGCCTGCCAACCGTGTATATTATGGAACTGATACGAAAAGGGTTATAAGGATAGATAGTGCCAATGTTGGCACGCCGGCTATGAAGAGTATTACTGCTACTATCTTCCCTAATGGCGCTACTGTAAGCAGCATCGCAGTTGATCCTGAGAATGCAGATCATGTGATGGTCACTTTTTCTAATTATGGTGTCAATAGCATATTTTACACTATAGATGGCGGAACCACCTGGAAAAGGGCCGGTGGCAACCTGGAGCAGAATAATATGAATGGTACAGGCAATGGGCCATCAGTAAGGTGGGGTAGTATTATCCCTGTTCCCGATGGCAGGGTATACCTTGTTGGCACTAGCGTAGGCTTGTTCGCTACAACAACGTTAAACGATACTTTTACAGTCTGGACGCAGCAAGGCACTACTACAATAGGCGCTGCTGTGGTTGATATGATCGATCACCGCAACACAGACGGATTGGTGGTTGTTGCGACGCATTCAAACGGCATATTTTCATCGCACATTACCAGTGTGGCAAATATGACCGTTGTAAAAGAAGTGCGTAAAGCAAATGAGGTACTCAAATTCACAAACTATCCTAATCCATTCAGCGGAGAAACAACTATCAGCTTTACGTTGAATGAGCGCAGCAATGTATTGCTGAACATATACGATGGTGCTGGCCGTTTGGTGCGCGTAGTTGCCAATGAGCAAATGGGAGCCGGTGAGTACAGCTACTTATTTGCAACAAATAACCTTCCGGCCGGGATATACTATTGTAAACTCATGGCAGGCAGCCGTTCTGAAACCAGGAAAATAGAGATCAGGTAATTATAGGTTCATAGTTTGCTCGGAAGCCAGCATTGCCTGGTCTGATACTTTAGAAGATTCCTTTGCCGGTTTCGTGACGATGTACATTACAGTATCTGCAAAAGCTTTAAGTATAAGGAATATACCCAGATTGGTAATATGCAGGAAGCTGGGGATAAGTATCGTCAGGTGCATGGGAAGGATACGTAAGTAAGGAATGAAGAACATCGCCCCCATATTTGAACGGTACTTTCTTTCCCTTATTTTATGCTGAATAAAAGTGATCACCTGGCCTATAAAAAATGCAGCCAGGAAATATTTGAAGATATCCCAGTTGATAGGGTACCTGGGCTTCATGGTGAAAAGAAAGATCATGTACACAAAATGAAAGAAGCCGTAGTGGAACAGGAAGAAAAGGGCGACCCCTTTACTTGATTGCCACGAAACTTTACGGTCTTCAGTTATTGTAACTTCAGGTGTATTGGCAGAGAGGGTATCCATGAGGTTCGTATTGCTGTTTTGCATGGGTATCGGGTTCTTGCTCGTGAGCATATCGAAAAAGTTGAAAATGCCCATCATTACACTCTGGCACCAATACAGCCATATAAGTGTAGTGAAGATCTCAGGTGTGCGGTAATAATACCATACCAGGTATATATTTACGCCTAGCAGCACCCAGAACCCCGGGTCTGTAAGTATTCTTTTACGATTCATATACTTACAGTAAAATTAGTTTTTTTATTTATTCAGAGCATCAATAGGTTAGATTATATACCCAGCTCAATGTATCAGATGAACCATACTGGATGGAGGACATTGAAGATATTCTGTTATGATTATCGAATGAATAATAGAAATAGCGTGAGAACCATACTGATTTTATTGATTTTATAAGATTTTTATTGAGCGTAAAACATCTTCCAAATCTCATAAACTCTTCCATATAAATGCCATCTCCAGGCATAAAAGGCAAGTCTTCATAATATTCATACGTATAATATGGGGCACTATTATACAAGGATTGGCGCATATTGCCGCCTGACCAAATATAGTCAAGTGTATTGTGTGATGGAGTATTACCATTAGTCATTTTGATAAGCTCATTTGCGCTATTGTAGGTGTAGGTGGTTCTATAGCTGATGCTGCCGGACCTGGTTATCAGTCCTTTTGAATTAATGTATACAGTATCACCTAAGGGAGAGGACCCGTTCAAAATGACGAATTTTTCTGCATCATAAAAGAAGTTGAGCACAGATGAGGCATTACCTGTTCTGAGGTCGCCATTCACCATTTTACTTACGGATGAGTCCTTATAGTACGATACGAGGCAAAACCTGGATGAGCTAAAGTGGGAATGTGAAGAAGAATCCGCTATCGTCAATATTTTGCGGTTTATCGTAGTGTTTTTACTTTTTTTACATGCTGATGCAGTGCATGCCAGTAAAGCGATAAAAAGCAAGGGTAATTGCCTGGATTTCATAAGTAAGGAAATAAGGTTATAAAAATGAGTTTACTCTACTACCATACGTCCGTGCCACTTGCCGCTCGCACTGATGCCTGATACTATGTACATGCCCGGAGGTATATTCAATTGTAACGTGTATGGTGTGTTTGTTATTGTGGACGACGTATGCACGGTTTCACCAAGAATGTTGAAGATGGTTATGGTAACCTCCTCATTTGCTGCAGAGCGCATGTTAATGGTAACCGTACCATTCTGTGCAGGGTTGGGCTGAATGGCCATGCCGTGCGACTTATTCATATCCTGTACACTGCTATGGTCAATTGGTGGTGGAGGTGCAGGTGGCCCTACGCGGCGTATAGCATGGTTACCCCTGTCGCAGATATACATTCTGTGATGACTGTCGAATTTTACGCCGTAGGGGAGATACAAGCAGGCGGCGGTTGCAAGGCTGTCGTCACCGCAAAAGTTATGCACCATGCCCTTTGAGCCTGCTCCATAGCCATTTCCCGCTATTGTGGTAATGATCCCCGTTACCGCATCAACTTTACGCACCACGTTGTTGAAGAAGTCGGATATATATAAATTATTTGAGTCGTCAAAGTCGATACGCTCGGCTGTATCCAGGCGTGCAGCAGTTGCAGGCCCGCCATCGCCGGTATAGCCTGCGGAATCGGTTCCTGCAACGGTTGTAATAATACCGGTTATCTTATCCACCCTCCTTATCTTATTATTGCGGACATCTGCTATGTACATATTTTCGGCAGTATCAAATGCAATGCCTATCGGCAGGTCCATAGAAGCAGCGGTAGCCGGCCCTCCATCGCCGGAGAATGCTGGCGTGCCATTGCCAATCACCGTGCTGATAATCCCGGCCGTGTTGACCATCCGGATAACATTGTTATGGTTGTCTGCAATGTATAAATTGCCAGCGGCATCAATGGCTAATCCTACAGGGTTATTCAACTCTGCAGCTGTAGCCGGCCCACCATCTCCTGAATAGCCGGCGGTTGGTTTTCCTGCAATTGTCGTAATAATGCCGGAGGTGCTCACTTTGCGCACAACATGGTTATATCCGTCTGCAAAAATGATATTGCCTGATGCATCAATAGCAATTGCAAAAGGGCCATTCAGATCAGCTGCAGTTGCCGGACCTCCGTCACCTGTGTATGCCCCAGCGGCTGCAGAGCCGGCGCCAAAGCCGGTGCCTGCCACTGTATAGATATAACCGTTAGTATCGAGTTTGCGGATAACATTGTTGATAAAATCTGTTATATACAAATTGCCTGCCTGGTCAAAAGCAATATCTGAAGGCGAATACATTGTGGCAACCGTTGCGGGGCCGCCATCACCGGTATAGCCGGTCATATAACCCATTCCTGCCACAGTGGTTATATATTGAGCATGTGTGGAAGTGCCACCCCAAAAAACACATACCAGTAACGCCAGTTTTTGGAAAAGTTGTTTCATGCTATCCGTTTTTACAAAAATAACTTTTTTTGAGAATATTTTTGTGCAATGCAAAGTGCTGGTTCTCGTTATGTTAATGGCATGTTGAATGTTAACGAACAGTTTGCAATACGCGTTTAACGTTTTTTTTATCCGGAAATAGTTTGCCGAACCCTTTTTTTTGCTTTCTTTGCGTTGCATGAAAAAATGCCTTGCAATATTATTTCTTATCATATTTAGTGTCCAGGTGATACCTGTGAAGGCATTGGGTAAATTTTTAAGCTCTGGTCAGAACGTAGAAGAGGTGCAATGTGATGCTGATGTTGATGTTGATGTCAAAGTGATAAAAATAGATGACGACCAGATCATTTATGATTACCCGTTCGATCAGTTAGCCAGTAAGATCGGATTTAATAAACGGATCAATGCTTTTATTCATAAGGCAGAATTATTTCCTTCTGTTCATGTGGCGGCAATGCCATCCCCCCCTCCCGACTGCTAAGCGCTGTTTTCTTTACTGAAAGCAGCACCTTCGAGTTGCACATATAATTATTGTATGTGTCTGCAGGTGTTACACCCTGCCTGAGATCTTAATTCATCACAAATAAAAATTAATACATGGTTGTTCAATCAAGTTTGATTGCACGCTTTGTTTCACTAGTGAGGAGAAAGTTTTCGCAGAAGCATATGTTCAATCATCAGTTCTCGAATGACAAGTGGGATGGATTGTGGGATGTTCCGGAATTGGCAAGGTACAGCGTTATTACAGGGTACACAAAGTATTATTGTAAAGAACCAAGGGTACTTGACCTGGGATGTGGAGAGGGGGTATTGCAGCAAAAATTTTCTTATGAAGATTATGCTTATTACCTTGGCATAGACTTCAGCGAAGCGGCTATTGAGAAGGCAAAGTGTATAGAGAATGACAAAGCCCGGTTTGAGTTGGGTAATCTCAATAATATGAATATCGATGGTTTATTCGATGTGATCATTTATAACGAGAGCCTGTATTATCTTAATGACCCGCCGGGCGCTATAAGAGCGATGTTCAAAAACCTGAAACCGGGCGGCATATTTATTGTTAGTATGCACAAGGTTGGCGATGAACGGGACTGGCTTTGGGCCGCATTGGACGAAATACTGGACCTGAAAGATAAAACGAGTGTCAGCAACCGGTCTAATACTACCTGGACCATAGGCGTATACAGGATCAAACAGGCCCAGGAATTATTTCAATAACCCTATATTTTGAAATGAAAAACAAAAATATTCAGATGAAACCAGAGATTTTTTCTAAGCAACATTTAAAGAAGGATTTTTTAGCAGGACTTATAGTATTTCTTATAGCCCTTCCGCTGTGCCTTGGAATTGCCCAGGCAAGTCATGCGCCTCTGTTTGCCGGCATTGTGGCCGGTATTATAGGTGGCATAGTTATCGGTTCGTTGAGCGGGTCGCAGCTCAGCGTGTCTGGGCCGGCTGCAGGGCTTACGGCAATTGTGCTAGCTGCAATTACCGATATGCAGGCGTTCGATATATTCTTATGCTCTGTTGTAATTGCAGGAATTATACAACTGCTGCTGGGTATTGTGAAAGCCGGTGCGATCGCAAATTACATACCATCAAGCGTGATAGAAGGCATGCTTGCCGGTATTGGCCTCACTATCATCATCAAGCAGTTGCCGGATGCAGTAGGTTACGCAAGCGATAAGGCTGCTGTGATGGTAGATGCAGATGATGGCTTTGTAGCAAATACGATAACAACAGCCCTTCATCATATAGAGATTGGCGCGCTTATTATTTCGCTTTCAGGACTACTGTTACTCATTCTCTGGGAATTAAAGGCATTCAAAAAAGTAAAAGCCATTCCGGTGGGCGTGCTGGTAGTGGTAGTTGGCACGTTACTGAATGAATTGTTCAAAACAGCAGCGCCGCAACACGTACTGGACAGCTCGCATCTTGTTAAACTCCCGGTACCGGAAACCGCCATGGATTTCTTCCGGCAGTTCACGTTCCCTAATTTCAGTGGTTTTGCGCTACCGAAAGTATGGGAAACGGGTGTTGTGATAGCAGCGGTTGCATCAATAGAAACATTGCTATGCATAGAAGCGGTAGATAAGCTTGACCCGATGAAGCGCCATACATCAACAAACAGGGAACTGAAGGCGCAAGGTATTGGCAATATATTGAGTGGTTTATTAGGCGGGCTGCCTACCACTTCCGTTATTGTGCGGTCATCAGCAAATGTGAATGCCGGTGCGCAGACCAAGCGCTCTGCTATTTTTCATGGTATCCTGCTGTTGCTTTGTGTTGCCTTTATTCCCGTTATAATGAATTTGATACCCAAGGCGGCGCTGGCTGCCATACTTATATTCACTGGTTATAAGCTGTGCAAGCCATCGAGCCTCGTGCATATGTGGAGGGGGGGATGGACACAGTTCATTCCATACGTAGCCACTGCTTTATGTGTTGTCTTCCTCGACCTGCTTAAAGGTGTTGGCATAGGCATTATACTTAGCATCTTTTATATCCTCAGGCAGAATATGCGCATACCTTATTATTACCAGCGCAGCACCTTCAGGCATGGAGAATTAATAAAGCTTACACTTGCCCAGGAGGTAACATTCCTGAACAAGGCAAGTATTAAGGAAACACTGGACAAGTTACCGGAGCACACACATGTGATCATTGATGCGACGCATACAAAGTATATTGATTTTGATGTGCTCGATCTTATCAAGGAATTCCAGGCTGCACGTGCAAAAGAAAAAGATATCCGCGTATCGCTTACGGGCTTTCATAATTCGTATGATCTTCCACCCACGGTATCTGTCCGCGAATTGATGCACAGGTTCCTGGAAGATGATGAGATGCCGCACCGCAGCGCAGGCGATCATAGAAAATTATTAAAACAATTAGGCAAACCATCAAATAACCAATCAGAGGTAACAAAATGACAGACCTGGCAAAAAATGAAGGCGTAATAACGCCTGAAGAGGCATTGCTAAGACTTAAAGAGGGTAATTTCAGGTTCCTGAATAATATGCCCCAAAATAAGGACCTGCTTACCGAAGTAGACCTGACCAAAGACATGCAAACCCCTTATGCGGTAATACTTAGCTGCATGGACTCCCGCACGTCGGCTGAACTTATTTTCGACCAGGGGGTGGGGGATATATTCAGCATTCGTATAGCCGGCAATGTGGTGACCGATGGTATTTTGGGCAGCCTTGAGTTCGCCACTGCAATAGCTGGGGCAAGCCTTATACTGGTAATGGGGCATACCAGTTGTGGTGCTATAAAGGGCGCGTGCGACAATGTGAAGCTGGGATATCTTTCAGAATTAATGCACCGCATTGAGCCTGCTGTTGAGATGGCCAATGCGTTATTCGCTACCGGAAGGAGCAGTAAGAATATAGACTATGTGTCTGCTGTTACCAAATTCAACGTGGAGTATGCCATGGCCGAGATACGGCAGCGCAGCACCATTATCAGCGAACTGGTGAAGAGCGGCAAGGTGGGTATTGGTGCAGCATTGTATGATGTGGCTACCGGTAAGGTGATCTTTAACGGGTTTTAAAATACCGGAACGAACAAGTAAATCGTAAGGAGCGGCCCAAAGGCTGCTCCTTTTTTTCACTACGGCCAACAGGGTTTAGTGAAAATTATAGCTCCTTTGTCGTTTAGTATGCATACCTTACCAGCTAATGAGCGAATTATGAGTAAGGTACTGCGATTGGTTGTTTGCATATTTTTTTACGCCTGCGGCTGCACGCAGGGTGTAGCGAGACCGGAAACATTAAAAAATGATAAGATAGACAGGGCGTTGCGGGATGAGATAGATGTGATGAGCAAACACGCATACAAAAGCCTTGGGGATAACAGCTACGGCATGCTGAGCCAGCTTTTTTCTGATTCGATGCTGATGGGTGTAACCCCTGATTTTGCCCAGAAATTCATGCCGCAGATACAGCGTGTTATCAAGGGCAGGCCATACAAGTCCTTCGACGAATTTTATATAAAGGCGGCAAAAAAAGGTGATTCAATACGCATGTCGGGTGGCAAAGGGGATAATGCATATACCCTCAATTACATAGCAGGTGAAGGTGAAACCTATATTTCCATGATGGTGGCGGGTGATTCGGTGAACGAGGTCATGCTTACGCTTATATATGTTAAGCTTGACGGTAAATGGAAGCTGAATGCCTTGCGGGGCGAAGATTACAGCCTGGGTACAAAAGATGCAGCAGGCCACTACCAGCATGCGGTAAAGCTGTATAAGGAAGGCTCTTTAATAGATGCCTTGAATGTTATGTCGCTGGGCAGCCATTGTGTCAATCCGGGAGGCTTTATGTTCCGCTATACGAAGGAAAAAGAAATGTCGGGCTTTTATGATACGCTGAACGCTGCGGCCAAGGCAAAATATCCGCTTCCCTATATTGTTAAAGAGGTAAGTACAAAGCCGAGCGTGGTGCATGTGAGCGTGGAACTGGTGGAACGGCAATTTGTGCCGATGGTCTATTACCAGTCATCGGTAACATTGACCGATACCGTGAGCCTGAAAAAAGAGAACGACGAGATGCAAAAGAATATAGGCAAGATATTTTCCGGCATAGACAGGAACAATAAGATGATCGTTTACCGGGTGTACAACCAGTTGCCCCGTGAAGGGCAGAACGATCCGCCGTATTATGGATACATGCAGCGGCTGAAATAACACGCTGCCCTGAAATACTACCGGTATTGCTACTACGATAGAGAGATAGTAATGTTCCTGTGGGCGCTTGAGCTTTCGGGGAATGACCGTTCAGTGCCATCGGTAAAGACAAATACGAGATTTTTACGTTCATCCACATGTGTGTCTACCCCTATCTTGTGGATATCGGTATGCACTTTTATGGGCGATTTTATGAATGGGCTGGAAATGATCCTTGGTATCACTTTGCCTGTAACGTTAATTCTCCGTTTCGTATTCCTGTCTTCAAAAAAGATCTCTTTTATCGTCATTTAGGTAAAGGTACCACTAATTGGCCGCTAATTGGTTTTTTATTTGGGGATGCAGGGTTCCGTATGTCGAAAAAACATGCGCCAGGGGTATAATTTCCGGGATGGGCCTGTTTTTTCACATTTAGTTTTTTATATGTGGCCGGATTTCGCTGTGGGCTTATTTTATGTGTATTATCATAAAGTATAAAGGGGTATAAAAGGGTATATTTATACCCCCAAAAGGTATAACTATACCCTAAAAAGGTATAATTTGGGTATAAAAGGTGTATATACAGCAAATATGCGCTATTCCATACTTTCAAAGAGCTTGTGTGCCGGGAAAAATGCCGGAACGATGTAAAGTTACCTAGCACTGCATTGCTGAAAAAATTTAATTTCCTTGACGGTACTGAAACTGTACCGTCAAGGTTTTTGAGGGTGCTGAAACCCGCTGTGGTAGCGGGATGTGGTAACGAATTTTGTTTTTCGGTTTGTGTTTTGTTTCCATCTGTTGTGTTGAGTTGTGCAAGGCGCTACCCGGCGGCATGGTGCTGGTTTTTATTCGCAGTCACTTTTGATTTTCAATTTGTGCTCATGAGAGCGTTCATGCTTACCCGGAACCTGATTGGGCTTAGTGCATGTGCTCGGCAATGGTTCGACAAGCTCACCAAGAATTTAATTTTACTGCCGGAATTGGCATCTACGGCATTAAAAAGGCGCCATCATGTCTTGGGCTGTAGTTCTTTGAATGCCTTCGCAGAAGGAGTTTTATTGGCAGTTCCGGATGAATATCCTGAACAACTAGGGGAATTATTGAAACTTGCAAATCGAAGGACGCAATTCGATTTTGTATCCTTTTTTTCTCATTATTACGTCCAAGTACGTCCACTGATTTTGATGTGGCACTTTGGGCCCTAGAACGATCTTTTTGATGTATGGTTGGACAAGTTTTGTTGATTCAATATATACTCGTTTTGGTATGCGATTGTCATTATGGTCAATTTGTACTTTATTATTTTCCGGTGGCGCAAATTCGATGACTCTTAATTCATTTTCAAAAGCGTAATCAGCTGATTTAAATAAATATCTAAGCTCAGATACGACTAAATAAATTATTTTATCAATTTTGAGATTCTTTTTTGAGTCTACGACTTTATCTCTTAAACTCAATAAGTCCAAAAGAGACTGCTTTAGACTATCTAAATCGTTAGCAATTTTATTGTCAATATCATTTGATATTTTTTTTGTCCGTTTATTAAAATATAATACTTGGTAAAGAGATTGAGACGTTATTATCGAAGGATCTCTGATTTCTGTATTGAAATAAGATCTGTCAGAGTCAAAGAAGTTAATGTCTAAAACAATACTACATCCCGCTGCATCATTTTTGAATTCATCTTTTCCATAAGTTCTCCACATGACAAGTTCATCTTCATGGTGTACAGATGGCAGAAAACTACCAATGTACACATTGTTTTCCTCTACTTTGGCGATGCGTTTAAATGCTTCGCTAATCGCAGAACTGCCCAAGGCATTAATTAATGTTTGTCCCTCTTCGGGATCATTCATGTAAACAGCATTGTAATAATGTAATCGACTGTTATCAACGGTTACAATAAGATCAGCTACTTTCAGTGTAGTGTAATGAGCTACAAAATCCTCTATTCCATTGGCTGCATGAATTCTTATTTTATCAAAAAAAGTAAAAACGTCATCAATTCGTTGAGTAATTCTATTTTGATCATTCTTTTCTAGATCTTCAATGCCTTCTATAAATAAGTAAAATGGATGGGTTGGTGTATCAGTGCCTTTGACGACGGGTTGTCCAAGGTTGGCTTTTGTACGATCAATCGATAGTTTTATACGGGGATCTTGATGAATTTTATATGCGGTATCAAAATCAGTTAAAGCGTCTTTAAATCGTTTTAATTGATAATATAAATTACCTCGATTATGGTAAGCAATGAAATATTGAGGATCAATTTGGATAGCCGTTGTGTAATCTGCAAATGCTTTGTCAAATTGTTTAGTGTCAGCGAAAATATTTGCACGATTATTATAATGCGAAGCGATGTCTGGACGTAACTCTATAGCTTTATTTGCATCGAGAAAGGCATTTTCATAGTTTTTTAATAATGACCAAACCTTTAATCGATTATTATAGGCACTTGAATTATTGGGTCTAACTTCAATTGACTTGTTCAAAAAATTTAAAGCAGCATCTAAGTTTTTCTCTGCACTATAAACTAGGCCTAAGATATTATACGCTTCTGCATTATTGGGTTTTAATCTCAACGATGTATTACAGTCGTTGATCGCATTCTTATAATCTCTAATGTCGTAAAATATTCGTGCTCTAATATTGTATGAGACGTAATACTTGGGATTAATTCTAAGTGATTTATTAATATTTTCAAGAGCTTCAGTGTACTTATTCTGTGCAATTAGGATGAGGGCTATATTATCGTATGCCTTATAATAATTTGGATCAAACTTTAAAGCTGTATTACAATCATCAATAGCCTTTTCATACATCTTAGTTTTGTACCAAACTTCAGAGCGGCTTGCATATGCATTTGGATATGAAGGGTTCAGTCTTATAGTTCTATCAAATTCAGTTAATGCTTCCTGAAATTTAAGTAATTTGGTTAACGCACGCGCGCGTTCGTTGGATAACTCCGAATTATTAGATACGATTTTATCGTCTAATAAATTAATAACCTCAGCGTACTTTTCCTCCTCAATTAGCTTTTGTATTTTTTCCAAGGTGATATTAATACTCATTGCATAACGTATTTTTTCAAATATAGTTTATTGCGATTTAATTTTACCTTTTTTGCTTCATTTTGTGGATAACTTCCCCAGTCAAATCCCTCCTTTATTTTGTTACTGTCTGAACTAGGATTTATAGGATTTACGGATTGGTAGGATTCTCGATTTTTGCAGGTGATTTTCACCTTTTTTGTGGATAACTTCTCCTCCCAATCCCCCCTTTATTTTGTTACTGTCTGAACTAGGATTTATAGGATTTACGGATTAACAGGATCTTTTGGTGAAAAGGGTATAAATCGTTATTTTTGTTTTATGAATATATTGAACGTGCATCCGGCAGATAGTAACCAGGAAACAGCAATACGATTGTTCCTTGATGCGCTGCATGTGGATTATAAGACTAGTGAAAAGGATATGGATGAAACGGCCTATCTTTCGGCATCACCTGCCATGAAAGAGCGTTTAGACAGAGCCAAGGAGGAAGAAGAGAATGGTGGGGGGGTAAAAATATCACTGGATGATATATGGAAGTAGTATTTCTTTCCGGTGCTATTGACGATCTTGAATATTGGAAAAAGTCAGGTAATACAATTATCCTCAAAAGAATCCGACAGCTAATTGAAGCTATCCAGGAAGACCCATTTAACGGTATTGGCAAGCCTGAAAGGTTGAAACACAACTGGGCTTCATGGTGGTCGAGGCGAATAAATGATGAGCATAGGATAGTTTATAAATGTGAACAAAATATTATTACCGTATATTCTTTGAGGTATCATTACCAGAAATAATACTCATTTTATCCACTCATTTTGTGGATAACTTCCCCTCCCAGTCCCCCCTTAATTTTGTTATTTTGTAAGACGCTGACAGGATAGTGGTTTTCAATGAAATTCTCCCATTTACATAATCATACACAGTATTCCCTGCTTGACGGGGCAAGTAATATTTCGAAGCTTTTTGATAAGGCACGTAAGGATGGCATGCCGGCTATGGCCATAACAGACCACGGCAATATGTTTGGCGCGTTCGACTTTGTGGCTGAGGCATGGAAAAAGAAAAAAGTAGTAGGCAAAACACCCGAGGGCAAGGATATTGAGGAGCCGGAGGTGAAGCCTATTGTGGGCTGCGAGTTCTACCTGGTGGAGAACAGGCATAAGCGCCAGTTCAGCAAAGATGATAAGGATGTGCGCTACCACCAGTTAATGCTGGCGAAGAATGAGATAGGGTATAAGAACCTGGTGAAGCTATGCTCGCTGGGGTATATAGAGGGGCTGTATGGCAAGTACCCGCGTATAGATAAAGAACTGGTACTGCAATACCACGAGGGGCTGATAGCCACTACCTGTTGCCTTGCGGCAGAGGTGCCACGGACGATACTCAGAAAGGGCGAGGCAGAGGCAGAGAAGGCATTCAAGTGGTGGCTGGACCTGTTTGGCGAGGACTATTATGTAGAGATGCAGCGGCACGATATACCCGACCAGGTGAAAGTGAACGAGGTGCTGCTGAAATTTGCGCAGAAGTATAATGTGCCCATAATAGCGAGTAATGACAGTCACTACGTGGACCAGCAGGATGCCAATGCGCACGATATATTGTTGTGCATCAACACAGGCGCCAAGCAAAGCGACCCCAAGTATAAGGAGATGGGCGATGACGAGGTGCCGGTGAAGGATGCCCGCTTTGCTTTTTACAACGACAAGTTTTACTTCAAGACAGGGGAGGAGATGATCAACACCTTCTCTGACCTGCCTCAAGCTATTGAGAATACGAATGCGGTAATAGAAAAGATAAAGCCGCTGAAGCTGGACAGGGACATCATGCTGCCGCACTATAAGGTGCCGCCAGAGTTCAACGATGATCAGAATGCTTATTTGGAGCATTTGACATGGGAAGGTGCTAAGGAGCGGTATAAAGAGATAACGGCAGAGGTGGAAGAGCGGCTGAAATTTGAGCTGTTCACCATTAAGACCATGGGTTTTGCGGGTTACTTCCTTATTGTGAGCGACTTTATAAGGGAGGGGCGCAATATGGGGGTGTTCATAGGCCCGGGGCGTGGCAGTGCGGCGGGGTCGGCCGTTGCGTATTGTATCGGCATTACGAATATTGACCCCATAAAGTACAAGCTGCTGTTCGAAAGGTTCCTGAACCCGGACCGTAAGAGCATGCCCGATATTGATACGGACTTTGACGATGTGGGCCGCCAGAAGGTGATAGACTACGTGGTGCAGAAATATGGCAAGAACCAGGTGGCACAAATAGTTACCTATGGCACTATGGCTGCCAAGAGCAGTATAAAAGATGTGGCGCGAGTGATGGACCTGCCGCTGAGCGATGCGAACGCCCTTGCCAAGCTGGTGCCTGAAAGGCCGGGTATTGTGCTGAAGCGATTGCTGCACGCAGAACTAAAGGGTGAGGGCAGCCTGGATCAGAAAGAAGGGCTGGGGCCTGATGAAATAGAAGCGGTTAATAAGCTGCGGGAGATATACAAGGAGGACTCTCTGCACGGCACTATACTGCACAGCGCAGAAAAGCTGGAAGGATCGGTAAGGAATACGGGTATACATGCTGCGGGCATCATCATTGCCCCCGGCGACCTTACGGAAATGCTGCCGGTCTTCATGGTGAAGGATGTGGACTCGCTGATAACCCAGTATGAGGGTAATGTGATAGAGAACGCAGGCGTTATCAAGATGGACTTCCTAGGGTTGAAGACACTGACCATCATTAAGGATGCGCTGGCGCTGATAAAGAGGAATTACAATGTAGAGATAGATATAGACAATATTCCGCTGGATGATGAGGAGACCTATGAGCTTTACCAGGCGGGTGATACCAATGGTACTTTCCAGTTTGAAAGTCCGGGAATGCAGAAGCATTTGCAGAACCTGAAGCCGGATAAATTTGATGACCTTATAGCCATGAACGCCTTGTACAGGCCGGGGCCTATAGAGTATATACCTAATTATATAAAACGTAAGCATGGGCAGGAGCCTATAACTTACGATCTGCCGGCGATGGAAGAGTACCTGGGCGACACCTATGGTATCACGGTGTACCAGGAGCAGGTGATGCTGCTATCGCAGAGCCTTGCAGGGTTTACCAAGGGCGATGCGGATGTATTGCGTAAGGCAATGGGTAAGAAGCAGAAGGCGGTGCTGGATAAAATGAAGGGGCAGTTTGTTGAGGGGGCTAAACAAAAAGGGCACCCTGAAGACAAGCTGCAGAAGATATGGACCGACTGGGAAGCATTTGCGCAATATGCATTCAATAAGTCGCACTCTACTTGTTATGCGCTGGTTGCCTATCAGACAGCTTACCTGAAAGCGCATTACCCGGCGGAGTTTATGGCGGCTGTGCTGAATAACCAGGGTGCCATAGAGAAGATAAAGTTCTACATGGAGGAGTGCCAGCGTATGGGGCTGCAGGTGCTTGGTCCGGATGTGAATGAAAGTTTGAAGGGCTTTGCGGTGGCGAAAGAGAATGTGGTGCGCTTTGGTATGAACGCTATTAAAGGGGTGGGCGAGGCTGCCGTGGAGGATATTATTGCAGAGCGGGAGGCCAATGGGCCATACCTTACCGTATATGATTTTATCAAGCGCGTGAACCAGCGTACGGTGAATAAAAAATCGATGGAAAGCCTGGTGTTGGCGGGGGCGCTGGATTGTTTCCCGCAAATGCACAGGGCGCAATATTTTTATGCACCACCTACTGACCCTATTACCGGGTTGGAGCGGCTGGTGCGGTTTGGTAACCAGTTCCAGGCAAGTTCATCGATGGCTACTAATAGTTTATTTGGTGAGTCAACGATGCCCGAGGTGAAACCACCTGCTATACCAGAGTGCGATAAGTGGGGACTGCCGGAGTTGCTGGACAGGGAGAAGGAGGTTGTGGGCATTTACCTGAGCGCGCACCCGCTGGATGGTTTCAAGTTCGAGATGGACAATTATGGGATGACGCCTGTGAGTGAAATGGAGGCGAACAGGGGCAGGAACATACGCATAGCAGGCTTTGTGACCGATGTGGTGCATGCTACCACCAAGAAGGGCAGCAAGTTCGGCAAGATGTTCGTTAATGATTATTCAGGGCATACGGAGATAGTACTGTGGGAGAAGAACTACGTGCAGTATGGCAATTACCTGGTGAACGGGCAAAAACTGATGATACAGGGTGTGTATGACGAGCACAGGTTCAGGCCGGGAGTGATGGAGTTCCAGATACAGAATATGATGCTGCTGGACGAAGTAAGGAAGAAGCTGACCAAGAAGCTGCACCTGTCCATACCGCTGCATAAGATCGATGACATTTTCGTTGATTTTATGGAGCAGAACCTGAAGAAGCATCCCGGCAATACGGAACTCGTGCTGCATATAGCCAGCTGGGATGGGATGGAAGCGAAGTTAAAATCGCAGGCTAAGAAGATAGAAGTGAATGATGAACTGGTGCGCTACATAACAGACCATGAAGAGATCAAATATTCTCTTGAAAAGACATAATATAACCGTTTAATTATATCTTGTACAAAAAATAACTGTTATGAAACAAATACGTTTAGCATTTATCAGCATATTGCTGTTTTGCGCTTCAGCCGTAAGCGCCGAAGATTATACAGGCACATGGGCAGGCTACCTTACCGCAAGATCAGAAGGTAAGGAAATAAAAATGAAGTGTGCCATAACCCTCAACAAAAGCGGTAGCCCTGATAAGTACAAAGGTGAGTGCAAACTGACCATTGAGATGAATGGCCAAACGTATGGTATCCAGACAAAAGTAGTGGCTTCCGGTTCGGGTAGCCAGTTAATATTCGCTGACCAGGAGACCATAAAAATGATAGGGCCGGATCAAAATGCGAAATGGTGTATAAAATCGGGAACATTGAGGTTAAGCACGAGTGGGTCTAAGCCTACGCTGGTGGGAGATGTAACCGGTTCGGGACAAAGTAATTGCCTTCCGGCAAAAGCAAGCCTCACAAAGGTGTGATAAACAATGAAATGTGAAGGATAATATAAAATGTGAGGATTATGTGGATAGGTTATGAATGTATTTAAGTTCTCTATTTCGGGTGAATGTTTATTGAGTTAACTTTGTCTTCCCTTTAAAAACAAAAAATATTAAAAATGGCAGCAGTATATACTGATTCGAATTTCGATACCGAAGTGCTAAAGGCAGACAAATTAACTGTAATTGACTTCTGGGCACCCTGGTGTGGCCCTTGCCTGGCACTAGGCCCAACTATCGATGCGCTTTCTAAAGAATATGAAGGCAAAGTGAATGTTGGTAAATGCAATGTGGATGAAAATCCAAATCTTTCTATCAACTATGGTGTTACCAGCATACCCTGTGTACTGTTCATCAGGAACGGACAGGTGGTAGATAAGCAGGTAGGAGCTGCGCCTAAGAATGTATTTGATAAAAAGATACAGAAGCTGCTGGCAGCTTAGTACCGGCTGTAATCATATTTTAAGCCGTTCCGTTTGGGACGGCTTTGTTTTTGGCATAATTGTTGCGCAATAAGATGGACAATATCACGTTTGTAGTATATCCTAAAACACTTTTTATGAGAACTATTGCCGCTTTTTTGCTCATTTTGGTCGCATTTTCTTCATGCCGCAAAAGCACCGCAAGCAGTTCGCCGGACCTCAGTAAAGACTATATGATAGTAGGTGCCCGGGGGACCTTTGCAGGCAACTATGCTACGAGGGACTATTATCTAATCAGCAACGGGCAATTATGGAAGGCCGCAGTAGACGGGATATACGTTTCGGGAGACATAAGTAAACTTGACTTCAACACTGTAATGCCTGCCACAACATATCAGCAAGTAAAAGACTTGTCCAATACTATTCCCGCTGAGTTGACTGATACGACTTATGCGAGGATCGGAGTGTTTTGGGCTGATGCGGGCTGGAGAGAAGTAAAGATGTCTAAAAATGGCAAGGTATATGAGTGGTATTTTGGACAAGATATAAGCACCGCCAGCCCTGCTGTTCGTGAATTCGTTGATAAGGTAGAAGTACTTTATAGATAATAATACATTGGTATGAAAAATACATTAATTGCATTAGTTACGCTGGTTCTGGCCGGTAGTTTTGTGGCATGCACCCATAAGCCCCGAACATACAATGTAGCTGCTGATTATATGGTAATAGGACCGGGTGGGGGCTTCAGGCCGCCGATGGGTACCTATTATTATTTAACCGGAAGCCAGCTATTGGCCGATACGAATGTGAACTTAAACTTCCCACCGGCTAATGTAAGTGGCTTTCATTTCACCTACACGCCGTCGATCAGTAAGTATGATGCTGTCAAAAACGTACTTAAAGAAGTACCATCAGAGCTTTTAAATGCCAATCACTCGGAAATAGGTATCGATATGCAACCAGTTGACGGCGGCTACACGATAATCAGGGCAAAGATCGCCGGTACAGATTACGACTGGAAATTTCATGATAACCTGGGTAATGCTTCGGATGATGTGAAGCAATTTATGGATAAGGTCAGAGTGGTTTTTTAACAGGTATCCTGTGCTTGTTTAAAAGTGAAGTTTTGATCTTTTTTCTTAATGGCTCATCAATTAAGAATGTGTTGAGTGTGGCTATAGCGATAACTATTGTTATGGCAATAATGCATGTAACAAAATAAGACAGGTGCAGCACTCCATTAAAATAGGGGATAATAAAACGTATGATAATATACTGATGAAACAGGTAGAGTGCATATGATATCCTGCCGAGGAACAAAGTAACCCCATTAACGATAAAGCCGAGCTTGCCATTTACAAAGAGAATGAACAAGAAGAAAAAAACTGCAAGGGTAGCATTATACTCTCCCGGCACCATATTGAACATTTCTATGTGCCTGCTCTCATGCTCAAATGTCTGCATTACAAAACACAATGCTATCAGTAGGTAATTGCTTATGCCTTTTTTGCCATCGTATATTTGGTAGAACAGGATGCCTGCGAGAAATAATGGAATGAAATGGGGTAGCAGAAGGCTGGCTTCTATCTGATATATGTTACCCACAATTCCGGTGCGCGGCAGATAGTGTAATAAGAGCTGCATTATGAGTTCGACCAAAGCTATCACGAATAATACCGGGACAGTGCGATGCAGCAGTTTAAGTTTATATAGCAGAAACATCAGTGCATAAAAAACCAGTTCAACTGCCAGCGACCAATAAGGGCCATCAAGGTCATTAATGCCCACGATGCGTTGAAGCATGGTTAAGCCAACTGCGTAGTCTATGAACAGGCCATCGGGCAGGGGTTTCTGGTAGTTTATATGGTAGTCAATTACTATCAGCAACAATGTCAGGGTAAGGCATGCCCAATAAACCGGGTAGAGCCTTGCAAATCGTTTGATGACGAACTCTTTGCCTGTTTTTACATAGTTAAGCGTCATAAAAATGACAAAGCCGCTTAACATAAAAAACAGATCGACACCTATGCCCCCATACTTGAAAGTATACTCTTCATGAAATAAGGTGCAGTGGCATACTACAACCATTATGGCAGCGATGCCCCTCAAAGCATCCAGTTCGTTTAGCCGCTTATTTTCATGTAATTGCATAAAATGGCTAAGATATATTGAATTAACCAAAAGCATAAACATTACAATTAACGTATTGAGTTTACTGATTTTCAGGCTGAAAATTGTATCTTGCTACCCTATTTCAAACTTAAGATGATAGCACTACCGGAAATTACCGATCCGATAAGTGTGTCAAAGCCGAAGAATGCTATTGACCGCTTTTTTGTTTCGCTGATACGTGACGAAAGAGACCTGCCATTTATCCACCTTACTTTAAAGATCACTTTTTCGCTGCTTCCGTTGGCGGCGTTATTATATGTGCCAGGTTTGCCGGGGTGGCTTTGGTGGATAGCTGCTATAGCTTACCAATATATCAATAACGTGGTGTTTAAAGGCCCATATGGCCTTATGATGCACTGCACCAGCCACAGGGCCTGGTTCAAGCAGAAATACCAGATTTTTAACCATTTTCTGCCATGGATAATAGGCCCCTTCTTCGGGCAGTCGCCGGAGACCTATTATACGCACCATGTGGGCATGCACCATCCGGAGAATAATATGCCGGATGATGAAAGCTCGACGATGAAATTCCAGCGTGATTCTATTAAGGATTTTGGTATCTACCTTGGTACCTTCCTGTTCGCAGGTATTTATCATTTATGCAGCTATTTTGTTCGTAAACGCCGTAAGCGTTTATTGTTCAGGTCGGTGAGGGGAGAACTTTTGTTCATTGCCATGTGTATAGCCCTGTGTTTTGTGAACGCGCCAGCTACAGTGGCAGTCTTTATCCTGCCGTTTTTTACCTTCCGTATCATTGCCATGACGGGCAACTGGGCACAACATTCTTTTATTGTCGCTTCAGACCCGGAAAACGCCTATAAGAACAGTGTTACCTGCATCAATACCAAGTATAATGTAAAGTGCTGGAATGATGGTTATCACATCAGTCACCATATAGACCCTACCATGCACTGGACAGAACACCCGGTATATTTTAAGAAGACTTTACAGGAGTACATTGACAATGATGCCATTGTTTTCCATCATATCCATTTCCTGCATGTGTTTGTTTACCTGATGCGTCACAGGTATGACCTGCTGGCTAAATATTTTGTAAACATTGGTGGCCGCTTTAAGTCAGACGAGGAAATAATAGCTTTTTTAAAGGAGCGTACTCAAAAGATAGACGTGTCTCCTTACTTTATTAACGGGCGCTATACAGTGCCTGCTGAAATGGCGAAGGTAGCTTAATGCATACAACCCATATATACAGTTGTTTGCAATGAAAATGCATTTTTTGAGTATTTCTTGAGTTGTATCAATGCAGCATTTGCATTACTTTCGGTGTCATAAATTCCATACACTAACGCTATGTTTTTTTCTGTGGAAAAGTCGCTGTATTGCCTGTAGTATTCTAAGCTGAAGCTCTCGGAGGTATACCTGCGGGGAAAATACGTGCCACGGTACATTTCATCTTCGTCATTTTCAGATAGTACTATTTCTTTTTTTTCTGTGTTATAGTACCTGTTCATGGTATCTATTGCAGTATGAAGGGTATTGTGCAAGCTAAACATAAACGAACGCAGGTAATAGTAATCCTGGTTAGTATCAGCTACTACTATGTAGACAATCGACATTTGGCTGTTAGCAGATTCGGCATCGAAGGTATCAGTGGAGTCTTCTATCAGCGTGAGTACATTACTTGTGATCGTAGTGGCTGTTTTTCCTTGTTTTATGGTTTGGCCTGAATTGCAGGATACCAGCAAGATGAAAGTGAGAATGGTAAAGCAAAAGTTAAACGGCATCTGTACTGGAATTGATTCAAATGTAGCTGTTTTCGGGATAAATCTACCTGGGGGTCTTTTCCTTATAGCGGAATATCACTTTCTTATTTGCCGGATTATTGGTTGTGGACACAATGATATCACATGTAGTGAAGTTTTTGTAGGTATACTCAAACTGTGGACATTCCCCGTTGCTCAGGAAAGCCATGTTGCGTACGAGCAGGCGCCTTATAAACGACAGCCTTCCGGCAATGGTTATCTTTTCGGCAGTACCCACGGGCAGGCATTTGCTACAGGCAAGCGGGATACTACCTTCTTTTTCCTGAAAACGCTTGGTAACCTTCCATTCGGGGAAATACACCGACCGCTCCTTTAATTTGCCCTGATCGTTATAAAAAAACGTTTCTATATGCACTACGTCTTTGTTATTATCGTTCAGGCGTACTTCTTTGTACTTCACGCCTTTCTTGTCGTAATACGATTTTGTATAGAATTCAGTCCTGCCATTGAACTGGGAGATCTCTGATACAATTATATCCCCATTTTTTTTATCGGTAACATAATCGTAAGTTTTCCTGAAGACGCTACCGCTTACTTTGTTCTCTTCAACGTGGCTGATCTTGCGGTTTTTCTCATCATATCTCCAGTCGCGCGCTATCAGCAGGTTATCATCTTTATACTCTTCAACTCTCGCAATCTGTTTCTTGTCATTAAAGAAGTGTATTTTTTTGTAAACAGACTTTTCCCGTACCGGGAAGGTGACTGTGAGTGTAACAAGGCTGTCGGGTGATGCTAATATCTTGAGGCTGTCTGTGAGTACTAGTTTTGTGGTATCATTGTTGGTAAGGGTGTATACGTATTCTTGTGTCAGCGTACCGGTTTGGTAGGTATTCCATCCGGCTTTGAACGAAGACTGAGCCGGCAGCAGAGTAGGGGTTATAATTAGAAACAATAATAAAAAAATACGGTTCATCATTAATTTCCTGGACAAAAATAGATAAGCAAAATAGCGAAGCCAGCCAGCAACTGCAATTTAAGTTAATAACAGGATGTTAATTGCCATTAAAAAAGAAGCGCTCCGTTTGGAGCGCTTCTTTTAAGAATAGCTTTTATGTTATTTACTTCCTTTGCGTTTCTGCGCCCTGTCCACATTGTATGGGTCCCTTACGCTGCCCACCTGGCCAACGTAGAAATTGAGACCAAATGACATAACTGAGAACATGCAGTTATACTTGTTATTGGCAGTAGGCTGCTGGAAGTTGTAGCCGTCCAGGTAGTCTGAGAAAGCATAGCTGAACTGGTAGTTAAAGTTGAACATGCACCTTCTTGTTAAATGCAGGTTCCAGCCCAGTGTGAATGGTATAAAGAAGTTTGATGTGCGTGTTTTAATGTTGTTAGGATTGTAATCGGTGATAAGAAATTTATCGCTCTTTTTGAATTTCTGGGTAATGTTGGATACGTTGTTGAACATATACCCACCACCTACACCACCGTAGATACCAAATATCGTTTTAGAGAAGAAGTTCCTCGGATATTTGAATAACTGGCCCATAGAAACCTTCAGGCTAAGATCAAACGCGCTGAACTTGTTATAAGAGTTCATGCCGTTGGTCCAGCTGTTTTTGGTTTCGTAATTAGAAAGGGCTCCATGCTGGAATTGCAGTTCCAGGTAAGTCCATGCATTCAGGTTATAATCTAAGTTTAACCTGCCTACCGGCTGTGAAGTAGAATGGTCAAGGTTCCCGTAAAGGGTACTGAACCCAATTCCTGCACCCACAGTAAATTTGCTGTATGGGTAATAAGGGTCAAGCCTTATCTGTGCTTTCACGCTACCTAATGTTGCCAAGCACAACGCCACGATTGTAACTATCCTAATTTTCATAGATGTTCTATTTAATGTAAATTATACAATATTAATATTTCCACAAATTCTTTTTGTATTCACGTAATTCTCTTTCTATACGTTCTGCTTCCTGTTTTTGACGGTCTTCATCATTAGGATACTTATCCTTGATCCTCAGGTCGCCAGGATTTGACTCTTTAACGATCAATGTTTTGAAGTTGCGCAATATGAACAGGTCGTCATAGCTCATGTCATAGATATCTCTCTGGGTATCAAATACCTCTCTTGAGGCCAGCAAATTCCTGCATTGGTCAAAATAGAGATAGAAAGGGTGTTGCTCACCAATCACATCACCTGCGCTTGACTTCACTTTCTTGATAGGGGAGAGGCTGATAATACGGGTTATGAGCCTGCCGCGAACTTTATCAACAAATATATCCTCTTTTATCTCCAGTTTTGTTACTGAATCCGGGTTAAAAGGAACATATACAGAGTGAGACCCAATCGCATCACCGGTAAGTGAGTCGAGGTCGGTAACTATGGTACTGTCAGAAAGTACACGAAGCACTTTTTGGTATGACATAGCTTTTGTGAAGCCTTCATCGGCATAAGCTACTATCTTGCCGGCTTTTAATGCATCCATGATAATGCTCATCAGTGTCTGGCCAGGCATTGAGAATATCCTGTTCACAGAATCAGTCAGGTCTATATGTCTCCACAGGCGCTTGTAGAATTTGACATTGAATTTATTTTCATCAGGGAAAGCGAACGCTTTTGCGCCCCTGAGTATTGGTTGCTTATAGAAGCCATCAACCGGACGAGTAGTATCGAGGGTAAGGTCAGCATAAGTCATGTAGCTTGTATCTGCTACAAGGCCGGCAGTAAGAGCGCTCATTGTATCTGGTGGCGGAGCCGCTGCTGCTGCTGCTGCAAGAGAATCCTGTATGCGCACGGCATCGATACTGTCCTGGTTTACCGTAACAGTTTCTATCTTCTTTTTCTTTTTCTTTTTCTTTTTCGGTGCGGTTTGCGCTTCGATCACTGAACTGACCCCTAACGCAAGGAGCAACAATAAAGCCAGTATGACGTTTTTTCTCATAAGCAACTTAGGTTTATTCTTTACTCAGCTGTGAAAATTATCGGGTCCAGAGAACGTTTCATTCCATCCGGTCCGGTAGCAAAAACGAAGTCAAATGTTATTTTTGACCCAGGCACAACCCTGTTCATTGCTGCTACCATTTCAGGTGTAAATGCATTGCTGTTAGATTCAAACTTCATGATGTCTGCGCGTGGTAACGCGATAAACATTGTAAAGTGGTTAACAGCGAATTTCGCATCAAAATCAAAATCTTCAAGCACGGCAAATATCCTGTTCTGCGACTTCATTGCTGCGGCACTCATCCTGCCACCACCTTTATTAGCAAATTTTACGTGGGGTGGGGGAATTGGCTTTACCCTGAATTCAGATACACCCAATACCGCAGTTTTACCACCACCCTGGTCGCCACTCACGGTAACCTTAACGTTGCCGCGCTGCTGCACTTTTACAGTATAAGCGCCGTTGCTTCCAGTGATGGAACCTGCGCTGATGCTCACACGGATCTTATCTTTTGCAAAACCAGGCGCAGATACAGATACGGGGTTATCAACACCAATGTAGAATACGTTCATTTTGTCAGGAGAAACGGTAGCAGATGGTTTAGCCACAGTGTATGTTTGCTCTTTTAACTGGTATTCTTTTATTGTACCGTCTGTTTGCTTGATACGGATAGTACCAGACCATTTTTTCTCGCCCTCAGAGGTGGCGGTTGCAGTGTACATGCCTTTACCGTCCACAATGTTCAGCCTTTGGCCGCCAACTATGATCTCAGGGTTGGTCTTAGAGTCAGACGCGGTAAGGAATACATCCGCTTTATACTGCTGGCCTACCAGGATATAAGAAGATGGAGCTACCGCCACAGCTTCAAAGCGGTCGAGGTTGATAACGGCCTTATCTGCTTCTCCTAATATCTTTTTGATCACCTCCGCTTCTGTGTTCTTAAGGTCTGCCTGGATCTTGGTAAGGGCTGTAATAGCCGCTGTCAATGGAATACCATCGCCAAAGTTGGTTTCCTCCCAGTTTTGCTTGATGCCCTGCCTTTTGGGTGGGTCTTGTGCATTAAGGGCAACTTTTACGTCTTGTGCTTTAGGGTCAACTTCATGAAGAACAGTTAATATTTTAGTCCGGGTGTCTTCTATTCTTTTCCTGAGTTCTGTAGCGCGTTTTTGATTGATCATCAGGCGTGGGCAGATATCAATGTCTGCGCGCTGAGCAACGTCGCCGCTGGCTTCATCAACACCACCACCATTTTTATAAAGCAACTCTTTTATCTCATTAATATAACTATTCAGCTCTGCGGCGTATTTTTTTACCTGCAAAGCTTTGTCATGTATCGGCCTTGCGCGTTCGGGCTCATTCTTCATTTTAGTTGCTTCGAAAGCGGCAATAGCATTATCAACAGTTATCTGAACATTCTTAGTGGATGTCTCCAAGCTTACGGTCAAATTTCTAAAGGCATCAAGAACGTGGTCTGTAACGGTGGTAGCTGCAAGTCCTAGCAGTACCAGGTACAGGATGCCCATCATCTTTTGCCGGGGCGTTTCTTTTAAACTAGCCATGCGGTTTAATTTTTTTTAAGTTTCCTGAATGCGCCTTTTAAGAACAAGGCCTTAAAAGGCAGTTAACTAATAGCTTTCAATAAATTATCTCTTGAATGCGTCCAGTTGAGCTGCGTATACCTTGCTCAGAGCAGTCAGGTTATTATTATATGCCCTCATGTTATTTGTTGCTGCTTCAAATTCCTTCAGCATGCCTTGCGATGATGCAGTCATCTGGCTGATAGATGCCAGTGTTTTAGTGAACTGGTCAAAGCTTGCATTCATTTCAGTCACATTTTTAGAGAATGACCTCAAACCTTGTCCGGCAGTCTCAAAATCTTTTACCATAGACTGTGATGCGTTAGACATACTACCAATAGCCTGCAGCGATTTGTTGAAACTGTCGAAGCCAGCGCCTACAGAGTTCATGTTATCCCTGAATTTTTTCACGTCACCTGAAGCCGTTTCGATCTCTTTGATCAGGTTTTGGGTAACATTGAATGAACCGGCAACCTGGTTTACCTGAGCCACCGTGTTGTTAAATTGTTTGAAACCGTTGCTCAGGCTTTCAATTACTTTAGGAGTAATAGAGGTAGCCAACAGGTCGTGTAAACCTGAACCGCTGCCATCGCTTCCCTTTGTGTCCTCATCAACTACAACCATTGAGGCCATACCGAGGATAAAGAACAGGAATGCCTCCGTGGCAAGGCCGACAGCAATAAATAATTCACCGAAAGGCCAGTGAAGGATTTTGAACATCAGACCTACGATTACCACACTAGCTCCCCAGGAGATGACTGTGTTAAGACCAATTTTCTTTTTTTGATTACTCATAATTTAACAATTTAGTGGATTTGTGAGTGATAAAACTTTTGTGGTTGTTTAATTATTAATAAAAAAGTCAGTTTTTCAATTTAAGTTAACGAATTTCAGGTAACCTCGCGCCGCTCAACTTGCCCGGTGTTTTCTTTCCGCGATTTGTACGGTTACGTGTTGCATTGTTAGGTGTAACCAGTTCAGGCGCCTGCATCACGCACCGGAAACCGAGGAAGCAATGTGATACATGATGAAGCTCCATGTCGCGATAGTAAGGGCTCAATGATTTTGCGTTGCTGATGAATGAGCCGCCGCGAACCACTTTCCTTTTCATTACATCGGCATCAGTAGAGTCTGCATCATAAAGTAACTGTGGGTTAATATCTGACACGAAAGAGAATGCTGAAGGACTGTATGCATCCATTACCCATTCTGCAACGTTGCCTTCCATATTATATAAACCAAACTCATTAGGCGCGAAGGACATGGCAGGTGTGGTAAGCGCAACACCGTCTTCCCAGTAATCGCCTTCATCTTGTTTGAAGTTGGCCAGCATACCGTTGTAATCTCTGTGTATAGGAGTACTATCTGTAATCGGTCCCTCGCCGTTAGCGCCATAGCCATTCTGAAGGAAATTCAACATCTTAATGTAATCCATCAGGTAACGGTTGCCATTTTCGGCTTTTTTATGTTCTTTTTCCCATTCAGCAACGCGATCAGCTTTTATAGCGGCAATCTGGTCCTGTACCTCTTTAGCGCTGTCTTCGGGGCTTTTGTGGAGAATTGCATCTACCATTGAATCTGTCTTAGCGGTCACAGTGCTGTCAACATAATTCGGCAAAGTAATATTCATAGTATCAGGGCCTTCAACCGGCGGTTTAGAGCGTATCATATCATAAAAGCCCTGTGCTGCATATACCCATTGCGCTTCAGAAGGCAGTGTATATATGAGCTTGTAGTATTTCATGTAGTCGGGCATATTATAATAGCTCTGTGCATTGTTGGTACGCCATTGGGCGAATGCAACCGCTTGTTGCCAGGTAACGCCTACCACAGGATAATCGTCAAATGGAGGCGCACTAAAGTAATTTTCCACATACATGTCGGTCTGGGCATTGGTCAGGTCCTGGTTCCAAACATTCTCGTTAGGGTAAATATTGAGTGTTTCAGTAACTATTGCCAGTTTTTGGTTGCCTTTTGTGCTTTGTGCAGTGTGTTTGGGGTGTTTGTAAGAGAAAAGACATGCGTCTTTTTTAATGTTGCCGTTCTCATCCATAATCGCACCTAACTTGCTCACCATGTCGGGGTCTTTATGGTTAAAGATCTTATTGTGGTTAACTTTTGCCCAGTTGATACGCCTGCCGGTTCTTGCAGAGTCGTTTTGCGGTACAGAAGCCGTCGCATCCGGGGTCATGATGCCAGCCATTTTCAGCGAATCAGACACCCTTACCGCAGAGTCAGACATTGGCGTAGTTGTTGTAGCTGAAGAACTGCTGCTACCACTGTTCATTTTGTTGCTTTCTTCATCAGACATGAAGTAACTATCATCTTTCAGATAATTAACGATTGCAATAGAATCTGCTACCCAGTTAACAAATTGGCGGTATTGCTGGTTGGTAACCTCGGTTTTATCCATGAAGAAAGAGGTCAGGCTCACTTTGCGTGCGCTATTGGTATCTGTAGTAGACTGGTCGTAATTGATGGTAGTAACGCCTCCCTGCACATACGTCATACCTGGAGGGGCAACAATTTTATGAGGATACGGGATTACATACCTTGTCCTTGAAATATCCTTTCCTTGAGAAAAACAGTCTGTGGATAATAAAAATGTGGTAAAAAATAAGATAATGGTGATAAATGCTTTATTCAAAGGCATGTCCAACATTTTTAAAATTAAAAATACATTTTAAAACTAAACGCAAAAATAAAATTTTCAACAACAATAAAGATTATTGCATTGAAAATAATAAGGTCTATCGGGGAGATATAATTTTTTATTATTCCCCCTGCCAAACAGCACGTAATCCAAAAACTAAATTTATAAGTAATACTCTAAACGAAGTGTTTATAGTAGGGTTATATTATTTAATAATCTAACTAAAATCGGCGTAAAGATAGGAGAGTTCATCTGAAACAACAAAAAAAATCAAAAAATTAAAATAAAATTTATACTTTAAATTAAATTATATAAATGATTAATTGCAATACTTGTCAATAATAAAGAGATAACAAATGAAAATAAATAGGATTGATTATTTTATACAGAAAGTACCCGTATCATATTAAGCAGATCGCTGTGCATAGGGGGAGCGCCTTTTACAACATTGGCAAAAGGAGTGAAGACAATTTCATTGTTAATAATACCTGCCATTACCTGGGTCTTTCCCTCGTATATAGCATTAACGGCGGCGTAGCCTAAACGGCTTGCAAGTATCCTGTCTGCAAACGAGGGAGACCCTCCACGTTGTATATGTCCAAGCACACACGTACGTATATCTTTATTCGGAAATCGCTGTGCAATACTCTCATGTACTTTTTCGGCGCTGCCAAAGTCATCGCCTTCTGCAACAACAATAATATGCACCGATTTTTTTCGGCGTTCATCATCATCTATACGGTTCAGCACATCTTCAATATCTGTTATAGTTTCCGGTATCAGGATGTCCTCCGCTCCTGAAGCAATGCCGCTGTATAATGCGATGTATCCTGCATCACGCCCCATCACCTCCACCACAAAAACCCGGTCATGTGCTTCTGCGGTATCTTTTATTTTGTCAATAGCTTCCATTGCAGTATTCACGGCAGTATCAAAACCGATTGTGTAGTCCGTCCCTACCAGGTCTTTATCAATAGTGCCGGGTAAACCCACTGCCGGTATAGTGTATTTTTCGAAGAACTTGTTTGCACCGCGAAATGTACCATCGCCACCAATAAGTATCAGCGCTTCAATGTTGTTACCGGTTAACTGCACATATGCTTTTTCCATCCCCTCATCAGTCATGAACTCCTTGCTGCGTGCGGTTTTTAATATAGTGCCGCCCCGGCAGATGATATTAGATACATCGGTAGTTTTCATCGGGATGATATCGCCTTCTATCATACCCTGGTAACCCCTGCGTATGCCATAAACATTCATGCCCCGATAAATGCCTGTGCGCACTATTGCCCTGATGGCAGCATTCATTCCCGGGCTGTCGCCGCCTGAAGTCATTACCCCTATATTTTTAATACTACCCATAGTGCAAATTATTTGCGAAAGTTACAAAATGAGTGTAATTCCATAATAAAGTCTTTTTGCAGGCCTCGGGTTAAATAATATTTTTTTGATGAATAGTGGCGCAATATGGTTATGCTACAAAAATTATTCCCTGCGCACTTTTTCAACTGTAGGGAAGTGTGTGTCCAAGAATAAATTGGCTTTTGCCAAATAGCTCAAATGTGTTATATATTGATACAGCAAAGGGCAAAAGACTACGTAACTGGAGGTAATAACCGCACAAGCAAAAGACATCAGGATTTGCGGCAGCGGAATCATTACTTGTAGGAGGTATAGGTACTGATTTCTGACATTCAGCAAGTCCTGAAATCCAGGAAGTTGATGAAAGACAGTGTAAGTGATAGTGAAACTGCTTTGTTGCGGTATAGAATATTGGTTCTTATACCTGTAGTACCCCGGAATAGTGGAGGTTTTTTTGTTGATTTTTCTTTTATGTACGAGCTAGTGATCCTTTGAATATGATCTCATTTTTTAAGGGGTTAAGCCTATTTTTTACATGTAAATTCTTCCATGCGTTTTTGCCATTAATAGATGACTAAGTAATTAATTGTTAACAGGTTTATTCACGTTGTTTTTTATCTAAATTAAATAATAATACAATGTAAATAATTTAAATGTAATTTTTTTAATGCAATGATTTTCTTAGCAAGCCGTTTGCTATTAGCTACCATACCAATAACAAAAAAGTTAAAATGTGGTACGTATTGGCTTAAAGGCAGTAAATAAGTTACTTTCGCCTTCGGATTTTTATTCCCATTGCACAGCATGATTTTTAGCAAGAGACTTAATATACCTGGTTTTCGTAAAAAGATAGTCCTGGCTGCCTTGATCTTAGGCAGCTATTCAGCCATAGCCCAGCACAGTGCTGATAAGATCATAACTATAGTAGGAAAAGATATTATACTGCAATCTGAGCTTGAAATGCAGGCTTTGAATATGAAGCAGCAAAACCCGGCATTTGATGATACAATGAAATGCCAGTTGCTGATGGGTATGATCATGCAGAAGTTATTGAAAGCGCAGGCAGAGCGCGACAGTGTGTATGTAACTGAAGAGGATGTGGAGGGGCAGTTAGACAACAGGCTGCGTTACTTTACGCAGTTATATGGCTCGAAAGAAAAGCTGGAGCAAGCATCCGGCAAAACTGTTTACCAGATAAAAGAAGAGAACAGGGACATTATACGCGATCAGATGGTTGCCGAAAAAATGCAGGGGCAGATACTGGAGCACGTGAAAATAACCCCGGCGGAAGCAGAGGCATTCTATAAGAAAATACCAACAGATAGCTTACCATTCTTTCCGGCGGCAGTAGAGGTGGGGCAAATAGTGATAGACCCGATAGTGAGCCAGGAAATGAATGACTATGCGCGTACAGAACTGGAGCGGATAAAGAAGGAGGAGATACTTGGTGGCAAAAAAACTTTTGAACAGGCAGCCGGTGTTTACAGCCAGGACCCCGGGAGCAGGGACAATGGTGGTTTGTATGAAGGGGTGACCCGTACCGGCCCCTGGGCAGCAGAGTTTTTATCGGCGGCATTTAAGTTGCAGAACAATGAGATATCACCGATAGTTAAAACGAAGTTTGGCTACCACATTATTCAAATGGTTTCGCGCAGGGGCGATGAGGCTGATGTGCGCCATATATTAATAAAGCCCGAGGTTACGTCTGGTGATTTTAAACTATCGCTTGAGCGTTTGGATAGCATCAGAAATGTATTGATAGCGGGTAAAATGTCGTTTCCGGAGGCAGTTGGAAAATTCTCGACAGACGAGGCGGCTAAGCGCACAGGCGGCATGATAGCTGACCCTTCTACGGGCAACACAGAACTGGAAATATCGAAGCTGGATGCACAGATGGTGCTGCTGCTGGACAGCATGAAAGTTGGTGACTACTCTGCACCGCACATATTTGTAACAGATATGCGCGACAGGTCGGCGAGGATAGTGTACCTGAGGACGAGGACCGAGCCACACCGTGCAAATCTAAAAGATGACTACGGCAAGATACAGGATGTGGCGCTATCGCATAAGAAACAGCTGAAACTGCAGAACTGGGTAAAATCTATGCTGCCTACTTACTACCTGTGGATAGCACCTGAGTATAAAGACTGCTCTATTTTAAAAGAGTGGATACTCAGTGCGAACAAAGCTAACTAGTATCTCTTATAGTTAA
Organism: Flavipsychrobacter sp.; assembly: GCA_021155965.1. GTDB lineage: Bacteria > Bacteroidota > Bacteroidia > Chitinophagales > Chitinophagaceae > Nemorincola. The sequence continues at coordinate 97,710 of JAJNBJ010000015.1, forward strand.
GAATGCCTTGCCCAGGTAATTGATAATATCTCCCGCAATCAATGCTTCCTGCGATAATTCTCTGGCAGCAATATCCCCTGCAAGGCCGTGCAGGTAAACACCCAATATAGCAGCTTCGTGTGGAGCATAACCTTGCGCGAGTAACCCTGTGATCACTCCTGTGAGGACATCTCCGCTGCCTCCGGTGGCCATGCCTGCATTGCCGGTCATGTTGTAATAGCAATCGCCTTCTTGTGTGATAATAACTGTGTGCCTCCCTTTCAAAACAATGTTGATATTGAAGCGCATTGCCTGTATGCGTGCATGATCAACCTGTATCATGGTGTTGGTGTTCTCGCCAAAGAGGCGTGCGAATTCTTTGGGGTGGGGGGTGAGGATGGAGCCGTTCGGTAATTTCGCAAGTAAGTCGTGCTGGCGTGACATGAGATTGAGTGCATCTGCATCAACAACTATTGGTTCTTTGCAGGCATCAATAAATTCTGCGAATGCTGTTGCTGTGTCCGGGTCTATGCCCATGCCGGGACCTATGCCAATGGCTGTTACCTTCTCCCAGCCTTCAATTTTTTCCAGCATGTTCTTTCCGCTGGTGCGGCACATGGCTTCGGGCACTGCTGTTTGGATAGCGGTGTATCCGCATGATGGCAATAGTGCCGTAACTAACCCTGCACCTGCGCGGAGCGCAGCTTTTGTGCTGAGCGTGATAGCGCCGATCTTGCCATAGCTGCCGCCTATCATCAATACGCTGCCGTAGGTGCCTTTGTGTGAGAATGGGTTTCGCTTTTTATAAATAGCTGCCACGTCTTCAGCATCAATAGTTTTGTATTGGGTGTGCGTGGCATTGATGAATGTCTGATCGAGGGCGATATCCAGTATGTGCAACTTACCTGTGTATGTTCCTGATTCGGGATGGAGGAAGGTGCGTTTATAGAACTGGAAGCTGAGTGTATGTTCTGCTTTGATTATTGCTGCATCATCGTCCGGTACAATATCTGCGGGCAGGCCACTGGGGATATCGATAGAGATCTTTTTATTGGGCAACTGGTTTATCTGGTTGATGAAAGCGGCTACCCATCCTTCCGTTGGACGGCTGAGGCCTGTGCCCAGTATAGCATCTATGATGATAATGTGCGGCTGAATGTCTGTGATGAATGTATCGGGCTGCACAACGCTTACCAGGTCTTTATCCAATGCCTGCAGCTTCTGGAAATTCGCCATGCAATCGGCGGTGAGCTCTTTACCGAAGTTGAGGAGGAATGCCTTAACGCCATAGCCACGCTGGTGCAAGATGCGGGTGATGGCAAGGCCATCTCCGCCGTTGTTGCCGGTGCCGCACAGCACAACAAACAAGTTGTCTTTGTGGTAATTATCTTTTATCCAGCCGGCGCACTTGAGGGATGCACGCTCCATCAGCTCTGCGGAGCGGATGTTGGATGCCTTTATGGTGTAGGCATCGCAGGCGCGAATCTGGGGTGCGGAGAAGATCTTCATGGTACTAAAGTAATCAGGATTTTTGATTTTTGATATATGATTGCTTTGGTGTATTCTGCCTGCGCGATTTTTTTGGGACAACAAGGCGATATGTAAGTAATTGATCCATTGTAATATCTGTATTTATTTTTGCGCACTATTTGCGCATTGTTTGCACACTTTATCATTGATAATCAATAGCGCCTCTTCACCTCACTGTTGACCTTTTTGGTTAAATAATTCATTAAGTTGCTAACCGCAAAATTTTTTGCTGCTCTCCGCAAAAGGGGGCATAACCCCTCCTTTGCAGTAATAGCTCCGGCGGGCAAGTATGTAAAGTTCTGCAATGATATTTTACTAAAAAAATAGAAAAACCATGGCGGTACAGAAACAGTACCACGACGGTACTAAAACAGTACCGTGACGGAAAATAGTTTGCGCTGTGGGCGCGGGTTTGGGTGGATTTTGGGGTGTAAAAAAACGTGTGTGGTTTGAGCGCTGACAATTTACTTCTTTTGCCACTCTTTCACGTTCCTGAACCCGAATTTTTTTACGGGCGAATCGCCGGGGGATTTTCCGAGTATGCCGCATACCATGAAGTAAAAGCCATCATTGTTTTTTGCTTCCCACTCACGCATATCTACCCAAAGTGTCTGACGGACAAACAGCGGAAGCTCCGGGGTGTCTTTTACGTCCGGTAGAATAACGGGGATCATCCTTGCTTCGGAGTTTGCCCAGCGCTCGATGTATGCCCTTATTTCCATTATATGCCACTTGCCAACATCAGCTGGACCAAAGAACAAGATGGCACAGTCTATTGTCTTTATGGCTTTCTCCAATGCATCAGAAATGGTATCGCCTGGTGCTATATCCCATTTGTCCAGCCATGGGCGTATGCCTACTTTTAGCAATTGCTGCGCGATCTTTTCAACTTTAGATTTATCTTTTGAGTTATGGCTAAGGAAAACATCGAATTTGCCTTCTGCTTTCTTTGCAGCTATCACCAGTTTTGCCGTCATACGCTCGCGACCGCCTTTTGCATCTACGGTCATCTTCTCTGCAATGTTCTCTGATGCCTTTGACGGAGTAACCAGCAGATTCACCAGCGGTGTCTTCTCTTCGCAATAAGGGCAAAGCAGGTATTTTTTTCCTGATGCTATCCTGCTTTTTACCAGGGTATCCTCAAAAGGCTTGTTGCATTTTTTATTGCTGCAATGTGTGGCATGGCGTTTTACGATACTGCCCGGAACACTTTTGGTCTCCAAGTGTTTATTCACAAATTCTATAAAGCCTTGCCTTTCAGTTACCTTAGGGTCGCCCTCAAAGAAATCTCCAGCTCACCTTTTCCATGGCCAAGGTCTTTGAGGCGGATGATGTAGCGGCCACCTTCTTTTGATGTATAGGCTGCGGCATCCTGAAAAAATGCACGTTTGCTGAAACCCTCGTAATGGGCAAGCTGCGCAATGAGGGTGGCGTAAATACTTTTTACAGGGCCGGCAAAACCCAAAGCAACACCAAATGCTGCCACGCCGGGATACCTTAATTCGGTGGTGCATTGTGAGGGGAAGACAATATAATCAATACCTTTTATCTGCTCCCGTAAAGCGAGATCGCGGCTTATGAGTGTTTCCATTACATACCATAGCAGGTGCCGTTCAGACTCTTTATCTGTTACACGCTCTTTGGGCTCAAGCTTAAAACCGCCATCCAATACTTTTGATTCTGCTAAATGCCCGGGACCATCAGGTTCATCTTTTGCAGCAACCAGAATAGCACTTGCATAAGCATCGAGCCGTGTAGGGTCGAGCAGCACTTTGTCAGCAGGTTTTGGCTTAGGGCTTACTGTATGGAAGACCAGCAAGTCGATAGTATCTGAAGCCTCGAGGCTGGATAGGTGTGCGATAAAATCATCGGTGGATAGCTTCTCGCCAAAATAAGCGGAAAAGCCCTCGTGCAGTTCTCCTATGGTGAGCAGGTCTTTATAAGAGTTATTCTCGCTTTGTGCCGCAGGCCGTTTACTTTTCAGCAATGCCATGTAGTCACGCATTGCAGCGAGTGTTCTTGTTGTTGTTACTTTGGGGATATCGTCCCATGGTATTGCATTCCGGATTGCCTCCACCAGCTCGGTACACCCTTCGCCTGTATTAGCGCTTGTGGGGATAAATTGCCCGAAGCCATTATCCTTTGCAAAAGCCTCTATCCGTTCTTTACCTGCTGGTAAGCCACCAACATCTATACGTGAAGCGACGAGCAGTTTTTTTATTTTAGTATTGGTGCATGACTGGTCGAGCACCTGCGACCAGTAGGCAGGACTTTCGAAGGGGTTTGTTTCGCTGCGATTATCGAAAAGTACACAGGCAAGGGCGGCGTCGCCCATGCTTAACTGATGTACCAGTCGATATGCGGGTTGACCCGCAAGATCCCATAATATGGTTTCTTTATGCAGTGTGGAGCCATTCGGGTCTTTTGCTGTTTGGCTCTCCATAGTATAGGCTTTGCGGGCATGTGAGGAAACCGTTTTTACAAATTGATTGTTTATTAAACGCTCCGCCAAACCACTTTTGCCCACTCCGGTATCGCCCGCAAGCAGCACCTTGGCACTAACATACTGTACTTGTTCCTGGTCAATAATTACCCTGTCTGTTTTTTTTATATCAGCTAATTCTGATATGTCCCATGTCAGTACATTTCCATTACCATCACCGGAATATAGAAGACGTTTATCATTATTCACAGTTATTGTTCTTATTGGGCATTCGTGGCCTGTAAATGTTTGTACGCATAGTCCGGATCTAATGTCCCATAATCTTATTGTTCTGTCACAACTCGCCGAGAAAAAATAATTTTTGCCATAGAGCGCTATTGCAGCGACATAACTACTATGCCCTTCCAATACGCGCAGACATTGACCGGTTTTGGCATCCCATAGCCGGATCGAATCATCAAAACCGCCACTGATAATAATATTATTATTCCAACTCCACACTACTGACAAAATAAATTGTTTATGCCCGGACAATACAGCCATACAATTTCCTGTTTCCGCATCCCATAACCGTACGTCGTTGTCACTTCCTCCAGATATTATATAACGTTCATCGTTGCTCCAGGCAACGCAGTATACAGGTGCTGTGTGTCCTGAAAATACTTTTATGCATTTTTTATTGCGTATCGTCCACAATTTGATTGAACCATCGTCTCCACATGACAGTATCTTCTGATTGTCTTTGCTCAATATGGCATGATATGTTCCACCTGCATGTCCCGCTAAAGTGCAGCTATTTTTTTTGTTTTCAAATCCCATAGGCTTATAACACTTGTTAATCCTCCATAATATATACTTGAGCATGAAACAGCATATTTTTGATCCATATTTCCGGTTATGCATCCTAACTCACTTTTGTTGCTTGTGAATTCCCGAAGAAGTGCACCTGTTCCCAATTCTCTAATTTGCATTTTATCACCCATACCGATAAAAACATGGTTTCCATTGGGGTTAAAATAGTAGGTGCCAATATCGTTGTAAACAGGGACCAGATTGTTTATTAATGGCTTTGCTGCATATATATTAATATTCGATCGTGTGCTGAATTCTGGTTTGCATGTTTTTAATAATTCAGTATTGTCATTTGGATTCCATGTAAAGGAAACAAATTGCTGTAGCGCATTTTTGCTAGTATCATCAATTTTGATTAAAACAAAACGACGTTTTTGTTCCATCACATCACGGAAGGAGAGTGTGTCATGTTCTATTTTTTTCCAATCAGCATTAGTGAAATTGGCAGAAATGCATAAGACAAATGTTCGTGTGTCGTTTAACTGCGTAGTCCTTTCTGTTTTCTTAGTGGTCGTCCATTCATCAAGCCATACATTAACACTGTCGGCTTTGAGTTTTTGGGCTATTTGTTCTGCTACCTGTTTATCTTTTGGATGATGGCTGATGCAGGCATCGTATACGAATTCAAATCTCATGGAGGTGGTATTGAGGTTAAAAATCTCAATAAAAATAAATGTATATCCTGTTGTTTGGAAATGTTTAGAAGGTGGAATCGGGTTATTGATTTGTTATTGGTAAGATTGTGGTAAACCATCGCGAGTGGGACATCCCCCTGCGCGCCCTTCGTTAATGCACATGCCTACGCGCAAGGGGGATTACGTTCGGTTCTTTGATGGGGTTGTTTCCTAACGCTCAACAATCCTTCGAGGCTCAGGATGATATTTGGTGTTATGTTGGTTTGCTGCCGCAATTGGGAGGAAGGAACTCTGTTCGGCGGACTGCTAATGCTCAGGGGATTCCTCTCTGCATTTCGTTGCACTGCATTCCGTTCGGAATGACGACTTTGACGAGGCTTTTTATATTAAAATAAAAAAATTTCACAAAATTATATGATTTGGGTGCATTAAGGTTATCGCTATCTTTGTTGCACTTAAAAAAGGAAAAATATAAATACATTTTTATGCGGAAAGGCAACAGCCTGTTGGCTGCTCTTATATTACTATTCTCTGTTACCGCGATAGCGCAAAATAATGGTACCATCAAAGGTTTCGTATATGATAAGAAAAGCGGGGAGCCGCTTATCTATACCAATGTGATGATAGTGAACGCAAAGACCGGTGTGCAAACCGACGTGAATGGTTATTTCTCTATTTCCCTAGCACCGGGCAGCTATACCTTAATGACCACCAACCTTGGCTATGATACCAGCACAATAGATGTGAACCTGCTGCCTAACTCAATTGTCACCAAAAAAATATTGCTGACCCAAAAGGAGACGGTACTGAAAGAAGTAAGTGTTTCGGGCAGGAAGACAGAGAAGATGACGCGTATCAACACCGGTGTGACAAATATCACTCCACGTGAAATGAAGCTGCTGCCAAGCGCAGGCGGTGAACCCGATCTTGCGCAATACCTGCAGGTGATACCCGGTGTAGTATTTACGGGAGACCAGGGCGGCCAGTTGTACATACGCGGTGGTTCGCCGGCACAAACAGGTATCTACCTTGATGGTGTTACAATTTACAGCCCGTTCCACTCCATAGGTTTGTTTTCGGTGTTTGAAACTGAAGCTATCCGTAACGTAGATGTGCATACGGCAGGCTTTGGTGCGCAGTATGGCAACCGCACTTCGGCCATTGTGGACATTCATACAAAAGATGGTAATAAGAACGAGACAAAAGGCATTGTATCCTTATCGCCTATCATGGGCAGGTTTTTGCTGGAAGGGCCTATTGTAAGGTCGAAGAAAGACAATGGCGCGGGCATTACCTACCTCATTACCGGCAAGCACAGTATCCTTGACGAGACGTCTAAAACACTGTACAGGGACCTTGGGCCGGCGTTCAGCAATGGGTTGCCATACAAATTCACGGATATATACGGCAAGGTGACCATCAGTGGTGATAACGGAAGCAAGCTTAATGTTTTCGGTTTCAGCTTTAATGATAAAGCTGAACTTGACCAGTCGAGCATACAGAATGGTATACTGGTGAAGAACCTCGGAGAGTACGAATGGAAAGCGAAGGGTGCGGGTGCAACCTTCATCGTTTCTCCCGGCAGCTCTTCGGCGCTTATTGATGGTAAGTTCGCTTACTCGAAGTATGACATCAGCCTTAACCAGAAAGTTGGGTTGCCAACGGATACGGTGCCGCGTACCAGCCAGATAAATGGCTTTGAAGCGGCTATTAATTTCACTTACTTCCTTCCTGATTACAGCCAGATAAAATACGGGGTGGAAGTGTGCGGCCTGCATACGGCACTGAGCTATTATAATACCGCAGGTATCACGTCAACTTTAAACCGCCAGGGTACTATTGCATCGGTGTTTTTGTTGTACAGGCACAACTTTGGCAGCAAGTTCATCTTTGAGCCGGGTGTGCGCCTGCAATACTACTCTGAGCTGAACAGGTTATCGCCGGAGCCAAGGCTGGGTATGAAGTATAATATCACGGACGATGTACGCCTTAAAGCTGCCGGAGGTATCTATAGCCAGAATATCATCAGCACGAAATCGGACCAGGATATCGTGAACCTGTTCTCGGCATTCCTGCTGAGCCCGGATGAGAAGATATATGATACAAAGGGCAACGCGGTGAAATCGAACCTGCAGACGGCTTACCATTTGGTTGCCGGTGTGGAAGTTGATGTGAACAAGGTGGAATTCAACCTGGAACCATGGGTGAAATATTTTAACCAGGTGGATGAGTTGAACAGGAATAAGAAGCTGGTATCAGACCCCAACTTTGTAGCGGCGCATGGCTGGGCTAACGGTGTTGACCTTTCGGCAAAATATGTGACGCAAAGGATATACCTGTGGGGTGCAATGGGCTACCAGAATGTAAGGTATACCAGCATAGATAACAAAGGCAAGGTGCAGGAGTACCCAACGCCATTTGATACACGCTTCAATGCCAATGCGTTAGCGTCGTATACTTTAGGTAAAAAGAGAAACTGGGATGTATCTGCGCGATACAATATTCGCTCTCCATTCCCGTTTACACAGACACAGGGTTTCTATGAGAATGTGAACCCAGCATCGTTAGGCTTACAAACGAATACATTGCAGACGAACGGAACCCTGGGATTGATGTATGCTGATGATATAAACGGTGGCCGCCTTTCGTGGTACCACCGTATGGACCTGTCGGTAAAGAGGAAATTTAAATTGACGAAGAAGTCGAGCCTGGATGCTACATTCTCTGTCGTGAACGTGTATAACAGGAACAATATTTTTTACGTTAACCGCATAACCAACAAACAAATATACCAGCTACCGATATTCCCGAGCTTAAACATGACCTGGAATTTTTAATGAATAGCGTTAAATAATGATCAGACAACAACTGGCGCCCATTTTACGGGGAGTATTTACAGCAGTCATTATTTTTTCGGGGGTAGTTAACTATGCGCAGGTTTTAAGTCCTGACCTGCCTGAAAACAGGAATTTACTGCTTTTCGAGGAGCAGTATAAGCAGGGGCATTACTCAGTTGCCGCACAGACCGCGCGCGAATACCTGAAGCAGTCATCCCATAAAGTATATGCCGAAAATGCAGGTGATGTGGACAAGGCGAAGTACTACCTTTCATTAGCCAGCCTGAAAGCTAATTTACCCGGAGGCAAAGATTCTGCCATTGCCCATATGAATGCCACTGCCAACCCGGCGTATAAGCAGCGGATAGGTTTTGCTTTGGCGCAATATTATTTCCGTAGCGGGGAGCAGTCAAAGGCAATCCCGCTGTATGAGTCATCGGGAAATGGGGGCAACCTGGATGAAAAGGAACAGGTGGACGGCAAGTTTGAGCTGGCGTATTGTTATTTTAACGAGAAACAATTCAACAAGGCGGAGGTATTATTTGCTGCCATCAAAGAACAAAAAGAGGCAAAATACTACCTGGCTGCCAACTACTATTATGGGCTGATAGCCTATAATAAGAACAAATATAAAGAAGCACTGCAGAGCTTTGAGCGGGTGAAGGATGCAGCGGAGTACAAGGCGTATGTACCGTATTATATAGCCGAGATCTATTACTTCATGGGTAACAGGGATAAAGCGTTGCTACAGGCGCTGACCCTGATAAAGAGCAGGGAGAAATCGTTTTACGACAAGGAATTGCACCTATTGGCTGCCCAGTGCCTGTTTGAGGCGCAGAAGTATAAAGAGGCCCAGCCGTACTTCAAATTTTACTACGACCATACAGAAAAGATAAGGAAGCAGGACCTGTATGAAATGGCTTACTGCGACTATAAAGTCGGGGAGTGGAGCGAAGCGATAGAAAAATTCAGGTTGCTGAACAGCTCTGCAGATTCTCTAGGGCAGACCTCTATGTACCTGCTGGGCGATTGCTACCTGAAGACCAATGACAAAGCGAGCGCCCGCAATGCTTACGGCTTATGCGCCGACCTGCCCTATAATAAAGGGCAGCAGGAAGCCTCAATGATATTGTATGCGCGCATCAGCTATGAGATGGGTTATCATGATGATGCCCTCCGGCAGCTCAGCGCATTGATCAAAACATTCCCATCCAGCCAGTATAAGGATGAAGCAAACACATTGATATCGGGATTGCTGATAAAGACCAATAATTATGATGAGGCGTTAAAATACCTGCAGGAAGTTGGCAGAAAGGAAGACGATTACTGGCTGGTGTACCAGAAAGCGAATTATGGATATGCGATAGAAGAATTCAGGAAGGGCGATAAGGCAAGTGCATTGAGGTACTTCTCCCAATCGCTGGAACACCCGGTGAATACAGACTATGCAAACGCAGCTTATTTCTGGAAGGGGGAGATAGAATATCACCAGCGACGTTATAATGAGGCTATCAATTATTTAGGGCAGTTTGTAAGCAGGGTAAGTGGTAAAAAAGGTGTCACCTACATCAGCCCGCAGGCAACTGTGCAGCATGCCTACCTGAATATGGGGTATGCATCGATGGAGATGCAGAATTACCAGGATGCACAGGACTATTTTAATAAGGCGCAGGAGCAGACCGGGGATACATACTCGGGTATGGTGGCCCTGGTGAGGGAGGCCGATGCTGTATTCCTGCAGAAGAACTATCCTAAAGCTATTACGCTCTACGACAAGATAATTGCCGATGATGGCCCGGATGCAGACTATGCCCTGTATCAAAAGAGCATTTTGCTTGGCCTTACCGGGAAGCAGAGTGAGAAGATATCCCTGCTGCAATCGCTTATCAGCAAACGCCCGCCTTCGACATATGCAAACTTCGCCCGTTACGAGATAGCACTGGCTTACCTGGAGGCTGATAAATATACACACGCTCTTACTTACTTAAAAGCTTTGACGGACTCCATCAGCGATAAAAGCTTTGCGCCTAAGGCATGGATGAAGCGAGGCTTTATTTACCAGCAAACTGATAATATTTCGCAGGCTATTGAGGCGTATAAACAGGTAGTGATCAATTACCCGGCATCGGAGGACCGTTTCTCGGCGCTTGAGGCATTGAAAGGGTTGTATATACAAAGTAACCAGCCGGAGGCATACTCGAGGCTATTGAAAGATAATAACCTGCCATCTGCCGAAAGCAGCTCTATTGACTCAACGTATTATGCTGCTGCCGAAACGCAGTATGCAAATGGTAAAGTGGAAAGTGCGCGGGATGCCTTTACGAATTATTTAAAAACATACCCTAACGGTATCTTCGCGATCAAGGCGCATTACTACCGTGGTGAGTGTAACTTCCGCCTAAAAAAATATGCAGAGGCCAAAGTGGATTATAATGTGATACTGGCGGGACCATGGAACGAATTTTACGAGAGCAGCGCCAAACATGCGGCTACTATAGCCTACGAGGAAAAGAACTTTGCCCTGGCATTTGATTATTACCAGAAGCTGGCAGCTAATACCACGGACAACAAAGTGAAGGAACTGGCTTATATAGGGTTGATCAGAAGCGGCTACAACTCAGGCAAGTTCAAGGAAGTGGCATTGTATGCAGATTCGCTGGCTGTCATGCCGGGAATATCTGAAGAAACAGCCAACGATGCGCTGTATTACAGGGCAAGGTCAATTCAGCGGTTCGATAGCACCAGTGATAAAGCAATTGACCTGTACACAAAGCTTAGCGGAAACAAGAACGGTGACGTTGCTGCAGACTCCAGGTTCCGTATAGCAGAGATACTCTATAACCAGGGCAAACTGAAAGAAGCTGAAGAAGCGGCTAATAAAGCAATAAAACAATCGCCGGGATATGACCATTGGGTGGCTAAATCGTACCTGCTGCTTGCAGATATACTGGTGAAGCAGAAAGATTACTTTAATGCTAAGGCTTTACTGCAAAGTATTGTGAAACACACCAAGATAGCGGAAGTGAGGCAGGAGGCGACAAGGAAACTGGAGGAAGTGAAGAGGCTGGAGAAAAAACAAAGCAAGTTGTCGGAAGAATAAATGGGTATTATGAGTGCACGGCCAATATTAATATTGTTATTGATCACCGCAGTTTATGCGGTGCAGGCGCAGCGTACCACACCTGGCAGGGATACGGTGCTGAAAGGATCAACAATAGAAGTTATCCAGTCGTACAAGCCGCAGGTGAAGCAAGCGCCAAAGCCGGAGTATATCCCGCAACTGCCACCGGCAGACACCGCGCATCCTACTTTTAGCTATGACGTACCGCAGCAATCGCTTTACTATACATACAGCTCCATGCCGTTGCGCCCGCTGGCTTTGGGCAGGGAAACTGTGAAACTGCCGTTTCAGAATTATGTGAAGATCGGTGGTGGCAATCTCTCTACCTTATACTTTGATGCCGGTATTGGGGGTATTCACGGCAAGGGTTTCGAATCCAATATTCACCTGCACCATATTTCGCAGCAGGGAGATATTAAGCATCAGCAGTCCTCACTTAGCGGGTTGGAGGCAGAAGGGACCATTCATAGTAAATCAACCGATTGGCGAATTTCGCTGGCCGGTGCGCGGAACCAGTATAACTACTATGGTTATAACCACGCCCTGTATATTTTCCCCGATGACAGCGTGCAGCAAACCTTTATGCTCATAAGGGCGGGCATAGATGTAAAGAACGGTGCTGCCAGCAAATCGAAGCTCATATATAACCCCAGTATAAAGGCAGGGATATATAATGCTGCTTTTGGTACTTCTGAGACCAGTGCGAACCTAAGCCTGCCGTTTGAATATCACTTCGATAATGCAGTCCAGGCATTGCTCACCGCCAGTGCCGACTATGCCCATCTTGAAACAAGGGATACCGGCAGGGATAATACACTGGCAGGTGTTACCCCGGGTATCAGGATCCGTTTGGGTGAATTTACCGGCACCGCGCTTGTTGGCTTTGCCTTTGGCACTAACAGTGCGCAGTATATACTGCCGGACATAAAGTTGTCGTATAAAATTCCCGGCAGCCAAACTACATTTATTGCCGGCATGCAGTATAGTGTTCGTCAAAACACATATGAGCAGCTTACTACCGAAAACACTTACATCATCAATACCTACACAATATTGCAAACCCGCCGCGATGAATACTATGCGGGCATGCAGGCGAGGGCAGGAGCACATTTCACTTTCTCGGGGCGTATCAGCTACTGGAATTTCAAGGGACTTCCTACTTACTTAAATGATTCGGGCGTTGCTGGCGATGGCCGGAGGCAGTTCAATATTGTTTACGATACTGTAGATGCCATTTCGTTCCAGTTGGCGGCGCGTTACAAAAAGGGTAACAAATGGTCTGCCGGGGTGAGCGCCCAGTTGTATAATTTCACGAACGGTACGCAATTGTATGTGTGGCACGAACCTACACTGAGAATAAGGGGAGACTTTTCGGCGAAGTTGTTCTCTAAGCTGAATGTAAGTGTTTACCTTTCTGTTCTTGATGGTATTTATGCAAGGGATTTTGCTACGCATAATCCAATTCTGCTCGATCCCGTATTAGATGTTGGCGGCAATGCCGAATACCAGATCGTGCCGAGGCTGTCTGCCTTTGTGCAGTTGAATAATATTTTTAATAATAATTATCAGCGTTGGTATGGCTACGATGCATATGGGATAAATATTTATGGGGGCCTTAGGTTGAAATTTTAAAGAAAGGAAGTAATTTGAGGCATTATTTCTGAAATGGACATCGCACGGTATATAGGGCTATACTTACTCAAAAATCAATTTTGTTACGTTCACGGGCTGGGCAATATGGAGCTGGTAAAGCGGCCGGCCTCTTATGATGGTAAAGCATTACAAGCCCCTTCTTATGAGGTTATTGTGACCCCGGGAGGCTCTATAGATGATAATCTTGCCAATTTTATTGCCTCTAATGAACAAATAAGCATATCCAAAGCTGCTAATGCCCTTCGCGATTTCAGTGTGCAAACCCGTAAGTTCTTATCTGAGGGAGCTGAAGTTACCATACCCAATATTGGCTATTTCACAGAAAAGAATGGCAAAGTAACGTTTGTAACAGACGAGAAGTTCAATTTTAAGCCTGCCGGTATACCTACTATAAAGAACAGCAAACAGCTTGACGAGCAAAATGCACGGCTGGCGCACAAACCAGCTTACCCCGCACCTACCAAGGCCGATTCTGTGAACTGGAGCATGGTGATCCTTATTGTGGTATTGCTGATAATTATTGGCGGCGCCATATATGGGATATATTATTACACCAGCCATAATAAGAATGCTGCAGAGACTGTTGTTGCCAAGGATACAGTGATAATGGCGCCCATACCATTGGACCAGCCTGATACTGCGGCAATGATGCAGGATACCGCAACTTCTTTCCCTCCGTCTGTTACCCAGGAAGTGGACTCGATGGCAGTTGGTACGTATAAAATGATCATAGGAAATTACCCCTCAAGGGAAAGGGCTGAGCGCAGGCTTGCCAACCTGAGGAAAGGGGGTAACGAGGTAGAAATGGCGCCCAGGGACTCTGCAAGCTTCCTTATCATCTCCACTGTCAGCTGCCGGGCGGTTGATACCTTGCATGTGATGGACTCCATGAGCCGGATGTTCGGGTTTAATGGGGTGATGATCTACAGGCAATAGTTCCATTCGGATTTCACCAGTACATTTGCGGAACAATATGGTTTCATGCAGGGAGTAGTATATAAATCAACCGGTAGCTGGTATTCTGTTAAAGATACTGAGGGCAATTTCTGGGATGCACGGATAAAGGGCAAGCTTAAGATAGACGAAGATATCTCATCTACCAACCCGGTTGCCGTAGGTGACGTTGTAGTATTCGAACCTGAGGATGATGCGATAAAAACTGGTATTATTTCCGATATCACCCAACGTCACAATTACATCATCAGGGTATCCCCTCATAACAAGAACCAGAAGCACGTTATTGCAGCCAATTTAGACTTAGCACTATTGGTTGCTTCAGTAGCTGATCCCCGTACTTCAATGGGATTTATAGACCGATTCCTGATAACAGCAGAAGCTTATCATATACCTGCCATACTCGTAGTGAATAAAACAGACCTGTTGAAAGCTAAGCATACCAAAGTGCTGGAGCGCTGGCAGGAAATATACGGTGGCGCAGGCTATGAGGTGTACCCGGTGATGGCAAAAGATGCACGAACATTAAATGCGCTTGAAGCGAGAATAAAAGATAAAGTAACACTCTTCAGCGGGCATTCAGGGGTGGGGAAGAGCACATTGATCAACCAGTTCATTCCCGGTATTGACCTGAAAACAAAAGAAGTGTCGGACTGGAGCGGCAAAGGACAGCATACCACTACATTTGCAGAAATGTTCGACCTGCCGGGAGGCGGAAAAATAATAGATACACCGGGGGTAAAAGAATTCGGGCTGATAGATATGGAAAAGGAGGAGTTATCTCATTATTTTCCTGAAATGAGGGCTCTGCTGAACGAATGTAAATTCAATAACTGCCTGCATGTGAATGAACCCGGCTGTGCGGTGAAGCAGGCTGTAACCGATAAAAAAATATCCGAAGAACGTTACGTAAGCTATGTAGGTATTATGGATACTATTGAAAAAAAATGGTAGCTGCTGGGTTGATAGGTTTATAGGTTGACGGGTTGAAAAGTTTATAGGTTGAAAAGTATTATTGTGAATTGAAATTTCCCGTATGATCATATACAATGTAACGATAAAGGTGGATAATGAAGTTGCAGATGCGTGGGTGCGCTGGATGAAAACAGAACACATGGCAGAACTGCTGAATACAGGGCTGTTCACGGATTGCAGGCTCAGCAGGCTGCTGGAGCAGGATGAGGCTGATGGCATAACTTATTCTGCGCAATACTTTTGTGATACGGTTGAACAGTATCACCGGTATATTGCTGAGCATGCAGAAAATATGCGAGAAAAAGGGCGTAACCTCTTTGGGGGTAAGTTTGTTGCCTTCCGTAGTGTGATGGAGGTTATCTGAAACCCGCGATTTGCAAGGTTCTTGGCAGTGCGGCTATATAGCAAATTTCCTGCCAATCTCATAGCATCCGCACGGGATGCGGGTTTTGAAGATATAGCCCTAGTCAGATTTTCGCCCTAAATGTGAATAACTTGTGGAAACGTGCTTCAGGCAAGGGTTTTAATGGGAAAAATAATTTTTGAGAGTATTTGGAAGTGTGCTAAAGGTGAGTATATTTGTTCTATCCTCAAAAAAATTCCTTAACAGTAAAAACAAAAAAAGTATGAACAAAGCAGAATTGATTGACAAAATCGCAAAAGATGCAGGCGTTACTAAAGTACAAGCTAACGACGCATTGGATTCATTTACTAATGCTGTTGTGGCTACGCTGAAAAAAGGTGATCGTGTTACGCTGGTAGGCTTTGGTACTTTCTCAGTATCTGAGCGTGCTGCCCGTAATGGCCGTAACCCTCAGACAGGCGCGGTTATTAAGATCAAAGCGCGTAAAGTGCCTAAGTTCAAAGCAGGTAAGGAGTTTGCACAAAAAATCAGCTCTGGTAAGAAGTAGTTTTTTTCTGCAAAAGAAACAGGAAAGCAGGGGTGAAAGTCCCTGCTTTTTTTTATATTTGTGGGCTAAACAAACCAAATTATGGGAAGAGGCGATAAACGCACAAAACGCGGAAAAATTACATCAGGGAGCTTTGGGAAATCACGTCCCGCACGTGCAACCAAAAAAGCTGCTGCAAAAACCGAAAAGAAAGCCTAAGAAATTGGCTGATGAAATAAAGGCCGTCCTTTTGCAGGGCGGTCTTTTTTCTTTTATTATTCCCCTAAAACCACCGCCTGTGGCGGTGGTTATGTGTGAAGGCTTCGCCAGTACATATTCGATAGCTAAATGGATGCTTGTGTTAACATTTACTTTCGAATACGTCACACTACTAAACGCTTAATTGCTATGAATACCGCCTTTGGCGGTCTGCCAAAGCCACCGGCTCAGCCGGTGGATATTTACTTGTAGTTCCGGATGCCCTGCGGAACACCCGGAACGTAGGATGAGTGACGATGCTATTCGGGTCAACCCTTTTCAGAATCAATGCACGCCAAATGAAACGCCGATAGCCAGGATTGGGCCGCCGGGTGCCGTTGAGCCACGGCTGCGTATGGAATTATCGCTCATGCGAGGGCCTGAGATCTGTGTTATTTTATCGCCGCCACTCAAGGGCACCGACCATCCAAACTGCGCATAGAGCCTGTTGTATTGCTTGCCAAGCGTCCAATATTTATAAGCGGCAAACAGGACATTGGTACGGGGGTTTTGCCGGTATATAGACTCAGTAGTGTTTCCGTATATGGATGTCTCGAGATGCCGCATGCGATGTTCACCTTTGGCATACGTGAACCCTGCGCCAAAAGCAAAACCACGCTGTGCAGCTTTCAGGTAGTATTTGGCGCCGGCATATACTTTATAGTGCCACGTGCCAAAGCCCGGCCCTGCATCTATGGTGACCCGCTCGTTCACAGGAAGCTCAAAATTAAAGCCAACCATACCGGTATTGTTGTTAATGCCGGTACTTGTAGTGATATAGATAGCGGGACCGCGGTCTAACCTTACACGGTCTTTTTTCTTTGCTTTACTTTCAGGCGGAATGTTGTTGTCCTGGGCTGAGGCATTGAAAGCAATCATTCCGATCAATATAATTAACCCAAGTTGCTATGTAGTAGAATAAAAAAGAGCATTGATATATGAGTAATTTTGAGTTACCACACTTAAAACACCCATTACAATGCTCAATGAGGA
>JAJNBJ010000016.1 GCA_021155965.1 Flavipsychrobacter sp.
TGCTATGCTGCCTTAGGCTATTTTTTTTCAAATATCCGTCTAACTTGTCATTTTCTTTATGATTGTGGTGCAACCAAATTGATTCTCACCATGACATTTTAACCTTTATTTCTCCGGCCTCATTTGCGGGAAGAACAACACATCCTGTATAGATACCTGGCCGGTAAGTAACATAGCCAAACGCTCAATCCCCACACCTATGCCCGCTGTGGGCGGCATACCGTATTCCAACGCACGCAGGAAATCATAGTCTATGAACATGGCTTCATCATCGCCACGCTCCATCAGTTTCACCTGGTCTTCGAAACGTTCGCGCTGCTCAATGGGGTCGTTCAACTCGCTGTATGCATTGGCAATTTCTTTCCCGTTCACGATCAGCTCAAAACGTTCCACAAGGCCTTCTTTGCTACGGTGCTTTTTAGTAAGCGGGCTCATCTCTACAGGGTAATCTATAATAAACGTGGGCTGTACATAATGCTTCTCGCATTTGCCGCCGAAGATCTCATCCACCAGTTTACCCTTACCCATTGAAGGATCAACATCTATCCTTAATTGTTTACACACATCACGAAGGCCTGCCTCGTCCATACCACTTATATCATGGCCGGTGTGTTCCATTATGGCGTCGTATATACTCACACGTTTGTACGGTGCTTTAAAGTCCACTTCTACCCCATCCACATTGGTTGTGGTAGTACCATTTGTAGCAATTGCCGTTTGTTCCAGCATTTGCTCCGTCGTTTCCATCATCCACAGATAATCTTTGTAAGCCACATAGAATTCAAGAATTGTGAATTCAGGGTTGTGCGTACGGTCCATACCCTCATTGCGGAAATCGCGGCTGAATTCGTATACCCAGTCGAAACCGCCTACAATCAGGCGTTTCAGGTACAGTTCATTAGCGATACGGAGGTACAAAGGCATATCCAGGGCATTATGATGCGTAACGAATGGCCTTGCGGTTGCGCCCCCGGGTATGCTTTGCAACACGGGCGTATCCACTTCCAGTGCACCACGCTCATTGAGAAAGTTGCGGATAGCATTCTTCATTTTGGTGATACGGATGAAGGTATCCTTCACACCGGGGTTCACTATCAGGTCTGCATAGCGCTGGCGGTATTTGAACTCAAGGTCTGTAACGGCATCAAACACTTCACCATCTTTTTCCTTGGTTACAGGCATGGGGTGCAGCGACTTGGAGAGCACCGTAAATTCCTCTACGTGCACGGATGTTTCACCTGTTTTGGTAATGAAGGCATAACCCTTTATTCCAATGATATCCCCTATATCCAGCAGTTTTTTCCAAACAACATCATACATTGATTTATCCTCGCCGGGGCAAATTTCATCACGCTTCACGTATAGTTGTATCCTGCCTGTGCTGTCCTGCAGCACGGCAAAATTCGCTTTGCCCATATCGCGGACACTCATGATGCGCCCTGCAAGGGTCACCGATCTGAATTGCTCCTTAGTTTCTTCGGTGTACTGCTCTTTTATATTTTTAGCATAATGGCTTACTTCAAATAACGGGGCCGGGTATGGGTTTATCCCCATTTCCAGTAACTCAGCCAGTTTCTCGCGACGTACTACTTCCTGTTCGTTCAGTGTTGCTTGCATATAGGCGCAAAAATAGCTATAAACCCCAAACCCCTAAAGGGGCTTTCCTATTATTTTTTGCCACCTATATATTTTCAAAATGTCTGATACAAGAATTATCAGCATCAGGAATCGGTAAACAGCCGTTCCTGTTTCTTTCCGAAAGGAGTTAATTTAATATAATGTTCTTCGAGAGAGAATTTGATCAGCTCAAGGTTTTGGAGCGTAGTTAAAATAAACTCTATTTTGGATACAGGGATTTTGGTGTCTTCGGAAAGTTTTTCAAATATATCTGTGCCGTGCATCATCCCTTTTTCATGGCAATGCTTCTTAATACAGAGGAATACATTATTAAAGTTATTCATCGCTTTTATATTATACCGTTCATTTTACAAATAGCTATAGCCTCCCTTATATTTTTTGAGTTGGTTTTACGCAGTATTGTTTTTATGTGATTGGCAACTGTATTGTCGCTGATGAATAATTTCTTGCCCACATCCTTTCTCTTGATACCCAGCGACAGGTTGTTCAATATTTCTTTTTCACGGGCTGTAAGCAGGTTGGCATCCATCTCAGGGAAATAATCCTCTGATACAACTTTCATGTACAAAGGGTATTCTGCCCCTCTCCTGAACCGCTCTATAGTGTGGTTAATAGACAGTTCTTTTTTAAGGGCAGACGTATCGGTGAGCGTGCCAAATTCAAATAATGGGTACCCGTCTTCTTTGCGGATAATAAAGCACTTCCTAATAAGTAAGGTTTTATAATGCCCGTTGTTTTGCCGTATACGCAGTGTATTAGAGAACACAATATCCGCCGCTTCTTCGTGCGGTACCGTTTGGAGGTACGTCATCTGCTTCGGGAAAATCTGCTCATTATACACTTTAAAATCATTAGGATTGACCAAGTCTACAAATTTGACAACCCCACCTCTTCCCAACAGCCCTGTTCTATCAACTCCTAACAAATTTTCAATTGAGGAGCTCATATATACAATTTCAGATTTTTTGTAATCAATGATAAAGGTTGTTGGAACTACATGACAAAGAGTATCATGACAACTGTCAAAATACTTTGCCCAGGAAAGAACTTCATCATCAAAGGTCCTTTTGTCAAAGTTGGCCTCACCTTTCATTTTTTGTTCTCCTCCGTCTAAAATCGCTCCTAAAAAAGTCTTCAATGGCATACATTACTAAATTGATCCTATTCCGTTTTTTACTACATTCAAACTCTTTTTACGATCGAAACCGGTTATAATAAGCTTGTTGTAGCTTCTAAAAAAACATATTGATAACAAACCGTACCACTATAATCAGGTTTATATACAGCCTTGTAAAAGAATGGTTGAAATTAACATTCACCTAACTTTAAAAAATAGCCCAAATAGGCTAATTTTAAAGGTGTTTGCGGCAATCAGCATACGGCTCATTAACATTGCTTTAAGAACTGCTGTTCATCAATTTTGTGGCGTACAATGCACAATATGTGCATAAATAAGGCTGCAGTGAACTTGAATGATTTAGATAAGCTCATTAATTTTATATAAACTTACAGTCATGACAGACCTGCTATTGTATTCACTACCGGAATTTATGAAGACCGATTTGTTCGTGGCCATTGTAGTTGGTGCGATCGGTGGCTATATCGCTGAGTTCGTTGTACCGGGCAGGGGCTATGGATTTTTCACGACTGTAGGTATTGGCATATTAGGCGGCTGGCTGGGACAGATGTTTTTCAGCTTTATTCATACCAATACAGGAATTCCCCATTTTGATGCTGTGCTGAAATCTATTGCAGGTTCGATCATTATTGTAGCGATCTTCAACCTGTTGACACGCAGCCCTAAAATAAAAGGTAAAGAAAAAGACGTTTACGACTGGGAGAATGAATAACCATCACCGTTCAACATCATGATGAATTATGCCAGATAATTATGCACGGATGATGGAGTTGGTGACTGATTTTTTTGACACACGCAATGACCCCGACCAAATAAGTGTAACCCCAGAAGAACAAAAGAAGCTTTTTGCCATTCACCCTGCAACCCTTTCGGAATTATCAAATGAGGATGGGCCCATTGTGTGGATATTAATGATCCCGACCACGCAGATCGTGATGGAACGATTCCTGTCAGGGAAAATTTCGGAAAAACAATTGCTGGAAAGAACAAAACTGGGAGACACTTACGATGCCATCTATTTATGCTCTGCGTCTGTGTTGCCTGAATTTCAGCATAAGGGCCTGGCAAAGCAAGTGGCGCTTGATGCGATAAATAACATTCAGCGTTCTCACCCAATCAGGTCATTATTTTACTGGCCGTTCAGCGATGCAGGAAAAGCATTGGCAATATCACTCGCCCGCACATGCAATATGCAGCTATTTGAAAGGAATCAATAAGTCCCTGTTATTTACGCAAAGCTACGAACTTACAGGCCGCAGCTTGTAGAGGCATTGGTAAGCGCATTATTCTGCTGCTGCTCGTAAAGATTGCATTTGTTGACCGCTTCCCGCTCTGTTGATTTATCAAAATTATATACAGATGTGGTAACACCTGTACTCCTGGTTGTAGCACAAGTACATTTATAAGATTTCCTGCATGATGCAAAAGCAACTACACTAATTAAAAGCAGCGAAGCAAGGTATTTCATACGAATTATTTAATTATGATCTAACTATGAAAATATGCCCTAAAAGTACAATTTTCTAACTAATGTACAAGTGGCAATGCAAGATATTAAAGCAGCTACTGCAATATATAAATTTTGCCATCAATGTATTATTCTGTACCTTTGCATCCTAACGCGTGTTTCCAACCTCTTTAACCAGCCTGCCTGCCGCAGGCAGGCTTGTGAACCACACCTTTCCCTCCTGATAGCAATCGGGAAATGGTACAGGCAGTTACAACCCTGCGGTAAGCAGGATTAATTAATTTTAAATATTAAAAATGACATTTAATGAGTTGAACCTCATTGCGCCCATTTTGCAGGCGCTTGAGACAGAAGGGTATAAACAACCTACCCCAATACAAGAACAGGCTATCCCAATAGTATTAAGACAACACGACCTGCTGGGCTGCGCCCAGACAGGCACCGGCAAAACAGCAGCATTTGCCATACCAATATTGCAACTGTTACATGCCCAACATGCAGAACGGGCACACAGGCATATAAAGGTGCTCGTCCTCACTCCTACCCGCGAACTTGCAATACAAATAGGTGAAAGCTTTGCCGCATACGGCCGCAACCTGAAACTGAAGCATACAGTGATATTTGGCGGAGTGCCGCAGGGATCACAGGTACAAGCCTTAAACAGAGGCATTGATATCCTCATTGCCACTCCGGGGCGTTTGCTGGACCTTATGGGACAGGGTTACATTCACCTGAAGGATATTGGCATTTTTGTGCTGGATGAAGCTGACCGTATGCTGGATATGGGTTTTATACACGATGTAAAACGTGTGGTAGCCCAATTGCCACATAAACGCCAGACTTTGTTCTTCAGCGCCACTATGCCGCCGGAAATACAGAAACTGGCTAATACCATATTGGTAAAGCCGGAGCACGTAGCCGTGGCACCGCCGGCCACTACTGCCGAACTCGTGGACCAGTCAGTATTTTTTGTGGATAAGAAGGATAAAAGACAATTATTGCACCACGTGCTGCAGGACCCTGCCATAAAAAGAGTTCTGGTATTTACACGCACCAAGCATGGTGCTGATAAGGTGGTAAAAGACTTGCACAAAGTAAGCATCACCGCAGAAGCTATACACGGCAATAAAAGCCAGAATGCACGCCAGCGGGCATTGAGTAATTTTAAAGACGGAAAGATAAGGGCATTGATAGCTACCGATATTGCTGCAAGGGGTATTGATGTGGACCTGCTGAGCCATGTTATCAATTACGAGATACCGGAAGTGCCGGAAACTTATGTGCACCGTATAGGCCGCACAGGTCGTGCCGGAGCAAGCGGAATCGCCTACTCTTTCTGTGACAATGAAGAAATGCCGGATTGGAGGAACATACTGAAGCTGATAGCACGGTCAGTGAACGTTATCAATAATCATCCCTACCCTATGGCAGCGACCGGGCAGGTGAAAATAAACCCGCCGAAAAACAAGGAAGTAGTGGAACGGCCGAATGCGGTGCCGGGGAGTGGCGCACGGCAAAGCAACAACAGGCGCAATGGCAACCAAAGGAGAACGTGGTGATGCATACAAAACATACACTATAACAGATAGCGGCAAAAGCCGCTATCTGTTATTTTAAGTACACCTATAACTAGTAGCAACGAAGATGGCAGTAGCTCAATTATTTAGTTTAATGATCCCGGCCATAATTAAAAATCCTATAACAGCAATCAGGCCTCCCACGCCGATCATGATAAAATATACTTTATCCTGCTTATTCGATACTACAACGAAGTCATTGGGGTCATCACTATTATATAATATATCAATATCCTCTCCTTCGTTATAAACAGAAGGAGTTGTCGTATCGTCAATCTTCACAGTAAACCACGTAAGGTCTTGAGCTGCAAACTTGATTATTACACCTGCACTGTCATTACGTTCACCATACACCATTGGTAGAATTTTCTGTACTCTTGCTTTTGCAGGCATAGTACATTGATTTTTCCCAAAACGCCTAAATTTTAAAAAACCAGCAATTACAAGAAAAACTCCAAAAACGAAAATTATTCCTCCACCTACCCAAGGCTCTTTCAGTAATTCATTTAGGCTCATAATTGATAAATATACGCATTGTATAACTTTCAGTACATTGAAATTTTCAACCTTTTGGCCAAATAACTAACTTTACGCTATGCAAATGCATGAAGTAACATCAGAGGCTGATAAGAAGGCATTTCTACAGGTAGCAGTTGATATTTATAAGAATGACCCTAACTGGATACGTCCGCTGGATAAGGATATAGCAGAGGTCTTTGACCCTGAGAAAAATAAATTCTTTAAACGTGGTGAGTGCAAGAGGTGGCTACTGAAAGATGATAATGGCAAGAACATTGGCAGGGTGGCCGCTTTTGTGAACAGGCAATACAAAGAGGAACAACCAACAGGCGGCATTGGTTTTTTTGAGTGCGTTAACGACCAGGCTGCTGCAAACTTTATGTTCGACCATTGCAAACAATGGCTGCAGGAGCGTGGCATGGAAGCTATGGATGGGCCCATCAACTTTGGCGAACGCGACAAATGGTGGGGGCTGCAGATAGATGGTTTCTCCCCTCCCCTTTACTGCATGAACTACAACCCGCCTTACTATGTTCGGTTGTTCGAGAACTATGGTTTTAAAACGTACTACAACCAGATCTGTTTTGGTATGAATGTGCAGGACAAACTGGATGCCAAGTTCTGGGAGCGCCATGATAAAGTAGCTGAAGACCCGAACTACCGGGCTACCATGATCAAGAAATCACGCCTGGAACAGTTTGCAAAAGACTTCACTTATGTTTACAACAAAGCATGGGCAGGGCATGGCGGCGGCAAATCGCTGGAAGAAAAGCAGGTGATCAAAATGTTCAATACCATGAAGCCGGTGATGGATGAGCACCTGAGCTGGTTTGTATATTACAAAGATGAACCGATAGCTATCTGGATAAACCTGCCCGACCTGAACCAATGGTTCAAGCACCTGAACGGAAAGTTCGGGCTGCTGCAGAAACTGTATTTCCTGTGGCTGAAAAAGTTTGGTAGGTGCGACAGATTTGTTGGGTTGGTATTTGGCATTATACCTGAGTTTCAGGGCAAGGGAGTGGATTCATACATTATTATAGAAGGCGCAAAAGTGATACCACCTATGGCTCGCTACGACGAATACGAGATGCTATGGATAGGCGACTTCAACCCTAAAATGATCAACATAGCTGAAAGCCTTGCTAATAAACGCAGCCGCACATTGAGTACATATCGTTATCTATTTGACAGGAATAAGGAGTTTAAGCGGCACCGCCCAGTGAGTTAAAAAGATTATATTTGTAATAAAGCACCCGTTATGACGACAGTAGCAATGAGGCAAAAATTGGCGGACTACCTGAAAACCGCCGATGATAAGAAAGTAAAAGCGATCTATACTATGGTAGAGGATGAAATAAACACACTAGCCAATGACTGGACTGACGATTTTAAAAAAGAACTAATAGCACGCAGCAAATCTTTCAATAACGGAACCGCAAAGACATACACTTGGGAAGAAACTAAACAGGCTGCAATAAAGAAAGTTAAATCAAAAAGAAAGAATGCCGCATAGTCTTAAGATCCATGAACAGGCTCACTATGAATATATAGAGGCTTACGGATGGTACGAGATGAAGCAGTTAGGTTTAGGTGATAGATTCATGGCTGCTGTTGAAGAAAAGCTCGAACAAATTAAAGCCAATCCTGAATATTATAGCAAAACACTCAAGAATTTCAGGCAGGTTAAAGTGCATAATTTCCCCTTTTCAATAGTTTATGAATTTTATTCAAGAAGAAAGCTGGTTCATATCGCCAGCATATTTCATAATAGCCGCAATCCAAGAATTAAGTACAGAAAGGAAGTGAGGTAACCGAGTATCACTTTATCTCAATTTTCGCTCCATAATATTTTGCCTGCTTATTGAATAGCAGATCTAGTACCATCTTCACCCGGGCAAGTTTTTCCCGGGTAATCGTATCCCAGAACGAACCACCATCTGCTGCATTAAATGCCACAGCAGTAACATTTTTATGATTGGCAATGTACAGCGCCCTTTGATTGTGAAACTCCTGCGATATAATGGTTATATGGTCTTCTCCGAATATATCGCGGCAGCGAAGTATGCTGTCCAGCGTCCGGAAACCGGCATTATCCATAACGATCTTATTTGCGGGAACCCCTTTTGCTATAAGGTCTTCCTTCATCAGTGCCGGTTCATTGTAATATGTGGTGCTGTTATCTCCGCTAACGATGATAAAATCAATTTTCCCTGCCATATATAGCGCAACGGCAGCATCTATGCGGTTTTGGTAATATGGGTTGATGATCTGCCTTGATCTATCCTTGTATTTGGCCGTACCCAGCAGCAGGCCAACCTTATTTTTGGGGATAGAATCAACATCTGAGTAAAGCTGCGCTTTGGTGGAGCTGTTGACCATATAATTGATGCCGGCTATGATAATAACCAGCAACAAGACAATCGAAAAGAACAGCCTTCGCCAAAAGCCCCTGAACATATTTTTTATAGAAAGAAATGCTAATATAGATATTCCCTGCAAAACCTGACTGCTAAAAATTCTAACGTGGGATTCACATTCATATTATGCGTAAATCATAACTTATATATTGAGAATAAAAACGTGGTTATGCATTTATTGTTTTATCGATCAAACGACTATCTTTGCACACTCAAATTTTAACATTATACATACATGATGACTCTTTTTTACCTCGTGCCGGCATTTGGCGTTTTGGCTTTGTTATACACGTTCGTTAAAAGTGCCTGGGTAAGCAAACAGGATGCCGGAAATGCCCGGATGAAAGAAATCTCCACCTACATAGCTGAAGGGGCCATGGCCTTTCTGAAAGCTGAATATAAAGTACTTACTTATTTCGTGATCATAGCAGGATTGCTGCTGGCCCTGATGGGTTACAGCAACCCAAAATCGAGCCCGATGATAGCCGGGGCTTTTGTGGTAGGTGCGTTCTTTAGCGCACTTGCGGGTTTCATAGGTATGCGTATTGCCACAAAAGCAAATGTGCGCACGGCAGAGGCTGCCCGGACAAGCCTTTCAAAGGCGCTTAATGTATCATTTGGCGGCGGATCTGTAATGGGCCTTGGTGTTGCCGGCCTTGCGGTACTGGGCCTTGGCGGTTTGTTCATCATCCTGAAAATGATATTTGCCCCAAACTCCCCTGTGAACAGCGAAGAAATGGAGCGCACGATTGAAGTACTGACAGGCTTCTCTCTTGGTGCTGAAAGCATTGCATTGTTTGCACGCGTTGGCGGTGGTATCTACACAAAAGCTGCCGACGTAGGTGCTGACCTTGTAGGTAAAGTTGAAGCAGGTATACCTGAAGACGACCCCCGCAACCCTGCAACTATTGCGGATAATGTGGGCGATAACGTAGGTGATGTGGCCGGTATGGGTGCCGACCTTTTCGGTTCGTATGTGGCTACTGTACTGGCAACAATGGTACTGGGCCGTGAAGCAACGTCTATAACACCTGATAATTTTGGTGGCTTTGCCCCCATCCTGCTGCCAATGATGATAGCAGGTGTGGGTATTGTACTTTCCATCATCGGCACTTTATTTGTTCGCATTTCTGACAGTGTTGGTAACAGCACCTCTGCCGTTCAAAAAGCGTTGAACATGGGCAACTGGGGCTCTATTGTTCTTACTGCCATTGCATGCTATTTCCTAGTGAACTACATACTTCCAGCCGGTAATATAAATTTATCCCGTGATTTTCTCAGCGACGGTACTTTAAAGCCAGATGCACATACTTTTACTAGAAATGGCGTTTTTGGCGCTATCATAGTAGGCCTTGTTGTTGGTACGCTGATGAGTATGATCACAGAATACTACACAGCAATGGGCAAACGTCCTGTGTTGAGCATTATCCGCCAATCATCTACAGGCCACGCAACCAATATCATTGGCGGCCTTGCAATCGGTATGGAGTCTACTACCCTTCCTATCATTGTGTTGGCAGGTGGTATATGGGGTTCTTACGAATGTGCAGGCCTCTATGGTGTGGCTATTGCCGCAGCAGGTATGATGGCAACAACTGCTATGCAGCTTGCGATAGACGCTTTCGGCCCGATAGCTGACAACGCAGGTGGTATTGCCGAAATGAGTGAGTTACCTAAAGAAGTACGTGAGCGTACCGACATACTTGATGCTGTGGGTAACACTACCGCTGCAACAGGTAAAGGCTTTGCGATAGCTTCTGCAGCGCTTACCGCTCTTGCACTTTTCGCTGCATTTGTTGGTGTTGCAGGTATCGAGGGTATTGATATCTATAAAGCTAACGTTCTTGCCTGCTTGTTTGTAGGCGGCATGATACCTTTCATCTTCTCTTCTTTGGCTATCCGCGCGGTAGGCCAGGCAGCTATGAGCATGGTGGAAGAAGTTCGCCGCCAGTTCCGTACGATACCGGGCATTATGGAAGGCACAGGCAAACCTGAGTACGACAAATGTGTGGCTATCTCTACACAGGCATCTATTAAAAAGATGGTTGCTCCGGGAGCTATTGCTATCATATCTCCACTTGTAATTGGGTTTATGCCCGGCCTTGGTGCTGAGGCATTGGGTGGGTTCCTTGCTGGTGCTACGGTAAGCGGTGTGTTGATGGGTATGTTCCAGAACAACGCCGGTGGTGCATGGGACAATGCTAAAAAATCATTCGAGAAAGGCGTGGAAATAAACGGTGAGATATTCTACAAAAAATCAGAACCACACAAAGCATCTGTAACAGGTGATACAGTGGGTGATCCGTTTAAGGATACATCCGGCCCATCTATGAACATCCTCATCAAATTGATGTCTATTGTGGCACTGGTTATTGCACCAACCATTGCAAATATGAACGGCGGCAGCAAACCTATGCCGGAACCACAAACAAAAACAGAAGTAAAAGTAAAAACTCAGGTTGTTACCAACCCATAAAGCAATCTCTTTATCATTGTAAAAAAGCCCCAAACAATTGTTTGGGCTTTTTATTTAACCCAAAAGCAATATATAATAATATTAGTTTAATACTATTAAAGTAGGTCAAACGTTAGTAAATTTGCCAACTTTTAGATACAAACATGGCAGGAATTGCAATTATCGGTTATGGATACTGGGGACCTAACCTTGTCCGTAACTTCTCTACAACCGCAGGCGCTGAAGTGAAGTGGGTAGTTGATATGCGGCCGGAGCGACTGGAGATCATCAAAAAACAATACCCGAACATACGTGTTACCGCTAATTACGATGAAGCCCTGAACGACCCTGCGGTTACTGCAGTAATAGTGGCAACTCCCGTGCAGCATCACTATCCCCTTGCAAAAAAGGCCCTGGAGCATGGAAAGCATGTGCTGATCGAAAAACCGATGACGCAATCTTCTGCTGAGGCAGAGGAACTCATTGCGATGAGTAAAGCCAAAGGGCTTGTGCTGATGGTGGACCATACCTTCCTTTACACAGGCGCTGTGCGCAAAATGAAAGACCTTATAGATTCAGGCGAAATAGGCGAAATACAATACTTCGACTCGACCCGTATCAATCTGGGCCTGTTTCAGCCGGATATAAACGTACTGTGGGACCTGGCCCCCCATGATATTTCCATACTGTTCTACCTTGTGCCTGGCAAGCCTGTAAGTGTTAGCGCCACGGGAATATCACACACGCCGAACGGACTGGAAAATGTAGCTTACCTTACTGTGAACTACGATGCACAGCACATGGCACACTTTTCCTGCTCGTGGTCTTCGCCAGTTAAAATACGGAAGATGCTGATCGGCGGCACAAAGAAGATGATCGTTTTCGATGATGTTGAGCCGAGTGAAAAGGTGAAAATATATGACACGGGCTACAGCGTAAAAAGCGATGAAGAAAAACGCAAGCTGCTGATAGATTACCGCGTAGGTGATATATATGTGCCAAAACTGGAACAGAGGGAAGCCTTAGCGGGTATGGCCGCAGACTTTATCAGTGCTATAGAAAAAGGTACAACCCCGGTATCTGACTGGAATGTGGGGCTTGAAGTGGTAAAAGTACTGGAAGCAGCACAAGAATCTATAAAGAGCAAAGGAAAAGAAATAGCTATAAAATTCTAAAAAATCATTCCTGATTATTATGTCTAAAATACATTGCCTGGACCTTAAACAGCAGCACCAGAAGATCAAAACAGAAATATTCGAGGCTTTTGAAAAGGTTTATGAGAACACAGCTTTTTCCGGCGGCCCATTTGTTGAAAAATTTGAAAATGAATATGCCGCATTTTGCGGGACCAAATATGCAATTGGCCTAAATAACGGAACTACAGCACTGCATTTAGCCATGCTGGCGCTGGGCATAGGCCAGGGAGATGAAGTGATCATCCCTGCTAATACTTTTATTGCTACTGCATGGGGCGTTTCTCATGCCGGTGCTACGCCGGTATTTGTGGATTGCGACCCGGACACATGGGAAATTGATGCTACGCAGATAGAGGCCAAAATAACAAAGAACACCAAAGCTATTATCGGCGTTCACCTCTATGGCCAGCCGTTTGATATAGATGCGGTAAAAGCCATTGCGGATAAGCATAACCTGTATATGATAGAAGATGCCGCACAGGCGCAGGGGGCTACGTACAAGGGTGTGCGTATAGGTGGCTTCGGAGAGATGGCTTGCTTCAGCTTTTATCCCGGCAAGAACCTGGGCGCATGTGGTGAGGCCGGTGGTGTTACTACGAACTACGAGAAATATGCTACACACCTCAGGAGCCTGCGTAACCACGGCTCGGTTGTTCGTTACTATCACGACGAGATCGGCTACAATATGCGCATGGGCGGGCTTGAAGGCGCATCGCTGAGCGTGAAGCTGAAGTACCTGCAGGGATGGAACGAACGCCGCCAAAGTATTGCAGCACTTTACAAAAACAATATTACCAACCCGAAAGTAAAAATGCAGGTGCAGCCGGAATGGGCAAAGGGCATTTATCATTTGTTTGTGGTAACTGTAGCAGATAAGGATGCATTCGTAAAGCACCTGGAGCAGCATGATATTGTTGCTGCATACCACTACCCTGTGCCATGCCACCTGCAAAAAGCGTATGCGCATTTAGGACATAAAGAAGGAGATTTTCCTAATGCCGAATATCTTGCAAGCCACTGTGTATCCTTGCCCATGTATGCAGAACTTACCGATGCAGAAGTGACAAAAGTTATTGAGTCTGTTAATGCGTACTAATTGATCTTTAATGCAAACCTGGTCTATAGGTGTAGTTTGTTATAACGAAAGTGGCTCTCTGAACAAAGTGGTTGAGCAACTGCGCCCGGTTTTGCAGCAACTGACCAATACGTTTGAAATAATTATAGTTGACGATCACAGTACCGATGGATCGCGGGAAATAGCGAAAGACCTGGAAAAAAAATATCCTGAAGTGAAATTGATATTTCACGAAGCGAATAAGGGGATCGGGGAAGCCCTTCTTTCTGTGTTTAACAATGCGCGGTATGAAAACGTAGGCGTTGTTCCGGGCGACGGGCAATTTGACCCTGCAGAATACCTGCGATTTCCTGATGTACCTAAAGACCATTTTGTTTCCTTTTACAGGAAAGAAAACACTTCTTACAGCCTGTTCCGAAATATTTTGTCGTTTTTCAACAAGCAACTCAACAAAATATTCCTGGGTATAAACTTGCGGGATGTTAACTGGACCAAAATTTATAAAACTGACGATCTTAAAAAGCTGGACCTTCAACTCAAGAGTTCGTTAGTAGAAAGCGAGATCTGCGCAAAGCTCCTTTTTCTCAGGAAAACAGTTATTGAAGTACAGTCAAAATACTTGCCCCGCCTGCATGGTGTAAGCAAGGGCGCATCGTCCGGCATTGTAAAAAAGGCGCTAAATGATACCTGGCAGCTGGTATTGATAATGAGAAAATTCAAAAAGAGTATAAAAAAACATTGATCAATGAATCAGATACACCCATCGAGCATTATTGGTGATAACGTTATACTGGGAGATGACAACCAGATATTGGAAAACGTTGTCATAAAGGGCCCCACCAAGATAGGCAATAACAATATTATAGGGCCAAATGTGGTAATTGGCTCTCCAGGACAGGATACCAGGAACCCGAGGTACGATAGCTCCAATTGCTATATCGAAATTGGTGACAACAATATTATCCGTGAATTTACGGCCATACAAAAACCCTGTTACAGGGATATAACAAAGCTTGGCAGCAATATCTTTTTAATGCAAAGTGTACATATCCCCCACGATGCTATCCTGCAGGATAATGTAGTAGTCACGCCCATGGTTGTGCTGGGCGGCATTGTGCATTTGCTGAAAGGTGCAAATATTGGCATAGGTGCAAGTGTTCACCAGTTATCAGTTATCGGCCATTACACGATGATAGGAATGGGCAATGCCGTTGTAAAGAACGTACGCCCGTTCACCATATATGTCAATGGCAACGCACCAAAAGTAAACGCGTATGCCCTGAAAAAATATGAACTAATGGATCACCTGGACGAAATAACCAGGTACGTTACCGAAGGCATTTTGCCAACAAGTGATAAGATATTAGCATACGCTGAAGAGTTTGAAAAGCTGCATGCTGAAAGTAAAAGGCCGCTGTACATGTAGGCTTATTTCATACGTCCGATAATATTTTCGATTTTTTTATTATATTTGTTCTGAACAAATATACTCATAATGAAACGCCTATTCCTTATGCTAGCCTGCTTTTCCGGGCTAGGCCTTAGTTATGGCCAGATCATAAGTCTGGATACAGTTTGTGTTGGGACACCGGTAAGTTTTACAACCCCAAAAAACTCCGTTACTTATACGTGGGAATTTGATACTGTAAGTGTGATCCGGCCAATGTCCGCAGCCTCATCATTTGCCAGTGGCTCCGGTCTTAGTGTGCCCGGTATTGGCTGCCTTAATAAAGATGCCGGCAACTACTATTACTTTGCCCCCAATTATTTTACCCAACAAATAATCCGTTTAAATTTTGGCTCAAGCATCCATAATACACCCACCGTCACTAACCTGGGGTCATTTGGCATGACTGCCGGCTCGCTTGATGGGATAGATATTGTAAAAGACAGCGCAACCAACTTATGGTACGGCCTGGCGGTAAACTATTCGCAAATGGTGGTTTTAAGTTTTGGCACTTCGTTGTCAAATACACCTACCAGCACAATAACTACTTATACAGCACCCACAATGGCCTGGGGCCATCAGATCACTATTAAAAGATATCTTGGCAACTGGATCGCATTCCTGGCAAACAGGAGTAGTAATATTACACGATTTGATTTCGGCTCATCCCTCACCAATCCTCCCACTGTTACAAATATTCCAAATGTGGGCGGGGTAGCCACACCATCCAGTTTCTCTTTATACCAGCAGGGTGCAAACTGGTATATGCTGATACCCGATCTGATCTCAGGAAATCTTGCACGATATAATTTCGGCACAAACCTGATGAATAATAGCCCCACAGGAACATCGCTTGGCAATCCCGGGGGCCTGATCAGTTTACCCCGGCCCATCAACATATTAAATGACTGCAATGGGAATGTTGTAGCTTATGTTGGAAACGAGAGCGGGAGGATCGTGCGCCTCAATTTCGGTGGCAGTATTACAAATGTACCTACTGCTACAAATCTCGGCACAATTCCACTTGGCCGCCTTTCCTCAGCATCGCCGGTCAGCTACTCCGACACATTCAGTTTCGTTTGCTCCGACGCATCAACGAACATGCTTTGGCTATATACGCCACTAAATTTCACACCCACTACTTACATTAATTATTACAATCCCAACCAGACATATACTTTCACTTCAACGGGCACCTATCCTGTAAGCCTGTTTTGCGATTTTGGATATACAAGCAGCCCATATGTGTACTGCAAAGATGTAGTGGTAGTTTCGTCTTTCCCCACAACGTCCCGGAAGGATACGACCGTATGCTCTGGCTCATCCGTCACCCTTACGGCAAGTGCCACAGGCCCCCATACCTGGAGCACGGGTGCAACAGGCTCTTCGATTACAGCGAGTTCTGCGGGTGTATATTGGGTAAGCACCATAACAGGGCCATGCCTGTCAAAAGTGGATACCTTTCATTTGAATGTCAGCGCCAGCCTTCCTGTAAATTTAGGGCCTGATGTTGCAATATGTCCGGGAGATAGTGTGATCTTATCACCAGGCGCACCATCGGGATCAACTTTCACATGGAACACAGGGGCTACCAGTTCTTCTCTTAAGGTAAAAACAGCCGGCACCTATTGGGTTACCGTCAATAACAGCAGTTGCCTGGGGCATGATACAATACAGGTAACAGTCAAGAACCCTCCTGTAGTAAACCTGGGCAATGATATCGTAGTATGCACAGGCGACCCCGTTACACTGAAATCGGCCAATACATATACATCACCTGTTTATTTGTGGAGCACAGGCAGTTCGGCAAGTACTATTAACCCCACAACTACAAATACTTATTGGCTACAGGTAACTGCGGATGGCTGTACCGGGCGCGATTCGGTCAATGTGTCATTTATTGCACCGCCAGCCTTTGACCTTGGCAAGGATACGTTCATGTGCAACAATTCCAGCATTACCCTTTATGCCCCGGCAATTACAGGAGCATTATATTTCTGGAATAATGGTAGCAGCTTCCCTTATACAGTTGCATCTTATGCCGGCACGTATACCGTAAAAATTACGGTAAATGGCTGCAGCGCATATGATTCTATAACGGTAGCCCACCTGCCCGCGCCTATAGTTGATCTTGGCAACGATACAGTATTATGTATCGGCGGTACAGCGTTACTGTTTACAAATTCTGCCGATGCAGCTCTGTGGAACGACGGAAGTACCAATAAGAGCCTGGAAGTTACGAAGAATGGTACGTACTGGGTAGCTGTTACAAATGATTGCGGAACACGGTATGATACCGTCTCCATAAACTTTCAGCCGTGTGATCTTGTATTTCCGGGTGCCTTTACGCCTAATGGCGATGGGAAAAATGACATAGCAAAAATGTATGGCGACCTTGATTATGTTTCGAATTTTTCACTGAGCATATACAACAGATGGGGTGAGCGTGTGTTCTATACAACAGATATATACGCCGGCTGGAATGGCAGGTATAAATTCGTTGAGCAGGATGCCGGTACATTTTACTACATGGCAAACTATATCATGAATGGCAAAAAGCAAACCATTAAGGGAGACCTTCACCTGTTGCGGTAGCATCCATATTTTGGATCTTACCAGGCTGAAGTGCTAGCTGACTTTACCCAGGTACACCCAATCGCCCTGAACATTGGTGCATTCAAAGTCTTTCATACCTATTTCCCTGTTCAGCATCTCCTTTGTTGGAAAGAAATTGACGTGGAGATCCAATGTATAGAAATTATACCGCTGGCATGGAGTAACAATGATGAGCTGTTTCCGTGCAACTCTTTTTAACTCGTTTATCGCATCCCTGAGATCAATAATGTGCTCCACAGTGTGCGAACACACAACAATGTCGAATGACTTATCGGGAAAAGGCAGCTCTTCTATATATCCTTTTACATAGTCGGCCTTAAGACCGGGAATACTGTCATAAATGTCTGTACCTGTCAATTTGAAAGGTGTCCGTTCAGAAAGAACATTGAGGAAATAACCACGGCCCGCTCCTACATCAAGTAATGTTGTTGCTGTTTTATCGGCATATTCTATAATATATTCTATGCTGGCCTGGTTCATATCGGTCGGCCTGTCGCCTGCCCGGGTCTCTATGTTTTCATATAATGATGTATACTCAGCTTTACTCATGTAAAAAACATCTTTCTTAAAATTCATGATCTTACTGATGTCCTTACCCTTGAACCAATAGCGAAAAACAGGGTACATAAAATATTTATTATCTCTTATTGCCGGCGGCAGCCAGTTATCCATAAGGTACCTTATAGTATTGGTTATCTCTCTCTTCATTGAGCTTCAATAATTTGGTTTGTAAAAATAATGATTTTCAGGAAGGGGTGGTATATTCGCATAAACATACTACTAAATGAGGTACCTGACGGATGACATGCTAAAAAAGATATTTTGGTCGCTGCTGTGCGTGATCTTTGTTGTCATGATCATATACACCCCCGATTATGGCATCTGCGGTGATGATGTATCGCAGCATAATTACGGGAAAAGTGTGTGGGCCTATCTAAGCACGTTCGGGGGCGACAAAACTGCCGTAACAGGCAAATACCTTGAAAATACCCAGACTTTGTATGGCGGCTTCTTTGATGGCACAGCATCGATGATGATCAGTTTTTTTCACCCAAAAGACGAATTCTTGTTTCGTCACTATTGGGTGATGATATTCGGTTTTTTGGGTTTCCTGATAACCGGGCTTCTAGCAAAGGAATTTGGCGGCTGGCGTGCTGCTGTTGTATCAGTGTTTCTGCTTTTTTTTGTTGGGCGGTACTTCGGAGAAGCCTTCAACAACCCGAAAGACATTCCGTTTGCTACCACTTATATCCTTGCTGTTTATGCGATCGTTTTATGGCTGAAAAATATTGAGCAGCTAAAATGGAAGCATACTATTTATATGGCTCTGGCTGTGGGCCTGTCTTTAAGCATCCGTATTGGTGGTGCGTTATTGGTTGCCTACCTCGGGCTTTTTTATGCAGTCGTTGTCTGGCAGAAGAAATTGTATAAGGACAAGAAGCTATCAAAAAGCCTAAAGCACCTCGTTGTTGCAGGTGTGATCGCATATATAGGCATGGTGATATGGTGGCCTTATGCTCTTGAAGACCCATTGAGCAATCCATTCGAGGCTTTAAAGATAATGTCCAGCTATCCGGCAATGATCAAGATGATATTTGAGGGACACAGGATCGATTCATCGCAGATACCGTGGTATTATTTACCCAAATGGCTTTCGATCGGCCTCCCTATTTATTTATTGCTTGGCTTTATAGGCGGCAGCGCCCTTATAATGCAGCTCACCCGCAAGTTTAAGAACAGTTTTTTATGGACTATCGTTTTTGTTGTAGTCTTCCCGGTATTTTATATCGTATACAATCATTCAACTTTATACGACGGTCTCAGGCATAGTTTATTCATAATCCCGGCAATGGTCATTGTTGCCACGTTATTCTACATATTTGTGTACGATAGCATAAAGAGCAAAGCTTTGCAATATGGAGTTGTAGCTTTAGTTGTTATACTCATTGCCCTACCAGCAAGGTTCATGTTTGCCAATCATCCGAATGAATACGTATATTTTAACGAAATAGCCGGAGGCATCAAAAATGCTTATGGCATTTACGAGACAGACTATTATATGAATAGCATTAAGCAAGGGTACAAATGGTTAATTGAACGTGAGTTGAATAAAAGGCCTGCAAACGATACCGCTATTATTGCTACAAACTGCGCTGAACCTTTCGTGGAGTATGAAAAGATATCTCCTTTACCTTTTCACACTATGTACAGCCGTTTTTATGAAAAGAACCAGAAGGACTGGGACTATGCTGTCTATTACGGCCGCTTTCTTGATAAAGAGCAGTTGCAGAATGGCTATTTCCCATCCTCCATGGCTATCCATGTAATAAAAGCTGATGGCGTTCCTTTATGTACTATCCTGAAAAATGACCCAGAGCGCAATGGCTTTAAGGGCTTTACAGCAAAACAGCAAAATGATCTCCCCAGCGCAATTAATTACTTCAGCAAAGCATTAACGAAATACCCGGAAGATATGGAGCTGTGGGGTGAACTTGCTGAAACATATGCCCGGATGGGCAACCTGGATTCTGCACAATTATTTATTGATAAAGCGCTGGCTATCTCATCGCTCGACTTGCAAACATTATTTATGGCGGGGCAAATAGCTATGCAGCGCCGCGATTTCAAAAAGGCAGAACAGGTATTTACAAATATCACTGTGGAATACCCAAGTATGGGGCAGGCATACCTGCAACTTGGCGTGGCACAGGCCAGCATGGGCAATTTTATTGGCGCTATTGAAAGCGTGAATACAGGTATAGCTGCTGACCCTTCTGTAACCGAACAGGGCAACGACCTTTTGCAGAAAATACGTGCCGCAAGAGGCGGTAAATAAGAGATCTATCTGATGCATAAAAGAAAATGTCCCGCGATGCGGGACATTTTCTTTTATGCATTTAAACGTTTGGTTATGCTTCAGGAGTAGCTGCATCTTCTGCATTTACTTCAGCTTCAGCTTCAGCTATCTGGGCTGCCCTTGCAGCATTTTTTTCTTCGATCTTACGCACAGATTCCTTCATGGTCTCATTGCGTTTATCAGCTTTGTGCTTACGATGAGACTCTTCGCGGCGGGCTACCAGTTCCTCATGCTCGCCATTCCACTTTTCGAATTTCTCCATTGCTGTTGTTTCATCAAACAGGCCAAGAGATACACCGCGCATCAGGTGCTTCAGGAACAATACCCCTTTGAACGACAATATCCTGCGGCAGGTATTGGTAGGCTGTGCGCCTTTATCCAGCCAATGCAACGAGCGCTCACGGCTTATACGAACAGTAGCCGGTACGGTCAAAGGATTGTAAGTACCTAATTTCTCAATGAACTTCCCGTCGCGGGGTGCTGTAGTGTTTGCTACTACGATGAAATAGAACGGGCGCTTTTTCGACCCATGTCTCTGCAGGCGAATTTTTACCGACATAATAATAGAAATTATTTTGCGTGAACAATAAATTTGGACTGCAAATATAGTAGGAAAAGAATAAAATCCCAAACAAAAACAGTGAAAAAAACGGATGTAAACAGCTGCTATATAACTTACCGCAACAAGGTCACATTGCCATGCTTCCTGAAGGCACCGCCGGTGTTGGTCGCAGCTTCGATCTCATATACAAATACCCCTAATGGCTGTGGCTTCCCTTTGTACGTACCATCCCAACCCTCATTGATATCTGTGGTCTCGAATACAAGATTGCCCCACCGGTTGAAGATGCGGAAGTAATGCAGCGTTGCCTCCCCTCTCCTCAAAATGTACAGCTTACTGTTCACTCCTGAACCACTTGGGCTGAATACATTAGGTACTGCTATTAAAGAGCTGATGTCATAGTAGATATTTATAGAATCTGTAGCCTCACACCCCCACTCTGTCCTTGCCTTAACTATGTACCGGGTGCTGATAACAGGTGTGGCTACCGGGTCGGATACATTTGGGTTATCCAGTCCCGCAGGAGGGAACCAGCTAAAATAGCTGCAGTTGGTCTGCGACTTGATGTGGTATGCTTCGCCGGGGAAAATGGTAACGGAATCACCCAGGAATATATGACCTGCGGGGTGGATGATGACATGGGTGGACAAGGTATCCGTACAGCCATGCTGGCTGGTGGCTATCACCCTGTATGCCTGAGAGGTAATGGCACGTACCCATGGTGCAGGCGATAAAGAATCATCCAGGTATAATGACGGCGACCAGCGGTAAGACACACCACCGTCTGGCGATAGCTGAACCTCCTGGTGCGGACACAGATGGTAGCTGGTATCCAGGTTGGCAAAATTGCCGGGATATACTACCAGAAAGGTAGAGTCTATGCCTGAACAACCTGCCGGTGTGGTAACGGTCAGGGTCAGCTTCGCACTGTCTATACCTTTGAATAGCACTGATGATGCCGTGGAATCATCCACAAGCGTGCCGGGGCTCCAGTTGAAGCTGTAATATTTATACCACTTCGGTGTGACCGATGCATGCAAATGAAGGGTATCAAACTCACACACCTGCTTGAAGCCATTGATATCCACTTCAGGGAAGGGCTGCACATCAATGTAAAGGGAGTCAACAAGATCGGGGCAGCCTGCAATTTTCACATACACATAGTACATGTCCGAGGTATCGGGCGCTATCCGTGGTGTAGCAATATTGGGGGTTGCTATACCTGCCGTGGGTAACCACTGGAAGGTAGCTGCAGGGTTAGCGGTAAGCCGTATGGGCACATAGTTGCCAGCAGCGCGGCAGATGGCCGTATCGGGGTTGTACAGGGTGAACGTATCGAATATCACGGTGGCATTAATGGTATCACTGCCGGCACAGCCTGCCACCATAACCTGCAGCCAGTATGTACCTGAAAGGGAGGTGGTGATGGATGGTGTTGTGGCGCCAGTGCTCCACAGGTAGGCAGGAGAGGTATAGGTAACCGAAGATTGCAGGGTTATGGGTGTTGAGTTACAGTTGAAGGTGTCAGGCCCAAGGTCCACTACAGGGTACGGGGATATGGTAACGCGGATGGTATCGGCAGAATAACAGTACCCATTATCCACCTGCAGCCAGTAAGTGCCTGTTGAGGTAACGGTCAGGGATGTGCCTGAACTGCCATCGCTCCACAGGTAGTTATATCCCGGCGGCTGCGTGGATGACAAAACAAGCGTATTGCCTACGCAGAAGGCTGTATCAATGCCCAGGTTCACAATTGGGAACGGGGCATAGGTAACACCGAAGGTATCGATCTTCACGTCGCAATTATTAATGTTACGCACCCAGTAGATGCCCGATGCAGGTGCAATAATGCTTGCGGCAACCGATCCTGTACTCCAACTGCGAGATGCATATCCCGGAGCAGAGTATAATGTTATAGGTGCACCTGAAATACAAAGTGCCGTATCCTCGCGGGTGAATACAGTATCTGATAACCCTACATTAATATAAACACTATCCGTTACGACGCATATTTTACGAAAAGCGATGTCATCAATCGCAAAGTCGTTGCCTGATGCGGTTGTATTCATATCATAGATACAAATGGTAGCTGTTGTACTTACGCCACTGTTCCATGTAGATGCAAAATTTGTCCACACGCCGGGAACAGAAGTTATGGGTGTAGGTGCGCCTATCAATACACCATTGATGCGGAATTGCAGGATCGGGACATCGGGCCCTACAGTTATGGAAGAGCAGTTAGCTATCCACGCAGAGAAGTCATAATCGGTATTGGGTTCAACCGTTACTGTCTGGCACCATACATCAGTAGGCGTAGGGCCTCCATTAAGTATCAGCATCTGGCCAGTGCCTGTGGTATGGTCCCCAAAACTGGTAAAACCACCATGTACGCCAAACGGATCATTATACACAGAATAATTCCCTTCCAGCAGCACCCCGCTAGGGCCAGGAGAGTAGGTGTAGGAACTTGTAAACCCTGTATTACCTGCTGTAAAGTCTCCGTTGTTCACGAGGTTCAAATTTGTCATTGATCTAACAATCAGGCTGTACCAACCTGCGCCAGCTACAGTAAGCAAAGGATTCAATATGGTTGCACTGGATAAGCCGGTAGCGGGAGACCAGAGATAACTCAAGATAGGGTTAGTACCATAAACAGCAGCAGGCAGCGTCACCGTATCGCCAATACACGTGTGTATCGAATCAACCAGTGCAATGGAATCGCATGTCGCGGCCAACGAACAAATGCCTGGTATTAAAACAATATTCCGTAAGATATGATTGGAACACAACGCGCCGGTACCACCTGCCAAGCCCCAATCAACGGCAGCTGGCGTAGTATATAAAGTGCGATAGTCGAATACGCTGTTTGTCCGCAATGTATCATCAAAAAAAACTTTCAGGGTAGTTGTAGGAACGCACCACTCGATCCTGTACCTGTGAAATAACCCGTCCTTCATATTCGTCCTTGTGGGAGAAATAGCAACAGGCGCCCCACCGGGGCAAGGGATGGTTGGAATTGCATTGGGCGCAACAGCTATATGGTCAACACCGGGTATGTCGTTGCAATAAGTGCCGAAGGAGTTATCAAAAAAATCAAATTCAACACAAAAGGATTGGTTAAAATCAGGATTCGCCGGCCCTCCTGCAGGATTATAATAGCCAAAATGCGCATCAGTAGCATTAAGGGATGTTGGCGTAATATTTTGCCCGAACGCAACACAGAAGCCATCTGCACCACTACCGCTCGCACGGTCAACACTTGCTTCGAATGTTAATACAAAGCTGTTATTGAAATCGATCGTGGTGGTACACCATATGGCACCTCTTCGGTAGCTGCAAGTAGGCGTTGGCGTAAGATTATAAACACCGGGTGTTACAATCACCGCACTGCCGACGGGGGGATTGAATACCTGGGCATCTGTGTTATAGAAGAGCAATAAGGATATAATAGCCAGTAAATAAGGTCTCATAAGCATGTAAAATACAAAAATATTGAAAATTATTGAGAACCCGGCCTTAATATTCAGGTCTTTGTATAATACTACTGCAACAAGGTCACATTGCCATGCTTCCTGAAGGTACCGCCGGTGTTGGTTGCAGCTTCTATCTCATATACAAATACCCCTAAT
The DNA here is from genome assembly GCA_021155965.1 of Flavipsychrobacter sp. GTDB lineage: Bacteria > Bacteroidota > Bacteroidia > Chitinophagales > Chitinophagaceae > Nemorincola. The sequence continues at coordinate 24,598 of JAJNBJ010000016.1, forward strand.
GGCTGGGGCTTGCCTTTGTACGTACCGTCCCAACCCTCATTGATATCTGTGGTCTCGAATACAAGATTGCCCCACCGGTTGAAGATGCGGAAGTAGTTCAGCGTTGCCTCCCCTCGCCTCAGCAGGTAAAGCTTACTGTTCACTCCTGAACCACTCGGGCTGAATACATTCGGTACTGCTATTAAAGAGCTGATGTCATAGTAGATATTTATAGAATCTGCAGCCTCACACCCCCACTCTGTCCTTGCCTTCACTATGTACCGGGTGCTGATAACGGGTGTGGCTACCGGGTCGGATACATTTGGGTTATCCAGGCCAGCAGGAGGGAACCAGCTAAAATAGCTGCAGTTGGTCTGCGATTTGATCTGGTATGCCTCACCGGGGAAAATGGTAACAGAATCTCCCAGGAATATATGCCCCGCAGGGTGGATGATAACATGCGTTGATAATGTGTCCGTACAGCCATGCTGGCTTTTTGCAATAACCGTATATGCCTGCGATACGATAGCTCGTACCCAGGGCGCAGCAGATAAGGAGTCATCGAGGAATAACGATGGCGACCAGCGGTAAGATACCCCTCCTGTTGGCGACAACTGAACCTCCTGGTGCGGGCACAGATGGTAACTGGTATCCAGGTTGGCAAAATTGCCGGGATATACTACCAGTAAGGTAGAGTCTATGCCTGAACAACCTGCCGGTGTGGTAACGGTTAGGGTCAGCTTCGCACTGTCTATACCTTTGAATAGCACTGATGATGCCGTGGAATCATCCACAAGCGTGCCGGGGCTCCAGTTAAAGCTGTAATATTTATACCACTTCGGTGTGACCGAAGCGTGCAAATGAAGGGTATCGAATTCACACACCTGCTTGAAGCCATTGATATCCACTTCAGGGAAGGGTTGCACATCAATGTAAAGCGAATCAACAAGGTCAGGGCAACCAGCAATTTTTATATACACATAGTACATGTCTGAGGTATCGGGCGCTATCCGTGGTGTAGCAATATTGGGGGTTGCTATACCTGCCGTGGGCAGCCACTGGAAGGTAGCAAGTGGATTGGCTGTAAGCCTTATCTGTACATAATTTCCTGCGGCCCTGCATATGGCAGTATCAGGATTGTATAATGTGAAAGTATCGTGAATAATCGCAACGTTTACTGTATCCATACCTGCACAGCCGGCAACGGTTACAGTTAATGAATACACTCCGGGAAGGCTTGCCGTTATGGAAGGAGTACTGCTGCCTTCGCTCCATAAATAAGCGGGCGATGTATATGGAACCGATGACTGAAGCACAATCGGAGTACCTGTACAATTGAACGTATCGGGGCCAAGGTCCACCACAGGGTACGGGGATATGGTAACGCGGATAGTATCGGCAGAATAACAGTACCCATTATCCACCTGCAGCCAGTAAGTGCCGGTTGACGTAACGGTCAGGGATGTGCCCGAACTGCCATCGCTCCACAGGTAATTATATCCCGGCGGCTGTGTGGATGACAAAACAAGCGTATTGCCAATGCAGAAGGCTGTATCAATGCCCAGGTTCACAATTGGGAACGGGGCGTAGGTAACATTAAAAGTATCAACCTTCAGGGCACAACCATTAATGTTGCGTACCCAGTAGGTGCCGGATGCAGAAGCAACAATATTTGTTGCGGTAGAGCCAGTACTCCACAAATAAGACGCATATCCCGGAGTAGAGTAAAGACTGATAGGAGCGCCACTTATGCACAAAGCGGTGTCATTGCGGGTGAAGATAGTGTCTGGTACAGTTACGTTAACATATACACTATCGGTTGCGAAGCATACTTCCCTGAACGAAATATCATCTATAGCAAAATCATTACCACCTCCTGAGAGGTTCAGATCATCCATACAGATCGTAGCCGATGTTGCTGCACCACTGTTCCACGTAAATTGGAACTGTGTCCATACACCTAACGTAACAGGAGGTACAAATGTACCTATCGGCACTCCATTTATAAGGACCCTGTTGTTGGGCAGGGGCAGTTCTAGTGATGCTGTCCACAATGAAAACAAATAAGTTGTTCCGGGTGTTACCGATACCGTCTCACACCAAAAAGTCATTCCCGGAGTAGTACTGCCATCTACGATCAGCATATTTCCTGTGCCCGTAGTATGATCGCCTATGGAACTCCACCCTGCATAAAACACGAACGGATCTGCGGCTACTGTATAATTAGGCGGTGTAGAACAGCAGGTAACAAGATATGTATAAGTACTGCTGAACCCAGTATTCCCAGCACTGAACTCGCCATTCGCAACCAAATTATGGGGTATAAGGGACCGGAGTGTAAGATTATAGTAAGAGGATGCTGCGGCAGTAAGACTGGGCGCTAAAACTGTTGTGCTAGACAAGCCTGTTGCAGGGCTCCATAAATAGCTCATAACAGAATCAGTACCGGTAACTGATGCAGGCAATGTAATCACATCGCCGTTGCATGGATGTAAGGAATCGACCAGGCTGATAGAGTTGCTGCAGGTATGCGCACAGGTATAAGAAGCACAACTCGCAATACTTTCTGACACCAATGAATTTGTTGCTGTTGCTGATGCAACTGTGCCGTAAATACATAAACCCGTAGGATTTGGAATGGCACCCACCTCGTTGTAGTTATTCGTCCTTACATTGACATAATGCATTCCTGCAGTTAAATAGAAAGTTTGTGTAAAATGGGCAAAAGTTGTAAATGTAGTCGCAGATGCAACAGCTGGCTGTGAAAAGGTGGTCAAGACGCCGTCAACGTCGATAGCGGGAACATAATTATCATCAGCAATATAGAAATCCAACGTGATGCTGTCAGCAGAACACATTCTGAATGGCCGTGTAAGTACCTTACTATATACTGTACCTGTGGGGCCTGTACCATCGGTAGTATACGTATTTGAATTCAGGCAGCTTATCCATCCGCCCGGTGTACCAACCGGCATGCCTATCCAACCACCAAGCGTAGTTATCACATCGGCATTAACACCGAGTGGCACTAATATCAACCCTCCCGCTGTAACAGCAGTTGCTACACCAGGAGATTCATATGTTACTATCCACCTGGGATCAGGGACGGGTGTGCCCCCATTTATACCCGGAGTTACAGCAGTTCCTGTAAGTGGGTTATACCCTGTATTGATGATCAATGAATTCGTAAGGCATTGGGCACGCGACTGCAAACCGGTAACAATAAAAAACAGTAATAATAAATATCTGCCCATGGCATGCAACTATGCATTTTCATTATAGACACCACTAAAGCAACCACACGTTGGAAAGTTACGCCACAAAAATCATATTACAAACATCCGGCAACCTATTTATGGGGCAATACCCTATTTCTATTGTCTATAACTCTATTCACATTAAATAACCTTTGAAACACTTTTGCAATTGTATTTTTGCGCAGCATTGTGAAAAAAATCACTAACCTATACAAGAATGCATATAGCGGCTTATCTCCTGCGACCTGGTGGCTATCGTTAGTAATGCTCATTAACCGGAGCGGCACAATGGTCGTTCCGTTCATGACGTTATACCTTACTCAATCCAAGAATTACTCTATTGGTATGGCCGGCACCGTTATGGCTTTGATGGGTGCCGGCTCCATCTGTGGTGGCATATTGGGCGGCAGGCTTACTGACAGGCTTGGTTTTTACACCATCCAGTTAACGTCATTATTTATCGGGGGCATCCTCTTTATAGTGTTAGGGCAAATGGAGCAATACTGGTCTATATGCCTTTGTGGCTTCGTTTTGGCCCTGCTCAATGATATGTTCCGGCCGGCAAATGCAACGGCAGTTGCGCATTATAGTAAAGAAGAGAACCGCACCCGCTCGTTTTCTGTTAACCGGCTTTCCATTAACCTTGGATGGGCTTTGGGTGGTGCGCTGGGTGGCATCATCGCCTCAAAGAATTACCACTTACTCTTCTGGATCGACGGCCTGACCAATATAGGCGCAGCATTATTGCTACGCTCAGTACTGTCACCATCAAAGAATAGCCTTACCCCTCCTAAGAAAGATTTTAAACAGAAAGTGAAAGTGCAAACACATTCCGCCTATAGAGATGGGAAGTATATAGTTTTTATATTAATGACTGTTTTGTTTGGGGGCATTTTTTTCCAGAACTTCTCTACCCTGCCCGTCTATTATTCGCAGCAGTTGCATTTTTCACCCTCCTTCATAGGACTCGTAATGGCAATGAACGGCCTTTTGATCGCGTTATTCGAAATGGCGATCGTTTTTAAGCTGGAGCAAAGACGGAATATCATTTACTACATAACTATCGGCACGTTGCTCACAGGGGTATCATTCGTCATATTCAATCTGCTGCCGGGATCCTATATGCTGGCAATAGTCTCCACCTTTATAATGACCGTCGGCGAAATGCTCGCCATGCCTTTTATGAATACCTACTGGGTAAGCCGCACAAATAATGATAACCGGGGCCAATACGCGGGGCTTTATACGGTTGCATGGTCTGCCGCCCAGGTATTAGGGCCTTTCTGCGGCACACAGATAGTTGAACATACCAATTTCCGCACACTTTGGTGGGTTGTAGGTGGGGTGAGCATCATCGCCGCGCTGGGTTTCAGAAGCCTGCAACGCGATCATAAATAATAGATGTATAAACACCTAATAATCTTGCAGTAAGAGTTATAAGAAAGCCAATAATAAAAGTGGTTTTTGCTGTAATTCTTCTTATCTTCGTATACTTTACATTATAAATAAAATATTTCACTAACCATTAAAATACGATGAAGAAAACGATACTGATTCTTGGAGGAGATGGATATTATGGCTGGCCGCTGGCAATGAAAGTTGCCGTTCTTTACCCCGATACCAGGGTTGTAATTGCTGATAACGAGTGGCGGAGGAATATTGTTAAAAGTTTTGGCTTTCAAACGCTTATACCGATTGCAAAACCGGCAGAACGTATAGAAACATTCAGCAGGGTGCATGGGCAGGCAAATCTTCATTACATAAGATTAGATGTTAACTCTGAGCGGCTGGAAGAATTGATAGAACAGGAGCGTCCGCACACTATCTATCACCTGGCGCAGCAATGCTCTGCACCATACTCGATGAAGAGCCTTGAGGATGCGCTGTTCACTATTCACAATAATGAAGAAGGCAATATGCGGTTGCTATGGTATGTGCGTAAGTATGTACCGGAAGCGCACATCATAAAACTCGGATCGTTTGGTGAGTATGCGCAGGGTGGAATAGATATTGCAGAGGGATATTTCTTCCCTCGCCACAAAGGCATTGAGGCCACTAAACGCATGCCCTACCCCCGCGAAGCTGACGATATTTACCACATCTCAAAGATCAACGATACTAACTATGTGGCAATGGCTTGCAGGGTATGGAACCTGCGCATCACCGATGTGATGCAGTCCACCATTTTTGGTTTTCTTACAGATGAAATGCATGGAAACGAAAAACTATACACACGCTGCGATTACGACCACATTTTCGGAACTGTGGTAAACCGTTTCCTCACACAGGTTGTATTTGGACACCCGCTGACGGTATATGGGAAGGGCAACCAAAGGACAGGCCTGATGGCGCTGAAGGATTCTGTGAATTCAATGGTTACGTTCATTAATGATATTCCTGAAACGGGGACACATAAAGTGGTGAACCATGTTACCGAAACTAACTTCTCCATAAACGAACTGGCAGCGACCATTAAGGATATCGCAAAAGAAATGGGCTATGACGTGAACGTTATACGCACTCACGATCCCCGCCAGGAGCAGGTAGATACAAAGCCGGTGTATGGTATAGAAACAGATTACAGTGGACATGAAACGCTGCATTCACCTTTCTCTGCGGTAACCAAGGAAATGCTGTCGATAATTCAGCGGTTCAAGTATAACATTTCTGAAAGCCTGTTCGTCCCCAGTATCAAATGGGCCGATGACATATCAAAAGTCAAAAAACAGTCTTCCCAGTTTGAAACAGTAATGATAGATGATGACAACTACTGGGATTATTTCAGAGAGACCCATTTTTATTCAGACCGTATCAACCTGAACCCCGGGACACTCGGCACCACCTCAATGGCTGTAAAGCGCATACGCTACAACCAGCATTCATCAAAGAATATGGAGGGCTTCCCATTGGGCAGCTACGAGCATGGCCGGAGGAGCCACGGGGAGATCAATAAACTGTGCGCTGAATTATGGCCTTCTAACGGCTACCAATTGACGGTAACGCACAGTACATCACAATCGATAAACCTGCTGGCGCTTGCCATGCTCAGGAAACTGCATACCGTCGGGGCTCCCCCATACAGGATATTCACTACCACGCATGAACATGAAGGCGGTATAGGTTGCTTCCATCACCTCCCTGAATTTGAAGTTCATTACATGGAAGATGATGTCCTTGCAGATCCTGCAGAGATGGCAAGCAAACTGCATGAAATAAAGCCACACCTTGCTTTCTTCTCACATGTATTTTACGACACTGGCAACCTTGCCCCTGTTGAACAATGGTTTAAAATAGTAAGGCAAACAACGCCATACTGTAAGATAATACTGGATGCTGCACAATCATTAGGATTATATGATGTACCATTTGGCACAGCCGATGTAGTAGTGGGCAGTACTCATAAATGGCTTTTCGGCCCACACGGTGGTGGCCTTATGTGGGTAAAAGACAGTTTTGCTGATTGGGTAGAAGGTATCTTCTGGAGCGGGCACGGGCTTGGCTATACTCCTGATACTACTCCGCTCAGTATTCCCGGCGGACAGGATTTCCAGATGTATCCTGCTATAGAAGAGGCATTAAAACTTTTCAAACAAACGGGGCAGTCGACCATTATTGGCCGCTCATCTTACCTCAGGAAGCATTTCCAGGAAAAACTGCATAATGTTTTTGCCAGCAATGGAATAGAACATGTATTCCTGAACAATGATGAAGCATGCCCGCTGGTTGCGATTGCCTTTACTGATTTTGACCCATACCCCTTATACAGGTATTTAAATGATCAGCAGGTGCATACCAAGTGTATCAAGAACCACATGATATCGGGCTCTATGTTGCATATTCTCAGGATAGGCTTACCCTATTTTGAAACTATAGAACGCCTGAATTATGTAATATTCCAGATAGGCAGGTATCTCTCGGAGAAGGTCCCGCACGGTAAAACAGCAGGAATGGACCAATAATGCTCTATGGCGGAAATAATAGCTTTTCTCAATAAGCGCGTACATCTAATGTTCGCGCTTATTGTTTCTGTAACATTGGTGCTCGTTAATATCATCCGTATACTACGGGTGCCAATTACTTTTGACGAACCTTGTTACGATCCCACCGAAAGCTACTGGCAGTTGATGATGAATGGCTGGGGACATGCCAACAATCATGTTCTTCATTCCATGCTCAGGAAATTCTTTGTAGAACATATTGACTACAATACTTTTTGCATGCGGCTCGACAGCCTTCTTGCCCTTGTCTTTTTCCTGTTGTTTTCATGGCTGCTCCTTGGGTTATTGTTTAACGACCGGTGGTGGCGGCTTGGGGCATTTGTTTTCTTAAATATTTTAAGCCCTTTTCTGTTTGAGTTCTGGGGCCTGAGCAGGGGGTACGGCCTGGCGCTGATGTTTATGATAGTGAGTATTTATTACTTTATACGCTACTTAAAAGACAAAAAAATTCTCCGGCTGGCTATTTCATTCGTTGCCGCCGGACTGGCGGTTTACAGCAACTTCAGCTACCTTAATTATTATGTTTCACTTGCAGGCACTATGTTCCTGGTCAATATCTTTTTTTTCAGGGAACAACCATCTAAAATTACCAGAGAGACCGTAACGTTTACAATTGTTACAGCTTTATTTGCAATGCTTATATACGAACCGTTGAAAAATATTTATAACAACGGAGAACAAAGTTTCCTTGGCAGCAATGGATTTGTAGACGATACTGTACGGTCACTCGTAAGCGAGGGGCTGATGATGCCTAATACCGATAGTATTACTACCCTCATATCATGGGCAGTAATAGTTATTGCATGTCTATGCGGAGCATACTGGCTGTTCAAATACATTAAAAAGAAAAAGTCCAACGGAGCAAACCTTAGCACTAAATATGGCCTTGCTCTGTTCCTGTTGTTATTTATCCCTGCTGCCTCGCTAATAGTGCAGCATGCTTTATTGAATATAAACTACCTGACCGACCGTACTGCATTGTTTTTTATTGCCCTCTTTGCATTATTATTTTTGTATACACTATATGCGGTGGGCAGGTCCTTTCCAAAATTATGTGGCGGGTTGTTCTTATGCATACTCACTTTAGCTGCTTACAACTTCCTTTCAAAGATAACATTGCACAGTACACGGCATTGGTGGTTCAATACTGATGACCTGGTAGTTTTGGAAAGAATTGCAGCGCAATCACAAAATATGGATGGTAAAATAAAATTGTCAGTATCGTGGACTTTTGAGCCCACTATGCTGTATAACATCAACCAGTACTATAAAGGCCGTTTTGATACATTAAAGGAGTTCGGCGCAACTGGTAAGAAAGATACAACGTACGACTACTATTACCTGAACTCAGACCAAAAGATCGAGCTTCTGCTGCCCTATTATCACAGGGACACATTTTTCATCGGTGGATCAGCCGTTCTATGGAAAAAGAATTAACGGCTCCCAAACAGCATGCTGCCTATGCGCACCATATTGCCACCTTCCTCAATAGCTATTTTGTAGTCTGAGCTCATCCCTATTGAGCAGATGGAAAAATAGGGTTTACCAACAAATGAGGTATCAGCAAGGTGCTTAAAAAAATTATTGATACGGAAGAATTCTTCGCGAACTTGCTGCACATTACCGGTATTCGTAGCCATACCCATCAACCCGCAAATACGCACATTTTGCAAATCACCTTTTTGTGCTTCATAGTAATCCATGAACTCGAAAATTTCTTTCTCATTCATCCCGAATTTCGTTTCCTCATCCGCTATATGCAATTGTAACAGCACATCAATTACACGTCCGCTCTTTACCGCTTGTTTATTTATTTCAACCAGCAGTTTAAAACTGTCAACAGTATGTATAAGGTGTACGAAAGATGCAATGTATTTAACCTTATTGCTTTGCAGATGCCCTATAAAATGCCAGCGTACATCCGATGGCAAAGATTGTTGTTTTTCTGCCAGTTCCTGCACATAGTTCTCACCAAAATCCCGCTGCCCCAGATCATACAGATCCTGTATATCACTTGCCGGCTTGGTTTTGGAGACTGCTACAAGCGTTACGCCTTTAGAATTGAATTCGTTAACAAGGTTTTCCCAGGCAGCTTTGTTTACCATCTTAATACTGTTCGCTCTCGTTCGGGAAATCTTTATCCTTAATATCCTTTATATACTCCTTGGTAGCGGTAGATATCTCGTCATACAAATTCAGGTATCGGCGCAAGAAGCGCGGCGAGAAATTCTTTGTAATGCCCAGCATATCATGCATCACCAGTACCTGGCCATCCACATGCATCCCGGCACCTATGCCGATAACTGGTATCTTTAGCTGTGCAGCCACTGCAGCGCCAAGAGATGCAGGGATCTTTTCGAGCACCAGGGAAAAACATCCTGCATTCTGCAGTTGCCGTGCATTGTGCAGCAATATCTCCGCCTCCTCTTCTTCTGTTGCCCTTACCGCATAAGTACCGAATTTATAGATAGATTGCGGCGTTAAGCCGAGATGCCCCATTACAGGCACACCTGCGCCTACAATACGCTTTATCGATTCACATACTTCTTCCCCACCCTCCAGCTTAATGCCATGCGCCCCTGCTTCTTTCATTATGCGTATGGAAGAGTTAAGGGCTTCCTTGCTATTGCCCTGGTAAGAACCAAAAGGCAGGTCAACAATCACCAGGCAACGCTGGCAGGCCCGTATCACGCTTTGTGAGTGATAGATCATTTGATCCAGTGTTATCGGCAATGTAGTTTCATGCCCTGCCATTACATTTGAGGCCGAATCGCCAACAAGCAGCACATCGATACCGGCATCGTCAAATATCCTCGCCATAGAAAAATCGTATGCTGTAAGCATACTGATCTTCTCTCCATGCTGCTTCATCCACTGAAGCGTGTGGGTAGTAACACGCTTTACTTCATTGTGTGTAGACATATATGAAATATTTGGCACCCCTATAGGAAATCGGGGGTGTAAAAGTAGTATTAAAAGCTGAAAACCGTAATCAATGAAACTAATGGGCAAATATATGACCTGCCATCTCCCAGGCTTCGCTGAATGCTTCCTGGTTAATATTCAATTGAATATCATGCTGCCTGCACCATGAAATGATATTTTCTGTTGCCATATTCCCCACCAGCTTGTCTTCTGCCATTGGGCAACCGCCAATACCCTTTAAAGCACTGTCATACCTCAGGCAGCCAGCCTTATAAGCAGCATCCATTTTTTCTTCCCACTTATCTGGCGCCGAATGAAAGTGCGCACCAATATTTATGTCTTTAAACTCCGGGATCAAATGGTTGAATATGTAGCTGATATTATCAGGTTGCGCCACCCCAACGGTGTCTGCCATAGCAATTGTTTTTACACCCAAGCCAGCAAGCTTACCTACCCAGTTGATCGCCACATCCGCATTATAGGGGTCAGCATATGGGTTTCCGAAACCCATTGATATATAGATAACCAGTTCTTTCCTTTTGCTTACACACAAGTTTTGTATTTCTTCAACCTGCACCAGCGATTGTGCGATGGTCTTATTCGTATTCCTTAGCTGGAAAGTCTCTGATATAGAAAATGGGAAACCGAGATAGGTGATCTCATCATACTGCACTGCATCTTCGGCACCACGAGTATTGGCAATGATAGCGAGTAGTTTGGTTTTTGTTCCGCTCATATCCAATCCCCGTATCACCTCCTTTGTGTCTGCAAGCTGCGGTATAGCTTTTGCTGAAACGAACGAGCCAAAATCCAGCACATCAAACCCAACTTTTAATAAGGCATTGAGATAGTTTATTTTCTCAGGAGTAGGAATGAAATGTGCCCATCCTTGCATTGCATCTCTCGGGCATTCTACAAGTGTCATGATTGAAGGAGTATTGCAAGGTTATTACTATTAATTGGCTTATTGAGGAATTGTTTCACCGAAGGATAATTATGCACCCTGTTCAGGTCATTATCATTGATAGAAGACGAAATAATATAAATAGTATAGTGACTGGTGATATGCAAAGGCAATTTCTCAAACTCCTCAACAAATTCAAAACCATTCATAACCGGCATCTGGATATCTACGAGTATTACAGTATGTGCGTTCTCATCCGGCTTTGTGTTCTGAATATATTCAAGGGCATCTTTTGCCACTTGAAAGGACCTTATCGATTCGCTTTTACCAGTGTTCCTGATTATCTTTTCCGCTATAAAGCAGTCCAGCTTACTATCGTCTATTACGATAAAGTGTTGTTTAGTTTGTGCCATTTGCCCGTCCCGGAATTGTTACTTTGAATGTTGTGCCTTCGTTGATAACCGATGCTACTTCTATCCTTCCATTTAATTTATTCAGTGCGTCTTTCACATTGTAGAGCCCGAAACCCGACCCCGGTTCTTCTGATGTTGCCCTGTAGAACATCGAAAAAATGTTACTTATATGGCTTTCATGTATTCCAATACCATTATCCCTTACAGCTATTACAGCATTATCCCCTGTCACGTCCACATTCAGCTCAACAAATTTATCAGCCTCATTTTTTCTTTGAAATTTAAACGCATTTGACAGCAGGTTGTTCAGGATAATTTTTATCGTAATACCGTCTGAGATGAAGGCCTCTTTTTGATTTACCATGTATGAAAAACGAATATTGTCCATCTTACCGGCGATCTTGAACATCGCAGCCATATCGTTGATAATACTGTTAAAGTCAAGCTCCTCAAATACCAGTTTGCCCCTTTTCAGGTTGTAATACTCATGGGTATTCTTTACGAATTCATCCAGCTTCCTCACTGCAGCATCCATCATATCGAATATCTCTCTCAACTCATCGATGCTATCCATCGTTTTGGCAAGGTCCAATGCGCCTATAACACTCAACAGGGGCCCACGCAGATCATGGGTCACACTGTATGCAAATTTGCCCAGTTCATCATACGCCGACTGCAGCTCCTGGTTTTTTGCAACCAGCATCGAATTGGTCAGGTAAAATTTATAACCTTCTTCTATCGCCGACCTGATATCCGTATCTGTCCATGGCTTCTTGATATACCTGAAGATATGGCCTTTATTCACCGCATCAATGACCGACTCAATGTCTGCATAACCGGTAATAAGCATACGCACCGGCTGCGGATGCTGTTCCCTCATCTCTTCAAAAAACTGTGCGCCAGTTTTATCAGGCATGCGCTGGTCGCTCAGTATCACACTTATATCCGGGTGAGCATTCAACTGCTCATAAGCTTGCTGAACATTTACGGCAAGGTATATGGTATAATCGAACCTGAATGTAGCCTTAAACCCGTTCAGGTTATTTTGTTCATCGTCTATGTATAAGACTTTTATTTTTTCGCCGGTGCTCAATGGTGTGTTATTTTTGTATTAAAGGTAATATAAGCGTAAATTCTGTCCCAACCCCAACTTCCGATGTCACATTTATCTGGCCATTATGCTTTACAATGGTATTGTAAGCTATCGACATACCCAACCCTGTCCCCTCGCCTACATCTTTTGTTGTAAAGAATGGTTCAAAAAGCCTTTTTTTGGTGTTTTCATCCATTCCTATCCCGTTATCAGCAAATTTAATGAATACGCTATGCTCATCGCTCGAAGTTGAGATGATCAGCACGCCGCCATTATTTTCGCCAAATTTCTTCTTTATTGCGTATATAGCATTTGATATAATATTTAGAAAGACCTGGTTCAGTTTCCCGGGATAACACTCTACAACGGGTAGGTTCGAATATTTCTTATCGATCTTAATATGCGCGCCTACAAGATTATTTGCAATAACCAGTGTCGACTCTATTCCCTCATTAATATCTGTTCTCTTCAAATCATCTTCGTCGAGACGGGAGAATACCCTCAGCCCCTTCACTATTTCTGCTGTTCTCGATGCCCCCTCGCCTATACCATGCAATAATTGGTCTATTTCAATTTTTAAATAGTCGTAATCAATGTCCTCCTTGTATGCTGCAACCTGTTTCTTCTTTTCAGCGACTGGCTTTTCATCAAGCATTATTTTTTCCATGGTCTCCACAACATCTATCAGCATCTTCACATCCCTGTTCAGCGGCATTACATTCGACGAAACGAAGTTGATGGGATTGTTTATCTCATGTGCTATACCGGCTGTTAACTGGCCTAGCGAAGCCATTTTCTCTGATTCCACAAGTTGACTTTCTGCTTCTTTCAATTCCACCATAGCCTTGTTCAAGTCTTCATTCGCAATTTTCAACTCCTGTGTACGCTCTGTTACTTTAGCTTCCAGTATCACGTTCTGCTCACGGATAATGCGCTCATTTTCCTGCAATGCCTCTACCGTTTGCGCCTGCGATATTTCTTTTTCTTTTTTAAGGGTATTGATCCTGTCAGCAAGTGCGAAAGACAGCAACAGCACTTCCATAGCTGAGCCTACAGGCATCATGTTCACCGTAAAATTGTTGTACGGCAGAATATTGAAATTCTTGAACACAAATACGAAAACCCCCACAAGGAAAACTATCCATGATATAAAAAAGAAAACTGCAGGCCGATAGCCTTTACGAATGATGATGGCCGCAAGCACCAGCATGTAAATTGAAACAGGCCCCGCTGTCATATCAATAGCGTTTTGCCCTGCACTGTAATTACCGGAAAAGCAAAGTACTGCAGCAGTAATATACATCGCCATGAACAGGAAGAATACCTTATCTGCTTTAGGCACGAATGTTTTCGTTTTCAGGAAATGCCGCATGAACTCTATTCCTGCAATACCTACCAGTACAGGTGTAATGAACGCACTATATTTCGCGATCATCGCATTATTCGGCCATAGGAACTGGAAAGCATAACCCGATAACGTAGTTTGAGTGAGTATTACCATTACCACGTAAGCGATATAATACAGGTAGCTGTTATCCTTAGTGGTTATGTACACAAAGCAATTATACAGCAGCATGGCCAGCATAAGCCCAATGTACATGCCCCAGAAAATATCCTTGTATTTGTCGGCATCCAGCATTTTGGTCTCCGGCCCTATGGATAAAGGCAGGATCAATGATTCGCTGCTGCTCACGCGCAGGTACACCTGTTCTTCCGTATTGGGTGGTACATGAACATAGAACAGGAATTCGGAGCTCAGGTACTCACGGTGTGAAAAAGGATAGGACTGCCCTGTAGTAACTGTTCTGAATTTTCCGTCATCAAGAGGCTCATAAAAAGTAACACTATCCAATCCTGAATTAGCAAGCTTCAATATCAGTTGCGGCAACTGTGTTTCATTCCTGATCTTTAATCTTACCCAATAGGCCGACGTTGTAACGTTCAGATTTGGTGTTACGTTATCCAGTACTTTGAATTGACCACTTTTTGATATGTCGCCAATGGTAAGTGTACGATGTGTATCCTCAAGAACTTCTATACCTGAAAGAATCTGCTTTACCTCGTCTGTGCTTTGCAACGCCACTGTTGAAGCAGGCTGAGCATTAGCCTGCATAACACTAAAGGCGAACAGGAGCAGATAAAGAAAACTGGATATTCTTTGCATTTATGACTATTAATTAGCAATAAGCAGGTTGTAATCTATCTCCACAAGCCCTTTGGGACCGGTCTCTGCAAAATGTTGATTAGGGTTATCTCTGAGGTTTATCATTCTTTCTTTATAGTCCGGCCTTGCAGTATCAAGTGTTTTGGAATTCAATATACCCAACACCCTCGCTATAAAATCTTCCTTCGGATAATAAAACTCACCATCAATGCCCAAGGTTTTGTCTACAACAAAACCTACATTTTTAAACATTTCCAGCGTATAATCGCCACAGATACCCATCAGCGTACTGCACCCCACCTGGTTTGTTATAGATATACCGGCCATTGTGAGCAACACACTGATACCATATCCCGCTACTGATTTTGCGTTCCACAGGGCACAAAGTTCGCCAACCCCATGATCAGCATATTTATTCACGACATCGTGTATCCTTGCATCCATATGGCCTATCGCTTTCTCTACAGGCAAAGGATGTACCCCATCAGCCATTTGCACCCGTATCCCTCCCACTAATTCACCTTCCTCGTTTTCCGCAACTATCGCGTACACACATTCCATATCCAGCCATACCCTGTTATTGGAAGTAATGTTTGTTATGCCATAATCTTCTAATACCTTCTTGTGCCCTGCCAGATAGCGTTCAGAAAGTTCTATATCTTTTATAGGATGAAAAGCTTTAAATTTTAATCTGAGCATTTTCGTTACGCTACTTAATAAATTACACGATTCTTACGCTATTGTCATTTATCGGTGACCTTTATAAAAGAATATCTACTATACATGGTGTTTTATTAGTTTATTATCTTATTTTTTTGAAGAAATATATTTCAGGAAATATTTTTACTTGCAAAATAACAATTCTAAAAGACAGAACAAATATATAGTATAAATTAAAATACAATTGTCATATTAAAATGCAAAACATTACAATTAAAGAAAAAAAAAGTATTGTTTTTTTATCGTGATTTTGTTTTTATAAATGATTTAAAATTTATTCAATTGTAAGTGCTTTTTCAACAGGTATCCTATACGACCTTACCTGCGGTATGCCAGAAATAGATAATCTGAATAAAAATACGTGAGCCTTACTACGCACATCAGGGAAAATATTTTCGAAACGTGTATAGAGATGGGTAAACTCTGTTTTCATAAAATCCGGCATCCCAACCCCATCTCCATGCTTCAGCCTGGCAAAGTGAAGGATAGCTGCAAACATTGGCTGAATAGATACATTATTCTCGGTAGCTGTCAGCCATAACCGCTCCATTGCCCTTCCACCCTCAAGAAAATTTGCTGCTGAAAAATTCGGCATCGTTACAAGCCCAACAGCCGAAGATCCGTCAATTGCCTTGAAGGTCATTTTTTTCAGAGCCTCCCCGGCATTCCAGTCAACGAGCAATTGTGCAACTTCGGGGTCCCTCACCATTTTTATGCCTACCTCTTCCACAGGAGTGATATCCACTGTCGCTATATCAATACCATCTGCTGTTACCCTGCTCTGCTCAGCATTCCATCTTAGTTCTTTGTTGTAAAATTCATAGTGGCCATCAGGATGCAGCAAGCGTAATCTGTCTGAAGCTCCCATTATATCTCTGAGTTCTGCAAGGTCACTTTCACTTGTTTTTATTAGCAATTCTGCCCCGGTCACTGATGCAACAGCATCTTTCAGTTTGTCAAATATCTTCTCATCTATCACTACCCTTTCAGCTATTGTCCGGTTGGTACAACGCGCTCCAATATATTGTACAAGCGTTTGTGGCTGATACAACACCTGCGATACCTGGTTAGCAAATTGTATTGCCGCAACCATTTTCCTGTTTCCCTGCAACGGGAATGAGTGTACTTTGGTACCAACGCCTTTCTGTGCTGCCTTTAATTCAAGGTTTTCAATAGCTGCACCCAACCCTATAAAAGAAGCCATATCCTCGAAATCACCGAAAGAAAATGACCGGTTTCTCTCATGGAACAAAAACAGGTAACCATTCTTATAATGCCATTTCCATGGTTGGTTATTCCCTGCTGTCGGCGCACTGATAGCGGCATTTACAAGTTCCGTAATAACTTCACTCTTTAACGATAATTGAGAAGCAGGTAACTTACCCAAAGCATCATTCACCATTTGCCCCATTTCAACCGAAGTAAGTGGCGGCGGCGGCGTAGCAACTTCAAACTCCTTACGTGGCCTGGTATCCGGCACTAATCTGTCGAGGTCAATAAAGTACCTGCCTGAAGCAGTGAACTGATCGAGGAACAACCTCCTGCATGTATCGGCAGTAATTGCACCGCCAAGCGTAACCGCAGACGCCAGTTGTGGCCAGGTAGTTAATGTATTCTCTATCTCCACTATCGATGCTTTAAGCCTTGTAGACAAGGTCTCCAGGCCAAGCATTGGCAACATATACGGCAGCTTCTCTTCAGCTGTTTTCAAACCTCTCAGGAACTCCATATCAAGCTTAAGATGGTCTAACCAGCCATGCAGTATCGGCCTGTCTGGCTCCAGGTCATAGCGCTCCACATCAAGCGTACCCTTATCGCTGGCCTCCATCAATACAGGTATCTGCAGTTCTTTAGCTTTCTTGCGGCACTGTATTTTTACATGGATCCCGTCACATTCATCAATTACAACATCCAGATTACCGTCCTTCGTAAAGAAATCATTGATGTTGTCATCTGTTATACCGTCTGTATAGCATATCACTTTAAAGAATGGGTCTATCTCTGCTATTTCCCGCGCTACAGAATATGCTTTAAATAAACCAAGGTTATGCACTCCTGTTCGTATCCTGTTTAAGTTATTGAGCTCAAGCGTATCAAAATCTGCTAATCTCAATTCGCCGCAGCCACGCTCCATAGCTAATGTAACGGATACCGACTGCCCAACCGACAACCCAATAACACCCACTTTCTTGGTAGCAAGTATATCGCGTTCTTTTATAGTGATCTTATTACGGTTAGCGGCAGTACGCAGTTCAATAAATTCCTGCTCATCCAGCATATGCACTAAACGAGCAGACCAGGGGTAGTATACCCAAACCCCGTAATCAGTAATGGGGCAACTATTAAGATGTTTTTCTATTAAAGGAGGATAATCTTCCTGCTTAAGTTTGATCTTAGGATTACGGCTTTTGATCAGTTCCTTGAGCTGGTCACGAATTTCGTCAAATAAAAAAATGTTAGATAATTCTAAAAGCTTATTAAACTGATCTCTATCTGTTGAGTTATTTAATCTGAAGAATTCCGGTTTATATGAATTCTTTAACTCTGCATTTTTTACTAATAAGGCAGAATAGTTGGCATTCATTGGTGAGTGTTTGAGTGGCGCAAAACTACTAATAAATCATATTATTTCAATAGCTTGTTAACGAAATTGACAACAATCATATGATTATCAATTTTTTTTATAATTGCATATTATTACTATTTAAAAGCTGATTACTTTTCTTTAATAATTTTTTTAACTTGCATCTATTCTCTATGGCCAACAAGATCTGTATACTTTACGTGGATGATGAGCTGAATAACCTGGTCTCATTCAAAGCAGTTTTTCGCATTAAGTATAATGTGCTGACAGCTATTAGCGGGGAAGAAGCTATTAGCATTTTAAAGAATAACGAAGTTCATATTATAATTACAGATCAGCGTATGCCGCAAATGACAGGTGTAGAATTCCTCGAATCTATACTTGGCGAATATCCAGACCCGATACGAATTTTGCTTACCGGCTATGCAGATATGAACGCAGTTATTGATGCTATCAACAAAGGAAAAGTATTCCACTACCTTACCAAGCCCTGGAATGAAGAAGAATTGGATATGACCATTACACGTGCTTATGACGTTTACAAACAACGCATTGACGAAAAAGAAATGAATACAAAACTCACTGTCTCTAATGAGCAGTTGGAATTTCTTCTAAGGCAAAAATTACTTTCTTAAATACTCAGGAAATTATAAGCTCAGCTCTTTATTGATATTGTCCATCCACTTTCTTTGGGCAGGAATATTGATACCGTGGGTGGTCTCGTCCTCATATCGCTGCTGGCATATTTCGTACTCATTGTTCACCTCAGTGAAAATGGCCATCAGCGCTTGTTTCAGGTTAGGCACATTACCAAGATCATTGATACGTGTCCTTAATTTGCGCGTATACAATTCACACAAGTCAAAGTGGCCCTGCTCGTGGTCCAGTATAGAAGCTATTTTGGCATCAGAGCGTACCCACGATTTTTTAGCATAGAACGTATTATATACGGTTACATCGGGCTTGCCTGCAGCTGTAACACCATTAATCCTGAAGCCCATGCCGCAATGGGTTGCTGCAGCAGACTCATCGTCACTAGCCCTTACAGGGCCTTTAAAATCGTCCCACGACAATTTTTTATGCTCCATCCACTGGAACTCAGTGGGCGGAGCCGCATCTTCTGATTTTGTAGTAGTGGAAGAATTGTTAATCTTTTCCTCTTTAGCGCCCTTGGCACTAACTTTTTCTGCAACGCCCTGCGTACAAATTAAGAGACCTATTACGAAAGCACACACACTATTCTTTTGCACACAAGCCATTCTATGCTAAGTTTTTAATAGATTAATGATCTAAAGTGAACTATGTAAAGATACGGGGAAAAAATTACACAAACCCCATTTTGGGGACAAATTTTCCACAAAAAATAGTTAAAATGATTCCCTCTGTTTAAATTTGCCGCCGATCTAAAAAAAATCAACGCTTTACACTATAAATGATTCGCTTAAGCATCGTTATTATCACCTTCAATGAGGAAAGAAATCTCGCACGATGCCTTGATTCAGTGAAAGATATTGCAGACGAAATTATAGTAGTAGACAGCTTTTCAACAGATAATACCGCAGCTATTGCCAGCAGCTACAATGCAAAGGTGATACAGCATCCCTTCATCGGTTACGGTCAGCAAAAGAATTTTGCAACGCAGCAAGCATCGAACGACTGGATATTGTCGCTTGATGCGGATGAAACGCTCACGCCTGAACTACAGCGGAGCATTCTTGAAGTAAAAAGAGATCCAATTTTTTCGGTTTATGAAATGTCGCGCCTCACCAACTATTGCGGCAAATGGATAAAGTACTGTGGCTGGTATCCTGATAAGCAAACACGACTTTATGACCGCACCAAGGGCAAATGGGAAGAACCAAAGGTGCATGAATACTGGCGGTTGGATGATGATAAAGAACAAGGCGGTACATTGAAAGGAGATATACTTCACTATAGCTTTCGTACGATAAACGAGCACTTGAAAAAAATAGAAAAATACAGCGAGCTGGCAGCGCGGGAATCGGTGGAGAATGGCAAAACCGCTACCCTCTTCAAGATATTCTTTTCACCCAAGTGGCATTTCATCAATGAATACATCTTTCAGTTGGGTTTCCTGGATGGCTTCTACGGTTACACAATATGCAGGCTCTCTGTTTATGCTACCTTTTTAAAGTATTCCAAGATAAGGCTGTATTATAAGCAAAAAGTGAGTGCAGAAGCACGGGCATTGAATAATATAAGCACCTGAAAATAACGTAATTATCAATATTGGCTGTTAACTTCGTCTCATAAAACGGGCATCCTGGCTTACAAGTTTACACATATACCATATCGTGAAACGGGTTTTTTCTCACAACTCGTGACTGACTATATTGAAGAACACCCACACATAAGGCCTCTTTATAATTATGCGCCAAACAATGAGGGCATAACACAGGCAATAGCAGGTCGCACTAACTACCCGATAGATCGTAAAACACTGGTAAAAGTTCTTACACAACAATACGAACATTTACCACAAAAACAGGAAACAGATAAAAACATCCAAACACTACTAAGCGAAAATACATTTACTGTTTGCACTGCCCACCAGCCCAACCTACTTACCGGATACCTTTATTTCGTTTATAAAATACTGCATGCAATAAAACTTGCAGAAGTATTGAGCAAGCAACATCCCGACAAGCATTTTGTACCGGTTTATTACATGGGCAGTGAGGATAATGACCTGGATGAACTTGGGACATTCAGGTTCCGTGGCAATAAATTTACGTGGACTGGGGATGGGCAATCAGGCGCTGTAGGGCGCATGAAAACCAAGGGGCTAAAACCATTACTGAATGAGCTTTTCAAATTATTCGGACCTCCCGGTAAAAATTGCGACGACCTGCAAACCCTAATCACAACAGCTTACCTGAAACACAATACAATTGCGGAAGCTACCCAATATCTGGTGCATGAACTATTCGGAAAGTATGGTCTGTTGGTTTTAAACCCTGATGATGCCTCCCTAAAGAAGGCATTCATACCGGTAATGCAGGATGAACTGCTGCACAGGAGTGCTTTCGATATTGTTACAAAACAAATTGAACAATTGTCAGCCCACTATAAGGTGCAGGCACGCCCCCGCCCTATTAATCTTTTTTATCTTACCGACAACCTGCGAGAAAGAATAGAACGACTTAATGATGAATGGATTGTTGTGGGACACGATAAACGATGGACACAGCAAGAACTTACTGATGAACTAAACCAGCACCCCGAAAGATTTAGCCCAAATGTGATATTGCGCGGCCTGTTCCAGGAAACTATATTACCTAATATTGCTTTTATAGGAGGTGGTGCGGAGGTTGCATACTGGATGCAATTCAAAACGTTATTCGAAAATTATAAGGTTTTCTTTCCCCCTGTTTTTGTAAGGCAGTCTGTTCAGTTTGTTGGTGAGGCTGCATCAACACTGCGCAAACAACTTGAATTAAATATTCCGGACGTATTCAAACCTGAAGCCGACCTTGTAAAGGAGCATGTAGTAAAGCATTCAGGAACAGGCTGGCAGACAAACGACGAAGCCAAAGAGTTGGATCAGCTTTTGGAAACGCTGAAAGTCAAAGCAACGGCCATTGATCCTACCCTAAAGGCATCTTCTGAAGCAGCATTAGCTAAAATGAGACGTCAACTGCAGGTGCTGGAACAAAAAATGTTCCGTGCTGAAAAAAGAAAGATACAGGTGCATACAGACAGAATAAAAAGAATGAAAGAGCTACTCTTTCCAAACAATGCACTGCAGGAGCGGGTAGATAATTTTATGGAATATTATCTGGATATGGGACCGGCTTTTTTCGACCTTATACTTGATGGCATCAATCCTTTATCATCTGATTTTTTGGTAGTCGAATAAAAAAACCTTTTTTTGCAAGCGTGAAAGAGAATAGAAAGATATTGTTCTTATCCTGTTTATGCCTGCTGGCGTTAAGCACAACCCTTATCTTTTGCAAAAGCAAGCAAACTACCCCCATTTTCCCGGTCGACTGCGGGCACCGCGTGGCAGGTGTATATATGAGCAGCGATTACTGCGCATCTACAGGGCAAACCGCTTACAGCACAACAATTATTGCAAGGGATACTTTTAATATCACCTTCAACAACCTGAGCGGGGTCATAGTTGCGGCAATTCTGAATTGCAACGACAATACGATCACCATTCCCACCCAAACATTTCCGGGTAACTTTTCAATCTCAGGCACAGGCACCTACAATGCCAACAGGATAATACTGAACTGGAGCGGATTATCTTATGGCGTGCCGTTCAACTGCAATTCTACATTAACCAGGTAGGTTACTTCATCAGGTCGCTATAGCTCATCACCACATACTTTGCATTCATATCCGGCTGGAAGTAGAAACTGTTTATCTCTTTGGCACGCCACAGTTGCCAGCAGCCAATAAGAGTATCTCTGCCAACATCTGCCATTGAAGCAATGAACGCAGCATCACCGAAAATAAAAGTACGTTGCGGCGTCTCACCTTTTAGTTTAGACAGAATAATACTCTCTACCGGGGCTCCCCAATTGGTAATAAGCGCGCTGTCTATTCCAGCAACGGGCTCCGGGATAATCACCTTCGTAAGGCTCTTTTCTTTCATTTTATTATTAGCAGCATCCAGTATTGCAACCCTGGCAGTAAACGGCTTCGAAGCACCATATATATAGCCTGCCTGGACACCAAAGATCAGTGCAAACAAAACAAAAGCAGCCTTAGTATTCAACCTCGGCAATAAGAAGTAAACAAATGGCGCACAGCAGATAAAAGTAAGCGGCATATACTCACTCTCTATATGAAACCGGTTGGGCGTTGCATCGCCAAACACAATGCATACCAGCAAAAGATAACCAATGGCATATAACAACGTAAATAGAAACAGTATATACCTTTTGCTCCACACCAAAGCACTAAGCCCCGCAGCAAAAAGCAACGTAAACAGCCAGTAATTACTAAGGCAATTCTTTAAAAAAGAGTGCAGCATGGGCGATGTGAGCACATTCTTAAGGTTTTGCAGCTCAAAGCCATGAACCGTCTCTATCTTCGTATTATCATAGCCATGGTGGCTGCTTTGGTAATACTTCAGAACTGAAAGCACCAGTAATGCAACAGTCAGCACGATCGTTTGCGTCCATGAGAACGGGCATAAATATCCTGACAACACAACAAAAAGCCATAGGAATATAGCCACAAACATCACCAACGGATGCGTCCATATTGCCATTGCAAATAAGCCAATTGAAAGCAAAAAAACGGCCCGGTTGTTGTACCCCGCATTAAGGCATATGGCAAATGCCAGCATCAGCCATCCTATGCCCTGGTGTACTTCATTATTGGGCCAGTAGTAAGTATCGCTTACAAGCAATGTAAGGTATAACCCGAACAATATGCCTAAAGCATAATTCCGGAATTTATATACAACTAGCAAAGTGACACCTAAGTAGAATAAATAAAAACTGGCAGAGTATAATACCACCAATAATTTAAATGGCAGGTGCAGCTTCGATGCGAGTAATGGGAATAGCTGCGTAATGAACGAACCTACCCTATACTCTTCAATATGCAGCCTGCCATCGTTCACAATACGGAACAGAATATGCGGGGCATCAATGAACAGCATCCTTTCTTTATAAAAGATAACAGCGCCTGCAAGCAGCAGCACAATAGCCCACGGTATTAACCGGGCCACCGAGCGCAACCGCATATTTTCATTTTGCAAGGAAAAATCAGGCATGTGCTGTAAATGTAAAAATTATATGGCTGTACTAAATTCAAATAATTGCCGTTATTAACAAAAAAGGCATAACTTTTGTTCGTTATATTTGCAAAAAACTAGCTCATATGAAATACATTACATTACTTTTCACTGCCGCGTTACTTTCTTTTTTCACTTATGCGCAACCTGTAGTTGGCAAAATGCTGCCAAAGTTCACCATTGGCATAAAAGCAGGATTAAATATGCAACAGGTAAGTGGCAACTTTGCAGATAACGCTTATTCCTCAGGAATAGTAGGGGGTATTTTTGCCGGGGTATCTAAAAATAAAATTGGCGTGCAGGCAGAAGGATTGGTACGGTCTGCCAAGGTAGCTTATACGGTTCCTACTGCTGCAACTGCACCAACTTTTACCGTAAATACCGTTTCATTGGATATTCCGGTACTTTTTCAGTATAAGATATTCTGGCGGATATGGGCTCAGGCGGGCCCTCAGTTCAGTACTTTGATCTCCGCAAAACAGAACAGCACAGACGTAAAAAATAATTTCAACACCACAAACTTTGCAGGGGTATTAGGATTACAGGCCAACCTGCCATTTCGCTTAAGTGTAGGAGCGCGTTATGTTTTGGGCGTTACAAATATCAATAACGAGTCAAAATCTGCCATAAAAGGAGCCTGGAATGAGCGTTGTATTCAATTATCTCTTGGTTTCCGATTCCTATAAATAACAGTAAAATCCTCCTTATGAAATACATACTCGCAACGCTATCCTTAATACTGGTCATAAATACGGCCACAGCCCGGAATGCAGATTCAACCAAGCCGGTAAAAAGAACTATGAGATCTTCTATCGGCCTTAAGGCAGGTGAAAATTTTGAAAAAATGACGGGAAACAACTGGGAAGGCAAAGTCTTGGGCAGTATTGTAGCCGGGGCTGTTTTCGAGCTGACAAAAGACAGGTTTGGCCTACAGGCCGAATTAATGTATAAGACAGCAAGGTTCCCATTCAGCAGCACTTCAGGTAACACACACATCAAAACAGAATATTGTGATTTCCCGGTTTTATTGGAATACCGGCTAACGCGCGATTTTTGGGTCCAGGGTGGTGTGCAGTTCAGCGGGCTTATTTCTGCAAAAGGCAGCTTTAATATGAACCCCGGCAGCGATAAACTTGACTTTAAACGCTACTTCAAACAGGTGGATGCAGGGCCAACCCTCGGTTGTGAGATCCGGATATCTTCTTTTGTCGGTGGGATGAGATATATTTATGGTCTGGTCAATAATAACAACAGTTCAGTGACCAAAATATCACAGAATTGGCAAACACGTACATTCCAGGTTTATCTGGGATATAAATTTCATTAACAAACAATCTAAAGCACACACATTTTGAAACAAAAGCTACTACTCACATTCATCGCAGCAACATTATTATCACTGCATGGTAAGGCTCAATTACTTTCGGGGTCTGACTCTACAGCACCAAAAGGACAATTTGGAGTAAAAGGGGGGCTGCACATGCAGCAAATAACGGGCATGTTATGGGAAAAAAGTTACGCCATGGGATGGCATGGGGGCCTCTGGGCAAGGATACATAAAAATAATTTTGGTGTGCGTGCCGAGATACTGGCTAGTTCTGCACGGTACACCTGTGCCAGTTTCGATTCAGCAGGCAAAACCTATCCATTCATTGCAGATTCAGTTGGCAACAAAGGCGACTTCGGCGCTATATACCTGGATATACCTGTAATGCTGGAATATACTTTCATAGATCGTATCTCGATACAGGCAGGCGTGCAGTATAGCAACTTAATGGCCCTCAATAACCGTACTCCCTTAAAACCTGATTATAAAACACTGTTCCATCCCGGGGAATTTGCCGTTGTAGCAGGAGTGGAGGTTAAATTACCCTTCAACTTTTCAATAGGAGGCAGGTACAAACATGGTTTGAGCAATGTAAATAACGAGGTTATTTCCAACTCAGTGGATACATGGAAAACGACCGGTATCCAGGCGTTCGTTTGTTACAAGATCAAATAAAATTACACTGTAACATTTCTGTTACATAAAACTAAGCAGTAAGCCTTGGTGATTAGCGCAGAAAAGTGATGGTAGGAATGGATAGGTGATTGGGGCAGCCATATCTCTTAGTACCACAGGATGAAATGAATACTAAAAAAACAATAGCTATAACCGGTGCAAAACGCCTGATAGTTGACAAAAGGTGCATACGTTAAAAATTATAAATACTTAAAAGCCCGTTTAACTTTGTACGAAGTTACGAAGAAAATATGAAAAACATCCATTTTATAGCTATAGGGGGCGCCATAATGCACCAGTTAGCTCTTGCATTACAACGACAGGGATACACCATTACAGGCAGCGATGACGAGATAAATGACCCAGCCAAAAGCAACCTTGCTGCAAAAGGCCTGTTACCCGAAAAGTTTGGCTGGTACCCCGAAAAAATAACCCCAAATATCGATGCAATAGTGCTTGGCATGCACGCAAAAGCTGATAACCCCGAACTGCTTGCAGCTAAAAAAGCAGGCATTCCAATATATTCCTTCCCGCAATATGTATACGAGGTAAGCAAAAACAAAAAGAGAGTGGTAGTTGCCGGCAGTCATGGCAAAACCACTATTACTTCCATGATCATGCACATCCTCAAACACCAGGAGATACAATTCGATTACCTGGTTGGCGCCCGTGTTGCAGGCTTTGATCAGTCTGTGCAACTTACCGATGCCCCGCTGATAGTGTTAGAAGGTGATGAATACCCCGCATCAGTAGAAGAAAAACGGCCTAAAATATTCTTTTACCACCCCAATATCAGCGTACTGAGTGGCATTGCATGGGACCACATCAATGTTTTCCCTACTTATGATATTTACTTCAACCAATTCGAGCAATACCTGCAAGGCATAGAGCAAGGAGCAAAAGTGTTCTACAATAATGAAGATACCGAAGTGCAAAGAGTTGTTGGCACTTCTGCTGCACATCTATCCGCAAAACCATATCAAACCCCACCCTTCCATTACGAAGACGGCATGCCCGTTATGGACACAAAAGACGGACCGGTAAAAGTATCTGTATTCGGCAGGCACAACCTGCTTAATATGCAGGCTGCTATTGACGTGTGTATGGAATTGGGTGTTACTGAACGCGATTGTTACCAGGCTATAGCTTCTTTTACAGGGGCAGCGCGCAGGCTCGAAAAGGTAAAGGAAGAAAAAGGTCTGCTGGTTTATCGCGACTTTGCACACGCCCCCAGCAAGCTGAAGGCAACGCTCAATGCGGTACGCGAGGCTTATGCAGGGCATCAACTTATTGCTTGCTTCGAGCTACATACTTTCAGCAGCCTTAACGAGAAATTCCTTTCTGAATATTCAGGCAGCATAGACGCAGCGGATGATGCTATTGTTTACTTCAGCCATCACGCTTTAGACCTGAAAGGACTACCCCACCTCGACCCCGGAACTGTAAAAAAATATTTTGCACGCAACGACGTTAATATAATAGATGAAAAAGCACAATTGGAACTAACAGTTAAAAATTTAGTTGCCAACTCAGCCACTACCGGCAAACCCGTTTTTTTATTACTGATGAGCTCAGGCACTTTCGATGGAATTGATTGGAATGCCGTAAGTTCGCGCCAGAATTAGCACCAGAAATGTCCAAATTAACATTAAAAAGGCCAATAGTATTTTTCGACCTCGAGACCACAGGCACAGACCACGCAAAAGACCGCATAGTAGAGCTAGCCTTTGTGAAAATAATGCCCGACGGAAGCCGTGAAAAACTGACAAAAAGAATAAATCCCGGAATCCCTATCCCTCCTGAAACTACTGCGATACATGGTATCACTGACGAAGATGTAAAAGATTGCCCGTTATTCAAGCAGGTAGCACATACTTTATACGACTGGATGAAGGGCTGTGACCTGGGCGGTTATAGCTCCAGCAAGTTCGACCTCCCATTATTGGCGGAAGAATTCCTCCGGGCAGGTATCAACGTCGACTTTACCGAGCGGCATATGGTAGATGTGCAGCAGATATTTTTCAAAATGGAGACCCGCACGCTTACCGCAGCGTACAATTTCTATTGTAACAAACAACTGGAGAACGCACATAGCGCCGAAGCAGATATTAATGCAACTATAGAAGTGCTGGAGGCGCAACTGGAAAGATACAATGACCTTGGCGGCGAGGTTCCGGCATTGCATAAATTTACCCATACCGATGAATATGTTGACTATGCCCGCCGTATTGTGCTGAAAGACGGCCATCCCGTTTTTAACTTCGGGAAACATAAAGGCAGAAAGGTGGAGGAGATCTTCACCATTGAGCCGCAATATTATGACTGGATGATGCAGGCAGATTTTGCCCTACACACCAAGCAAAAAATATCAGAGATATTGAACAGGATGAAGCTGAAGAATGCAGGATTTAAGTCATAAAACGTATATACCTCAGTAGTTTCTGCGTTAACCACAATTAACCAAACTTTAGGAAACTATTTTCAATAATCATTGTATTATCATTATTTTGCCGACTTATTTTGCCCGATTTGAAGAAATTAGTTATCATACCAACTTATAACGAAAAGGAAAATATAGAGAAAATTTCCCGCAAGGTCTTTTCCTTGCCGGGCGATTATCATCTCCTTATAGTTGATGATGGCTCCCCGGATGGTACTGGCGACATCGTAAAACGGTTGCAAAGTGAATTCTCCGGAAAGTTACATTTAATAGAGCGTAAGGGTAAACTGGGACTTGGTACAGCATATATTGCCGGCTTCAAATGGGCACTGGAAAGGGATTATGAGTACATTTTTGAAATGGACGCAGACTTCTCCCACGATCCCGAAGACCTTAACCGGTTATACGATGCCTGTGCGAAAGGAACAGATGTGGTAGTTGGATCACGGTATACAAAAGGAGGCAAAGTGGTCAACTGGCCGTGGGACCGTATATTTATCTCAAAAGGCGGTGCATTCTACACTAAAATGATATTGTGGATGCCGGTGAACGACCCGACTGCCGGTTTTGTTTGCTATAGGCGTAAAGTACTAAGCACCATCCCGCTGGATGAGGTGCACTTTATTGGTTATGCCTTCCAGATAGAAATGAAGTACCGCGCATGGAAATTAGGCTTCAAAGTAGGTGAAGTCCCAATCACCTTCCGCGACCGCAAAGAAGGCGTATCAAAAATGAGCAGCAACATCATCAAGGAAGCCATGCTGGGCGTATGGAAGATGAGAGGGTTTTGATACTTTTAACCATCAACCTTTCAACAGATCAACCGCCCCCGGTCCTTCGGAAAATAACAAGTCAAGTATGCTCAGGTCTGGCTGAAAACCTATCCGGTCTTCAAATACCTGGTAGTACTTAGGTGTCTGCAGGTTTGACTTCTTCTCATTTCTTAGATCGATAATATCCCGGGGGTATTCTTTGACAAACTCATCAGTCTTGTTTATTGTAAACTCAAGCTTCAATTGCGCCCTAACCCAGCCTATCGATGCACTATTGAAATCAACCAGGTAGGTATAATCATCCTCATAAAGCGCCGCCAGGCTATGCTCATAAAAATCAAAGTAGGGTGTACGTTTATATACAGATACCAGCGTTCGCCAATGCTGTACCTGCCACATATCCGTATTAAATATCTTCACTTCTTTCATAGGCTGCCGTTGCTCCCTGCCGCTTTCCAACGGTACCGTAAGCAATATGCTGTTGTTTGATCCCGAGATGCGGTACCTGTTCCGGTAGCTCATTTTCTGAAAATGCTCACCGGCATCAAACAGCACATTGCCGGCCTCTACAACCCTCATCCACCAGCTGATATTCGGAAAAGTCAAAAAAGAAGAAACCAACATTGCAGCAAATGTAATTACAAAAAAGCTTTAACAATATGAGTAACCCCCTTTCAGGCTTTGGGATTATATTTGCAGAGTAATGATCCGCAGCTTTTTTGTAGGTATTCTTATACTGTTTTGCGCCACATCAGCTATGGCAATTGATGCCGTGGTTGCGCATACGTTATTCTATAATGCCAAAGACGGCAAATTATCACCGGCTTTTAATATCTACTGGCAAATTAACCCCAACACGCTGCACTATAGCACAAACAGCGAAAAAAAGATAGCTGCCAATATAAAAACGGATATCACCTTCTCTAATGAGGCAGGCATTATCAAACACGACCAATATATACTGCAAACAGTACCCCGCGCAAGCATTGATGAGATCATGCAATATTCCATCATAGAATTGCGCAGCTACGATCTGCCCGCAGGCGCCATAAAGATCAGCATGGTGCTTACAGACCTGGCCGACAGCATCAACCGGTTTACATTCAGGGATAGTATCAAAATTGCTCCTCCTTCGGGTACTGTATCTTACAGTGGTATTGAATTTCTTGACACAATGTATGAAAGCGGCATACAAAACAAATTTTCGAGGAACGGAAGACAGCTAATCCCCTTCTGCGCTAATTTTTTTGATGACGATATAAAGAGGTTGCGTTATTATGCAGAATTATACGGTACAGATAAAGTTGCCAATACTGATTACCCGTTGGTACAAACTGCAGCAATTTCAAGAAATGAACGGGAAGGCTCATATGGTGACCTGTTGAAGGTCGACACCTTTCGTTCCCCTGTGACATTTTCTGCAGCACACGGAAGTTTTGATCTTGCACCACTCCCTTCGGGTAATTATTTCTTGCGTATTGCCCTTCAAAACAACGCTAACGAGGTAATAGCATCATCAGCTCTCTTTTTTCAGAGATTGAACAAACACCCTTACATACCACCTCCGGACACTACCAAGAAAAACATAATAACTGATACCGGCATCCAGGATGTAAAAGTGCTTAACCTGAATAAAACCTTTGTCGCCAAATACGACCTGGCACAGGTAAAGGCCATCTTAAAAATGCTGCTGCCTGTAAGTGATAAAAATGCCAAACAGTCCATCAATGGCTTTCTTAAAAAACCTGATGAAGTGTATATGCGTTACTTTATCTACAACTATTTTGCGGCCATAAACACTAAAGACCCCGGCAAGGCCTGGAAAGAATTTGCCGCAAAAATAGCCGAGGTAAATAAGAAGTTTAATACCCACAATACACCCGGCTACGAAACCGAACGTGGCTTTATTTATTTACGTTACGGCCCGCCAACAGACATTATTACAGTTGAGAACGAACAAGGGTCCCGCCCTTATGAGATATGGCAATACAATGTAATTACCGAGCAAAATAACAGGGCAAGGGCTGATGCCGTCTTCCTGTTTTATAAACCTGATGAGATACTGGATGACTATAGGTTGCTGCATAGTAATGTGACCGGCGAAGTACAGAATGCCCAGTGGAGATTTGTTATACGGGCAGGTACACTGCAAACTAATCAAATCGGTGAGACCCGCGCCGAACAATATATAGGGAACAAATAACTAAGTTTACTACTGGGCCACGGTATCCGGGGTTACTTTACCGTGTTTGGAATCAGCCCATACATTATTCATGTTCCATTCCAG
Organism: Flavipsychrobacter sp.; assembly: GCA_021155965.1. GTDB lineage: Bacteria > Bacteroidota > Bacteroidia > Chitinophagales > Chitinophagaceae > Nemorincola. Next base: position 55,913 of record JAJNBJ010000016.1, read on the forward strand.
TTGCCCTTTAAATGCTTCCTTTCGTACAGGGCAGTTTTCCAGTGAACACAAATGGCATTGGTACGGCTTGCAGCCGTCTATGTGAACAAATAACTCAACATGGTTCTCAAAACGCGCTTTGATCATTTGTTCCAGCTCATGTATCTCTTTGTCTGCATCTGCAACCTTGTGGTACCACGGCAGGGTCATATGGGCGTCCACATGCAGCATATTGCCCTGCTCAATTACCCTCAGGTTATGAAGGTCTACCCACTGTGGCCTGCGCTTCTCCTGCAGCAGGTCAATCACTCTCTTCAGCAACTCCAAATCCATTTCATCCATGATACCGGATATAGACTTGCGCAAAACCCTGTAGCCTGTAAGTATGATAATAACAGCAAAGCAAAGCGCTACTACACTATCTAACCAGGGCCACTTATTTTGTGTAAAATAGATCAGTGTAAGGCCCAACAGGATAGCCACCGCAGAATACGCATCAGTTTGCAGATGCTTGCCCGCCGATACCAGGATAAGCGAACTGTGTTGCTCACCTTTCTTTTCAGCATATCTGCCGGCTAAATAATTTATCGTTCCTGCTACAGCGAGAATTACCAGCCCTATATCCAGCTTTTCCAGTTCAGCGGGCTCAATTAAATGATGGATGGCTTCGTAAACTACGACAACACCAGCTACCAGTATCAGCGTCCCCTCAACAGCCGAAGACAGGAACTCAGCTTTACCATGCCCGTATGGATGATTAGCGTCTCTTGGCCTTGCAGAAAGGATAATACTGTACAAACCCAGGAACCCGGCAGCCATATTAACAATACCTTCAAGGGCGTCGGTAAGCACGGTAACAGAATGCGTGATATACCATGCGAGCATTTTGCCCAAAAAAAGCACTACGGAAAGAATAGCAAGATTTCGCTGGATGTGTACCGGCTTCATGATTCGTAAAGAGCTGGCAAAGGTAATACTATTCAGCCGCATCATTAGTTAAAAAACAGATTGCGTGGATATTATATAAGACAGTTTAACCCGGACTATCGGAAACCCATTTATTACAGCCTAATTCCGAAATAGATATTAATTTTGGTAAAAATATTCAGATGAAAGCACAACATTATATAGCAACTATTACTGCATGTTTTTCGCTGTTTTTTGCAAGCTGCGGAAGCAATACCACTGAAAACACTAATACGTCAACTAAAGATACTGTCGCTACATCTGTTCCGCTTGCAGCGGTAACATTGGGCAGCGTAAGCCCTTCTCCCGATTTTCCGGGAGCTGCACTGGCAATGGGTGCAGTAAAAACAGAAAAAGTTGGCACTGATTCCGTAAAAATTACATTCAACTTTGATGTAAAGAACTATGAATTGAAACTGCAAACATCTGATAACGGCAGTAAAATGTGCAATAACTCAGCCCAGGGCCAGCACATTCACTTTATAATGGACAATACCCCTTATAAAGCACTATATGAACCAACAAACGCGATCACACTTGCCAACAATACAGAGCACTATCTGTTTGCTTTCCTGTCCCGCTCCTATCATGAATCCATTAAAAGTAAGGGTGCTGCGCTGATGTATCATTTTAAAATAGATGAGAAGGGAAACCTGAAGAAACTGGAAGATCCGAAAACACCAATGCTCATTTATAGCCGCCCCAAAGGCGACTACATAGGCCCGGACACCACCAACATACTTCTGGATTTTTATGCGTGGAATTGTGATATATCCCCTGAAGGATATAAAGTAAAAGCAGATATTGCTAATGAAGACCGCAATACACAGGTGCTTGGAACAACGCTGGTAAAATGGGAACCTTACTTCATTCAAAACCTGGGAACAGGCAAGTGTAAAGTAATGCTCACGCTGCTGGACAAGGATAGCAAACCCGTAGAAGGCCTTCAAACAAGCATCACAAGGGAATTCAATTTAAAAGCTCAATAATTTATTTAGTTTTGGGCTTTTAATTGCTACTCATGAAAAAATTCACTCCCAAATCGATGGTGATGATGTTATTATCTGCATTGTGCTTTGCAGGCGCTATTTATGCTGTTTATTACTTCCTTACTCATCCTACTAAATAATTGTTTGTACCGGTTTATAATAAGAAAGCGCCTCACCGGGCGCTTTCTTATTATCCCCACAGTTTCCACGTTTTGCTTTATTAACACAGCATTAAGGATATGCCGGGTAATTTTATACCAATTTTGTAGTTGATCTTACTAAACTCATTTTATGCAATTGAAACAGTTTTTAGTCCTTGGGGTATCTTCATTAATGGTTGTTTCCTGCACCACCACCAAGAAATTGAAAAAGTGCGCAGAAGCAAATAACCGCATCGACAGCGCTTACAAAGCGTTGCAAGGCGATTACAGCTTCTGCAAGGAGCAGCACGCGGTAGATGCGACTAAGATTCAGTCCCTGGAAGCACAGCTTGCTGATGCAAAAGCCAACAACAACCAACTGCTGAACCAGATGAAAGACCTGTCTATCATCAGCGGTTCACAGGCAGAGAGTATCAAGAAATCGTTAGACAACATAGGCGTGAAAGATGCTTATATCAGCGAGCTGCAAAAAGCGATCACCCGTAAGGACTCAATGAATATGGCTCTTGTCATAAACCTGAAAAGCGCCATTGGCAACCTGAATGATAAGGACATCAACATCAAGGTAGATAAAGGCGTGGTGTATGTGGACATTTCAGACAAAATGCTCTTTAAGAGTGGTAGCTGGGAGGTTACCGACCAGGCTAGCGAAATTTTAGGGAAGGTAGCTATGGTACTCAATAGCCAGCCGGATGTTGAGTTTATGGTTGAGGGCCATACAGATAATGTGAAATTCAAAAAAGGGGACCTTGAAGACAACTGGGACTTAAGTACAAAGCGCGCTACGTCCATAGTGCGCATCCTGCAAAACAAATACCATGTGCCTCCATCACATATGACCGCTGCAGGCCGTGGCGAATACCTGCCGATAGCCGGAAACGAAACCGCCGATGGCAAAGCAACCAACCGCCGGACTAGGATCGTTATCCTGCCCCAGCTTGACCAATTCTTTAAAATACTGGAAAAACCAAAGAACTAATATTATAACGACTATTAAAAAGCCCCGGGATATCCCGGGGCTTTTTAATTTGTATTACTTTTATAACACAATAATAAGATGGAACACTATCCTGTTACATATAATAAGACGATCAACCTTGTGCTGGCAATGATACTGCCGTGCTTCCTGATAATCCCTGCTATTTATTTTATGGCAAAATACTTACCCAACCTGTCCGATTGGGCCGTTGGTACCATTATTACTGTTTTAGTGGTGCTGATCCTCGTCTTTACCCTGAAACTTACTTTTAGCATGGTAAGCAAGGGAACGCTTATAATAAACGACGATGGTTTTGCTGTTGACTTTGCAGAGCGAAAGCGTTTTACCCCTGAGTCATTTGAAGTAAAAATTGCTGACATTACCCAATTCAAACCACATATCAGGAATGGTAACTTTTATATGTCATTTACGACATCCACACCTCCCTTTACATTCAACATTGGGTGTATCAAAAATTATGAAGAAGATATGGTGGCGTTCCTGAAGTTAATGCAGGCTGTTACACAAAAAGTTGAGGAAGCAACCGGGCAAAAGGTTAAGTATAGTTAAACCCTATTCAGAAAAATGGAACAATATAACATCACTTATAACAGGACGATTTCTATAGTACTGGCAATAGTCTTGCCTCCTGTTATATTGATACCTGCCTTTATTTTCACCATGGCAAATTATGCACCCAGTATGCCGGAATGGGCAGAGATTACCACAATTATTGCTTTACTGGCGATCACTTTTTTAGTGGTATTCATAGCAATAAAAAGAATTAACAACAAAGCGGTTCTTACCTTGAAAGAAGATGGGTTTGTGATAGAATTTCCTATTGGGATGTCATACCAGCCATCGTTCGAAATAAAAGCGGCAGATATCATTTATATAGGGGTTATTGATGGGGAAGGCAGTCATTATCTCAATATTAAAACAAGAAAAAGGGGTAAGTTCAATATTGGGCCTGCGACCAATAACAGTGATGACCGGGCATCGTTTGACCTGCTTACGCAATCACTGAACGATATGATGGAGAAAGCAAACACTAATCTTATCTGAATGAAACAATACAATATTATTTACTCAAAAGATCTGCCGGTTTTTCTAACCGTCATTATAGTCCCGCTACTTTTCGTTCCGGCCTTCCTTGCAATCGCCTACATCCCCAACTTATCGCAAGCAACTATCTTTAGTGCAGTTGTCGCAATAATGATAGCATCTATAGTCCTTACACGCGCTGTCATCAAAGTAGTAATGCCCAAAGGCATGCTCACACTAAACGAAGATGGCTTTGTAATAGAATTTCCGAACAAAGGGATCTTTACGCCCGGCTCATTCGAAGTTAAATTCACAGACATTCTCAAATTATACGAACGGCAAAAGAAAGACATCCCTTACCTCCGCATCATTACGATCTTAAATCCGGCAAAATTCAACATTGAACCAATTAGCCGGGATAAGGATGAGCGCGCTTCATTCAGAGAGCTTACAATTGAGCTTTCCATAGCTGTTAACTCAAAACTGAACTGAGCCTTATACCAAGAAACGTTTTATCAAGACACTTAGTAATTCGGCATCCACCTGTTCAATTGGGTGAGGCGTATTAGGTATTACCCCTAACTGTGCATTAGGTAAGGCTTTATACACAGCCAATGTTTCATCCAGGGTCACCATTTTATCCCTGTCGCCAAGCAATATCATCGCAGGAGTAGAAATTGATACATAATCCGTTAATTTTAGTGGATTATCATTACCTAGGGCCAGCATCATGTCCGCCGTTTGCTTCATTAACTGTTTCCAGTCATTAGGGGCATGCATATTTTTCAGGGCTTCAGCAAAGGCCGGCACTTTCTGTTCTATCTTTTCGGGGTTCAGCATCTGCACTTCCCTGGCAGCCGTGGTTTCATCCCAGTGATATTTTGTGGCCAATGTTACTACCTTCTCGACTTTATCCGGATAATGTTTGGCGAGGTACATCCCCACATAACCACCCATGCTATACCCAAAAATTGAAACTTTGTCCAGCTTTTCCTGTTCCATAAAGGCAAGTACTTCATTAGCAAAATTTGCCATCGAAAAAGGTGCTTCTGTACCCTCTTTGCCACCATGGCCTGCAAAATCGAATGTATGTATCTTAAATGTTGAGCTTAATTGTTCCGCCAGCGACTTTAATTGTGCTGAAGCGCCTATAGCTCCATGAAGTAACAATAATGGTTGCATAGGGCATAAAAATATACACTTACTGCCGGTTTTTCCTATTTGTACAATTCTATCTAAAAGTTTACATTTGCATCATAATAAATTTCTTACATGAGTCACGAAACACACGGTACCGGGGAAAATAAGACCATTATATCTTTTAAAAACTCTTTCTGGCTGGTTGTTATCATAGTCGGCCTGTTTGTAGCCGCTCTTAACTTTATCCAGGCACAGGATGAAGGACATGGCGAAGCGCACGGCACCGAAATGAAAGCTCATGAGGAGCATGGCGCTGGTGGCGGACATGAGGCTGAGCATCACGCTGCACCGGCTGCAGAGCACCATGAGGATGCCCCACCCGCTGCTGACTCCAGCCACGGCCACCACTAATCACTTTTTGCAATACCCTATTCCCGCTTATGGCACGAAACGATGTGATCGCAGTTACAGGTGCAGCCGGTTTTATCGGCAGTTGCCTGGTTAGCCATCTGAACCAGCTTGGCGCCCACCAGCTTGTTCTGGTCGATGATTTCTCAGACCCAGGGAAGGCTGCCAATCTGGAAGGCAAAAAATACCTCCATAAAATACATCGCGAACAATTTTTTGAGTGGGCCGAAAAACATCCCGGCCTAATCAAACGTGTTTACCACCTTGGCGCACGCACCGATACCACGGAAATGGACTATGCCGTGCATAAGAAATGGAACCTCGATTACTCAAAACTGATGTGGCTTTTTTGCACTGGCAACAGCATACCGCTTGTCTACGCTTCGTCTGCAGCTACCTACGGCAATGGTGAATATGGTTATACTGATGACCACGACATTGTAAGTAAGCTGCACCCCCTCAACCCTTACGGGGTATCAAAGAATGAGTTTGATATCTGGGCATTAGGCCAGAAAGTTACCCCGCCATTCTGGGCAGGGCTGAAATTCTTCAATGTTTACGGCCCCAACGAATATCACAAAGGCCGGATGGCTTCAGTAATTTTCCACGCCTATAACCAGGTAAAGGAAAAAGGAGAAGTAAAACTGTTCCGCTCCCACAACCCCAACTATAATGATGGCGAACAGGTACGCGACTTTATTTATGTAAAAGATGTGCTGAACATCTGCCACTGGCTGATGGAACACCAGCCGCAAAGTGGCCTCTACAACACAGGTACCGGCAAAGGCAGGACCTTTAACGACCTGGTAAAAGCCATATTCAACACACTGCAATATCCCGAACTGATTGAATATATAGATACCCCAGAAGACATTCGTGATAAATACCAGTACTTCACACAGGCAAATATGCGCAAGCTGATGAGCATGGGTTACAATAAGCCTTTCTATTCACTGGAAGATGGCGTAAAAGAGTATGTTGGTGAATACCTGATGCAAGAGAAGTATTTCTAATTTATCTCACCACTGTCAATTTACTATGATAACGTTTTACACCGCTCTGTACAACGCATACATACATGCCCGGCTGGAATGCAGCTAGAGAAAGCGATGTGCGGTTATTAGCTGAAGGAATAGTTGCAGTTTGCAGCACCTGCCCGGTGATGTTCATAACACTGATACGCACCTCTGGCTGCAATACCCCACTCCATGATATATTCACCATATCAGAAGCAGGGTTAGGATACACCAGTATGGTCGTATGCTCTTCAATATCCTCCACACCGGTTTTCTCATCCACCGGGAAGTATATCCTGCGCCTGAATAGCTCCAGCCCACCCTTTTTGTTGCCCAAAACAAGGTAATAGTTGCTGTCGCTTGCAATATCTCCCACCGCTACCGCACTGCGCAACCCGTCATAGGCACCATAAGCAGGATGTGCAAATATGGAATACGTGGTATCTATATACGCATATTGCGCATCAAGCATTGTGTAATGGGCCGCTGTATCCCCTGCCTGAAACCCCGTAAAACGGTAAACCAGTCCGGAGCCACTACCCACCAGCATGTATTCTATACCCGTACTATCTATCTTACCGATAAATGGTGTGGCGTAACAGCCAAAGGTGCGCGGAGAATCTACTTTTACACTACCTAACCGTGTATTGATCAGTCTCAGGTTAATAGTACCCGGCGTAACGCTGATATTTTGGTAATACTGGATATGTCCATAAATATCCCCTATAATAAGATCCTTTTTACCGTCCTTATCTATGTCATAAATAAAGGGTGCAGCATAGCCGCCAACGTTTATGGTATCCCCATTCGTATCTGTAAGGTACAACTGCTGCAATTGCCAGTTTGGCGCCACACTTTCACTGCCGGCAATATTCTTGTAATAGGTCAGCGTTCCGTTCGCATGGCCTAGAATGAGGTCGGAAATATTATCTGCATCAATATCTCCGGTAGCAGGCGCAACACCTTTGAAATTCAATGTATTAAGACCTAAAAAGTCATTGTCCTGCAACGTATAGGATGGGCTGCCTGTTGTACTCGTATTCAAATAATAGGACATCCTGCTCCGCAGTGTTCCGCCGCTCTGATAATAACCATCCGAACCTACGAACAGGTCGGTTTTACCGTCTTTATTATGGTCGAAGAACATTGGATATGAGGCTGCGCCCAGGTCTATGGTTTCGCTCGTGATAAATGAATCAGATTGGAACCGCCAGTCGGGCGTACCCGGTGTAGAATAATTTTTATAGAACCAGATACCTTTATAATTCTCAGACACGGAACCGGGCGCATTTGGGGCGATCAGCAGGTCTTTTTTGCCATCCTGGTCAATATCAATGTTAAAAGCAGCCGGGAATGCAGGCAGGTCTATCACTTTACCGCCTGCTTGCCACATAGTATCCTGTGCTATTGCCGAATCGGGGCCGCCACCATTTTCTATCCTGCCATTCTTCAAGAAGGTCATTTCATTGAATGATACACTACCATCCAGGTAATCATAATCACCGTCCATATCCCAGTCGAACAGGCAGGGAGTATTACCGGAATGGGTAACCTTTTGCGCTCCGGGAGCAGGTTTTAATAGATGAGTATTATCACATGAATGTCCCAGGGAATGGGTACGATAAAAACCTTGGTACACCCTCCCCCAGCAGCGGTCTTTCAGAGCTATATGTATGCTGTCGCACGGCAGCCCTAACTCTACACGCATATCTTTATAGAGGTTGGTTCTCCCGCCCGATATGTCAAATGCAACATAGTCAAGGTCGCCGTCGTTGTCTATATCAACTATAGAAGGAATATCCCCAGGATTATTGAAAGCATTCACCGGGCCACCCACATACTGGTCGTTCGAGTAAAAAAGCCGTTGATAGAAATTGAAGCGAAGATGGCCATGGCCATTATAATATCCCCTGAATACTTCAAAACCGGTACTGCCCTGGTCAAAAAGATCAGGCACGCCATCGCAATTATAATCTGCCAGTATCAGATAGTTATATGCCGGTGGAAATTTTCGGGCAAACTCAGGTGCATAACGGTAGTCCGGGTTGCCTGCAGATCCTCTGTTGATGAAGGTCCTTACGCTGTTCCATGGCTCAAAAACAACAAGGTCCTTTAATCCGTCGTTGTTCAGGTCGCCCATGGTGAACTGGGGGTTATTGAACCCACCACACCATGCCATAGTTTGCTCATTGCCCCAGGCAAATACCTTAACAGTAGTATCGTGCTGGTAAAAGACCTCCTGGGCACTAGCTAAAAAGGGTACGAGGGCACAAATGCAAACAAAAAAACGCCTAAAGAAGGGGACCATATCTATTAATAAAGTTACCAAAAAATGTGCCAAATGGAACAAAGATGTATTTCAAATCTTTACAGGGGCCGGGGAGGAGATGCAGCCTTTTGAGCAACCGAGGGTATAATTTCCGGGAAGTGCCTGTTTTGGTACATATTTTTTATTAAATGTGGGTGGAATTCGCTGTGAGCTGATGTTATGTGTTTTATTTACAGGTATAAAGGGGTATAAAAGGGTATAATTATACCCTGAAAAGGTATATTTATACCCTGTTTAGGTATAAAAAAGGTATAATTTCCAATAAACAAAGAACTGTCAAACGCGCGCCGGTAGCTGTTTTCAACCGTTTGCAGCATAATATATAATGCAGCAAAAAGTGTGCCAGACAGTGAGGACGAGGATGTTAGCTGCTTTAAAATTCTGCTCAGTGAATAACAATGAATTATAAAAAATATCTATTTTCTTTCCTAACAATATTATTTTATTTTACGCCTATATAATATACCGGAACACTAAAACACCTTAAGGAAAATATATGAAACAGATACCCATTTTGCTGGTAGCAATTCTGCTATCATGCACCACACATGCACAGGTAGCCCCCATTACAGGCCCCACAACTATCTGCGTAGGCGGTACAGGAACTTACCATTGTACAACGCCGGGAGGGACATGGTCTAGCACCAATCCAAGTATAGCTGTAGTAACCCTTTCAGGTATAGCCGTAGGAACAGCAGCAGGAGTTGTTATCTTCAGTTATACTGTTCCTGCAATGGGCAGCTTTTCAACTTTAACCGTAACAGTTTCTCCAGTGCCAGCTATGATAAGCGGGCCCTCTGTTGTTTGCATTGGGTCTTCTCCTACTTATACTGATGCAACCTCCGGAGGAACTTGGTCAACCAGTAACCCGACCGTTGCAAGCATAGGGTCCACTACTGGCATTTTAACCACTTTTGCCACCGGAACATTAAATGTCACTTATACTATACCCACTACTTGCTATACTTTCAGCAGCGTAACTATTGTCAATAGCTCGCCGTCCATATTCACAGTTACAGGTGGGGGCAGTTATTGCTCGGGTGGCACAGGCAGCAACGTTGGCTTAAGTGGATCACAAACGGGAGTTCTTTACCAGTTATTGAGAAACGGGGGGCCTGTTGGCGCTCCATTGAGCGGCACCGGCGCTGCACTGAATTTCGGCCCGCATACCCTTGCGGGTACTTATACCGTTACAGCAAATTATGGCACATCGTGTGCCACAACTATGAGTGGCTCTGCGGCTATATCTGTGAACCTTTTAGCCCAGGCATATGGGGTTAGTGGCGGGGGCTTCTACAGTGGCACGGGCCCTGGTCTTGCTATCGGCGTACTCGCATCAGAACCCACTGTTAATTATGAGTTATACCGTAACGGATCAGCTACTGGCGTTATTATTCCCGGCAGCTCGGCATTTTCACCTGTCAGCTTTCCTCTCCAAACCATAGCAGGCACTTATACTGTAGTGGGCACTATTGTCTCAACCGGGTGCAGCCGAAATATGGCAGGCAGCGTAAGCATTACTACTACGCCAACGGTATATACTTTGTTTGGCGGCGGCAGCAATTGCGCCGGAGATTGGGGCCGAGTAATTTATCTCTCTGGTTCCCAGGTGGGCGTTTCTTACCAGTTATATGTAGGAGGAATGCCCGTAGGCTTACCATTTCCGGGAAACAATGGTACAATCAGTTTTGGCCAGCACCCCAACCCAGGCACGTATACCGTTGTAGCAAATCCCGGCACTTCCTCAGCCACTACCATGTCGGGCAGTGTCGCTGTTTCTACCTCGCCGCTTCCTGCTGTTTATACAGTTACCGGCGGTGGCTATTACAATGGCACCGGCCCGGGCTTACCAATTGGCCTGTCAGGTTCGCAAACCGGGGTCCTCTATGCATTATACAGGCCTCCGTTCGTTGCCCAGATCCCAGGCACAGGCGCCCCGCTAAGTTATGGCATGCATACCACTCCCGGATACTACACTGTGTTTGCGGCAAACGCAACAACCAGTTGCGCTACAGATATGTCCGGCTATACCATTATTACTACCGTTGCATCGCCAACAGTTTACGCTGTAACAGGTGGAGGATCTTATTGTGCCGGCGGTGCAGGAGTTACCATAGGCCTCACAGGCTCACAAGCCGGCGCATATTACCAGCTATATAATGGGGCTGCCAAGGTGGGCTTGCCTGTTGCAGGCACTGGCACAGCCATCAGCTTTGGATTACAGACAGCTACCGGCATTTATACAGTAGTTGCCAACCCGGGAGTATCCGGTTCGGTGGCTATGTCGGGCTCTGCAACTGTATCCATCACCCCCCTGCCTCACAGCTTTACTGTCACCGGCGGCGGCTTTTATAGCGGCACAGGCCCGGGTGTGTCCATTGGCTTAACAGGCTCCCAACCTTTCTGTAATTACCAGCTTTACCTTGGTACCACAGTCGCTGGCATGGTATCCGGCACAGGCTCCGCACTTTCCTTTGGCTTGTTCACAACAGCAGGCACCTACACAATTGCATCTGTCAATACAACAACAGGCTGTGTGCAACTCCAGGGCGGTAACGCGGTCATAACTAACAGCTCAAGCCCTACAGTGTATACAGTAACGGGCGGAGGGTCGTTTTGTTCTGGTGGCACGGGCGTTTATATTGGACTTAACGGTTCACAGCCAGGTGTAACTTACGAACTACACAGGGGCGGCTTCAGGCAGGCCGGGCCGATCAGTGGCTCGGGTGCCCCCATCAACTTTGGCATATGGGCCGTACCTGGCACCTATACAGTAATAGCTAATGCCGGCACATCTACTGCTACTACCATGGCAGGCAGTGCATCTGTTTCTATGTCTTTCACGCCGTTTATGTATTCTGTTTCCGGCGGTGGTGGCTATTGCCCCGGCGGCCCCGGCCTTTCTGTTGTTTTAAGCAATTCGCAAACTGCAGCTACTTACCAGCTATACAATGGTACTACACCGGTAGGAACGGTAGTAAGTGGTACGGGTTCTTCAATGTCCTTCGGGCCATTTACTACTACCGGCACGTATACTATAGTAGGCAATCCAGGTACAGCATGTGCAACCGCTATGTCGGGCAATGCTACCATTGTCACCGGCACCTCATCTCATACTCTTTTCTCAGTGCTTGGAGGAGGCACATATTGTGCAGGCGGCGCAGGTGTGGTTATTTCATTGAGCGGCTCACAGGCTGGTATTAGCTACCAATTATACAATGGTATTACTGCAGTTGGGCCTCCCGTTACAGGAACAGGCGCCCCAATCAGTTTTGGCATGCAGACTGCTACCGGCACATACACAGTGGTTGCCGGAACAGTATGTACCACTACAATGACAGGCAGCGCAACTATCTCAATTCTCCCATCCCCCACCGATCACCCACTTACCAATAGCGGCAGCTATTGTTCAGGCGGTGGCGGTATTGTTGTCGCACTTACCGGGTCTGATATTGGCGTCAACTACCAATTGTACCGTACCACATCATCTGGCACTGTCAGTATAGGCACACCACTTGCAGGCACAGGCGCAGCTATCAGCTTTGGCGGACATACCATTGCCGGGCTTTACACAATAATTGCAACCAGCACAACCACCGCATGCACCCGCACGCTTACCAGCACAGTAACACTCATTTTCCATGCACCACCTGCCCCTATACCCATATCAGGCGGCGGCACTTATTGTTCCGGCGGCGCCGGTGTTGCTATTACCATGCCTGCATCCGCAGTTGGCGTGAATTATCAATTATACCGCGGCACAACTCCGGTGGGTAGTCCTGTTCCGGGTGTTGGTTCATCGCTCAGTTTTGGTTTGCAAACCGTGCCCGGCGCTTATACAGTAGTAGCTACCGATATGACCACCGGATGCACCAGGAATATGACCGGAACTGTTTCTGTTGCTGTCGTTGCTTCCCCCACTGCATTCGCAATGACGGGAGGAGGAGGTTATTGCACAGGCGGCCCTGGCATGCCCGTAGGCATCAGTGGTTCGCAAACAGGTGTTAACTACCAGCTTTACCGCAGTGGGATGCCCATATCAGGAACTACCAGGCCAGGGTCGGGCTCAGCTATCAGCTTTGGCATGCAAACCATTGCAGGAACTTATACCGCCGTAGCAATCAGTACTTCCACCTTCTGCTCAACCAATATGACGGGCTCTGCAGTTGTAACGATAAACGCAGTTACTACTTATACGGTAACTGGCGGCGGCACCTACTGTGCAGGCGGCACAGGTGTTGTTATTGGCCTCAATGGCTCTTCAACCGGGGTTAACTACCAGTTGAAAAGAGGGACTACTTTAGTAGGTTCACCAGTCGCAGGTTCCGGTGGAGCGATCAGCTTCGGACCGCAAACAATTGCAGGTACATATACCGTAGTAGCTACAAACCTTTCATCAGGATGCATAGCAAATATGGCAGGCGGGGCTTCTGTGGTAGTTAACACTGTACCCGTTGCTTACACAGTGACCGGTGGGGGCAATTTTTGCTCGGGCAGCACAGGTGTGCCTGTTGGTTTAAGTGGGTCTCAAACAGCAGTATTATATCAATTACGCATTGGCGGCATCCCAACAGGCAGCCCTGTTGCGGGCACAGGCGCCCCGATTAATTTCGGCCTGAAAACTACTCCCGGCGCTTACACCGTTTCCGCCACTACAGTAGGTGGTTGCACCAATAGTATGACGGGTAGCGTAACGGTAAGCGTTAACCCAACACCTGCAGTCTTCACTATGGGCGGCGGTGGCAGTTACTGTACCGGCGGCTCAGGAATAATTCCAACATTGAGCACTTCGACCACTGGTGTCAACTACCAGTTGTTAAGAGGGACAACTACAGCAGGCTCACCTGTTGCAGGTACCGGAGGCCCACTCTCCTTCGGCATGCAGACTGTAGCAGGCACCTATACTATACGCGCAACAAATGCAACAACAGGCTGCACTGCAATGATGTCTGGTTCAACCACTATCTCCCTGCTCCCCCCGCCTACCATTGTTCCTGTAACAGGTGGCGGAGGCTATTGTTCTGGTGGCACAGGTGTAGCTATTGGCCTGGGCGGTGCAGTAGGCGGTACCAGCTACCAGTTGTATCGCGGCGGGGTCCCGGTGGGCAGCCCGGTTATGGGCTCTGTCGGGCTCACGTTCGGTTTGCAGACAGCAGCAGGAACTTACACGGTTGTAGCAACTAACTCAACGGGCTGCACTGCTACAATGTCGGGCAGCGCCACCGTTACTGTCTACGCATTGCCCACTATCTATACAGTAACAGGCGGCGGCGGTTATTGCTCAGGTGGCACAGGCGTTAATATTGGATTAAGCGGTTCCAGTACCGGTACATCATACAGGCTATACCGGGGTGTTGTTCCTGTAAGCTCTTTTATACCGGGCACAGGCAGCGCACTTAATTTCGGTTTATACCCTACTTCAGGCACCTATACTGTTATAGCAACCAATTCCGTCACAGGCTGCACGGCAACAATGAGTGGAAGCGCTACAGTAAGCGTTAATCCTGTTCCCACTTACACATCTACACGCTACACTGTCGCCCCTGCAGGTACTATAACCCTCAATGCAACACCGTCAGGCGGCAATTGGACAAGCAGCACTATATCAGTCGCAACCATTGGTTCTGCATCTGGCATAGTTACCGGTGTAACTTTAGGAACAACCACAATAAGTTATACCCTGCCTACAGGCTGCCGCGCTACACGCACTATGGCAGTTACGCCAACAGGCTTCCGTGCCAATGAAGCAGGCACTACAGCCATATCCAATACTTTCGAAAACAGTAAACTATCCATTATTCCAAACCCTAACCACGGCACATTCAGCATCAAAGGCCAATTGACAACTCCCGCCGATGTGTATGCAGAGATCGTCAATATACTAGGGCAGAAAGTATACAGTAATATGATAGCAACCGATAACGGGGAAATAGACAGGGAAATATCACTTCCTGCCGACATAGCCCGTGGCATGTACATCCTTACATTAAGTAATGAAAATGAACGCCAAACCTTCAGAGTAATAATTGAATAACGCAATATAAAATCTTCATAAAAACTATAAAGCCCCGTTTTACGGGGCTTTATAGTTTACGATCATCAATATAACAAAGCATTTGTTAGCATGGTTTTTATCTGCATAGTACATAAATATGAGCTTATGCGTGTACTGGGAATAGTGTTGGTGATAATTGGCGTGTTAATGATATTATTTAACAGCATTGGTTTCACAACAAAAAAGGAGATACTGGATGTTGGCCCGCTGGAGATCAACAAAACGGAACATAGAACCGTAGGATGGCCATTATATGCAGGAGCTGTGGTGTGCATCGCAGGGGCGGCAGTATTGCTGGTTGCCAGGAAGCAACAACGTTAGGATAAAATATATCCTTACAGTATTATAAACTATTTTTGGCCACCAATGGCCAATACAGTTCACAGCTACTTTATCCTGAATAAACCTCATAATATGGTATCCCAGTTTGTTGGGGAAAAGAAGGTTGCCATGCTGGGAAAAATAGATTTCGATTTCCCGGAGGGCATACATTCGGTAGGCCGGCTCGATAAGCACTCGGAAGGGTTATTGATACTTACCACTAATAAAAAGGTCACAAGATTGTTATTTCAAAGTAAAATACCCCACCGGCGCACATACCTGGTAAGGGTAATGAACAAGGTAAATGCAGAAAGCCTGCAGCAGTTGAGGACAGGGGTTACCATACCTATAGAGGACGGTGCATACTATACCACGCCCCCATGCGAAGTAGAAATAGTAGAAAACCCAAAAAACTTATTCCCTCATCAATTGGAACTGAGGGATTATGTATCCCATACATGGCTGAAGATCTCCCTTTATGAAGGAAAGTTTCACCAGGTGCGCAAAATGGTCTTTGCAGTAAAGCACCGTTGCCAGCGGCTGATACGGGTTTCAATAGAAGGCCTTGAATTGGGCACACTAGCCCCCGGAGAAGTTAAAGAGATCGGCGAAAAAGAGTTCTTTAAGCTGCTGAAAATTGACTATTAGGTCAGACAGTTGCACTTATCCAAAGAACGTATCGTACAACAAGTATGCGTTAAGCGATATAATAATAATGGCTATGCACCACACCAGTGCTTTAGTTCCCGGCCTATTCACGAAAATACCCATTTTGGCCTTATTACCGGTGAACACCACTAACGGAATGACTGCAAAGCTTAGTTGCATAGATAATATCACCTGGCTCAGCACCAACAGGCTGGCAATGCCTTTTTCTCCGTAAAGAAAGGTGACTATAAATGCAGGAATAATAGCAATAACACGCGTTATCAACCTGCGCAGCCACGGTTTCAGGCGTATGTTCAGGAAACCCTCCATAACAATTTGCCCCGCCAATGTACCGGTAAGCGTTGAGTTCTGCCCCGATGCAAGCAACGCCACTGCAAACAATGTACTAGCCAATGTAGCGCCCAGCAACGGATCAAGCAGCTTATAGGCAACGGTAATATCAGCTACATCATGATAGCCCGATGTATGAAAAGTGGCTGCAGCCACAATAAGGATGGCAGCATTAATGAAAAAGGCAAACAACAGTGAAACAGTGCTGTCTATAGTAGCAAACTTTATCGCCATTTTTTTGCCTATCTCATCCCTGTCGTAATTCCTTGTCTGCACTATACTGGAATGAAGGTACAGGTTGTGCGGCATAACCGTGGCGCCCAATATACCTATGGCTATGTATAGCATAGACGGGTTAAAGACTATCTCCTGCTTTGGCAACAAGCCTGCTAACAGCGGGAATATTTCGGGTTTAGAAACAATGATCTCATAGACAAAGCAAATGAGGATGATCAATATCAGCGAGGCAACAATGGCCTCTATCAGCCGGAAGCCTTTATTCTGGAAGTACAGGATGATGAGCACATCAAAGCCCGTTATCAGTACCCCCCATGTGAGCGGAATTCCAAACAATAAGTTTAAAGCCAGGGCTGCCCCTATCACTTCAGCAAGGTCGCAGGCTGCAATAGCCACTTCGCACAACACCCACAAAGCAAAGCTTACAGGCCTGGAATAATGGTCGTGGCAGGCTTGCGCAAGGTCTCGCTCTGCAACTATACCTAACTTCAACGCCAGGTATTGCAGTATGATCGCAAAAAAATTCGAGATAAGAATAACCGAAAGCATTGTATAGCCAAACTGGGCACCGCCTGCTATATCCGTAGCCCAGTTACCCGGGTCCATATAGCCGACCGCGACCATTAGTCCGGGACCTGCAAATGCCATTAGCTTTCTCCAGAAACCGGCCTTTTCAGGAACTTTGACCGTAGCATGTACCTCGGAAAGGCTTTTGCCTACCCTTTCGCTATGCCATGCTTTTTTCGCTATTCTGTTCATTAGTAATACTAATTCCGGTGCAAATTTATAAATTAATTTTGATTTACCAAATTTATTTTATTAGGCATACCTAACATTTTTAGTTAATTATTTTAAATACCTTTACCCTGTACTATATGCAGACTTTTTCAGAAGAAAATTACTTAAAGATAATTTACAACCTTGATAAACAAGGCCTTAAAAAGATCACACCTACAGCTATAGCTGAGGCTTTGAATAACAACCCCGCTTCGGTTGTGGACATGATCAAAAAACTCTCGGATAAGAAACTAATACAATACGAAAAAACAAAGGGTGTTAAGCTCACCGAAAAAGGCAAAAATATAGCCATATCCATAGTACGGAAGCATAGGTTATGGGAAGCATTCCTGGTGGAAAAACTAGGTTATGGCTGGGACCAGGTACATGAAATAGCCGAGCAACTGGAACATGTGCAGCAAGCAGAACTGGCTGACAGGCTCGACAAATTTCTCGGCTTCCCGCAATATGACCCACATGGCGACCCTATACCTAAAGCCAACGGAGAAACAGCTGTAACCTACAAAACTTTACTGGCAGAGATCACTGAAGGAAAAACTTGCCAGGTAGTTGCGGTAAAGGATACCAGCCCTCCCTTCCTGCAATACCTGAAAAAACTGGATATAGGTATAGGCACAAAATTGACATTGATAGAGAAAATACCTTTCGATAACTCAATGGTGATCGGCATAGGCAAGAGTGCCAAAACCACTGTTTCCAGAATTTTCGCCGAGAATTTATTGGTGCATGAATAGTTAAACTTTTGATTATCAGCCCCTGATGGTATAGTTTTTTAGAGCAACTACAAAAACTATTTCTATGCGCTTATTTACTCTCGCAGTAGTTATATGTATTGGCATAGCTACTTCTTCGTTCATCAAGGGCACCAAGAGCCTCACAGTTACAAGCTCCGCATTTGCCAATAATGCACCGATCCCCGTAAAATATACATGCAAAGGTCCTGAGTTCAGCCCGCCACTTGAATTCGACAACATTCCGCCGGAAACAAAATCGCTGGCAATAATCGTAGAAGAACCAAATACAACCACTAGTATCAGGAGACAAAAAGTTTGTGTACCCGAAAAACCGGTGGCAAAGTCAAAACGCGCAAAACGCACTACGGCTAAGAAAAGTGCAATTCCATTATATGAAACCGTGCAGGTCCAAGGCTGCTTCACACATTGGATCATCTGGAACATAGACCCCAGCAGCAAATTCATTCCTGAGAATTTCATCAACGATAACCAGGGCGTGAACAGCTTGAATGAATGCAAGTATAAAGGCATGTGCCCGTCCGATGGTACCCACAACTACCACTTCAAAGTTTATGCACTTGACACAAAACTCAACATAAGCTCCAAAAGCGACAGGGCTGCTTTAGAAAAAGTAATGGAGGGGCATGTACTGGCATGGGGCGAAGTAGTTGGTACTTTCAACAAGAACTACAAATAACTACATCACCATAAAGCAAAATGCCCACGTAAAGCGTGGGCATTTTTATGTTCAGGAGTCAGTATGCTATACACCGTCTTTAACAAAGCTTAGGCACATATATTCGCTTATGAATTCTTCATAGATATGTTTTAATGCGCCTTCCAGTTTTGAGTAAAAAGAACTGCCCTTGTTCTCATCCAGGATAGACCTTATCTGGTCGTTCAGATTCCGTTTAAGAACTTCGAGTTCACTGTTAAAAGCTTTTATTCTTGCAAGCTTACCCGTTAGGAAATGACTATCCTTGAATTTATTCAATTCAGTGATACGCTCTTCCAGCAGCGCTGTTGCCATTTCCCTGAAACGGGCTTCCTGCGTTTCAAGATTATTCATGTCTTTAGTTTAAATAAAAGAAAATACCTGGTAGTGTGCAACTAAAAAAGTCGAAACAAACCTGTGCAATACATTAAGACAATGAAGGCGGGCCTCTTAAACTGATTACACGATGGTATTCTTTATAAAGAAAGTGTAATTCTTCCTGTTTTTTTATTGTAGCATATACATCTTCTACAGGAATAGTGAAGCAGAAGACACAGGCATCAAACCGTACTTCGCTGTTCTTGAATCTCGTTTTGATGTAAATTTTACTAAGCTTTGAGAAGGGTTTCGACCGCTGAACAGTCTGATGAATACTGCTAACCGGCGAAAAACTAACTGTATTGTGTTTAGGTTCAGGCTGCGGAAAACTATGCTTTGCATGCCCGTATGAGTTACCGGTCATGAAAAGCAACGAAAAAAACAGTAAAGCAATGTACCGCGCCATTTCTACAAATATAATGAGATTGTTCTAATCAAAAACGCTAAAAAAGCTATAATTATTGCTGCAATTTTGTGAATACTCATTAGTGTTTGAGTATCAACCTTATAGTAAAAATGCAACTTCTTAAGTTGTATATTTTTTATACAATTTATCCCATCCTTTTAACACACCCATTATATAAAACACATTCAACGCTATATTGAAAGCAGCTGCAGGTATGCTTGTGGGCCGCGCAAGCGCCTGGCATTTCATCTTCTTCATAAAGTAACCAATCATTGGGATCTTCACACCACCATTCTTTTTATCGATATGCCCGTCATGTTGCATGCCGAAGAAACATTGAAAAAATGGCACATGGTCTAATGTAGGAGTATAATCGACAACGGCATCCATTACCTCTTCTTTATTATTAGATGCTATATGCCGAACTCCTTTAGGTACAACAATGCGGCCTCCAGGCCCTGCAATGTGGGGTACACCGTCAATAATAACTTTTAACTCGCCCTTCTGCACAGTAAATATTTCATCCTGGTTGTAGTGGATATGCTCAAAAGGCACATACCCTTTAGGTTCAAGTGTCCATTGCATGGTAAACGCTTCCGGGGTTACTTTTATACATCTGAATGTTTCGCCTGTTTTTGCGTTAACTACGCTTTCGTAGATATTTACTGCCATGTGTTTTTTAGGATTTAATTACGAAAAATATGCAGTTCCGGATTTCTACGCAAGTACCATAAAAATTTCTGCTTCTGCATTAAAGAATTAATTTAGCCCCATGCGGTATATCGATCAGCACATAAAAGCTATCATTAGCTCATCCGATGGCAGCCTACCGCTTGTTCATTTTCTTAAAAATTATTTTAAGCAGTACCCTGTTCTCGGCAGCCGGGACAGGAAAATAATTTCAGCTATTATATATAGCCACTACCGCTGCGCCAAGGGGTATGATAGTGATGAGTGGCTGGATAAACTGACCGATGACCTAACTAAAGAACCAAAAAAAGTTGGCGATTTTGTCTTAGCAAACTGGATCAGTGAAAACAAATTCGAATTCAACATTAATTCGCTTTTCCCTTTTAATCCTCCCTTTTCTCAAGGCATTGAAAAAGATGACTGGCTGAAGTCAATACTTACGCAACCCAATCTATTTATACGTGTTCGTAAGGACAAAGACAAACTGCTTATATTATTAGATAACGTACATATCCCCTACTCCTTTATTACTCCATCATGCCTATCTCTGCCCAATGGAGCTAAGATAGACACCCTGCTGCCGGCAGATGCTTATGTAGTACAGGATGCTTCCTCGCAGCAAACCGGCACCTTTTTCGAGCCAATAAAAAACCAATCATGGTATGATTGCTGCTCAGGAGCAGGAGGTAAATCTCTTCTTTTAAAAGACATTGAGCCAACCATACAACTCACGGTCAGCGACAGAAGGGAGAGTATTCTGCACAATCTCAAACAGCGTTTCAAACAATATGGCCATACGCCACCAACAGCTCACATTATTGATGTGGCAAACAGCGAACAGCTAAATAAATCGCTAAACAAAACTCAGTTCGATAGCATCATCTGCGATGTTCCATGCAGCGGCTCCGGCACATGGGCACGCACACCTGAACAATTGTATTTCTTCAACCCAGAAAAATTGCAGGAATTTTCATTGCTTCAAAAACGAATTGCTGTTAACGTCAGTAAATACTTAAAACCGGGCGGCAGGCTTATTTATATAACCTGTTCAATATTTAAAGAGGAGAATGAAGACGTAGTGAACCACTTGATAAATCAAACCGGCATGCACTTAATTTCATCGCAGCTCATCAACGGTATATCCATAGGCGCAGACAGCATGTTTGTAGCAGTACTACAAAATAAGGCAAGGTAATACACTAAAAAATGAGAGAATATTTGCCACATTCAATCACATTCTTCCGCATTCAGCACATTATTTCACAGCCTTCGCCTTGAACTTGTTGATAGCATTCCTTGTGAAATCGCTAAGCACAAGCCTTCCGCTTATTGCTGCACGGTCTGATAAGATAGTGTCCCAATGCTCAGTACCATGCCAGAATATTTTTTTCAATTGCGACATTGCATCCGGGCTGCTATGAGCCAGGCGCTCTGCAAGTCCGGCAACGCTGTCATCCAGTTCCTGTATGCTTTTATGCAGCTCAGAATATAAGCCATGGCGTTTTGCCCATTCAGCCGAACGCCACTGTGTAGCATCAATAGCCAATTGCGAAAAACAGGATACACCTATCTTGCGCTCGACAGCAGGACCTACCACAAAAGGCCCTATACCTACAGCAAGTTCACTCAACTTCACAGACGAATCCTCCATTGCAATAGCATAATCTGTAGCAGCAACGAGTCCTACCCCGCCACCTACAGCTTTGCCCTGCACACGTCCTATAATCAGCTTATGGCATTTACGCATGGCGTTGATGACATTAGCAAAACCGCTGAAGAATTTTTTTCCTTCTGCCTCATTACTTATCGCCATCAGTTCGTCGAACGATGCACCGGCACAAAAAGCCTTCTCACCGGCACTGCGCAATACGATCACCTTAACACGGTTATCCATCCCGATATCATTGATGGTTTTTGCAAGGTCTGCAAGTATAGCTGCCGGTAAAGAATTGCTTGATGGGTGGAAGAATTCGATAGTAGCAATGCCGTGTTCTATTTCGTGGTTTACATATCCCTCAGTATGCCGCATAGGAAAATTTTTATATGTAAAAAGTGTCGGTAATGACAAAGATAGTCAAAATGTAATATTCAATACCCGTTACGGCCTGAATATTTCCTCAAGCATGCCATGCAATTGGGGATGTTTACTCTTTAACTTATCAGGCTGTTCAAAGAAATACTCCGATACTACCGCAAAGAACTCCGCAGAGTTGGTGGCGCCATAATAGTTGATGTCAGTATGGCCGCCCCTGTGCATTACCTGTATGCTTTCGTGCACTTTTTGTACCCAGGGCAGCACTTCCGGGCGAGTAAGCATGTATTCAGGTAT
This sequence comes from Flavipsychrobacter sp., assembly GCA_021155965.1. Taxonomy (GTDB): domain Bacteria; phylum Bacteroidota; class Bacteroidia; order Chitinophagales; family Chitinophagaceae; genus Nemorincola. The sequence continues at coordinate 78,586 of JAJNBJ010000016.1, forward strand.
GCCATCAATGGTGCCGTCTGCCTTGTCCAGCAGGTGGGCAAATTCGTGCACCACTGTATTTCGTCCGTCTTTGGGCTTCCTAAAGGCATCGTGTATCGCAGGCCTTGACAACAGCATCCTTCGGTTCATTACTCCCTCTCCTACCAGGCCCTGTATATTGGCATCGGTTACGCCCGTCATAAAATCGCGGTTGAAGGTCCCCTTGTACACCATTATTTCTGAAATATTATTGTACCGCCACTTGGGGAAATAAAAGATCAGCATAATAGCGCCAGATGCTATCAGTATCTTATCCAGGTCATCCACCTTTGTATCTACACCCTTGATGCTGGTATTCTTCAAAAAATCCTCCACCCTTAGCTCAAAAGCAATGCGACCGTTATCATCCAGGTTTTTGTAGAAATCCACATTTTCCACCAGCAACTCTTTGAAGTTCACCGGTAACTTATAAGTGGGGAAACGCCGTTTCCAGTCATAGTAGATCACTATGCCCGCAATTATTGCTATAACAAGAAGAATAAGGCCGGGCATAAGAAAAATATTACCTGCTGTTATTATCTACCGCCAGCACTGTGCGCACATTAAGTTCATGGGCAGCACGCATCACAGCCACTATGCCATCTGCATTAGCCATTTTATCAGCATTTATGACCACAGTAGGCTCAGCATCTCCCGATTTGGCAATAGCCCTTGATATCCATGGCTTTAATGAATCCACCGGCACGGAGTTAGTACCTATAAAGAACTGCTGCTGGTCGTTAATGGATACTACAACCGTCTGTTTTGCTTTAGTATCGCTCTTTGCCTTGGGAATAGACAGCTTAATAACATTGGGATTCGCCAATGTTGAAATAATAAGGAAGAACAGCAGCAGGATGAACAATATATCGTTCAGCGCCGATGAGTGCCCCTGCGGGTCATGAAGTACACGTCTTTTTATATTCATCTGCTTGCCCTATTGTTTGATATCCTGTACGAAATCCAAAAACTCAACCGATGCAGACTCAATACGGTTCACCTGCTTGTTTATCTGTGCATTCAAGTAAGTATAGCCAACATAAGCCAGCAACCCGATAATTAGACCTGTGGCAGAGGTCACCATCTTCGTATAAATGCCACCTGCTATAGAGTTAATGTCAAAACCCTGGTGCTGCACATTAAAGAACAGGATGATCATGCCCGCTATAGTTCCCAGGAAGCCCAACATAGGCGCAATACCCGCAATAGTCGTCAATATGGAGAGATTCTTTTCCAACTTATATACTTCCAGCTTGCCCGTGTTCTCCATCGATTTCTCAATTTGCTCAATAGGCTTTCCTATACGGCTCACACCTTTTTCTATCACGCGGGAAAGGGCATTGTTCGAGCTTTTGCAGGCACTAATAGCGGCCGGGATATTGCCCCCTTCCACCTGGTCTTTTATACGGCCCATAAATGATGGGTCGGTAACCGTTGCCTTACGTATGGCCAAAAAACGCTCAACGAACACATATACCAATATAATTGAGCAAATTAACAGGGGTATCATTAGTGAGCCACCACTCATTAATAAATCAAAAAGACGTAACTGCTGCGTAGATGCATCCTGTTCCATGGCTGCGAGATTAGTGGTATCTGCAACAGCCGGTGCCGATGTGGCAGCCTGTAATAAAATTGTAAGTAATGCCATGCGTGAATGTTGGAGTAAGCAAATATAATAAAATACCAAACCGTGAAAGGTTTAGTTACTCCAATATTAACTCATGGAGATTATATTTATTGTTAAATATTGAATTGATGTAACAATCACCTATATACTTATAATTTATTCTTTAAACTGAGACTTATTCACAACCCGCGTGAGTAAGTGATTTAGGATTTAATTTTCAACGTAGTATCTTTGTGATCATTCCTAATACAAAATACACTAAATACAGCCGGATCATATGAACTGGAAAGATTATTTCAGCACGTCCATTGGTAAAAAAATATTAGTTGGCGCCACAGGTTTGTTTCTCATTCTTTTCCTGATAGTCCATTGCTACATCAACTCCATGATATTCTGGTGCGATGGCGGCAAGCACTTTACCGAAGCCGCTTCGTTCATGGGCGGCAATGTCGCCATCCGTATAATGGAGATCGGCCTTTTCGTTGGGCTTATCATACATGCACTGCAGGGGTTAATGCTATGGAGCCAGAACTCAGCAAGGCGCTCGGTGGGTTATGCAGTAAAAGCGGGCAATAAGACCAGCCGGTGGTATAGCCGCTCTATGGGATTGCTTGGCACGCTTATCCTTATGTTCCTGGTACTGCACCTGTATCATTTTTGGGCACCTAACCGTTATGGACAGGCTTTTGATGCCGGCTGGACTGAAGAAAGCCTTTATGAAAAAATGCTGGTAGTATTCAGCAATCTGTGGGTGGTGATCATTTATATTTTAGGATGCATATCTCTTGCATGGCACCTCATGCATGGTTTCTTCAGCGGGTTCCAGACATTCGGTTTAGCTACACATAAGTATAAAGGGCTGATCAGGTCTGCAGGCATTGCATTTTCCATTATTGTACCGCTCATTTTTGCCAGCATGCCTGTGTACCTGCATTACATGAGCAAATGCGCAGAGCACTGTCAGTAACAAGTATCAAGCATCCAGTAACAAAAATATCCAGTAACAAGTATCAAGCATATGGCACTTAATTCAAAAATACCTGCCGGTCAGTTAGACAAAAAGTGGACAGATTATAAATCCAAGTGTAAGCTGGTGAACCCTGCAAACAAACGGTCGCTGGAGATTATAGTGGTAGGCACAGGTCTTGCCGGCGCTTCGGCGGCAGCATCGCTGGGCGAGATGGGCTATAAGGTGAAAGCTTTCTGCTTCCAGGATAGTCCCCGCCGTGCGCACTCTATTGCCGCACAGGGCGGTATTAACGCAGCAAAAAATTACCAGAACGATGGCGACAGCACTTATCGTCTGTTCTACGATACGATTAAAGGTGGCGACTACCGCGCCCGCGAAGGCAACGTACACCGACTGGCTGAAGTGAGCGCCAACATTATAGACCAGTGTGTGGCACAAGGCGTACCCTTTGCACGCGAATACGGTGGCTTGTTAAGCAACCGTTCATTTGGTGGCACCCAAGTACAACGTACCTTCTACGCTGCCGGACAAACAGGCCAACAGTTGCTCATAGGTGCTTACCAGGGGTTGGAAAGACAGATAGCGCTCGGCACAGTAGAAATGTACTCCCGCCACGAGATGCTCGAAGTGGTGAAGATAGATGGCAGGGCTCGCGGCATCATAGCCCGCAACCTTGTTACTGGCGAATTAGAGCGCCATTTTGGACATGCAGTATTGCTGTGCACCGGTGGGTATGGCAACGTATTCTACCTCTCCACCAATGCCATGGGCAGTAATGTCACCGCAGCGTGGAAAGCACATAAACAAGGAGCATATTTTGGTAACCCTTGCTTCACACAGATACACCCAACCTGCATCCCGGTTAGCGGCGACCACCAGTCTAAGCTCACGCTGATGTCGGAATCGCTGCGTAACGACGGGCGTATATGGGTGCCTAAAAAACAAGGCGATAACCGCAAACCAACAGAAATACTTGAAGAAGAGCGCGACTACTACCTTGAGCGCCGCTACCCTGCCTTCGGCAACCTGGTACCTCGTGACGTGGCAAGCCGCGCCGCCAAAGAGCGCTGCGATGCAGGCTTTGGCGTAGGTTCATCTAAAATGGCAGTTTACCTCGATTTCTCTTCGGCCATCATGCGCTACGGAAAAGTAGAGGCTCGCAAGCAAGGTAAAGAACATGCGAACGATACGGAAGTGCGTAAGTTGGGCATGGATGTGGTGAAAGAGAAATACGGCAACCTGTTCGACATGTATGCCAAGATAACCGGTGAGGATCCATATGTGGTTCCTATGCGCATCTACCCTGCCGTGCACTACACAATGGGTGGCCTTTGGGTTGATTATGAGTTGATGACCACAGTCCCCGGGCTCTACGCACTCGGCGAAGCCAACTTCAGCGACCATGGGGCAAACCGTCTGGGTGCATCTGCACTCATGCAGGGCCTTGCTGATGGTTACTTTGTAATACCATACACACTCGGTAATAACCTAGCTGACGATATACGTACTAAAGCAATACCAACCGACCACCCCGCTTTCGTTCAGGCTGAGAAAGAAGTTTCAGACCGCATCAACCGCCTCATGAACATTAAAGGCAACGAAAGCGTGGAAAGTTTCCACAAACGCCTTGGTAAAATAATGTGGGATAAATGCGGCATGGGCCGCAACGCAAAAGGATTAGCGGAAGCTATAACCGAGATACAGGCATTACGCAAGGAATTCTGGAGCAATGTGCGCATACCGGGCGAGATAAACGAATACAATCCCGAATTGGATAAGGCAGGCCGCGTTGCCGATTTTATAGAACTGGGAGAACTGATGTGTATGGATGCCCTGCAGCGCAACGAAAGCTGCGGCGGCCACTTCCGCGAGGAATACCAGACCGAAGACGGCGAAGCACTGCGCGATGACGAAAAGTATATGTACGTAGCCGCATGGGAATATAAAGGCGAAAGCAATTTTGAGCTGCACAAGGAGAGTCTGGATTATGAGGTGGTGCATCCAAGTGCGAGGAGTTATAAATAATTAGACAATTGGAGAAGGAAAAACTTATCATAAAGAATTTCGGGCCTATCAAAGAGGTTGATCTCGACCTCGGCAGGTTCACTATTCTTATTGGCGAGCAAGCTACGGGAAAAAGTACTGTAGCTAAGGTTTTGGCGGTGTGCAGGTATTTTTCCTATATAGTAGAAGATTACCCAGAACTACATCGGGATATTTTTATTAGAGGACTAAGAGCATGGGGATTAGATGGCTACACCAACTATGATACCTATATTGCATATTACTGCAACCATTATGAATTTATTTATGAACGTTTCACATACAATACAGAAGGGTCTAACGATGGAGGAGAAACTATCCAAAAATACGAGGTAAGCGACTTTTCAATTAGGCTAATCCCAAAATCAGAAAATTTCATAAAGCTTCTTCAAGAGTTAGAAAAATTAAAACCCAAGAAAGAACCTAATCCTCTTGACTTCGATTATGCTTGGACTATTCCAACTAGCTTTTATCTAAATGATGTAAAAAATGTATTAGATAATCCTTTTTATCTTCCTACAGAAAGAGGCTTACAATCCATTTTTTCTTTAGGTCAAGGAAGCCTTCCTAATCTTGAAAGTTTTCTATATAACTATTTTTCAAAAGTAGATGTAGCATATAGTGAGTTTAGTGTTGAAACCGAAGTTGAACCATTGGACATATTGTACATAAACAATAACGGGAAACGGTTGGTGAAAAAGAAAAAAGAAAGTGATTTTCATTTATTGAAAAATGCAGCTAGTGGCTATCAGTCTACAATACCAATAGTTTTAGTAATGAAATACCAGAGTTATATCAGAAAAAGAAAGAAAACGTTTATTATTGAAGAACCAGAATTAAATCTTTTTCCTGAAGCTCAATACAAATTGATGGAGTTTCTGGTAGACATGATGGTAAATCATGAAAACAAAATGTTCATAACAACCCATAGCCCTTATACACTTACATCCCTTAATAATTTGATGTATGCGTACCAAGTAGGTCAAACACATCCAGATAAAGTCTCAAAAGAAATTGATAAAACATATTGGTTAAACCCCGATGATGTGTCGGCCTACATGCTAAAATCGGATGGTTCTTATGAAGATATTTTTGACAGGGACGAAAGCTTGATAAAGGCAGAAAAAATCGATGAAGTTAGCAAACACATCAACAAGAAATTTAATGCTATTATGGACATTGAACTCGGAGTAGATGAAAGCACTAAATGAGTGTGTTGATAACGAAAGTGGTAATAAAATCATTTTTTCAAAGAAGGAAAAAGGAAAAACTTTTGCTTTGAAGCTTAACTCAAATGAAACTTTTGCTTGTGAAGTAATTGATGTTGATAAATGTGTATTTAAGGACGTTGAGATAAGAAGGAGCGATTGGCTTTTCTTAGTGCCGAATAAAGACAAAGTAACAAATAGAGCTAAAGCATTTTTTATAGAGTTAAAGGGAAACAATATTGACGAGGCCAGTGAGCAATTGTATAATGCAATTGATAGAATGAAAGGACAAATTCACAATTTTGATATTGAAGCACGAGTAGTTTCACCACGCGGGCCACAACCTGCAATTCAAAATAGTGGCTACTACAAAAAAGTAAGAAAGATTATTAAGAAGGATATTGAATTTTGTAAAGTACATAAAGGCAATAATTTTACTCACATAGAGAATATTTAAGGCAATGGAACATTACGGCATGAATCTCACCCTTAAGGTGTGGAGACAGAAAAACAACAAAGCAAAAGGCGCTTTTGAAACCTTCCCGGTGAAGAACATTTCTTCGGAAATGTCTTTCCTTGAGATGTTTGATGTGCTTAATGAGCAGCTTGTGGCTGAGGGCAAAGAGCCTATCGCTTTCGACCACGACTGCCGCGAGGGTATCTGTGGTATGTGCAGCATGTACATCAACGGCCGTGCACATGGCCCGTGGCATGAGACCACTACCTGCCAGCTCCATATGCGCGAGTATAAAGATGGCGATACCATTGTGGTGGAGCCATGGCGCGCCAATGCCTTCCCGGTAATTAAAGACCTGGTGGTGGACCGCACCTCGTTCGACCGCATCATTGCTGCCGGTGGCTATATCTCAGTTAACACAGGTAATGCGGTTGATGCCAATGCACTGCCCATAGAAAAACAAAAAGCTGACGAAGCTTTTGCTGCAGCTACCTGTATAGGTTGCGGTGCCTGTGTGGCAGCTTGTCCTAATACATCAGCTATGCTGTTTGTCTCTGCCAAGGTTTCCCACCTGGCATTATTGCCACAGGGCGAACCGGAACGTAAAGTACGTGCTGTGAACATGGTAAAACAAATGGACCACGAAGGTTTTGGCAGTTGCACCAACATAGGTGCTTGCGAGGCTGAATGCCCTAAGGGTATCTCTCTTGAGAACATTGCCCGCCTCAACCGCGAGTATATCGGTGCTGTTTTTTCTGGCAGCAAAGAAGGATAAACCCCACATTTATAACATTTTATTGTAAAGGCTGCCTGATATAGGCAGCCTTTCTTTATTTTGCATCATGCTTAGGAAATTGCTGTTCTTATTTTTTGCCATTATCGGCTATGGTTCGCTATTCGCGCAAGATACTGCAAGCATCAGCGCTCCCCCACCTTCCGATACCAGCCACTTGCGTATCAGTCTCCTAACCTGCGGCCCGGGTCATAATGAAATATGGGAAGTTTTCGGGCACACAGCTATCCGGGTTATAGATTCCGCTCAGCATCTTGATCTCGTTTATGGCTACGGTACTTTTGAGTTTGGAGAGGGATTCGAATTAAAATTCATGCGCGGCAAACTGCTCTATTATATATCTGTAGCCGAGTTTGAAGGCTTCATGCCCGAATATGTGATCGCCAAACGCAGCGTTGAGGAACAGGAGCTCTCTTTAGAAGGGCCACAGAAACAGGCTATGTACGAATTCCTCAACTGGAATGCCCGGCCCGAGAACATGTACTATAAATACGATTTCTTTTTCGACAATTGTGCCACCCGCCTTCGTGACGTATTCCCTAAGTCTTTTGGCAACAGGTTCACCTTTGGCAGGGCAATACCGGAAGATTCAAAGCTCACCTTCCGCGACATCATGAACCAATACTTCTACCGCGACCACTGGACTAGGTTGGGATGCAACCTCTTGCTGGGCAGCCGTATTGATAAAATAATGAGCAATACCGATATTATGTTCCTGCCCGATTACCTGCGCGATGGAGTTGCAGGGGCTAAGATCGAGGGTAAGAATATTGCTACCCCACCCCAACTGCTCCTTGCCGGTGGCCCTGCTTTGCCAACCGGCATCAACCAACCTTTTATAGTAACCTGCATAGTTGCCCTGCTCACTATCCTGGGGCTATCTATTCACAACTTGCGGTTGTTGGGTAAAATAATGAGTGGCTTGTTGCTCATTGTCACAGGCATCCTGGGCGTTATCATACTCATTATGTGGTTCGCCACCGACCACCAGGGCTGCAGCGATAATTTTAACCTGCTCTGGTGCCTGCCCACCAATCTTATTATCGTTTTTACAAAAGCAAGGGGTAAAGCTAAATATGCTATAATTGCCATAATGTTCCTGTTTATTTTCTTAATTTTACATATAATAAAAGTGCAAGGCTTGGCGCTGCTTGAACTCGCTCCGTTATTCCTGGCACTACTGTTTGCTTATGGCATGATTTATAGAAGCAATAAAACCCCGAAACAAAGCAATGCCTGAAATAAGCACATCCGTATCATCTGTTGTTTTCTACCGTAAAATGGGCAGCGGCCCTGTCCTCATATTATTGCACGGCTTCCCGGAAAGCAGCAACGTTTGGCGAAATGTCTGGTATGACCTTGCCAAAGATTTTACCCTTATCATTCCCGATTTCCCTGGTAGCGGCGATAGTGTCCTTGAAAAAGATACAACTATCGTCCAAATGGCCGACTGTGTTGCAGAAATTATGACACACGAAAAAGTCGATAAAGCTGTTGTGGCAGGCCACTCAATGGGCGGTTACATAGCGCTGGCGTTTGCAGCAAAATATCCCGGCAAAACGTTAGGCATATCTATGGTGCATTCCACCGCCGCTGCCGATGATGAAGAAAAAGCCAAAAACAGGTTAAAAACCATAGAACTTATACGAAACGGGGGTAAAAATGCGTTTGTAAGGCAAATGGTCGCCAACCTTTTCTCACCCACCTTTAAAGAGGCGAACCCTGAAATTGTAAAGGAGCAGATAAATTTGACGCTGGAGGTCGCAGATGAGAGCATTATTAACTACACACAGGCTATGATTGCCCGGGATGACCAAAGGTTTTGGTTAAAAAATACGTCTATACCTGTGCAATGGATAGCCGGCATGGATGATAATGTTATATCATATAAAAAAATATTAGAACAAAGTGTTGAGTCTGGTATTAATTTTGTAACTTTTTATAATAATTGCGGGCATATGAGTATGCTTGAGGCACCTGAAAAACTTGTGAATGACCTGAAAGAATTTGTGGTGTATAGTTATGAGCATCAGTTAACCCTATGACAAAAAAGTTTCTTGCCATATTAATCTTGTTGTCGCTTTGCATGCACAAAGCGGAAGCCTCCCATATTGTTGGCGGCGAGATAACTTATAAATATATCGGAGACAGTATTGTTTCAATTTCGCCACTCAGAATATGGCCTAAATACCAGGTCAGCCTCACGATTTATGAAGATTGCCAGAATGGCCAGCCTGAAGCCATTGCACAGGATAACCCAGCATTCTTTGGGGTGTATGAAGCTGCAATACCATTTAAATTCCTCAGGGCCGATTCTGTTGATTATGCAAGCTCTGTAGCTGTGCCTACAAATTTCAGCAACGCCTGTGTCAGCAATATCCCGCCTACATGCCTCACAAAAAAAACATTTATTATTAATTACGCCTTGCCGCCAAATGCATCAGGCTACATTATCGATTATGCCCGTTGCTGCAGGAATGCCACCGTCAATAATATTTTAAAAGCCGGTAATACAGGCTCGCTGTACTTTTGTTATATCCCTCCCTACCCTATGCGCAATTCCAGCGTAGTATTCAAGAACTATCCTCCGCAGATCATTTGCCTGAACAACCCATTGTACTACGACCATTCAGCTATTGATCCCGATGGGGATTCCCTGAGTTATGGTTTCACGCAAGGGCTTGTAGGCGCACATGAGACAGATATTAAACCCTTTCCCCCGGATATGCCCCCGTTCGATACGGTTATATATCAGCCCGGCTATAGCTCTCAGCACCCTATGCCTGGTTTTCCCCAAATACAAATTGATCCGCGAACGGGTGTTATCTCTGGCACACCCAACACTATCGGGCGCTTCCTGGTTACTGTTTATTGTAATGAATACCGCGATGGGATACTGATCAACACCGTTATCAGGGAGTTCCAGTTTGTAGTTACCAGTTGCACTAAGGTAGTGATAGCCGACATCCCGCAATTCTCCACAGACCCCAACACATACATCGTTAACTGTGAGGATTTTGGCGTGCACTTTGTAAATAAAAGCCAGGGCGGTTTTTCGTACCATTGGGATTTTGGCCTCCTGGGTAACGCCGATTCGGCTACGGCATTTGAACCTGATTTTATCTATCCGGATACCGGCACTTTTGCAGTGAAGCTGGTTGTTAATCCCCGGTCCACATGCCCCGACAGTATTACACGCCTTGTAAAAATATATCCTAAATTCCATGCTGCATTTACCGATAGCGGCAATTTCTGTCCCGGGGCACCCATCAAATTCACTGATCTTTCCAGTGCTACTATTAAGCCTATCACCTACTGGAAATGGTTGTTCAGCGATGGGGACAGCTCTTTTGTACAGAACCCCGAACATACTTTCCCTGCAGGTGGCATATACAATGTGATACTGATATCGAAGAATGTTAAGAATTGTGCAGACACGGCCATGCACCAGGTGTTCATTAACAATTTTATCCCCTTTGCAGGAAGTGACACCTTTATTGTAAAAGACGAACGGATACAGTTCCAGGCAACCGGTGGCACACAATATCTGTGGTCCCCCCCCACTTATTTAAGCGATACTAATACATTTAACCCGGTGGGCTACTTCCCTGATACCGGGCGTTTTACTTATTATTTGCATGTGAGAAGCCCCTATGGCTGCGAGGGGTATGATACCATAACGGTAACAGTAGTGAACCAGGCAGCATTTTTTGTGCCTAACGCTTTCACCCCCAATGGCGATGGGATGAATGATATTTTCAGGCCATATACTATTGGCTATAAGAGCCTCACGTACTTCAGGATATATAACCGCTGGGGCGAGGAGATCTACAACACCAGCAACCTGGAAGTGGGCTGGAATGGTACTTACAACAAGAAGCAGTGTGACATAGGCACCTACTATTGGCACATAAGCTATACTGACCGTTTTGGCAATGCCGGATACATGAAAGGCGATGTACACTTACTGAGATAATGTTGCTCACTTTCTCTTTTATTCATATATCCTGCGCGGCAGAGCAATTACAACAAAATATTTGCGCATTACTGCAAGAAAAATTTTGCCAAAACGATAAACTGTTTATTTTTGCAGTCCCAAAAACAATCCTCCTTAGCTCAGTTGGTTAGAGCACATGACTGTTAATCATGGGGTCCCCCGTTCAAGTCGGGGAGGGGGAGCTGAAGGTGAGTGCGAGTGTGGAGTGCGAGAGCGAATTGAAAGCTGCAACGAAAGTTGCGGCTTTTTTGTTGCTGGAGCTCCAGAGGACCGTTTTGCACCCCGCATATTCAGTCGGGCAAGTATTTTTTTGGGGAGCTCTATTTTCATGTAAGTCGTTGTTTTTCATAGTATCCAGATATTTTTATTTGCGCACTTTTTGCGCATTTCTTGCGCACTTTTGCGCATCAACTTCGCAGTTTGAATCGTAAGTCAGATGCCGGGGTGCCCTCCTTCGCTACCTCCTTCGCTGAAAAAGCTACGGCAGTTTATAAAAAAGCTATAGCGGGTAAAAAAGGTATAAAAATGAAAAAGGCCCGTTTTGCGGTTAATAATTTTTTTCGAGGCCTTTGAAATGCGCTGTGGGCTTGCTTATGTGCTTTTATTTTCAGGTATAAAGGGGTATAAAAGGGTATATTTATACCCCCTAAAGGTATAATTATACCCCGTTTTGGTATATGCCTCGTCCTGAAATTGCTTTACACTTTGTGAGATAATCCTGTTTTTACTTTACAGGTGTTTTTGTTAGTCCTGAAAGGTGCTTACACCTTT
>JAJNBJ010000017.1 GCA_021155965.1 Flavipsychrobacter sp.
TGACGGCGCTTCTCACAGCATGACCGTTAACAGCTTCACCAGCTCACCTTCTTCAACAGGTACATTGAGCAGCGGTGGCACACAGACTTTGAACGTAGGTGCTACCCTGAACGTAGCTGCAGGACAGGCTTCCGGCTCTTATACCAACGCAACTGGTGTTCCGGTAACTGTTAACTACAACTAATATTAAAAATAGGTGGAATAATAAATGTGTGATTTGAAAACGCCCCGGGGATCCGGGGCGTTCTTGTTGTGTTACGCTTATATGAACATTTTAACCCTTCAACCATTTAACCTATTAACCAATGGCTTACCTTTGCACCGCTTTTCTAAATATTACAGATGTCAGGAATAAGGCCTTTTTTAAGATTGAGTGGATTAGAACCATTAGTGGTGCGCCCCGAAACCAACTTCGTGAACGTAGGCGAGCGTACCAATGTTACTGGCTCCAAGAAATTCGCGCGCCTGATACGGGAAAACAAATATGAGGAAGCATTATCTGTAGCCCGTCAGCAGGTGGAGAGCGGCGCACAGATACTGGATATAAACATGGATGATGCACTCCTTGACGGCGTGCAGGCCATGACCACTTTTGTGAACCTGCTGCAAGCCGAGCCGGATATTGCCAAGATACCCATCATGCTCGACTCTTCTAAATTCCCCATAATAGAGGCAGGGTTGAAGTGTATACAAGGTAAGTGCATTGTGAACTCCATCTCCATGAAGGAGGGAGAAGAGAAATTTATTGAACAAGCGGAGATATGCCGCAGCTATGGAGCATCTGTGATAGTGATGGCATTTGATGAGAACGGACAAGCCGATACTTTGCAAAAAAGAGTCGACATCTGCACACGTGCGTATAAAATACTCACCGAGCAGGTTGGCTTCCATCCTGAAGACATCATCTTCGATCCGAACATTTTTGCGATAGCGACCGGTATCGAAGAACATAATAATTATGGTGTGGACTTCATTGAAGCCACACGCATCATCAAACAAAAAATGCCGCTGACCAAAGTGAGCGGTGGTGTGAGTAATATCTCATTCTCCTTCAGGGGTAATGATGTGGTACGCGAGGCCATGCACAGTGTATTCCTGTACTATGCTATTAAAGCAGGTATGGATATGGGCATTGTGAACGCAGGCGCGCTGGTTGTGTATGACGAGATAGAACCGCAACTGCGTGAGTTGTGCGAGGATGTTGTGCTGAACCGCAATCCTGATGCAACGGAAAAACTGGTAACCTTTGCCGAAACCGTAAAAGCTAAAGGCAAGGAAGAAAAGAAAGATGATGCATGGCGCGGTGCGGCAGTTGAAGAGCGCCTGAAGCATGCTTTGGTAAACGGCATTACCGACCATATTGATACTGATACTGAAGAGGCAAGGCAGAAGTACCCCAAGCCCCTGGATGTGATAGAAGGCCCGCTGATGGATGGTATGAATGTAGTGGGCGATCTTTTTGGCAGTGGCAAAATGTTCCTGCCGCAAGTGGTGAAGAGTGCGCGTGTGATGAAAAAGAGCGTTGCGTACCTGTTCCCGTTCATTGAAGCTGAAAAAGAAGAGCGCAGGAAGGCACATGAAGCTGCCGGAACAACAAATGAAGAAGCTGCCGGCGCAGCCAAAATATTAATGGCCACCGTGAAAGGTGATGTGCATGATATAGGCAAGAATATAGTAGGCGTGGTATTGGGTTGTAATGGCTATGAAGTGATAGACCTGGGAGTGATGGTGCCTGCCGATAAAATATTAGATACCGCAGAAAGAGAAAAAGCAGATATTATAGGCCTTAGCGGACTCATTACCCCATCGCTGGATGAGATGGTGCATGTGGCAAAGGAGATGAAACGCCGGGGCATGAAGCAGCCGCTGCTGATAGGCGGTGCCACCACCAGCCGCATGCATACTGCCGTGAAGATAGCACCGCAATATGAGGAGGGTATAGTGCATGTGCTGGATGCCAGCCGTAGTGTAACGGTTGCCGGTACATTGCTGAATAAAGAGCAAAAGGGTGCGTTCTTAGCGGGCATCAACGCTGAATACACCAAGTTACGCGATGATTTTGCGAACAAGAAAACATCGAAGCAATACATTCCTTTTGCGGGGGCACAAGCTAACGCGAGCAAAATAGACTGGAAAGGCTATACACCTCCCAAGCCTGCATTACTGGGCACAAAAGTTTTTGCTGATTACGACTTATCCGAGATAAGACAGTACATTGACTGGGGGCCGTTCTTTATTGCGTGGGAGATGAAGGGCAGATACCCGGATATATTAAAAGATGAACACGTAGGTGGCGAAGCAACAAAACTGTATAATGATGCCAATGCGCTGCTGGACAAAATAATCAATGGAAAATGGCTGACAGCTAAGGGGGTTATTGGTTTCTGGGAGGCCCATAAGAAGTTCCCGGATACTATAAAACTTAAAGACGAAAGCGGCAAAACAGTTGCGGTATTAGAAATGCTGCGCCAGCAGGTGAAGAAAGCTGCAGACCAGCCAAACTTCTCGCTTGCTGACTTTATAAAACCCTGCTCGGAAAAAGGACCTAATGGTGAGCATACACCTGATTATTTGGGTGCATTTGCGGTGAGTATACATGGCATAGAACCACACCTGCAAAAGTTTGTTACCGACCACGACGATTATAATAAGATAATGCTGCAGGCACTGGCTGACCGTCTTGCCGAAGCTTTTGCCGAAGTATTGCACAAACGTACAAGAACGGAATTCTGGGGGTATGTGAAGGATGAAACCCTATCGGCAGAAGACCTGGTGAAAGAAAAATACCAGGGCATACGCCCGGCACCCGGCTACCCGGCATGTCCCGACCATACGGAAAAATATAAGTTATTTGACCTGCTGAACGCCACTGAGCATGCAGGTATACAGCTAACAGAATCATTGGCCATGTATCCCGGCGCTGCAGTATGCGGCTGGTACTTCAGCCACCCAGATAGCCATTACTTTGGCGTAGGCAAAATATTGGAAGACCAGTTGAATGATTATGCAAGCCGCAAAGGCATGAGTATTGAGGAAATGAGCAAGTGGCTGTCGCCTGTATTGGAATAAATAAAAAAGAAAGTGAGCGCACAAACAATTCAACATAAAGCAAGTACACAGCCTAAAGGCCAAAAAGTATTGGCGGAAATAATATCCTACATATTTCACCCGGTATTTTTTCCTTTACTGATGGCGCTGGCGCTGTATGCCATTATACCTGCTGCCTTTGCACATGCGACCGGTAAGCAGGTAGGTTTGTGGTTTATCAGTATTGCATTTACCGGTGTGTTCTTCCCGCTTTTCAGCATTGCATTGATGAAACCTCTTGGTTTTATCAGCAGCTTTAAAATGGAGACCGCCCGTGAGCGCACTATTCCGCTTATGGCTACCATGATATTTTACTTTTGGGTAAGCCATGTATTCAACAACATACCCGGTAATCCTCCGCTGGCATTGAAAGTCTTATTGCTGGGCAACCTTTGGGGTATCATCCTTGTTTTTCTCATCAATATTTTCACCAAGATCAGCATGCATACATCAATAGCAGGTGGCATGCTCGGTATTGTGTTCGTGCTGATGATGATCGGCCCATCGAATGCTTTCATTCTACCATTGATCATCGTCGCAATTATTGCTCTTATTATAGGTTGGGCGAGGACCGTACTTGGCGCGCACCAACGTGGCGATATTTGGCTGGGGTATATTATCGGCATACTGGTACAGTTAGGCGCATATGTGTACATGAAATAGTACCTTTTTCCATAGAGCCGAGATGCATTCAAGCTTTATGTAACAGAAATCATTTTATCTTTGAAATATGTCGCAGCAATTTTCTACCGATAAAGCACCGAAGCCGGTTGGCTTGTATCCACATGCAAAGCGCGTGGGCAATCTCCTGTTTCTTTCGGGCGTAGGCCCACGAAAGGCCGGTACGGACGAAATCCCCGGACTGAAGACCGATAAACACGGTAATTACCTGGAATTTGATTTTGCTGAGCAATGCCGCAGTGTATTCGATAATGTGCGGGTGATACTGGAAGAGAGCGGCAGCAGCTGGGATAAACTGGTGGACGTGACGGTTTTCCTGGTGAATATGAAACGCGACTTTCATATTTATAATAAAGTTTATGCAGAGTATTTCAAGGATAATCAGCCTTGTCGCACCACTATAGGTATAGAATCCCTACCTACGGCCATAGCCATAGAGCTGAAATGTATAGCCACTATTGACTAAATCATAAAAATTAAATAAAAATAATTTTTTAGCCCCTTTTTAAGGCAATCAGTTGTTAGTTCCAAAATAATAGCAATATTTTTGCACCAACTAAAAAAATCATACTAGATGAAAAAACAACTCCTAATACTGGCGGGTAGTGCGCTGATATTCGCGTCCTGCGGTAGCGAAAACACAGAGAGCAATAATCAGCAGGCTCAGATCGACTCAATTGCTGCCGCAAATGCTGCGTTGCAGGATGAAATAAACAGGAAAAGGAACGATTCGGCTATTAACGCAATAGCTACTGCAAAGGCTGATTCTATTGCTGCTGCGGATGCCGCCAAAAATAAGAAGACAACAACAAAAACCACAACCAAGACTACGACGACAACTACTGAAACCCCTCCACCTCCTCCGCCGCCACCACCAGTACAAACTGTGGGACAGGGCAAACCTAAAATGGGTGGACAACAGCCTACAGAAGGCAACAAAGAAAGCAACACTGTTGGCCAGGGTAAGCCAAGAATGGGTAAATAGAATTTGTACATAATAAAAAAAAGAGCGGCTGCAAACACAGCCGCTCTTTTTTATTGAATATCTGGAATTATTTATTTCCTGTAAATGTGCAAGAGTTTGTGCTGGCACCATCTGTGATAGTGTAAGCAACTACTAACTGATTACCGGTTAAAGTACCAGTGCCGCTAAAAGTAATAGTAGATTGCGTACCGGAGAAAGAAAATGTGTTTGCAGTTGTAATGCTACCGGTAGCTGTGATCACGGGCGTGTTATTGTAAAGGTTTGTCATAGTAAGCTTTACGTTATCAGAGTTGGTAGCTATGGTTATTGAATAGTTATCTGTGCCAATCGTGCAAATTTCAGAACCTATGTATGTACCAATAAATTTATCCCTGCTTTTTGTTTCGCATCTTGTTCCTTCATATCCCAGAACGCAGGTGCAGTTACCACCCGCACATGTACCACCATTCTGGCATACAACATCTTTACACTCATCTTTTGTGCATGAGTATAACACCGCGCAAAATGCGCTTAAAGTTAAAAATGCGCTCAGCGCGATGTACTTCATTGATTTCATAGATTTGTTTTTAAGTAAATAATAAAAATTTAAGTCAAAGATATACTATAACAGGAAATACTGCAAGCATAAAATTATCATGCCAACTTATATGCTGAAAACATTATTGTTTGGTGAAGCTATGCAACTGGATAGACCTGACTGAGCTGTCAGTAGTACGGAATTCGCTAAGTGTTAATGATGCTGAAACATTATTTACCGAGCCGAACCCAGTGAATACTGACGAATCGACAGGAGTAGATGTTACTGTAAACGTAGAACCCTGTGATGTATTGCTGGTAAGGATGATTTCCATATTGATCAATTTCGGACCGTGATTATTCCATAGCACCTGCATTTTTGTGTAGCTCGTATCGTTATTGCTGACAAAACTGAGTGTATTATTGCTGTACAGCCTGCCACTATCATCAGCGCCGCTGCCTTTGTAAACATGCTCATATAGTTTGCGGTATATTATCTCGCAATTCAACCCACCAACACCATTAGGGCAAAAACAACTTCCTCCGCCGCACTGGCCACCATTGATACAGTTAACCGCTTTGCAGACATCCTTCCTGCACGATGAATATAAGCCGGTGCATACGATACACAAACCAACAACAACACCCAACAATATAAATTTAATTGATTTCATCCTCTTGGCTCTTGGAGTTATAAATATAATTCAAAGATAGTGTTTTAGCTGAAATGCCCCGTTGCCAACACTTGCATCTTTAACTGTTTTTTACCGATAATATTGCCCAAAACGCATCAGCGCATACCTACTGCCGGGTGCAAAGGTATTTTCCTATTAACTTTATGCCATGAAGCTGCGGCTGCTCCTGATGTTACTTTTCTTCTGCTGGCATTGTTGCGCCAGCACGTATATATATGATTACAATGAGAGTTGCAGGAAGGCCTACCAAAATTATTTATCGCTACATATACGGGAGGCCCAGGCAAATATTTTACATGAAATAAAAGTAAACCCGTATAACCTGATGGCGGTTTATATCTCGGATTATGAGGATTGTATTCAATTACTGCTCAATTGCGACCAGAAAGAATATAAGCAACGGGAAAGCCACCTTGATGAACACATAACCTTGCTGGAAAAAGGTGATGAAAAGTCTCCCTGGTACCGTTTCTGCAAGGCAGGGGTTTACCTGCGGTGGGCCATCATCAACGTCCGCTTCGGAGAACAACTGAGCGCTGCCAATAATTTCCGGAAATCGTTTGGCCTGCTGCGCGAAAACCAGCGCCTGCACCCTGACTTTGTTTATAACAACACTTTTGCCGGACTCGAAGAAGCTGTAGTTGGTTCGCTGCCAGGCAGTTATAAATGGCTGGCATCACTGTTCGGCATGAGGGGCAATGTGAAAAAAGGCACAGAAAAGCTGGGCGCATTTATCAGCAGCCACACGGCAAACGATCTCATGTATGGCGAAACTGTACTCTACTACCTTTATACCCGGTTTTACCTGCTGCAGGAGCAAAAAGAGGTGTGGGACTTTTTGGCTGATCCAAACTTCTCTACCAAAAATAACCTGCTGAATAGTTATGTAAAAGCCAATCTTGCACTGGACTACAGGAAGGCAGACGCAGCATTAGAAACCTTGCGGAGCGCTGCCAAAGACCCTAATTATAGTTCATATCCGGTGTTCGACTACCAGATGGGCGCGGCATTACTCAGCAAGTCGGATACGAGCTGCACTTATTATTTCATGCAATACCTGAAAAAGAACAAAAGCGACCTGTATATAAAAGATTGCTGGCAGAAAATGGCATTTGCCTGGTATATAGCCGGTAATATGCAAAAAGCACAATACTGCCGCCGACAAATAAAACCGCATGGCGCGGAAAGAATTGATGCAGATAAACAAGCGCAAAAATTTGCAGAGAGCAACAGGTGGCCAAATGTACACCTGCTGCATGCCCGCCTGCTGATAGAGGGTGGTTATCATAATGATGCATTAGCGATACTTAACACTGTTAAAGTAGCCTCTCTAGTGGGTACAGCAGATGAGGCAGAATATTACTTCAGGATGGGGAGAATATATGAGGAGTTAGAAAATTACACTATTGCATTACAGCAATACCAGGGCGCTATTAAAGCGGGCCAGGGAAAGCACGAGCAGTTTGCTGCAAGGGCCGCACTACATATGGGCAAGGTATATGAACGCGCCGGAAAATATGCACAAGCACAAAAAAGTTATGAAGAATGCCTGGATATGCCGGAACATGATTTCCAGAATTCAATAGACCAGCAGGCTAAAGCGGGGATAAACAGGGTGGAAGTAAGAAATTAATTCCTGAGAACTTTACCAATCGCACTGACCCATACCTCAAATAACCTGTTCTCAACCTCGCATATATCTGCTGCCAGCTTTTCCCAGTCGGGGCGAAATTCTACTAACATGCGCTGCATTTCTTCAAGATGGCCTTCTTCTTCTGCTATTATTGATTTTACATTCACTTTAGACTTGTGGCGCGTAAGCGCATCCTGGTATATGCCATAAAGCATGTCTGCGCGTACTTCTATGGAGTAAGTAACAAGCAGGTATGCGCCATGTTTCAGCGCCCTTCCTTCAAGGCCGAGCTTATTTTTCAGGTAGCGGCAGGCTTCCACATCCAGCATATTCAGGTAGTGGTAGCTTTCCAAGGGTGCGAGGAGGTAAGGATATGTATAATCGGGACAGCTATCTTTCGCCAGTTTATCTATCTGCTTTTTCAAATAATAGGCATGGCGCGCTTCTTCGGCTGCATGTTTCAGTACAATGATATTTGTAAGAACAGGATGTTCGTATTTTGATATTTTCCGGGCTCCGGTATTCTCCATCATGGAAAGGCTGTTAAGCCATTTCGCATGTACTTCATCTGCCGCTACAATTTTTTCTACAACCGTTTTTAATAACTCACTCATCTAATAATTTCACTTTAGCGATCGCAAATGTACTAATAGCTGCCTGATTGCATCATATATGGTATTCAATTCATCGGTTGCAATACAATATGGGGGAAGAATGTATATAATATTGCCTAGCGGGCGAATGATGATCTTCTTGCTAATAAAGAAATTATATGCTGTATCTCTTAAAGATTGATGATAGCTTGCCGTGCCTGCTTTCAATTCTATTGCAAGAACGGTGCCGGTTTGTCTTACTTCTGATATCATATTATCATTCCTAATTTCACCTGCAAACACTGCGTGTGCCGATGCAATACGTTCTCTGCTTTCTGTGCAACTATCCTGCAGCAACAGGTCGAGGCTTGCCAGAGAGGCCGCACATGCTACGGGATTTGCGGTAAACGAATGACCGTGGTACAGCATTTTCATTTTATCGTCATCATAGAAAGCATCAAAAATATCCTGGGTGGTTGCCGTTGCGCCCATAGGCATAGTTCCCCCCGTAAGCCCTTTTGAGAGGCAGATAATATCAGGCGATGTACTGATGTGTTCACAAGCAAATAAAGTACCTGTTCGACCAAAGCCTGTCATTACCTCATCTGCAATAATAAGTGTATTATATTGCTTACATAGCAGGAAGAACTGTTCCAGCACAGCGGGACTATACATCTGCATGCCCGCGGCACCTTGCACCAGTGGCTCAACTATTAATGCAGCAACATCGCTATTCTTCAGTGCTGTTTCTAACGCTGTTACACTTTCTGCTTCTTTACCTTTGCAGGGGAACGGGATAAATTCTACTTCAAAAAGGTATTCTGTAAAAGCTTCCGTAAAAATACTCCTCCCGCTTACCGACATTGCGCCAAATGTATCGCCATGATAAGCGTTCTCAAGGGCAATGAGTTTTCTTTTCTTTATCCCTTTATTTCCCCAGTATTGCAGCGCCATTTTTATTGCCACCTCCACAGCAGTAGAGCCATTGTCGGAATAGAATATTTTTTTCATCCCACCAGGCAATATATTCAGCAACCGCTCAGCCAGCAATACGGCGGGCCCGTGGGTAAACCCGGCAAAAATGCAGTGTTCCAGGGTATTTAATTGTTCACTTACTTTTTTAGCAATGTATGGATGCGAATGCCCGTGCAGGTTCACCCACCATGAGGAGATCGCGTCTATGTACCTGTTGCCCTCTTCATCAAAAAGGTAGATACCTTCACCACGCACAATGCCAATAGCTTCCGGCCATGCCTTCATGGATGTGTACGGATGCCATATTACCTTGCTATCGCGCTCCTTTATAGTTGACATAAGTGCCAAAGGTAGCAACTACGTTTAAATTAGCCCTGATAAACCAGCGGCAGTAATATCGGCTTTAGCTGCATGGCATAACGCTGTATGCCCTCATTAGTAAGGTCACTGATATAGGGTATTCTTGCAATGAAAGGAATACCTGAATAATTGAGTATAAATTGTTCCGAAGATTCATTCTGTAGCCCGTTCACGATAAGCCCTAATACTTTTATACCCCTGCTTTTCAGTACCTCAATGGTCAGCAGTGTATGATTGATGCTTCCCAGGTAGTTCATTGTCACCAATATGGTTGGCAAATTGTAATGGGTAATAAAATCCGCCATGGTACTGTTAGCCGACATCGGCGACAACAATCCACCCGCAGTTTCCACAAGCAACAGTTTATCTGTCTCCGGCCATGTAAACTTTTTAAAGTTGATCTCTATATTATCTATTTCCGCTGCGGTATGAGGCGATAGCGGCTGTGATAATAAGACAGCTTCGTCATGAACGCGGTTTGTCCCATCAATCAGCAACTTTTTCAGCAAGTCAGCATCTCTTTCCCGTATTCCGGCTTGCACCGGTTTCCAGTAATCTGCGCCAATAGCTTCAGCAATTACGGCAGCAGCTATCGTCTTACCTATATTTGTGTGTATCCCTGCTATGGCGATCGCCTTTTTCATATAAGTCGGTTTGCTTTCATAATACATTGTTTTCCAACCAGTTGGTGAATAAACAACCGAACATTTTCTGTTGTCATTCTATTTAGGATCAGATAATTGCCCGTTAATTATATACTACCCAGCGAAATAACATTTATGACATAAATAATCATTTGAATATTCGCATTAAAATTATAATCTTTAAACAAAATTGAAACATTCTTTACAACTTCTTCCATACACGTAGAATTTCTATGTATGGATAGATATTATATGGTATTGATAAAATATTAAAACTTCGCATTGTGAAACGGTTATTTATTTTTTTACTCCTGTTTGTTCCCGTAGTAATGCAAGCGCAGTCGATGCGTGAGCTGTACAACACCATTGATGCTGAATTGAAAGCAGCCTCCGGTCAAAGGGATAAAAAGACCCTGGGACGCATTTACGCCAACATTGGCGCCGCATACCTGGGAGTTGCCAAGTTACCACAGGAAGAAATTGTAGCTACCAGCCTGGTATCAGCAGACAAAAAAGAGAACCTGAACAGGTCGATCGATTACTGTAACAAATCCATTGCAGCCAGCGACGAGGTTGGCGATATTGAGCAAATGAAGGTTACCTACAAAACCCTTTACAACGCGCAAAAAGCAGCAGGGAAGATCGGGGCTGCCGCATCAACGCTAACCACCATGAAATCTTTGGACAAAGGTATCCTGGGTAAAAAATCTGATCTTGAAAAGAAGCAAATTGAATATGAGAATGCCAAACGGTTAGATTCAATTAAAAAGCAACAAGATCTTGCCGAGCAACGGATAAAAGAGCAAAACCAACGCCTTGCACAACAACAACAGCAGCAGCAACAACAGCAACAGCAACTGGACGCAACTAACAAAACACTTACCCAGGCGCAGAAAGATAAGGAGAACGTAAGCAAGGCATTACAGAAAACACAGTCTGACCTGGATGCAGAAAAAACAACAGTAGCGGAAAAAGACAGACAACTTACACAGGCTGAGCAGGAAAGAGCATTGCAGGCTGCAAACCTGGAATTAACGGAAAGTAAATTAAAACTGCAACAACAGGAACTGCAAATGAAGGATGAAGCGCTAGAGCAAAGAAAGAAGCAACAGCTTTTTTATGTCTACAGCATCATCACAGTATTGGCTATTTCCCTGCTTGTCTTCCGTAGTTTCAGGCAGCAAAAGAAGTCTAACCAGGCTTTAATAAAAGAAAAGAAACGTTCTGAAGAGCTGTTGCTCAATATCCTTCCCCAGGAAGTGGCAGAAGAACTAATGGAAAAAGGCTTTGCTGATGCCAAGCACTTCCATAATGTGACCGTACTGTTTACAGACTTTGTGAGCTTCACATCTATAGCCGAAAAAATGTCACCGCAGGAACTTGTTGGCGAGCTGCATGTTTGCTTTAAAGCATTCGACGGCATTTTGGGTAAGTACCACATTGAGAAAATAAAAACAGTAGGCGATGCCTATATGGCGGTTTCCGGACTACCTATATCTAATCCGAACCACGCATCCGATGTAGTCGCTGCAGCCATGGAGATACGGGACTATATGGTGAACAGGAAGAAAGAACTGGGCAAGGGTACTTTTGCCATCAGGATAGGCATTAACAGCGGGGAAGTAGTGGCAGGTATAGTAGGTGTGCGCAAATTCTCTTACGATATATGGGGCGACACGGTGAATATAGCTGCACGTATGGAACAGAATTGCGAAGAAGGAAAAATAAATATCTCTGAAGCTACCTACCAGCTTGTAAAGAACAAGTATGCCTGCATACACAGGGGCAAAGTTGAAGCGAAGAACAAAGGTGGAATCGATATGTATTACATTCAGTAATAACTTAACTACTTATAGTTGCAAAGAGCAGGTCTACCTGCTCTTTTTTATTAAAGCTGTGCAGGCATACTCTCAGCCTTTCCATGCCCAAAGGCACTGTTGGATGCAGAATGGGGTTTACTTGTAAACCAGCACGTTGCAGCTTTGAAGCCAGTTGCTTACATTTTTCATTGTCGCCCACCACAAGCGCCTGAATGGGACTATGACTTTCTATCCATCCAGAACTGTTGGTAGCCGCTACACATTCCCTGAAATAAGCGATCAGTTCATGCAATGGCTTGTTGCTAAAACTATGACTCGATAAATATTGGTAGGCACTATGAACAGCATGCAGCGAATGGCCCGGCAATGCCGTTGTATAGATAAACGACCGTGCAAAATTAATAAGGTATTGCTTCAGCAATCCGCTGCCCACAACCGCTGCGCCATGACAGCCAAGCGCTTTACCAAACGTATGCACGCGTGCAAACACTCTATCCTGCAAACCCAAAGAGCAAACCAGTCCTTCCCCCTTGCTGCCAAACACACCAGTGGCATGTGCCTCATCAACTACCAGTTGTGCGTCATTTGCCTCACAGATCCTCACTAATTCCACAAGTGGGACCATATCCCCATCCATAGAGTAAACCGATTCCACAACAACGATCACCGGCCCCTCATCTTTGTATTTATTCAGCTTTTGCCCGAGATCATTCAGATCATTGTGATAGAACTTATAGCGGTGGCGGCATTGACTAAGCCTGACACCGTCTATTATACTGGCGTGACACAGCTCATCATACAATATTGTTGTTTCCCGGCTGGCAATACAAGCCATAAGTCCAACATTAGCATCATAACCCGAATTGAATAACAGTGCAGCTTCTGCTTTATGAAATGCCGCAATAGTTTGTTCCAGTATTTCTGCCTGCTTGCTGTTCCCCGATAGCAACCGGGAACCTGTGGATCCGGTAGCATTTGACCTGCCTTGCGAGGCATGCATTAACTCTGCGAGCAAACCAGTGGTAGCAAGCCCTAAATAATCGTTTGAGTAAAGATCCACGGCAGCCCTGTCTGTAGTCAGCCGACGAAGGTTGCCGGCCATTTCCCTTTCATTCAGCTTACCTTTCAGATATTGCTCAACACGGTTCATGCTGCAGGTTGTGTTTGCGCCTGGGATGTCCGTCGGCGAAAGCCTCTTTGGGCGTTAGCCCCAGGATGCTGAACATTTCCATATCGGAATTAAATTCGGGGTTAGGGGTGGTCAGCAGCTTATCTCCTGCAAAAATTGAATTTGCACCTGCCATAAAACATAACCCCTGTTCAGCTACAGACAACTCCAGCCTGCCTGCAGAAAGCCTAACAGCTGATTTTGGCATCACTATACGCGCAGTAGCTACCATGCGTACCAGTTCATCAAAGGGCACACGTTTGTTATGCTCAAGGGGAGTGCCTGCTACGGGTACCAGCGCATTTATCGGTACAGACCCAGGGTGCTGCGGCAAATTGGCAAGGGTCTGCAACATGCCAATACGGTCGGCATTGGTTTCTCCAAGGCCTATTATACCCCCGCTGCATACCGATATACCGGCGCTACGCACATTAGAGAGCGTCTTCAGCCTATCGTCGTATGTGCGGGTAGATATCACCTCACTATAATGCTCTTCAGATGTATCAACGTTATGGTTGTAGGCATACAAGCCTGCCTCTGCCAGCCTTTCTGCCTGGTACTCCGTAAGCATGCCCAAAGTGCAGCACACCTCCATATCCAGCTTGTTCACTTCCTTCACCATATCCAGCACGCGGTCGAAATCACTGTTATCGCGCACCTCACGCCACGCAGCGCCCATGCAAAAACGGGAAGCGCCGCCTGCTTTAGCATTTTTAGCGGCAGACACTACCTCCTCAACCTTCATTAATGCCTGCACCTTAATACCTGTATGAAACCTTGCTGCCTGCGGGCAGTAACTGCAATCTTCGGAACAACCGCCTGTTTTTATAGATAACAGGCTGCTTATCTGCACTTCTCCAAAACTGTGATATTGTTTGTGCACATTGGCAGCATCCAGGATAAGGGATAATAACGGGCGCTCATATATCTCACTTATCTCCTCCTTCGTCCAGTTATGGCGGATATTATTCATGTAACCTAAAATTTGAAGGGCGAAACTACAACTTAATAAAGATTTACGGGCATTTACAGGGTTATAATAACTAATATTACTATGTTTGGCCGAATGCCAATTCAGGCATGGTTATTGTAGCATTAAAAGCATATAATTTTATTATGAAAAATTCGATCTTATTGTCCTGCTTTTTGATAGCAGCTATAACGTTAGCCAGTTGCAAAAAAAATGATCCGGCTCCCAGCAATACCGCCCGGGTAATGTTTGTGAACGGCTGTGCAGGTGCTGCAGCAATAGATGTTGCCGCAAATAGCGTAAACATAGCTGGTGCTACTAATATTGGTTTTCAGAAGAATACAGGCTACAGGCAGGTGGCTGCCGGCACAGGTATCAATATCGGCGTTTCTATTAACGCCAGCGGCCTTATTACGCCACTTATCAATTCTGCAATAACCCTAAACGCAAATACCAGCTATACGACGTTTATCGGCGGCATTTTCACCAAGCCGAATTTTGTATTCACTACCGATGACCTGACCGCCCCGCCGGCAGGTTTTACCAAGATCAGGTTTGTGAACCTGAGCAGCGATACGTTAAACGAACACATATTTGTAGGCAGCAACAAGATCGATTCAAATGTAGGTTATGCGTCTGTTACCCCTTTCCGGCAGATAGCAGTAGCAACAACACCGGTAAATGTATTGGTTCAAGACCCGGCACAACCAACAAAAATTGCACAGTTGTCATCGCAAACGTTCAGTTCGGGTAAAATATACACCCTGATGCTAACCGGGACATCTTCAGGCACGTCAACTTCAGCTTTAACGCTGCTAGTTCTGCCAAATAATTAATTGTGTATAAAACCTTCTTATGATCAAATACCTTATGCCCGTTGTACTTATTGCAACAGCTCTCTGCGGATGCAGCAAAAAATCAAATACACCGGGTAGTGGCGTTGCCAATGTAATGTTCGTTAACGCCATGGCTAACGGGCCGTTTCAGCTACATATTGATGGAAGGGTAAATGGCAGTAAACAAAAAGAGGCAACGGATCTGTCATTGTACTCAAGTTCGGGTTATACAGTTGTCTCTTCAGGTACGAGCTTAAAATTTTCATTTGCCGATACCAGCGGCAGGGAACTGAAAAGTATTTCCGGTCGCTTGGAATACAATATGCACTATACGGCATTTGCTTTTGGCTCCGTTACACAACCACAAATAGCACTTGTCCCGGATCCAATGTTTACTTTATTGAACGGTAGTGCCAATGTTCGTTTTTTTAATTTCTGCGCCCGCAACCCTCATTTGTATTGTTACTTCGGTACTACTTTATTAGACTCCCTGGAATACTATTATAAGTATCCTGATATACCACCCACAAGTACAAGCCGAATAATTGCTGCAGGCACAAAAAGGCTTTTACTAAAAGACCCTCGAAATCCTTTATTCTCGGCATATATAGATAACCAAACATTTGATGCCGACCACAACTATACTGTAATATTCACTGATACATCAGTTACAACTGGCACTGGCTTTAAATTAATGGTAATCAGAAACTATTAATGGCTCACCTTATTATACCCCTCAAAGGGTGTTATACAACCATAAAAATGGGCTACTTTTATGGCTTAACTCCTGTTTATGGCTAAACGCTTCATTGGCATAGTTGCTGCACTATCAATTTTCGCAGCTTGCGATCAACCTGCTACTAAAGAAACCACAAAACCTGATGTGCTGCGGAGCCATCTCGATACCACTGTCAGTCCTAATGATGATTTCTTCGATTATGCCAATGGCGGCTGGATAAAAAACAACCCAATACCTGCGGATGAGACCAACTGGGGCATAGGAGAGCTGGTGCAAAAAGAACTGTATGACCGCCTGCTGAAAATAAACGACGAAGCCTTAAAGAAAAACAGTAAGAGTGGTGCAGACCAGCGCATTGGCGATTTCTGGTATAGCGCGATGGACACTGCAAGCATTGAAAAGAATGGCATTGCTCCCTTGCAGCCCGAACTGGATGCCATAGCGAAAATGGCAACAAAGGAAGATGTAATGGCACAGACAGCGCGCATGCACGACTATGGCGCGGAAGTTTTTTATACCGAAGGTGTTTCACAAGACCCGAAGCGAAGCGATGTGCAGGCATACTTTATGATGCAGGGCGGGCTGGGACTGCCCAACAGGGATTATTATTTCAACACAGATGCCCGCACAGTGAAAATACGCGGCCTCTATCCCCAATTTATTGCAACCATTTTCAAACTGATGGGCGTTGCGGAAATGGAAGCTAACAAAAAGGCTGCGGCTATCCTGAAACTGGAGACCGAACTTGCAAAAGCCTCCCGGAAACTTGAAGACCTGCGCGACCCCTATACCAACTATAATAAGTATGCAATAGCTCAGCTGCGTTCTCTTGCCCCGGGCGTTGACTGGCCGAAGCACCTTGCGCAAATGGGTGTGAAGCATGTAGACAGCGTGATCGTAGGGCAACCTGAATTTTACCGTGCACTTGATAAAGTGATCGCCGGAACTGATATGCAGACATTGAAAGACTACATGACTTTCATGCTCATTAATACTTATGCCGAATATTTAAGCAAGCCATTTGCCGATGCCAATTTCGAGTTTTATTCCAAAGCCATCAGGGGTGCACAGGAGCAGCATCCCCGCTGGCGCAGGGCGCTGGACGCCGAAGAAGCCGCTATAGGTGAGGAACTTGGAAAGCTCTTTGTGAAAGAATACTTTGATACAAAAGCAAAAAACCGATACGAGCAAATGGTAGAAAATGTGCGCGACGCCTATAAAGCCCGTATTGAAAAGCTTGACTGGATGACTGACAGCACCAAACAGAAAGCTATAAGTAAGCTAAAAGCCATAACCAAAAAAGTGGGCTACCCGGATAAGTGGAAGGATTTCTCGGACATGACGATAGACCGTGGCCCGCTCGTACTGAATATGATGCGCTCATCAGTATGGTGGAGCAATTATGAAATGAACAAGCTAGGCAAACCCGTGGACCGCACAGAATGGAGCATGACACCGCAAACCTATAATGCTTACTATAACGAGTCGAACAATGAGATAGTACTCCCGGCAGCAATGATGACCGTGCCCGGCTACCGTGATGAAGAATTGGATGATGCACTGGTATATGGCTATGTGGCAGCATCAACCGTAGGGCATGAGATCACACATGGGTTTGACGACCAGGGGCGCAAGTTTGATGCGCAAGGCAACCTGCGCGGATGGTGGAGCGCAGAGGATACCGTACAATTCATGAAACGTGCAGATCTGCTGGTAAGACAATTCAACGCCATAGTACCGCAGGATACAATGCACATAAATGGCAAAGCAACGCTGGGCGAAAACCTTGCGGATCTCGGCGGCATCCTCATAGGCCTTGATGCCTTTAAGCAAACAGAGGCCTATAAGAAAGGGGAGAAGATCGCTGGGCTCACGCAATTGCAACGTTTCTTCCTTGGCTACTCTCTGGGATGGATGATGGCAGAACGCCCTGAACGTATTGCTACCCAATTACTGACCGATGTGCATTCTCCAGCCAAATACCGCATCAATGGCCCATTCCCCAATGTACCGGAATTTTATGAAGCATTTGGTATAAAGCCGGGAGATAAGATGTACTTAGCAGACAGTTTGAGAGTGTACTTGTGGTAAACCGTTTCTCACAATTTTGCACCAAAAAATGAGCCGCAACTTTGCGGCTCATTTTTTTTAGTTTATAAGAAAATTATTTCTGAGATTTCAGCTTCAATATCACCCTGCGGTTTTGTGTACGGCCCTTTTGCGTACGGTTTGTAGCTGCGGGGTTTTTCGGACCGTGGCCAACGGTTTCCATTTTGCCCGGTTTCACGCCTTTACGTGTAAGATAGTTTTTCACGGCTGCTGCACGCTTCTTCGATAATTCTTTATTGTACGCCGGGTCACCGGTATTATCGGTATAACCATGTATCTCTACCGAAGTAGCTTTCCTGCTCTTTGCTTTCCTGGCTGCTTTCTCCAGTATTGGTACGGCCTGTTTCTTGATCGTTGCTTTGTTCACGTCAAACAATATCGGACCCTCTACGTCTACTTCTTCCTGGGGTTCCTCTGGTTCAGGCACAACAACTGGCTCCGGTTCGGGTTCTGGTTCAACTTCCGGTTCCGGGGCAGGCTCGGGCTGGGGAGCAGCACTTCTGCGGAAGTTATAACGAACACCAATATTGACACCTAATGAATGATTATGTGCCCTGCTGATGCTGTTGAGCATAGAGTTGTAAGTGCCTACTTTATCGGTCATGCGATAATTGCCTGTACCATGTGTAAATAGCTGGTAAGTGTAGTACATGCCAAGGTTCAGCGCAACATGTTCAGAGAGGTAAAGGCTGATAGCCGGGCGCAGCAATAAACCTATAGAGCCGTCATAGTTTACATGGCCTGAATTATTGGTTGGCCTTACACCAAGCCCTACATTATACCCCCTGTTACGCAGGTCATTGATATAAGCCTGGCTGTTAAGACCGTGCGCAGAGGCATAGCTTTTTGTCAGCAACAGGTCATCAGCATCCGGTGTCGGCGAATCGTCATACACTGGCACTATCTCTCCCTGTGAACCCGAGTATTTATATATGGCCTCGTAATCGAATGTAGTGTTAGTGCTGTAATTGTTTCGTTGCAACAAGTTAATGAGGAAGCCCGCATCAGCAGTAAAGCCTACTTTCTTAGAGAAGCATACCTGGTATTTGAATACCACCGGGATGTTAAGATTGTGGATACGTACTGATTCTTTTACCCTGCCATTGCTGGTGAGCACCTGGCGGAAGGTATTGGTGAAGTTGTCGGTAGAGCGGTATTCGACATGGAAGTTATCCATGTAATAATCTCCTTCCTGGTACATATACATCAGGCCGGAGCCTACACCAAAATTGCGCTTCTTGCCAAAGAAATAAGCTCCCTGCACTTCAAGCCCACGGGAAACACCGTTCCTGAATTCAGGGCGGCTGATATTTGCATTCAGTGCGTTAGTATAATAAGCAGCCTGGTTGATCGTCCTGAGGCTTTGCCATAGGCCTCCGCCAGTGGCATTAATATCTATGTACCAGCCGGTATTCAATGAATCGTGGGCAGGTGCTTCTTCGTTTCGTGCAGGCGCATAGTCCCCCTCAGGATTTATATTCTGGGCCTTTACCTGCGCGGCAGCTAAAGCGAAGAAGAACAGTAATAATTTTTTCATCCAAAAATAATTTCGTTAACGATCTCAGTTCTTAATGATCCTTTCGGTTACCACCTTTATGCCATTCTGTGAACAGCTTACCAGGTAACATCCTGCAGGTATATCATTTATATCCAGTTGTATGTTTTTTCCGTTAAATCTCTGTGTTTTTATGGCTTGCCCCAGCATATTCGTCAACACAACTTCAGCAGGCCCATTCAGGTTACTAACTGCAATGCTCACTATATTATTTGCCGGGTTAGGGAACACTTCCATAGTAGCCGGCATACCGGCATTCATATTAGTAATAGCCAACGGCAGGTTGTAATAGGTTTTCTGCATGCAGCCGCTTTTCTTAGTTATCACCCAGTAATATTTATTTATAAGGTCAGGGGTGGTAATTGGATAACTCTGGAAAGTTGCCCCGGGAATAATAGTAGAATCGAGCGTACTGGCATTATCGTAGCCCCATTGGTACGTATCCTGTGTATTGTCCTGGTAAATGAACTGGAAATTGTAGTAGATAACCGGCGCAGCAGATGACCCGCCAGTACCCACGGTCACATTATATGTGCTGTTCGATACACAAAGTGCGCTTACACCACCAATATGCAATGTTACTGATGCACTCCCCGGATTAGGGAAGCTTACCAGGCTATACTGCCCGGTACTGCCTGTTGCATTTACAGTTGCATTCACAGCGGTCCAGTTGTAGGTAATACCCACCGGCGGGGCTATACCCGCGCCAAAATTCTGGAATACAGTACCCGCGCAAACAGTTGCTGGCGATGCCGTGGTAATACTTGTTACAGGCGGTGCTGGTGCAACAGTCACATTCAAATTGCTTGTACCGGTGCAACCACTGGCAGTTATAGTAAATGAATAAACCACATTTACAGGAACAGATAAAGCGGTAGTCAGCATTTCACTAATCGGCCCTGTGCCTGATGATGTTGCCGGACTAATACCCGTTACTGCTGCGCGCGACCATGAATAAGTTGCACCCGTTGTGCCTATTACAGGCGTGTATGAAAACACAGAACCATTGCAGGCAGTATCCGCTAGCGGCGATTGCAGCGATGGCGCAGGAGCAACATTTACTACTACATTACGCACAGAACTGCAACCTGCAGCCGATACCGTATACCTGTATGTTACAACTAAAGGATAATATGTTGTATTGTCCAATGCCTCAGCAATGGTGCCGCCACCACTCGAAGCAGCGTTGGCAATACCCGGAACGAATGAACGTGTCCAGCTGAATGAAGACCCTGATACAGAACTTACCGGGATATAAAAGAAGGTGGCATTGTCACAGATACCCGCGGGTGTAGTAGTGCTGGTAAGTGTTGGTATCGGGCGGACATTTACCACTATTGTAGTGCTGGCTGTAAATGTGCCATCGTTCACTTCCACAACAAATGTATCTGTGCCGGTATAGCCGGTTACTGGTGCATAAGAAACGCCTGCCGGTGTAATTGTAGCGCCGGTAGAAATAACTGATGTGGTAAAACCACTCAAACTACCATGCGCGGGTGCAACTAAAACCGACCATGTTTCTGTTTCCCCTGTATCAATATCATCAACCGACAGTAATGTGCTTATTGATGCGGTGGTATTCATGCAAACGGAAAAATTCTGCATTGCCCCTCCTGTGAATGATGGCGGCGTTTGTCCGGACACAGAATTAGTGAATGAACAAAAAGCGATCAATAAAACGGGGAAAAAAAATACCCGAAATGTATTTTGAATGTTTGCATTCATCTCTCTAGCCAGTTGTTGCATATAAATAATCTGAATTTTCCCGTTCTGCCTTAATGAAAACAGGGGTTGAAAATAATAAAAAAAATACAATAAGCAATGATTTTACTGCCTTATGCTATAAAAATATATTCATTATTATGGCCAAATTGCTATCAGTTAATCCACGGAAAATATTTGGCACAGCTTTTGTATTACGTTAAGAAACAGTAATACTATGAAACACAGGACCATCACTTACCTCAGCAAAAACAAGGCATTAAAGATCCTTGAGCATCCGATCGAATCAGATCTGCATACTTTTCTCAGTGCAACATTTGCGCTATCACGCAACCGTATTGTGAAAAATCATATTCAAAATACACTAATCCAATTATCTTCACCTGTCTTAAAACAGAGTGCATAAGCTTACTTCCTGCCCCCCTATCCCACAAGTAATTACCTATCTCTATGGAACTAAAAAAGCGCTAATTATAGCGCTTTTCTTTTTAATGTATTTTGCCTTTTAGTAGAATGAATTGAGCCTGTTGGGATCGTCCTCGAAACGGGGGCACATTACGCCATCGCGGGGATTTTTACGGTGGTTGTAGTTACCCTTTATATACAAAGTGATCTCGGTAGCGCTTGTGCCAGTACCCGCCTGCGAACTCAGTTGTGAGTTGTTCACATCATATGAGAACCCAAGCGCAACATTCTTATAATCGAATTTGAGCACAGGGATGATCGCATCCTGGTAACGGCAGAAAGCGCCGAAATGGAAAGAGAATATACTGGGCAGTCCCACCTGCAATGCTTTCCAGGTTATCAATCCACCGAAAAGTAATTCATGGTATGGCTGCTGCACTGCAAAGTTAGCGCGTGCGGTAACGCTGAACTGTTCATTCAGCGGCAGGTAAATACCACCGTTGAACTGCCATTTCATAGGCAGCTTTACGAGTGTGTTACCGCCATTAAATATTGCGGTTGGGCCATTAATGTGATAGACACCTATGCCTAAGTAATAGTTAGACCTGTTCTCAACATCTATTGAGCTGTTGAAGCTTAGCCCGGCGCCTACATCCCAGTTACGCATCCCTTTGTATACGAACGTTTCGCCGGTTGGATTGTTCTCGTCATAACTGCTGTTGATATACTGGTTGTTTAATTTCATTAATGCCATATCCACATTGCGGCTGATATACCCCCCGGTAAGGCCAACCGAGAGATAAGAGTTACGTTCATCTTCAAGAGCTTTGTTATAGCATATTGCAGGATATATCTGGTTGCTGACAAAATTGATAGAACCCGCTTTATCGTTGGTATAAACAAAACCGAAACTCATATAATCGCCAACCTCACGCGATATCAGCACCCTTGTCTCTGCCGATAACATGGTTGTTCTATATGGGGTTGCCACCGTTGCCCACTGGTTGCGGTAATCTACGCCGAACTTATAGTCGCTGCTCATCACCCCGGTAAGCGCCGGGTTCAGCAGAATATTATTCTCCCAGAACTGGGAAAAGTGAATATCCTGCGCCCGGCTTGTGGCGCCTATGCAGAGCAGGATAACAGCTATAATTAAATGTTTTTTCATCTGAATATTTTTCTTTCCATTAATTTGCCTACTTCACTATCGACACATCTCCCGTGTACGTAAACGGAACATTATCCGTACTCAGGTCGCAGAATGCTTTCACTACGTAAGTAAATACATCTGGCTGCAGCACAAGGCCCTTGAAGGTGCCATCCCATCCGCGCGTCACATCATTTGCCTGTATATTGCGCTGCTCAAACACCATTTGGCCCCAGCGGTTATACACCTGGAACAAGGTAACCATCCGGATGCCCTTGCCGCGTACATAAAATATATCGTTCGCACCATCTCCGTTCGGCGTAAAGGTGTTTGGCATGTATATCTGCTCCTTATCGCAGAACAAGTTGAGCGAAATAGTATCAGATGCCACACAACCGTATATAGACCCCACCGTTACAGTATATGTTGTGTTCACTACAGGTATCGCCTCGGGGTTAAAGCAGCTATCGCAAGACAACGTATTCGCAGGCGCCCATGCGTAAAACTGTACCGGGGCATTATTCCTCACGTTGGCTATCAGCCTGACCGGAGTACCCGCCACTATATTGGTCGTAGAACTGGCAACAATATCAATATCCGGGTATGGCTCCACAAATACTGTCACAGTAAGGGTATCGCTGAAGCACTGGTTCTCGCGGATTGCCAGGGTATATGTTTGTGTAGTTGTGGGGTACACAAGGGTCACGGAGCTGTCCGGATCGTCAACGCTGTTATCATTAGACAGCCATGTGAACGTTGGGAGGTCCAGGTTGCTCACCAGGCTTTTGCTGGTGGCAACCAGCAATGCCGGGCTGCCAATGCATATATTGGTATCGTTGCTGATGGTATTCAGGTTTGTATCCAGCACAGACACTTTTACGTCAAGTGAATCGTGGCAGCCCCAGATAGTAGTAGCTCTCACCCTGTACACGATATTCGCGGTATCATTAATTACCGGGTTGTAACAGGTATCACACGATATGAACAGGTTAGGTTTCCACGTGTACATATTAGTGGTATCATCCGTGTTGGGGCTGGATGCTGTGAGCTGCGTAGGCGTGCCACGGCATACTATAGCCGGGTTAGGATCTACGAGCACCACAGGCACCGGATGTACATATACCCTGAACCTGACAGAATCCTTACAGCCAATATCATCAATAGCTACAGCCCAGTAGGTGGTAGAGGTATCCGGACAAGCCCTTACCGTATCACAAATAGTACACGACAGGCCTACTGACGGATGCCAATTGTAGAACGTATTTGCACGACCTGAAGCCATCAGTATGGTGCATTCACCATTACAAATATTGCTGTCTCCCACTACCTTCATATTGTTCAGCGCATCGTCAACCAATACGGTTACCGTAGTGAATGAGTCACAACCTGTAGCAGGGTTTGTTCCCCTTACCGTATATACAGTAGTTATTGTTGGGGTGGCAACTACTGTATGCCCTAATGTCGTATTCAGGCCGTATGCAGGAGACCAAGTATAAGTACCAGCGGTTGATCCCGGGGTAACAGCGCCGGTAGCTACAAGCGTTACTGCTTCATATTTACATTTAATTGTTGGTGGGTTCACCACAATTACAGGAATTGGCTGCACGGTAACAACTACCCTTACCCTGCACGACCCTACAGGCAATGTGTAGATTATAGAAGTTGTGTCCACCGAATCGCCGTGGAACCCTGTACTGCCGGCAACTCCCGGAATTAATGTTACTATTGTTGGATCATTTACCGTCCAATACCCGGATGCAGGCGTACTGAACAGCGAAGCCACGGTTGTTCTGCCAACGCATACCTGGGTTGGGCCAATAATTGGCGTAGGCGTACGGTTTACTACTACATGCTTCACTGTGCGGCAACCGGTTGGGAATGTATAATATATGGAATCAATGCCCACCACACTTCCTAAAACAGAACCATCCAGCAAACCGACGACGGTGAAACCAAACCTGCTTGTCCATGTTCCTCCTGAGTCGGGGTTAGAGAGCGTTATGGTATCAAACTGGCAAACACTATCCGGGCCTACAATAGGTGAAGGGTTCGGATTAACAGTGATCGGTAATATGGATACGCAGCCCGCCGGAGTAGTATATACAATAGTATCCACACCCGGTACCAGGCCAATCACCATGCCGCCTGCATCTATACTCGCAATGGTTGTATTAGTGATCGACCATGTTCCACCTGTTGTGGTATCAAACACATAGGCAGTATCGCCCACGCATAGCTGGTCATCGGGGGTAATTGTGATGGGTGCGCGTGGAAGTACTATAATATCTTCTGTTACAAAGCAACCTGTGGCAAACGAATAGGTAATTATAGCAACACCAGGGAACACACCGGTAATAACGCCGCTTACGGAATCAATAGACGCAATGCCCGGTGCACTGCTGGTCCATCTGCCACCGGTATCTGCGCTGGTATAGGTGGTGGTAAGGCCCACGCACACAGTTGAATCGCCTTCTATGAAACCGGGCACAGGGTTAACAGTAATGATATGTGTTGCAAAACAACCTGAGCCCACTATTGTATAAGTGACAGTATCAATACCTGGACTCAAAGCAGTGACTACACCACCGGAACTGGTGGTAGTAACACTTACTGCGCCGTGAGGAGTAACGGTCCATATACCACCCGGGACAACATTCGTTAAGGTATCGATAACACCAACACATAACGCTGATGGGCCGATGATCGGCTCTATAGGGTTTACGGTTACACTGAATGTGCTGAAACAACCAAGGGGGCCGGGCGCAGTATAGGTGATCGTTTCGACACCTGCAGACAAACCGATAACTTTAGCCTGGTACACGATAGAGCCACCCAGGTTTATCACGGCTGCGAAAGTACCGGGCGTATGCGTCCATGCCCCGCCAATGGTACTATCATTAATAACAATGCTATCGTATTTACATACCGTGTTAGGGCCGAAAATTGGCATGATGGGATGAACATTAAGTGTATAGGTGCCTATACATCCCCCTGTTGTTGTATAACTGATAAGAACAGTACCAACCCCCACACCGGTAACAACACCCGAGAATGAGTCGACCGTAGCCGTTGTGGTATCCTGGGATGTCCATATACCACCCGGAGGTGTGCCTGTCAGCATTAATGTATCATTCTGGCAAACTGCAATGTCCGTACCGGAAATAACTGGCACAGGATGAACGGTAACAAATACGCTGGCATAACATGCGCCCACATAGTATCTTATTTCTGTACCACCTGCCGGGGTTATACCTACGCCCACTATATTGCCGCTGGTATCAACTGTTACCCTGAAGGTATCCGTACTAAACCAGGTTCCACCCAGAGTAGGATCACTAAGAGCCCCTGTCCCGCCAAAGCAAAGGCTGGTCGTACCGGAAATGGGTAATGGCACGGGGTTAACTGTAACTATTTTACACACCTGGCAGGTTGTGCTTAGTGTATAGCAGATGTTTGTGATACCGGGGCTCAATGGGGTAAACATGCCGGTGGTATCTATTACCCCGATAGATATATTGCTGCTGGTCCAGGAGCCTAATGAAGGAGAGCTGGTGTACAACACAGAAGGATCTCCAACACACATACTATCCGGCCCTACTATTGCAGTGGGCAGCGGGTTAACTGTGATGACAGCCGTGGCGTAGCAGCCTGTTGGTAAAATATACGTTATGAGAACGGTGCCTGAATCAATACCTGTAAGGTCGCCGCTCAGGGAGTCTATTGTTGCAACTGTAATATCTCCAGAGCGCCATACGCCGCCTGTAGAGCTGGTGAGCAATGTTATTGTGCTGCCCTCACAAACCGACGTAGGGCCTGTGATGGCCCCCGGCAAAGGATTGACTGTAAGGGTAGTAATCTGCGCACAGCCCGTAGACAGGGTGTATAACACAATGGTAGTACCGGCAGATGTACCTGTTATGTCAACGCTATCGCCACATCCCCTGAAGCCTGTTATCGTTGCAACAGGTGCCCCTGGGACAAGACTCCATGAGCCACCGCATGGGCCTGATGACAGCGTTGTTGTTTCGCCTGCACATATTTCCACGTCTCCTGCTATAGGCGTTGGCAGGTCATTCACCTGGATGGTTGTGTCTGTTCTGCAGCCTGTGCCGGGAGCAGTATAGATCAGTTTTGTTGTGCCAACAGCAACGCCGGTAACGGCGCCGTCGCCGGTCCCGATGGTTGCCACTGTAGCAATAGCAGTACTTGCCGTTGCCCAGGTGCCGCCCCCCGGAACGCTGGTATAAATTCTTGTTGAGCCACGACAGATCTCAAAAAAAGGCGGCGTCATATCGGCGGGCAGTATCGGGTAGGGATTGGGGTTAACGGTAACGCGCCTTTCCACGTAACAACCTGTGACGCCATGGGTATAACGGATAACACCAATACCGGGAGGGCCTGCTTTTATCTTTGCCATGCCAGAGCCCACTGAGTTATCGGCAGTAACCAGCGTACTGGTAAATGTGCCCGGAAGAGTAGGGTCGCTGACACTGATAGAATCGTACCATGCACACAAACTGGAGTCCGTGATAACAATGGGCGCAGGAAGCGGATTTACGTTTACAGGCATGACCTGATAGCAACTGCCTAACGTAGCCGTAATAGTGGCAGGGCCAGCAGAAACACCACATACAACACCACCTGCACTAACGCTGGCTACAGCAGCGTTGCTGGTAGACCAGGTAACTCCGGGACTGGATGTAAAAGTATGGCAGTCATTTACACATATTGGTGAAGTGCCGCTGATAGGAACAGGTATGAGGCCCAGTTTACCAAAGCTGGTGCCAGTAGGGCCTGTAACTATACCTGCAATACCCGTGGTAGAAAATGCATGAATAATGCCGGACGCAGAACCGGTGAGCACCGGCTGAATACGCAGGCCGGTAATCGTTATCTGATCATGCAAAATAACGCCGCCGGGATTAAAATCGATCTGTAACGAAGAAGCGTTGAACGAAGTAGGAAGTATCACACCTGAAGGAGTTATATCGCCGCCCCCTGCTACAGTTATAGTTGGAGCCGGTGTGGTACAAAACTGCCAGCCTGTTGGCGGATTAAGGATGATGCGGTCTGCGCCTGCTGAGAAATCGCTGTTGAGTGTTTCAGAGATGGTGATGGTACCTAATAGTGTGCAGGCGCCTGTAGTGGTGCTGAGCGCCGTTTGCGCGCAAATGGCGGTATCATTGGCAGGTGTTACTACCACCTGTGCATAACCTGAATAGCCGAAACATGATAGGGCAAGGGCTAATAGAAATATTCTTAGGGCTTTTATGCGGTCCCGTTGCGGGGAGAGAAAAGCAATAAGTGATCGCGAATAAAGTTTTTTCATCTGCAAATATTTGTCTTTCCAAGGCCAGATGGAACTCGCATCATCGCCAGTAAGTTGCCAACTATAGGATTTTCATTTCCCTGTTTGCAAAACCCAGGCTTAATATGCTCGTTTCATCTGCAAATTAATTTGTCTTCTCAAAAGGCTACATAGAACGCCCATAAATATGGTAGTTTAACAAGCCTTTATCTTAAAAAAATATCAACCTCACCAAACTAAACGAATGGTAAACATACTAAAAAAAACACATTACCAACTCGAAAGTTACGCTATTTTTTCCGTAAAACAATAGCCCTCAATATATATATAAAATATCCAAAACTATTGATGGAAAAATGAAATACAGGCGCAAGAGAAAACGGGGCAAAAAACATGCCGAAAGCGCCCCGGAAATACATAAAATAAAAAGCCATCCAAAGATACCTCTGTGCAAAAATATTTTGCCGAAAAACTTGGAAAATGAAGATTTTTTACTATAATTTTATAGAACGGTACACGCCTACGATCAACTATTCTCCTGATCCCTATCATTAAATATTCGTCATTGCATTTCTAACTTTCATAAAAAATAAAAAATATGGAAACAATGGAAAAAGTAAGCATTACTCATATGAGCAATGCACACACCGATTGGCTTCGCGGCCTCGATTTTTACAAGCAAGAGCTGGGTATTTTGAAGAACAGGCTCACGGAAATTGCCGGTAAGAATACCAACCGCGAGGTGATGAAAGAAGTAGAGCATTATGAGAACCAGTTCGAGATACAGGCGGAGAACATCCACAAACTGAAACACGACATCAAGTATAACGTGAAGGTTGCCGGCAGAGAGGCCCAGAACTCGGGCGCAGGCTACATTGACGGCTACCTGCTGGACCAGCACTTCTACCTTGGTGAAAGGTATGACTCTGAAGAAAAAACTATCAGCGAGCTGAGGCAGTCGTTCAACCAGTTCGCATCAACTTATATGTGATCTGAAAGCGGTTTGCCTTTGGATAAAAACCGGGGACCCCGGCTTTGGGAGTGTATTATACCATTTAAAAACCAATATCATCAACCATATTAAAAATGCCCCGATACTTCGGGGCATTTTTATTGAAGTATATCTGAAAACATTTTATGGGTCAATTGCGCCTTCAAGAATATCCAGCTTTTCCACATAGTGCATAGACTTGGCAATATACTCGTGTGCCGGCTCAGAATTGCCTATTTCGGGCAGGTCTTCCAAAAGCCTTGAGTTATCGAAGACCTGTCCCAGTTCCATAAATTCGAGGTATGGGTCCAAGCCTGTAAAGAGAATGCGGAGGTTGCTTTTGCCTTCAAATACTTCTTCCCAGTAATCCAGGTAATCCTGGTATTGGTAGAGCTCATCACCTTCGTGCAGTTTGTTTTTCGTCCATAGCTTAATGTGCTTGAGCATAGATTTTTCCACAAACTTGAACGGAGGCAGATCATCAAAATAATCGCTTAGCGTTTTCGCCAACTGGTTGGCAGTAGTGGACGCCTTACCTGCCGATATATGGTAAGTATGGTATTTGCGTTTTGCGAACAGCAGGCCTATGATAGCTTTTGCTGTATAATCCATGGGCACAATATCCAGCTTAGAGAATTCGTTCACAGGCATCAGCCTGAGGTGGTTGATAGTTGCCATTGCCCACAGGATAACGGGTGAGCGCGGCATGATAGCACGGCTGTCGCCCATAATTATTGATGGGCGTGCAATGAATACTTTTTCATCGGGCAGGTGCTTATGTATGAGCATCTCGCCGCGCATTTTGGTGTAGGTATATTTTACAACGTGGTTTACTTTGGTGTTCGGAGATTCCACCTCCTGCACTATGCGGTCGCGTATGTCTTTGCCACAAATAGTTGCAGTGCCTATGTAGAGGAAGGTTTGCAGTGTAGGTAACGTCTTTGCCCAAAGCAGTACTTTCTCCAGGCCGCCAACATTTGCCTTTTCTACAAGTGTATCGTTAACGCGGGAAAATGAAGTGTTTGCTGCAGAATGGATAACAGTGTGTATGTCGTGCAGGTGTTTGTTCTCTACCAGTTGCTCTGTAAGGTGATCATCAAAAAGATTACCAACTACCGGGATTATTTTTTTAGCGTCGTAATGGTCTTCATGCACGTCAAAAACCTTGTGCAGGCGGGCCACCGCATCCTGGTGCGACTGCGCCCTTATGAGGCAATATATTTTCTTCACATCTTCCCGTTTAGAAAGACGCACCAGCAATTCCCCTCCCACAAGACCGGTACACCCGGTTAAAAAAATATTCATTTATTGCTACTTCTTTAAATTTCTAATCAAACAATTCGAGCCCCAGTATACCGAGTATAATGAGGGTAATAGAAACGATCTTAGCCACAGAAACAGGTTCATTGAACCATATCATCCCTATCACGGCTATGAGGGCTGTGCCCACACTCGCCCAAATGGCATACGCAATGCTTACCTGCATTTTTTCCAGCACAAACACCAGTGCTGCTAACGCAAGGCCATAAAAAACGAACACTAATACTGACGGCCATAACCTGGTGAAGCCTTTAGCATAGTGCATACAAACAGTGCCCAACACCTCAAACACAATACCTAAAGCGAGTATGGTCCATTTGTACGTTAATAATTTCATTAGATACTTTGTGTTATATAATAAAAATTAAATGTACCGAACCGCTTGGTGCGCGAAATTAATCTTTTCTGCCGATTTATATGCGTTAAAGATTACAAAACAGTTTAATGAATGGCAATGGTGACTTACCTGAGCCTGTCTACCGATCGCACCAGCTTTTCGTCCCTGCGAATGCCCATTATTGCCATGAACAGGAAAACCAGTGATGCTACAGGCAGTACTGCACCTATCCAATAGCTTTCGCTGGAGGGCAGGGCATTGAGGTTGCGGGTGCGCGAGAGGGCTATAGTAATAAAAGAGCATACTGCTAACATGCTCACAAAGCACATAGTGACCTGGCGCTTACGGTTGCCAAACATGAATATAGTAACAAGGGGCAGCAAGGTCATGACCAATGCTATCAATAGCGAGGGGAAATGATCATTTATCCTTACTTCTTTGAGTGTGTCAACACCGTTTTCCATGATATGGTAGCGGTAAACACCGAAAAGAAAAACGCCTGCGTTTAAAAGCGCAGCTATGAGAAGCCAGAGGGATTGTTTACGTTGTATCATAATAAATTATTTGCGAGTAGAGCGGAATGCATTCCGGCTCTACGATTAATTGATCATTTTTTTGCCAAAGAATGGTACCAATGCTTCGGGTATAACAACTCCTTCCGGTGTTTGGTGATTCTCCAGCAGGCATGCCATTATCCTTGGCAGCGCAAGTGAGCTACCGTTCAACGAATGCACCAGTTGTGTTTTGCCGTTGCTGTCTTTAAACCTTGCTTTCATGCGGTTGGTCTGGAAGGTCTCAAAGTTAGATACTGAGCTTACCTCCAGCCAGCGTTCCTGCGCGGCACTGTAAATTTCAAAGTCGTAAGTAAGCGCGGATGCAAAACTCATATCACCACCGCACAGGCGCAGAATGCGGTATTCCAGTTCCAGCGACTGCACCAGTTTCTCCACATGGCCCACCATTTCCTCTAATACTTCGTAGCTTTTCTCAGGGTGAACAAGCTGCACAACCTCTACCTTATCGAACTGGTGCACACGGTTGAGGCCACGAACATCCTTACCATATGAGCCAGCCTCACGACGGAAGCAAGGAGAATAAGCGGTCATTTTTACCGGCAGGTCGCTTTCTTTGATTATGGTATCGCGGTAGATATTGGTTACGGGTACCTCAGCAGTGGGGATGAGGTAAAAACCATCAGCCGTTACATGATACATCTGGCCTTCCTTATCGGGCAACTGCCCTGTGCCGTAGGCAGAATCTTCATTCACCATGAATGGCGGGCAGTACTCTTTATAGCCTGCGTGGGTATTATAGCTGAGGAAATAATTAATAAGCGCGCGCTGCAGCCTTGCACCCTGCCCCATGAATACAGGAAACCCTGCACCGGTAATTTTTGTACCGAGTTCCAAACTCATCAGGCCATACTTTTCAGTCAACTCCCAATGCGGCAGTTTTTGTGCATTAAGTGCAGGACGAGTACCGCCTGAACGCACGACTACATTCTCCTCCGGAGTTTTGCCATCAGGCACACTGCTGTGCGGCATGTTGGGCAACATCACCAGCATGTCGAACTGCTCGTTTTCCATTGCAGATAGCTGTGTAGCTATTTCAGCAGCGCGGCCTTTGTTTTTGGCTACTTCTGCTTTCATTTCTTCGGCCTTATCTTTTTCACCTTTAGCCATCAGCTGGCCTATCTGCTTTGAAGCACTATTTACCGATGCTGCTAATGTATCATTTTCCACCTGCAGGGCGCGGCGGCGTTCGTCTATATCTATGATCTTATCTACCAGCTCAAGGTCTTTGAAGTTCTTCTTCTTCAACCCTGCCAGTACCAGTTCTTTGTTCGTCCTGAGTAATTGTATAGGTAACATATAATAAATATGGGGGAGCAAAGATAATGGGAAAGGGTTAAAACGAGGTTAGCGTTTGTTTAAATTGCTTTTCATATATTTGAAAT
This sequence comes from Flavipsychrobacter sp., assembly GCA_021155965.1. GTDB lineage: Bacteria > Bacteroidota > Bacteroidia > Chitinophagales > Chitinophagaceae > Nemorincola. The sequence goes on from JAJNBJ010000017.1 coordinate 32,554, forward strand.
ATGTCTTTAGGAAAAAGCAAAAAAGTAAACCTGGCTTTCTCATCCGCCACCTCTATGAGTAAAGAAGAACTGGTGAAAATGATAAAAGAAGCTGAAAAAGGCCCATTTTATAGTACCGAAGAAGTAAAGCAGGACATTAACAAATGGAGCAAAAAATATAATCAAGCGCGCTGATGTGGCGGACTGCTAGTTCTCAGGAGATTTCTCTCTTCGTTCCGTTTTCACTGCACTACGTTCGAAATGACGAATATAATTGGGCTCACCCTAAAACCCTCTTGATCCTTTTAATAGTCTCTTCCTTCCCTATCACCTCAGCAATAGTAAATACTCCCGGGCCATATTTGCCGCCAACCAGCATTACACGCAGAGGCAGCATTACATCGCCTTTTTTGAGGCCATATTTGGCAAGTAGTTCAGTAAAATTTGTTTCGATGGGTATGGCTGTCCAATCGAGCAGGTTTTGTATTTCGGTGAGCCAGTTGGTGAAGAATTGCTGTTTCTGGTCGTTCCATTTGTCTTTTATGGCGGCTTCTTCTTTTATTTCAGGTGTGGCAAAGAAGAAGTGGCCTTGTGACCAGAAATCGGGCAGTAGCGTGCAGCGGTCTTTGATGAGACTTACGACCAGTCGTAAGTCGTAAGTCGTAAGTCGTGAGTCTGCGGGTTGGCTTTTTAGTTCTTCTTCTATGTAAGGTTTTGCCAATTCAGCCAGTTTTGCATCATCTGTGTGCTGAATGTATTGGTGGTTGAACCATTTGGCTTTTTCGAAATCGAATTTGGCGCCGCCTTTGTGCACGCGCTCTATGGAGAATGCTTTTACCAGTTCTTCCAACGAGAATATTTCCTGTTCGGTACCGCTGTTCCAGCCCAGCATGGCCAGCATGTTCACAAAAGCCTGCGGCAGGAAACCCATTTCCTTAAAACCTTTGGTTGTTTCTCCTGTCTTTGGGTCTGTCCAGTTCATAGCAAATACAGGGAAGCCGAGTCGGTCGCCGTCGCGCTTGCTGAGCTTGCCATTGCCATCGGGTTTCAGTATCAGCGGCAGGTGCGCCCATTGGGGCATATGGCTTTTCCAGCCAAGGTATTCCCAAAGCAATACATGCACAGGTGCGCTAGGCAGCCACTCTTCCCCACGGAAGGCGTGGGTTATCTTCATCAGGTAATCGTCTACCACCACGGCAAGGTGGTAGGTTGGCATTCCATCAGCTTTCAACAATACCTTATCATCTACCAGTGAACTATCGAATGATATTTCACCGCGTATCATATCGGTGAGTTTCACCGTATGGTTCTCCGGCATTTTTATTCGCACCACGTATGGAGTACCGGAGGCTATCAATTCATTCACTCTCTCTGTAGGTAGTGTAAGCGAGTTGAGCATCAGTCCGCGAGTGCGGTGATCGTACTGGGCAGGGGTATGCTCATCAATGCGCTGGTCTTTGCGCATTTTTTCAATATCCTCTGTTGTATCAAATGCTACGTATGCGTGGCCTGATTCCAGTAGTTTTTCAGCGTATTCCCTGTACAATTGTTTACGTTCGCTCTGGCGGTAGGGAGCATACGGGCCGCCCTTTTCTGCACTCTCATCAGGCTCTAGTCCGCACCAGCGCAGGCAATCCATAATGTATTGTTCAGCACCTTCAACATAACGGCTCTGGTCGGTATCTTCTATACGTAAAATGAACTCACCTCCATGGGCGCGGGCAAACAGATAATTATATAAAACAGTGCGCACACCACCCAGGTGCAAACCTCCCGTAGGACTAGGCGCAAAACGAACACGAACTTTCATGCGGCGAAATTAATTAAAAAGCCGCTCTATCGAGCGGCTCGTAATATCCAGTATCAATTAATGGTGGTGGTGGTGTGCATCGTGTGCGCTGCCCAGCTTGAAGAACTCTTCTTCGCCTATTTCTTTTTCTGTGATGTTCAATGTTGTTTCGAGGTAGCTGAACAGCTTGTTGTATAACAAACGGCGGTATGTCTCATCTATCATCTTTTCATCCTTTGCTATTTTAGCCATGTAGCCGTCCATCCATGGTGCTTCATCTTCCTGATCTGGGCCAAGACCGAAGTATTGCAGCACGCGGGTTTTAATGTCTTTGTTCACTTCTTCAACACTCACTTCTATACCCTGTTCAGCCATAAGCTTATCAGAAATAAGCTGCCAACGGAGCTGATGCTCAAAACCACCAAACTCATGCTCAACAGCTTCTGCCGACTTTGGTTTTTCGCCACCTTCGCGCATCCAGCGTTTCAGGAAAGCTACGGGCAGGTGGATGTTGGTGCCGTGCACCAGCAACTCGTACATTTCATTCTGCAGGCGCTCGTTGGTGATGCGCTCGAATTCACGGCCCAGTTCAGCTTTCAGTTTCTCCCTGAAGTCTGCTTCGTCTTTTACTTCCTGGTTCTGGAATACCTGCGCATACAGCTCAGGGCCCAGTTCCTGTGGTATCAGTAAACCAACTTTAGTTATGGTCAGTTTGTAGTGTTGTTCTCCTTCCTCAGGATTCGCCTTCAGCGGGTCTTTCATGAACTTTGGCAGTTCTTCTGCAGTGCATACATCAGCCGGGCGGAAAACTATAGTGTCTTCCGGCTTTTTGCCCATTACCATTTCCTTTAGTTTGGCAGGCATTTTATCCAATACCTCGGTATCTTCTATTTTGCCGGTGCCTTCAGCCACATTGCCGTTAGCATCGCACTGCTCATAAGTAGCATAGATAAGGTCTTCCTTATTGGTAACTTCTGTTTGCGACTCTACCTTACCGTAGCGGCGCCTGATGCGCTCTACTTCATCATCCATCATCCTATCGCTAACAACAATTTTGTAGCGGGTGAGGCTGGCTTTATTTTTAATGGGATCTATTTCAAATTCCGGCTTCAGGCCCACTTCGAAAGCAAAGTCAACATCGGCAGGGGAATTCATATCAAGTTGTGTCCTGGCAGCATCCGGCATTATCATTGGCTGTGCGAATATGGACAGCTTCTCGTCCTTCATATAGTCTTCCAGCTTTTTGCCGGCAGCACGTATCACCTCTTCGTTGAAGATAGACTGGCCATACATTTTGCGCAGCATACCCGATGGTACCATACCCTTGCGGAAACCCGGAACATTTGCCGTTTTAGCATATTGTTTCAGTGTTTTCTCGAAAGAAGGCAGGTAGTCGCCTTTTTCCAGTTTCACTATTAGTTTATCATGAAGTGTGCCTATACTTTCACGTGTTACCGTTGCCATAGTATTATCTATTTTTTTATTAAGGGGTGCAAAGATAAGAAACAGTGTGGAGAAAGAGAGCGGAGGTAGAAAACTACCTATTGGGGACCATTTCGGACCGAAACAGGGGGTATAATTTTCGAAAGTGCCCATTTGCGGTTAATAATTTTTTGTCGTGATGCCTGTAATGCTGTGTGGGCAATGTTTATGTGTTTTATTTTCATGTCTAAAAGGGTATAAAAGCGACTAAGAAACGGGCTAAAATGACTAAAAAACGGCATTTTGGGTATAATTTTTTAAAGTCGGCACGCCTGCATCGGCAGATAAATAAGTTGTCAGTCATTCAAAGAACTTGCCCCAATTTTTCTGGAGCTGAGTAAAGTTCATTATTGCCATTGTTTCTGCAAAATTTAAAAACCGTCACGGTACTGAAACTGTACCGTGACGGTACAGTTTCAGTACCGTCATGGAAATTATTCTCCGTTATAGGCGCGGATCTGAGGGAATTTAGTACTGATATTTTTAGGCCTATTTCGCAAATCTACCTGAACCTTCAGCAATATTTAGCTGAATGCTCAAGCTCGCCCTTCCTAACTGATCCTTCACATACCTAGGAATTGCTATGTCCGTCTTTAGCAAGCGGTATATTTTCTGATTCTGTGCGAAAGCTTTTTTGTAAACATCAAGATTTTCGAATGTGAACATTAAATAAAGATAAAAGCAACATTGAAAGAAACAAAAAAGAAACAGAAACAGTGCGAGGGAACAAGAAAGAGCAGAAACCCTACGCACTCTTTCTGCGCACTGTTTCTGCTCTTGTGCGGGCGGAGGGACTCGAACCCCCAAGCCGCGAAGCACTAGATCCTAAGTCTAGCGTGTCTACCAATTTCACCACGCCCGCATACTAACTAAAAAGTTAAAAATCAAAAGTAAAAAGTTAGATTCTTCTCTTTTTCGGGACGGCAAAGGTAGGGGAAAAGTTGATAAGTTGCAGGCGTCACGGTTTGAAAATGTCACGTACAGACAATAAAATATTATCTACGTTCGTTTATACAGTATCTTTATAATACCAAAAACAATATCCTATGCGTACATTCTTTCAATTATTATTAGCTACTGCAATCGCAACCTCCCTCTCCTGTAAAAAGGGTAATAGTATAAACATAACAAGCGAAGACATTACAGCTACCGGTACTTTACAAAAAATACATGCTAGTATCATTATGTATGGCACGCATATGCTTAATGATCACCTGCTTGAAAGTAAAACAATAGACCTTGACAAATTTGCTGGATCGCGGGTAATTATCACTGCGAAAAATACACACTACCGGCTTTCGGAACGCGACCCTGAGTTATATAATGTAACCTCTATAGTGCGGGTGCCTTAACCTTTATAATCCCAGTATAAGCGCTGCGGCAGTAAAGTAAATAATTAGCCCTGTCACGTCCACAAGCGTGGCTACGAAGGGAGCCGAAGAAGTGGCAGGATCCAGCTTCAGCCTTTTCAGGATGATAGGTATCATAGAGCCGCTGAGGGTTCCCCACATTACCACGCCTATCAGCGATATAGAGACTGTAAAGGCTACACCTATCCAGCCGTAATCCTCATTATAATTGTACCACCCAAGCTTTTGCCACAAGGCTATGCGGATGAAGCCGAAAATGCCGAGGATAAACCCGAGCACAAGCCCGGAAAATATCTCCCGCCGCATAACATACCACCAGTCTTTTGGGGTAAGCTCTTTAAGCGCCATAGCGCGAATGATGAGCGTTGCCGCCTGCGAGCCGCAGTTACCACCGCTGGATATAATGAGCGGCACGAACATACCCAGCACCATTGCTTTGGCTATCTCCGATTCGAAATGCTGCATGGCAGTTGCCGTGAGCAGCTCACCAAAGAACAGGACTATGAGCCAGCCGGCGCGCTTCTGTATCATTGTAAAGAAGGCGGTCTTCACGTATGGCAGGTCCAGCGATTCCACACCACCGAACTGTTGCATTTCCTTGGTGTCTTTTTCTTCTGCCTGGTCTATCACGTCATCGATGGTGACCACACCCATTACCACGTTGTTACTGTTGGTTACGGGTAGGGCCACACGGTCATACTCCTTAAACTTCTGGATGGCATCTTCTATGTTGTCCTGTATGTCCAGCTTCACATAGAAGCCGTCCATTATATCCTCCACTTTCTTGCCGTGCTCATTCAAAACCAGGCGGCGGATGGGCAGGTCGTCTATCAGCTTTCCGGTATTGTCCACCACGAAGATCACATTGGCTGCAGGGGTATCGGTATAAAAACGACGCAGGTGCTCTACGGCCTGGCCGATGGTCCACTCTTTGCGAACGGATGTAAAGTTGGTATTGATCAACCGTGCCACGCTGTTCTCGGGATAACCCAAAAGATCGTAAGTGGCAAGGCGGTTTTTATCATTAAGCAGGTTCAGGTATTCGGTTACCTGGACGCCGTCAAGAGTTTCAAAGAAAGCGATACGGTCGTCTGATTCAAGCCCGTTAAGGATATTGGAGATCTTGGGGCGGGGCAGTTCTTCAATTACCCCAATCTGCAGGTCGTGATCAAGGAAGCCGAATATCTCGTTCTGTACTTTTTCGGGTAGATGGAGGTAGGTATTGATGCCATGCTCTGCCGGCAGTGTTGCCAATAGCTTAGCTACCTCAGCGGGATAGTCTTCATCCTTGCTGTGGTGGAGCAACTCGCTGAGGTCGCCTTCCAGAATTTTCTCTCTCAGATCCTGAACCAGCATCGTCTCCCATCTATGTTGGTTTTAGTTAAAAAATGATACCCGAGGATTTGGGTGTGGCCCGCTCGTATAGCTACGTTCGGGCGGGCAAAGGTAGTTTTATTTATTTTAAGGCAAGTATTAAACCCAATATTATAATATTAAATCTTTTATTCAATTTGTTTGATGAATAGATTATATTTTTTTATCTTTACATTGCATTACTTTTCATCAAAAAACCTCTTTCGTACCATGTCTGAAGTAGCACTAGCATTTCCTTTGCCAAATCCTGAAGAAAATAAATCAAAAGATTCAGTTGATGAACGAACTCTAAAAAAAAGGATTAAAGATACTTATACAGAAGAACTCATTATAGGGCTTTGTGGCCCAGTAGGGACAGATATACATTACGTTGCAACCGAAATAGGTGCAATAATTAAAGAGAAATATAGTTATGAAGTAGAAATCATAAGACTTAGTGATTTCATCCAAAATCATACAAATGTTCAAAAAACAAATAATCACTATCAAAACATAAGCAATTTAATAAACGCGGGTAACCATTTACGATCTGAAAAAGGTAATAGTGTCTTAGCAGAATTAGCAATAAATGAAATTGCGATAAAAAGAGAATTGAAAAGAAAAGGGGGAGATTTTAAGTCAAACAGAATTTGTTATGTTATAGACTCAATTAAAAATAATGAAGAGCTAGAATTATTTAGATTAATTTATTCAAACTTATTCTATTTTATTGGTGTTTTCTCTAGCGTTGAAGTTAGAGAGAAAAATTTGGAAAATAAAGGTCTTACAAAACCAGAAGTATATCAACTTATTGATAGGGATTCTGGTGAAGAACTTGACTTTGGTCAAAAAGTTTCCGACACATTTGTACAATCTGATTTCTTTTTAAGAATCGAACAATCTACTTCTGCAACTATTAACTATAAAATAGCTAGATACTTAAGCTTAATTTTTAATTCTGATATTGTAACACCAACCTCTGACGAAACAGCAATGTATCAAGCGTTTGCTGCTGCCGGAAATTCTGCCTGCCTAAGTAGGCAGGTTGGAGCGTCAATTACAAACTCAAAAGGTGAAATTATTTCCATTGGGTGGAATGACGTTCCGAAATATAATGGCGGGGTTTATACTACTATTAAAGAAGATATACTTGGGTCGGAAGATTTTAGATGTATAAACTTACACGGTGGAGTTTGTTTTAATGATATAGAAAAAGACCTTATTAGAAATCTACTAGTAGATAAATTAATGTCCCAAGGGTTAATAAAAAAAGAGGATATGGGTAAGGTAGAAGACATCATTAAAAAATCTAGGATAAAAGAACTAATTGAATTTTCCAGGGCAGTTCATGCAGAAATGCATGCAATTATTATTGGCAGCCAAAAGTCTGGGCATGATGTTATTGGTGGTAAATTGTACTGTACTACCTATCCATGTCATAATTGTGCTCGTCACATTATCGCAGCAGGTATTAAAGATGTATACTACATTGAACCATATAGAAAGAGTTTAGCTATAAAATTGCATGATGACGCTATATCCGAAAAAGAAAATGATGATGGAAAAAAGGTTAGAGTTTTAATGTTTGATGGCGTTTCACCAAGGAGATACTTAGATTTGTTTAAAATGATGCCAAATTCAAGGAAAGAAAATGGTAAAAAAAAGAAAACAAACATGCAACAAATTTCTCCAAAGAACACAGTATCTTTACAGGCAATCCCCATCTTAGAGAAAGAAATTATTAAAGAGCTCAAAAAAAAGCATCTTATTGAGGTTTAGTTCATGAGTAAAAAAGGTAAGAAAAATAAAGAAAATGGTCAATTAAAACTTGACTTAAATGCTTCAAATCAAGCTGACCCGCATACCTATGGCAAACATGACAACTCTCACCATACTAAAAGTAGAACTATCTACATAGATTTACGCTCTAATATTTACAGAAGCATATTAAATAGAAAGATGGAATAGTTTGTACTATTTGCCGGAATCTAATTTGCTTAAGTATATAACTATACTATCCCTACCTTTGCACCCTATGAATACAGAGACCCAATTACGCAAACTGCTGGATGAGAAGATACTGATGATAGATGGCGCCATGGGCACCATGATACAACGCTATAAACTGGAGGAAAAAGATTACCGCGGTGAGCGTTTTAAAGACTGGCATTCTGATATAAAAGGCAATAACGACCTGTTGTGCCTTACCCAACCACAGATAATCAAAGAGATACATAAAGAATACCTGGCGGCAGGGGCAAATATCATTGAGACGAATACCTTCAATGCACAGGTGATATCGATGGCGGATTATGATATGCAACCGCTGGCGTACGAGATAAATGTAGCTGCAGCCAAAATTGCCAAAGAAGCGATAAAAGAGTTTGTGGCAGAAACAGGGGCACCAACAGGGGAGTATTTTGTTGCAGGGGCCATCGGGCCAATGAACAAAACACTATCCCTTTCGCCGGATGTGAACAACCCCGGCTACAGGGCTGTGACTTTTGATGAGGTTGCCGATGCTTATTACGAGCAAATTAAAGGCCTTGCAGATGGTGGTGCAGATATACTGCTGGTAGAAACCATATTCGATACGCTGAATGCCAAAGCAGCTATTTACGCGATCAATAAATACTTCAGGGACACCAAGACCAAGCTGCCGGTAATGATATCGGGTACTATTACCGATGCATCGGGCCGCACACTGAGCGGGCAAACGCTGGAGGCGTTCTACATATCGGTAATGCATGCAAACCCTATAAGCATTGGGTTGAATTGTGCATTGGGTGCAGCGCAAATGAGGCCACATATTGAAGAGCTGTCTGAAATTGCCGCATGTTATGTGAGCGCTTATCCTAATGCAGGCCTGCCCAACGCTATGGGCGAGTATGATGAAGCGCCGGAACAAACGGCTGCCATTATAGGCGAGTGGGCAAAAGAAGGCTGGGTGAACCTTGTAGGCGGTTGCTGCGGCACTACACCGGATCATATTGCAGCTATAGCGAAAGAGATGAAAAAGCATATGCCACGCCGCTTACCGGAGATGGTAAATGCATAAGAGAGCATCTCGCAAAGACACTTTACTTCAGTCTGTACCAATAAAATCTTACGGATTGTAATTGAACTTGAAGCCGATGCCGTGTATAGTTTGCAGCTTTGCAGATGATTGCGACTTCAGGTACTTCCTTACTTTGGTAATGAACACATCCATGCTCCTGCCGAGGAAGTAATCATCCTTGCCCCAAACATTCATCAGTATCTCGTCGCGCTTCAGTACGCGGTTAGCGTTCAGGCACAGATAGCGCACAAGGTCTGCCTCGCGCTGTGTGAGTTGGTATTCCACTTTATCGTTGCTGAGGACGAGGTTTGTATAATCAAAATTGAGGTCGCCAATTTTAAAGATCACCGGCCCCACATCGTCTTTCTTTTTCGACCGTTTCAGGAAAACCTGTATCCTTAAAAGCAGCTCCTGCAGGTTGTATGGCTTGGTTATGTAATCATCTGCACCTGTTTCAAACCCGGCAATTTTATCATTGTCCATGTTCTTGGAAGACAATAAGATAATAGGGATGCTGTCATTTTTCTTGCGGATGCTGTTAGCCAGCTCCATGCCGTCTTTTTTGCCGGGCAATAATATATCAAGCAGGCATACGTCGTAGATGTTCTTCATGAATTGCTGCCATGCAACATCCCCGTCGGTACAATGCGTAACGTCAAAGTCCTGTTTTTGCAGAAAATCCTTTACCACGTACCCGAGCACCGGGTCGTCCTCCACTAATAATATTTTCACTTTTGGCTGCGACATAAAATACTCTTAGGTATATATTTAACAGTTTCACCCGCTAATATAATACATCTATTTTCAAAGGTTAAAGGAAAAGTCCACATTAATTTGCGCTCTAAGATAGAAAATTATTTTATTCTATCGGGGTTCATAGATATAAAAGCTTCCCAACTATTAGCTTTTTTACTCTTTTTTGCTTTCGGAACTGCAGCCGGTGCACCGGTTATAGCAGCCTTCCGGCCCTGGTAATGGTGGCAAAGCGCCACAGCCACTGCATCGGTGGCATCGAGGAAGCGCACATCCTCCTGAAATTTCAGGGTGTGCTGCAGCATTTTCCATACCTGCTCTTTTGTGGCATTACCCTTACCTGTAATGGATTGTTTTATTTTCCGGGGAGCATACTCTACGGCATTCAAACCACCCATCATTGCAGCGGCAATAGCCACACCCTGCGCCCTGCCCAGTTTGAGCATACTCTGCACATTTTTACCAAAAAACGGGGCTTCGATGGCTACAGCGGTTGGCTGATGTAACTTTATAAGGCTTTCCATTTTTTTAAAAATAAGGTGCAGCCTTTCTGCATGGTCCTCATGCTTTGAAAGCTGTAATACACCCATTTCTATCAGCGATATGTTACTTTTGTTTACAGAGATGAGGCCATACCCCATTACTAATGTTCCGGGGTCTATACCAAGGATGATCTGGTCTTCTTTCAAATATTGAGATCGTTTTGAACAAATCTACCAAAATATGGCTTAATTATGTTGTTGGCGGAGCCATTTCCCTGTTTTTGCTTTGGTGCATTTACTTGCAGGTAAAGAAGCAACTTGCGGGAATTGACTCAACGGCGTGGCAGCAAACTGGCCCTGGCATTTACCTGCTGATGTGCATAGCGCTCATGTTCATCAACACATCGCTTGAGGGGCACAGGTGGCACCGCCTTGCCCGGTCTGTGGAGCCAATGAGTTATTCGCGGGCATTTTCCAGTTACCTTGCCGGTGTAGCATTTGCCGTAATTACTCCTAACCGGATCGGCGAATATCCCGGGCGCATCCTGTACCTGGGCAGGCAACACACCTTCAGGTACATCAATGTATCCATACTGGGTGTACTTGCGCAGTTGTGGGGTATATATCTTTTCGGGCTTGGTGCGCTGATCTACTACAATATAGCTTTCCCTGCGCCCCTAGCTAAGGTGGCATTATGCTTATGCATGGCGGCTAATGTGCTGGCAGCCATTTTCTATTTCCGTTTCGAATCATGGCTGCCTTTATTGGAAAAGGTAAAGTGGCTGAGGAAATTTGCTATTTACGGGAAACTTGTCCATCGCATTGATAAAAGTGAGCAAATAAGAATATTAACAATTTCGCTGGTGCGCTTTGCCATTTTTACGGCACAGTATTTGATTTTACTGAAATGGATGAATGTTAATATATCACCGGTTGCGGGTTTTGGAATGGCTGCATTGTTTTTCTGGGTTATTGCCGTGATACCTTCCATTGCGCTAACGGAGCTGGGTGTAAGGGGATCGGTAAGCATTTTCCTGTTCCAGCATTTTTCTACAAACACGGTAGGCATATTGGCGGCAACTGCCGGTATATGGATATTAAATCTTATTGTACCTGCCATTATTGGCAGTATTTTAATAGCAAGAATGCGCCTGCTGAGGTTAGAATAACAGATTTATGATTTTATTAAGAACGGCAAAACTGATGCGCCACATAACAATATTCTTTTTCATTTTTCTCAGCTTTTTCTCTGGAAAGGCTGTAGCACAGCATGATTTTTGCGCAGCGCGGAACATCAGCTTCAGGGAAGGCGAACACCTGACTTTTAAGGTGTTTTATCACATGGGCTTTATCTGGATACATGCCGGTAATGCCGATTTCACTACTACACTTGAGGATGTACATGACCACAAATCGTACCACATAGTTGGCGAGGGCAAAACAGCCAGCTCTTATGAATGGTTCTACAAAGTGAAAGACAGGTATGAAACATTCATTAATGCAGAAACACTGGCGCCAGACAGGTTCATCAGGAATGTGCAGGAAGGCAGCACCAGGATATTCCAGGATGTAACGTTCGACCACGAAAAAAAGCAAGCCATTTCAAAGGGGAAGGCATATGCTATCACCAAATGCACGCAGGATGTACTCTCTGCCATCTATTTTGCCCGCAATATCGATTACAATAAATTCAATATAGGCGATAAGATACCCTTCAATATGTTTCTCGATGATAAGCTTTACTCATTGTATATAAAATATATGGGTAAGGAGGTAATTGAAACAAAAATGGGTAAATTCAGGGCAATCAAAATAGTTCCGCTGCTGATACAGGGCACTATCTTCGATGGTGGTGAAAAAATGGTGATCTGGGTATCAGACGACAACAACCACCTACCCCTTCGCGTAGAGAGCCCCATACTGGTGGGCAGCATCGCCGTGGACCTGGTAGAATACAGCAACCTGCGCAATCCTTTCGGCGCATGCATTTCTAAGAATTAGTGACCTCTTTATCAGTCATATAAATATATATGCATCTATTTCTACTGGCATCGCTTTTATATATCTTTGCACCCCTTATATAAAACTTATTTTTTCAGTATGGTATCTGTAGGGCGGAAAAAGATGGATATTACCGAGTTTGGGAAAATAGTGCTGCACAACAAGCCTGTTGTCCTGAATAGTAATGCAGTGGAAGAAGTGAAAAAATGCCATGATTTTCTCAAGGTATTTTCCAAAGGCAAATTGATATACGGTATCAATACCGGTTTTGGCCCTATGGCCCAGTACCGTATTGACGATGCCGACCTTCGCCAGCTACAATACAACCTGGTGCGCAGCCACAGCTCGGGTTTGGGTAAGGTGATGTCGTCCACGCAAACAAGGGCTACGATGCTTGCCCGCCTCAATACACTTTTACTGGGCTATTCAGGTATTCACCCGGATACTGTGAAACTAATGTCTACGCTGATCAATAACGAGGCTTACCCTTGTGTATATGCTCATGGTGGTGTAGGTGCAAGTGGTGACCTTGTTCAATTGGCACACCTGGCTCTTGGGCTGATTGGCGAAGGTGAGTTTTGGTTCAAGGGTAAAATAACCCCTGCAAAAGACGTTTTCAAAGCCCTGGAGCTGGAGCCTATGCAAATACACATACGCGAGGGCCTGTCAATCCTTAATGGCACCTCTGCTATGACAGGCGTAGGTGGTATCAATGTGATCATGGCAAGGAGGCTGGTGTTATGGAGCCTGCTGCTATCGCTGATGATCAACGAGATGATGGAGGCTTACAACGACTCCTTCTCTGCAGAGCTGAACAATGTGAAGCTGCACAGCGGACAAATGCAGGTAGCAGAGCTGATGCGCACATTGGGTGCCAAAAGCAAATTGCTGCGCAAACGTGATGAGCACTTATACGACAGGAAGGTAACCGAGGAAGTCATCAACGATAAAGTGCAGGAGTATTATTCGCTCCGTTGTGTGCCACAAATACTTGGCGCTATACTTGATACGGTACAGAATGCGCAGGAAGTGATAGAGAATGAACTGAATTCTGTTAACGACAATCCTGTTGTTGACTATAAGAACGAGAATATTTTCCATGGCGGTAATTTCCATGGTGATTATGTGTCGCTGGAGATGGATAAGCTGAAACTGGTAGTCACCAAGCTTTCTATGCTTGCTGAACGCCAGTTGAACTTCCTGCTGAACCCACACCTGAACCAAAAGTTGCCGGCATTTGCAAATGCTGGTAAGCTGGGCCTTAACTTCGGTATGCAGGGCATGCAATACCCTGCAACATCTACCGTTGCCGAGAACCAGGCATTGAGCACATCGCTGTATATACACAGCATACCCAACAATAACGACAACCAGGATATTGTGAGCATGGGCTGCAACGCAGCCATGGTATGCAGCCAGGTGATAGAGAACGCACATGAAGTATTAGCTGTGGAACTGGTTGCACTGGTGCAGGCAATAGATATACGCAAGATCAGTACAAAACTCTCCCCTGCAAGCAAATGGCTTTATGAGAACACCCGCAAGCTGTTCCCTTATTTCGAAGAGGATTTTGCGCCGTCGCAAAAGATGCAGCAGGTAAAAGCATGGCTGATGGAAACCGATATCACCGAGCATTTTCAAAAAGAGATCAACGCATTAAGCTGATGCAGAACAAATACGCACTTGTAACGGGAGGATCAAGAGGCATAGGCCGCGCAGTGTGCCTGAAGCTGGCGCAGATGGGCTATGGCATCCTGGTAAATTATAAGGGCAATAAAGAGGCTGCTGAAGAAACTGCTACGCTTGCAAAGGATGCAGGCGTTGCCGCCGAAGCTATTTGTTTTGATGTTGCCAACCGCGATGAAGTGAAAAGTGTGCTGGGCGGATGGATGGAGAGCAATAAAGGCAAAGTAATAGAAGTGCTGGTGAACAATGCCGGCATACGAAAAGATACGTTGCTGCCCATGATGAGCGACGACCAGTGGGATACCGTACTGAACACCAGCCTGCAGGGCATGTATAACGTAACCAGGCAGGTGATAACAGCAATGGCCATGAACCGCTATGGCCGGATCATCAATATGGTATCGCTGAGCGGACTTAAGGGTATGCCCGGGCAGGTGAATTATTCTGCCGCAAAGGCGGGTATGATAGGCGCCACCAAGGCACTGGCGCAGGAAATAGCCCGCCGTAATATTACCGTAAATGCCATTGCTCCCGGTTTCATTAAAACAGATATGACCGCTGACCTTGATGAGAAAGAGCTCATCAATATGATACCCTCCAAGCGCTTTGGCACAGCCGAAGAAGTTGCCGACCTGGCGGGTTTCCTTGTCTCAAAAAATGCTGGTTACATCACCGGGCAGGTGATCTCTATTAATGGGGGACTGTATTCGTAAACTCCCTAATCAGAACAATCTCTTATTTTTCTTCACCGTAGCGATATATTCTCGCAGGTCAGCAGATGGTTTCAGCCACCAGAGCATCAGCATATATACAATAACAATTATTGTGCTTCGGATACACACATCTGCAAAGGTGCGTACGTATATGTGCCGCGTCTGGTCGAAAAAATGCGGGAAGAAATAGCCTGCTGCAAATGCGGGCAGAGCGGCAACGATTACCAAAATCGTATTGCGCGAGAACGGTTGCATATCCAGCTTCTTCCGTATGAACAGGAACTTGATGAAATTGAACAGGATAACGGTAATGCTTGTTCCCATGGCAGCGCCATACAGACCATAATGCGGTATCAATACCCGCAGCATCCCAAACAGAACGACCATCAGCAATAAGGAGAGGTAAAAATTGAACTTATAGTATTTGGCGATAGAGAGTACCTGATCTGTCATACCGGTTGCAATCTCAAATAACCGCCCTATGGACAAAATAATAACTACAGGTGTTATGGCAGAATAATCATTGTTGATAACAGTTACTGCATTGCTTAGGTTGCAATAGATGAGCACCGCCATGCCCACACAGGGAATCAATATATTGACCGATGCCCGTCTGAAAATATCCTTTGCTTTATCCATATCGTTATCATTGAATGCCTTTGCCAGCACAGTGAAACTGGCCGGCATCAGCGCTTTGAACGGCAATTGGATGAACGATATAATAAATGCTGCCACACCGTATATGGCAACAGACTTAAACCCATTTTTGTCGTATAGTGGAAGCGCCATAGCATCCATGTAGTTGATCATTACTATGGAAGCCGTAAGCAGGAAATGGTACCAGGCAAAATGCGACATGTCCTTGTATTCATTATTTGAAAACTCATTGGATTTAACTGTAAGGCCAAAATCTTTTATCCTGAACATGAGTAACACGAAAACACACAACGGTAACAGGTAAATAAGCACCATACCTATTACCAGTACATCGAAATTTACGTAACCAAAACCATAGAGCAGTATCAATACAATATTGGCTACACGTACTACCACCTCCCTCATGAATGCAGACACCGCTACTTTCATTTGCGAGCCGAGGTACTGCTCCAGCAATACCATATACACAAAGAAAACAGTGAACAGGGGCAGCCATGTAAAATACCGGTCCATAAAAGGGATATCCTCTGGCTGGAAATGGTTCAGTATCCAGGGCTTCAGTAAAAAACAACCTATAGTGAATATAAATGCCGGAACAAGGGGGATTGCCAGAGAGAGGGTAACCAGGGAATTCCTTTTGGCGGGGCTATTGGTATATTTATGTATATAGACTGTAAGTGCGTTATTGACTCCTAAAAGCAAAAACTGGGAAAAAGTAACCGCATAATTGGTAAGGTTGCGTGTAAATCCTAATTCTTGTTTGGTGGTATATTTGGTAGACAACCATATAACAAGAGCGCCCAATAAAGCGCCCATTGCTGCCACTATAGCATTTTTTGCAGACTGCCGGAAAACAATGCCCATCCAGGTAGGTTACGAAGATAGCAACAAAAGTAATTTTTATTGGCTAAAACCCCATTTGCTGCTCCCCCGAATGCGTTAATTACCGTTAATCCCTCTTGAGTATCTTTTTGTAGACTACCTCTCCATCATATTGTAGCCGTAGGATATACATGCCCTGGGGTAAACCGCCAACGTTAAATTCTGTTTTGCTATTCACACCGGTTTGTTTTGCTACTATCTGGCCCAACCCGTCCATAAGTTCAATATTGGCATTAGCAGCATCTTGAGGTAACACAACTGTAAACTCGTCAGACACCGGGTTAGGATAAATGTTTACTGAAGATAAAGTCGTGTTTTGCATTCCAGTTGTAGTCCGAACGATCAGTATGGCACTATTAGATGTGTCGGCGCAGAAAACGCCACTTGCCACAATACATCTGTAATGAGTGGTATGTAAAAATATGCTGGTATGGTCTATTGTCA
Organism: Flavipsychrobacter sp.; assembly: GCA_021155965.1. GTDB lineage: Bacteria > Bacteroidota > Bacteroidia > Chitinophagales > Chitinophagaceae > Nemorincola. Next base: position 49,203 of record JAJNBJ010000017.1, read on the forward strand.
ATGTATCGGTAAATACACCACTATATGGCCAAACATTTGCCAGGTTTACGAAGCCCGTGCCTGGGTCTTCCTGCCATTGGTATGTTGGCGTTGGCATGCTTGTTACTACAAAATATTTTGCATCAGTGCCTTCGTTCACTGTGTCATGCATGGGGTGAGTGGTGACCGAGCCGGTGCAGTTCTGTAGCCTGCGGACTCTGTTGTTATTATTATCGGTTAGTACAAGCCGACCAGATGTATCAAACTCGATCTCATTAGTCTGGTCGATCATTGCTGCAGTTGCAGGTCCACCATCGCCCGAATATCCGGCATATCCGGTGCCCACTACAGTGCTGATAATATTTGAAGCAGATACCTTGCGGACTTTATAGTTCAGTTGATCGGCTATATAGATATTACCTGAACCATCAATGGCAATATCACAAGGATTAGATAGTTGCGCCGCTGTGGCCGATCCGCCGTCGCCACTAAAGCCAGCGATGCCTGTACCGGCAAATGTAGAAATTATCCCTGCCGGGTTGACTTTACGTATATTATTTTGAGGAGATACCGCTATATAAATATTTCCGGCGCCATCAATTACAACACCAAATGGCTGAAACATACTAGCTGCAGTTGCAGGCCCGCCATCGCCTCCCGGCCCACCAATCCCATTACCGGCAACAGTCGTAATGATACCGGCAGTAGATATTTTCCGGATACGATTGTTGGCGTTGTCTGCTATATAGATATTGCCCGCGGCATCAATGTCTAAACCGGTGGGGTGAAATAAACTGGCAGCAGTTGCCGGGCCACCATCACCACCATATGTACCTGTTCCATTGCCAGCAATAGTGGTAATTATACCTGCAGTTGATATTTTTCTCACCCTGTTATTATACTGATCTGCAATGTATAAGTTTCCTGCACCGTCAAGAGTTATTTTTGTAGGCTTGTTAAGTTGTGCCGATGTTGCTGCACCGCCATCGCCACTATATCCGGCGGTTCCGGTGCCCCCTATCGTAGTTATTACGCCTGAAGGCGACACTTTGCGTATTTTATTTTCATAATACCCTGCCACATACATATTGCCTGAATTATCAAAGGCAAGGCCACCTGGGCCATTTATTCCTGCAGCAGTGGCAAGGCCACCATCGCCACTTGATATACCGCTTCCGGTGCCGGCAATTGTATATATATTTTGACCAATAGATGCTATAGGCAACATCATCATTACAAAGAGTAGTTTTTTCATAAAATAAATAAGTATTTGTTTAGCAAATATAATTAAACAAATGAACTCTCAAGTTCATGATTACAATTTTCTAAGCCATATGGTCTGATTCCGGGATTTTGCCAAATATGGGAAATCTTTGTTAAAAAGTTCCGGTTCTTTATTGATTAGGTAATCAGGGAACAAGAGTATCTCAAACTGAGTGTTGTACATCAGGAAAGCCCGGCAGAGGAATATTTCGTTCCAGTTATTTCTTATTTCATATACCCAGTTTTTGGGGTACATAAAACCATTGAATATATCATGAATGTGAATAATAACACCTTTTTTCAACCTAGGAAATATCTCGAAAAACATATGGTTTACATCACTGCCTATTTTTGATACGTGCGAGTTATCGATGAACAATATGTCGTTTTCTTCAAGTGCTGTAAAACTGGCCATATCTACATGCTGCACCATTTGAGGAATAATGTGCGCGCTTTTTTTGTCAGTTTCACGGATCAGCCCCAATAACCTGTCTTGCGGATTAGGGTCAATAAAGGTGAGTGATAATTGATTATTGAATTCTGTATTATTGATATCCAGCATCATTGCCGAACTATGCCCTGAACCTACTTCTATTATACGCTTGGGCCTGAAGTTCATTATCATGAGGTACAACAAAGTGGCATCAGCATATGTGTACCATGTATTGTGAAATGAGTATCGTCCGCTCACCTGTCCTTTAGGTTTATCGAATTGGGCCAAGTCCAGTTTATCATAAAGATCCTTGAGCGATTTGAGAAATTTTACTTGTTCTTCTTTGTTAATGTTTATCCCATTTAACCACTGGTCATTCGGGTCATCCGGCCATATCAGGTGTTCGTTAGCTTTTACATAGTCTACATCGGTAACAGAAGAATAATAACTGCCCGGCCTGTTAGAACTGTTTTTCCTGTACCAATATGCGTATCGTATATAGGGTATTTTTTCTAAAATCTTACCGATCATTTTTTAAAATTTTAACTATCGAAATTAGCCTTATTTTATTAAACCTTACGGGCAACCACTACAAAATTGAGCGTTGAACTGTAGTCTTTATCGAATTTGTCGAGTGCAGAGAATAAGATATTGATCAACCATTTTATTCTTAACACGAAAAAAAGTGCAGCAAATATTCTCCTTATGATAGTTTTTTTTGCAAACGAACTGCGAATGCTATTCATCATTAGTTGCCCCACCAATGCCCATTTGCCACCATTAGGAATAATTTGGACTTCTGTAAACTTATATTGCTCCAGTAACCATTCAAACCCGTGACGTGTAAACCGGAAAAAATCGTAAGGCACCTCATGATGTTCCCAAGCCATAGGCCCGGACAAAATAAGATATCCTCCCGGTTTCAATATTCTGTATGCTTCTGACAGTAATTTGCGGTGGTCAGCTACATGCTCTATCACCTGCGTGGTAAATATTGTGTCTACTGAATTATCAGACAATGGTATATCTACTGCCTGACAAATAATATCTACTAATCCCTCGCTGGATTGCACTATATCGCAGCCTGTATACCTTGATATATTCTGAAAAAAACATTTATAAGGCTTATTTCCACATCCTATATCAAGCACATCTCCCTTTCCATACTTTTCTATTACATGTTTCAGGTCCCTGAACAGGAAATTAGACAGCAAGTAGTATGGATCATTCAGGCTTGTTTTAGGGTAGGCCATTCGCTGAATATTGCCAGCCCTGTTCGTTTCAATATCGTTCATTACAAATATTTTCTTAGCACCTGTTTTTTTACCAGGTAATTGAAAAATTTCGGAAAATATATCATTAGCAATACCTTAATTACATAAGCGGTAAAATTCGACCTGAATTTATTTAAGAAATATTTATCTACCTCATATAAACCAAAATATTGGCTATACTTTTCAGCATAACGGTCAATACACATGTTTACTTTGCTCTTTTTAGCCAAAAGCTTTTTAGTACGTGATGCCTTTATTATCCTGTATTCAAATAGTGGCTTTTCGATATAGTAAAATTTATAACCATGAAAAGCGGCATTAAGCCACAAATCCCAATCTTCGATACCTATCCTTGAGAAAAACAGGTCATAGCCGCCAATTTTATCAATCATGGATTTTTTAAACATAGCACAATTTTCTATGTAGTTGTCCAACATGAGTCGTTGCATATTATACGGCCCTGCTTTTCTTATACCTGTTTCCTCCCCAAATAGATAATAGTCGGTATAAACAATAGATATCTCAGGTTGTGAATTAAAAATTGCGAGTGCTTCGTCAATAAAAGCAGGGCCCAGCTTATTATCTGCATCAACTGGTAGTATGTACTTACCTCGTGCGTTGGCAATAGCATTATTTTTTGCAGCGCATACTCCTTGATTCTCCTGGAATATAATATTGTATTTACCTGTATGCGCTAATGCAGCAAGTCGCTCATTAGTATAGGCATCCGTAGAACCGTCATTTACAATAATAATTTCATATATATTTTCATTTTCTATTTTTTCAATGCTCGAAATGGTTTCATCAATATATTTTCCATGATTATAACATGGTAATATGATGGAAACTAACGGAGACTTTTCAGTGTGCAGCATGAATTAGCTATAAGCAATATCTAAACTCAAAAGTATGTATTTTAGAAAGAGAATGTTAACCAGCAAAAAACTATCTTATTTTATGCTTAAATAACTTATAGATAATAATTTTTATGTAATACCTGGCCATTTCTTTAATTGTAAGAATAAAAATGAATATTTGATAATATACATCCCTGCCCCTGCGGTATTCCATGATCCTCAGCTCTAACTCCAGGAATTTTTTCAGCAGTTTCAGCTGTTTTGAAGGCTCAGTGCTGGCGTTATGTATATGTATCACGGTTGTTTCGGCAAGGTAATAGCTTTTATAGCCCAGTTCATGAAACTGGTAGCACCATAGCTGGTCTTCGCCATACATAAAGAAACGTTCGTCAAGCTTTTTGCCAGGTCGTTTATCCAATGTTTCCTTTCTAAACATTAAAAAGGCACCGCTAACCCAATCGGCATAGGTATTATAATCGCCGTGGAAGTATTGGTTGAGCATTAGATCTGCCCTTTTTTTATAGGGCATCAATAACAGGATAGGGCGTAAAACGTCTAATATCTCATTTCTTATACTCCTGAATTTACGGGCAGTATGCTGCAATTTGCCATCAGGGTATATCAACCGAACGCTAAGGGCACCTACTTCAGGCATTTGCTGTAGTTTACCGGCGGCAATACTTATACTATCCTCATTAAGAACAGTATCTGAATTCAATAATAAAATAATATTTCCTTTGGCAACTTCTATCCCCAAGTTATTGCCTTTTGCAAAACCACCATTCTCTTTGCTCTTTACGAGCGTAATTGAAGGAAACTTTACAAGGAAATCATCGGGGTTGTCGTTAGGTGATGCGTTGTCTACAAGGATGATCTCATAAGGTATATTTTTAGTGAATTTGATGACACTTTCGATGCAATCGCATGTTACCCGGAAGGTGTTATAATTGACAATAATGACGGATACGAGCATCACAGAATTTGCCTCAAAAATATCATTATATCGCGAATTTTATTCAATGAAAAAACAAGGCCTCACATGCCATATATTCAAACATAATACTCTTAGTTAAAATATAGCACCTATGCCCCAAAAAAGGCTGTGTAATAGTTGAATTATCGCAGTATAGATGTAATTTTGCATTTCCTTTTAAACAGCATTCCAAGTAACGAAACCATTTATGGATGTTTTAATGCTTTCGGCGGAGCAGAATACGCCATTCAATTATTTCCCGATAGCCCTTCAATTGGTAATAGCCGTTGGCTTTGTGGTGGTAATGATGCTTGTTTCTCACCTGTTGGGGCCAAAAAGAAAAACTGAGGATAAGCTGATCAATTTTGAGAGTGGCATACCGTCGGTTGGCAATGCACGCCAGCCGATGGGTATCAAATATTTCCTTGTGGCAATACTCTTTGTGCTGTTCGATGTGGAGGTAATATTCTTTTATCCGTATGCTGTGAATTTTAAGTATTTAGGTAAGGAGGGATTTTTAGAAGTTGTGTTGTTTGTAGCCTTCTTTTTATGTGGTTTTATATACATAGTGAAGAGAGGTGCTTTGGAGTGGGAAGACTAGAATATATATGATTTAAGATCTGTGATGTATGATTGGTTGTATTTGATTCTTAAATTTTATTGTTAAAGCATGTGTGGTTTTCAATCATAAATCACACATCGAAAATCAAAAATAAGTTATGCGTCCGGTACAGTATAATACGAATGTGAAGATGGTGGAAGCCCCAGAGGGGTATTCCGGTGAAGGTTATTTCTCAACCTCGTTTGACAAGATAGTAGGTCTTGGCCGTAAGAATTCATTATGGCCGTTGCCGTTCGCTACGTCATGCTGTGGTATCGAGTTTATGGCAACAATGGGTTCGCATTATGACCTGGGCCGCTTTGGTGCAGAGCGTATGGGTTTTACCCCGCGCCAATGTGATGTGCTGCTGGTGGCAGGAACAATAGCCAAGAAGATGGGGCCGATATTACGCCAGGTATACCTGCAAATGGCAGAGCCCCGCTGGGTAATAGCCATAGGCGCATGTGCCAGCAGTGGTGGGATATTTGATTCTTATTCTGTGTTACAAGGCATAGACCAGGTGATACCGGTAGATGTGTATGTACCGGGTTGTCCACCAAGACCGGAAGGAATTATAGACGGGATATTGAAACTGCAGGACCTTGTAAATAATGAAAGCCTGCGCCGCAGGCACAATCCTGTGTATAAAGACCTGATGGAAAGTTACGGAATACAATAAAATTAAAAAGTAAAAGTGGGATTGACGAACGAAACAGTAAGGCAGCAATTAACAGAGAAGTTCGGGGAGCAACTGACCGAATGGGAAGAGCAATTCGGTTTGCTCACTTTCACTGCTCCTGCTGAAATGAACCTGAAAGTGATACAACACCTGTATGATGATGAAAGTTTGCGTTTCCGTTTTCTTACGGACCTGACGGGTGTGCACTACCCTGAGAGAAAAGGAGAGGAGCTGTGTGTTGTCTATCACCTGCACAATCTTGTTGATAATATCCGTTTGCGTTTCAAAATATATGTGCCGTCAGAAAAACCTGATGTGTATACGATAACACAAAGGTTCTCAACAGCGAACTGGATGGAACGTGAGACGTATGATTTCTTTGGCATCAACTTCATCGGGCATCCTAACCTTATCCGAATATTGAATGTGGATGAAATGGATTATTTCCCGATGAGGAAGGAATATGAAATGGAAGACCCGACAAGAAGAGATAAGGATAACGAAATGTTTGGAAGGTAAGCCCCCGACCCCTAAAGGGGAGGTGCTATGAAAATAAGAGTTAGTTTAAACAAGTGAAAGTCCCTTTAGGGATTTAGGGTATGGAACTACAGCATCAACATCAGCAGCATATAAAACTTTCTGAGGAGTCACTTCAGAAGCAGACCACTACGCTCAATCTTGGTCCGACACACCCAGCCACACACGGTGTGTTCCAGAACATAATGGAGATAGATGGTGAGCGCGTTTTGGAGACTGTGCCTACCATAGGTTATATACACCGTGCTTTTGAAAAAATAGCAGAGCGCAGGCCTTTCTACCAGATCACTACACTTACAGACCGCCTTAACTACTGTTCATCACCCATCAATAATATGGGCTGGCATATGACGGTAGAAAAACTGTTGAAGATAAATGTGCCCAAACGCGTACAATACCTGCGTGTTGTCATCATGGAACTTGCCCGCATTGCCGACCACCTGGTTTGTAATTCGGTAATAGCTGTGGACACGGGTGCCCTGACACCGTTCACTTATGTATTCCAGTCGCGTGAGCATATTTACGAGATATTTGAAGAGATCTGCGGCTCACGCCTCACAACCAATATTGGCCGTGTGGGTGGCTTTGAGCGCAACTTCACCCCTGCATCATTTGATAAGCTGAATAAGTTTTTGGTGAATTTCCCAAAAACGATGAAGGAATTTGAGAACCTGCTGAACCGCAACCGCATCTTTATGGAGCGATGCATAGGTGCAGGGCCTATCAGTGCTGAGCGTGCACTGAATTATGGCTTTACAGGCCCAAACCTGAGGGCTGCGGGTGTTGATTATGATGTGCGTGTAGCTCAACCTTATTGTTCGTACGAAGATTTTGATTTTAAAATACCTGTTGGCACTACCGGTGATGTTTATGACCGCTTTATGGTGCGCAACGGCGAAATATGGGAAAGCCTGAGCATTATTCTCCAGGCACTGGAAAAGATAGAGAAGATAGAAAAAGAGTTTCCTGAGCAGAAAGAAATATTCTATGCACAGGAAGCAGACCATTTCCACCTGCCACCGAAGGAAGATGTGTATACGAAGATGGAAGCACTTATCTATCACTTTAAAATAATAATGGGTGAGATAGATGCACCAAAGGGTGAAGTATATCATGCGGTAGAGGGTGGTAATGGAGAATTGGGCTTTTACCTGATCAGTGATGGCGGACGTACACCGTACCGTTTGCACTTCCGCAGGCCGTGTTTTATTTACTACCAGGCTTACCCGGAAATAGTGAGCGGTGGTTTGCTGAGTGATGCGGTGGTAACATTGAGCAGCCTGAACGTGATAGCAGGAGAATTGGATGCGTAACCCCCGACCCCTAAAGGGAAGGTGTGGTTTAAAATAAATTTTGATAAATAAAGCCCCTTTAGGGGTTGGGGTTTATGATAAAATTTTCGGAAGAGAAATTAAATAAGGTAAAAGAAGTGATGGCCCGCTACCCGGAAGGGAAGCAGAAAAGTGCTTTGATACCGGTATTACATATGGCACAGGATGAGTTTGGCGGCTGGCTGGACACTCCTGTTATGGATTATGTGGCAGAGTTACTGAATATACTGCCGATTGAAGTGTATGAGGTAGCTACATTCTATACCATGTTTAATATGAAACCTGTTGGTAAGCACCTGCTGGAGGTGTGCCGCACAGGGCCATGCATGGTGAATGGTTGTGATGATATAATAGACCATATAAAACAAAAGCTGGGCATTAGTGAAGGTGAAACAACCCCTGACGGGTTGTTTACTTTAAAACCAGCTGAGTGCCTGGGCGCATGTGGGTATGCACCTATGATGCAGTTGGGCAAGACATACAGGGAACATTTGACAAAAGAGAAAGTAGATAAGCTGATAGACGAACTGAGGGCACAGGCAAAAAACTAACCTATGGCTTTCGACCTGAAACTTGAGTTCATATTATCGGCAAAGCCGAAGAGAGTAATGCAACTGCTCACAGATGCAAAGCTGATAAGAAAATGGAGCGGAGGAGAAGCGGTAGTTGAAAATAAAGTTGGTGGCAGGTTTGAAATGTTTGACGGCTGGGTGAGAGGCGAAGTGCTGAAGGCAAGTGAAAATGAATTAACCTACACCTGGAAAGTGAGTGAATGGCTGGAAGAGACAAAACCAACAGAAGTTCATTATTTATTGAAAGAGGATGAAGCGGGAACAAGGGTGATAGTACATCATAGCGGTTTCCCAAGCGAAGATGAAATGAAAAGCCACAAAGCCGGCTGGACAGATTACTTCTTCGACCCGATAGAAGATTTTATAATGGCGTTTGATAAATAAGGATGAGGTATTTAGTTACCATAGTGTTGCTCTTTGTAAGTATTGGTGCATTTGCACAAAAGGAGGATTCGGTGAGTCTTACAAGAGCTATCCATGCTTTTAATAAGGCTTTGGTGACGAAAGACACTGTTTCTCTGAACTGGCTATTACGGGATGATGTTCGTTATTATCATTCAAACGGATGGCTGGAGCTGAAAAGAGATGTGATAGAAGACCTATATAATGGCAAACTGACCTACAATCAGCTAAACGCAACATTGCAGGGAATACGGTTTACCGGCAGTATTGCACAGGCGAGAATGGTAGCAGATGTGGACGTTGCGCTGAATGGTAAACCAATTCAGTTGAAGTTACAAATAGTACAGGTGTGGACACGGAAGGATGGCAGGTGGGTGATGTACTCAAGACATAGTGAAAGAATTTAAACCTCCGGCCCTTAAGCGGGAGGTGGTAAATAAAAATATAAAAGTCCCTTAGGGGTATGGGTGTAAAACTGTTATTAGAGCACGATAAGGTAGAAGGTATCCGTTATTACGATACCTATCGCAAGAATGGCGGATACCGTGCGGCAGAGAAGGCATTGAAAATGTCTCCTGCAGATATTGTTGAAGAAGTGAAGAAGAGCGGCCTGCGTGGCCGTGGCGGTGCGGGCTTCCCTACGGGTTTGAAATGGAGCTTCCTGGCAAAGCCTGAGGGTGTGCCACGCCACCTGGTGTGCAATGCTGATGAGTCGGAGCCGGGTACATTTAAAGACAGGTACCTGATGGAGTTCCATCCGCACCTGTTCATTGAAGGGTTATTGATCAGCAGCTTTGCGTTAGGCAGCAATACCACCTACGTTTATATACGTGGCGAATATGCATGGATACCTGACATACTGGAACAAGCAATAGACGAAGCAAAGAATAACGGCTGGTTAGGTAAGAATATACAGGGTACAGGCTTTGACTGCGAGATATATGTGCACCGCGGTGCGGGCGCTTATATATGCGGCGAGGAAACAGCATTGATAGAATCGCTGGAGGGCAAGCGTGGTAATCCTCGTATGAAGCCGCCATTCCCGGCGATACAGGGTGTATGGATGAGGCCTACGGTGGTGAATAACGTAGAAACACTGGCGGCAGTAGTGCCTATTATTAACCTTGGTGGCGATGAATATGCTAAAATAGGTGTAGGTAAATCTACAGGCACCAAACTGATGAGCGCATGCGGCAACATTAATAAGCCGGGCGTTTATGAAATAGATATGACCATCTCGGTAGAGGAGTTCATCTACAGCGATGAATATTGTGGTGGTATCAGGAATGGTAAGAAATTAAAAGCTTGTATACCTGGAGGTTCGTCAGTTCCGATATTGCCTGCTAACCTGTTGCTGAAAACAGCAAAAGGTGAAACAAGGCTGATGAATTATGAGAGCATGAGCGATGGCGGTTTTGTATCAGGCTCAATGATCGGCTCTGGTGGTTTCGAGGTGCTGGATGAAGACCAGTGTATCGTAAAACATACGATGACACTTGCGCGCTTTTACAACCACGAAAGCTGCGGACAATGCAGCCCTTGTCGTGAAGGTACCGGCTGGATGTATAAGATACTGAAGAACCTGGAGTATGGTAAAGGCAAGATGAGTGATATAGACCTGCTGTGGGATATCCAGCGCAAGATAGAGGGTAATACCATCTGTCCGCTGGGTGATGCGGCAGCATGGCCGGTGGCGGCTGCCATACGCCACTTCCGTGATGAGTTTGAATGGCATGTATTAAATCCTGATGAGTCACAAAAAAGGAATTATGGCCTGGCGCACTATGCCGACCCGATCCATGTGGCTGCATCAGCATAGAATTTTGAATTGTTATGTCAGAGACACCAAAGTTTAAAGTAACGATCGATAACATCAGCATAGAAGTGCCGGCAGGTACTACTATACTGAATGCGGCCCGTAGTATAGGTGGCGAAGTTGCTCCGCCTGCTATGTGCTACTATAGCAAACTACAGGATAGCGGCGGTAAATGCCGTACCTGCCTGGTGGAGGTGAGCAAGGGCTCTGAAAAAGACCCTCGCCCTATGCCCAAGCTGGTAGCAAGTTGCCGCACTACTGTGATGGATGGCATGGAGGTGAAAAACATTACCTCTGAGAAAGTAATTGATGCCCGCAAAGGAGTTGTTGAATTTTTATTGATCAACCACCCGCTTGATTGTCCGGTATGTGACCAGGCAGGCGAGTGTGACCTGCAAGACCTGAGCTATGACCATGGTACAGAAGGTACACGGTATGAGTTCAAACGCCGCACATTTGAGAAAGAAGATATAGGCCCATACATATCGCTGCACATGAACCGTTGTATCATGTGCTTCCGTTGTGTATTTGCTGCAGACCAACTCACCGAAAAACGTGAGCATGGTATATTAGACAGGGGAGACCATGCCCAGATAAGCACTTATCTGAGTAAGGCACTCGACAACGATTTTATTGGCAATGTAATAGATGTATGCCCGGTAGGCGCACTTACCGACAGAACATTCCGTTTCAAAAACAGGGTATGGTTCACCAAGCCTATGGATGCGCACAGGAATTGCAGCAACCCTAAATGCTGCGGCAGTGTGCGGTTGTGGATGAGAGGCGATGAGGTGTATCGTGTAACAGCTCGTAAGGATGAATGGAACGAAGTGGAGAATACACCGGATGGAAAACCCGGATGGATATGCAATGAATGCCGCTTTGAGAAGAAAGAAACCAAGGATTGGGTGATAGAAGGGCCGACACAAGTGCGCAGAAGCAGTGTGATATCTCAAGGACACTATGAGGGCACGAAGCCAACACCTGTATTGATAGATACAGTGATGGGCAGGAAACCACAATACACTATTGACATTCACAGTGTAAGTGATGTGAACAGGCCGGAAGTTGAGCTGTCGAAGATAGATGGGCCGGCACATTCTGATGATTTTAAGCCCACGCAGAGCGATGGCGGATTGAAAAAGTGGACTGATAAGCTGGGCAAGGGATAATATTTAAAACGAAAACTATTTTTGCAACATTATGCTGTTACTACAAATTGATACAGCGCTTATCATAGAAAAAGGCCTTTTGATCACAGCCATACTTTTAGGCTCGCTGGGGATAGCTATGTATGCTACCTGGGGCGAGCGTAAAGTCGCTGCCATTATGCAAGACCGTATCGGCCCCAACCGTGCGGGCCCTTTTGGATTGCTGCAACCTTTGGCTGATGGATTGAAATTATTTTTCAAAGAAGAAATTATACCAGACCGCTCAACAAGACTGATATTTATATTAGGCCCTAGCTTAGCGATGCTTACTGCTACAATGACCAGCGCTGTTATACCATGGGCGCCAGATTATACAACAGACAGCGGGCATGTTTTCTCTTTCCAGGTGGCAGATATTAATATTGGTATCCTGTTCATATTCGGTGTTGTGAGCCTTGGTGTATATGGCGTGATGCTGGGTGGCTGGGCTTCCAATAATAAATTCTCATTATTAAGTAGCATCCGTGCGGCATCGCAGGCTATCTCTTATGAGCTGGCAATGGGTATTAGCTTGATCGCTTTATTAATGATGACAGAGTCGCTGAGCTTGCGTGATATTGTGCAGCAGCAACACGGCTTCTGGGCAGATAATTATTTTACGTGGAACTTCTTTAAGCAGCCGCTGGGTTTTATCATTTTCCTTACCTGTGCATTTGCTGAATTGAACCGTGCGCCATTTGACCTGCCGGAATGTGAAAGTGAGCTGAACATGGGCTACCACCAGGAGTATTCGTCCATGAAGCTGGGCTTTTACCTATTTGCGGAATATGTGAACCTGTTCATCAGCTCTGTACTCGTCAGCACACTGTACTTTGGGGGATATAATTTCCCGTTCATGGACCAGGTGGCGGCGAATGTACATCCTATGTTGTATTCGATAATTTGCCTGATGGTGTTGATGACGAAGGCTGTGATGGTAATATTATTCATAATGGCGGTAAGGTGGACTTTGCCCCGCTTCCGTTATGACCAACTAATGAAACTGGGGTGGAAATCGCTGATACCATTGGCATTGGTGAATATGCTGATAACCGGGGGAGTGATATTGTGGGCTATTAATAAGTAAAGAAGAAATGGAAAAATTAACTAACAGGTCGGTGCAGATAAACCGTAGCCCCATGAACTTCATGGAGAAGGCTTACCTGCCTGCCCTTGCCAAAGGGTTGACCATCACCCTTGGCCATATATTCAAGAAAAAGGCTACGGTGAGCTATCCTGAGGAAAAGCGACCGTTCAGCCCGGTATTCCGTGGACTGCATATTCTGAACCGCGATGAGCAAGGAGCGGAGCGCTGTACTGCATGTGGCCTGTGTGCGTTGGCATGTCCTGCCGAAGCAATTACCATGGAAGCTGCAGAGCGCAAACCGGGAGAAGAGCATTTATACCGCGAAGAGAAGTATGCTGCAAAATATGAGATAAATATGCTGCGTTGCATCTTCTGCGGTTATTGCGAAGAAGCTTGCCCGAAGGATGCCATATATCTTACTGAAACTGTAATGCCTTCTAATTATACCCGCGAGAGTTTTATTTATAAAAAAGAAGACCTGCTGATACCCGACCCTAAAAAAAAGGAAAGTAAATAATTATGGAGTTATACGATATTTTATTTTGGGTATTGTCTGCTATTGCGGTTAGTTGTGCGCTTGGGGTTATCCTCAGTCGCAACCCTGTGAATAGTGTATTGTTCCTGATACTTACATTTTTTGCTATTTCGGGACATTATGTGCTGATGAATGCCCAGTTCCTGGCAATAGTGAATATCATTGTGTATGCAGGTGCGATCATGGTGCTATTCCTATTTGTGATCATGCTGATGAACCTGAATGCAGATGTAGAGCCGCAGAAGGGTCAATTAGTGCAGCTAGCCGGGGTAATATCCGGCGGTATATTGTTCCTGGTAGTGCTGGCATCTATTAAAACAGCAAAGGCCGAGATCATGGATAAAACATCTACAGATATAGGGCTTATTTCGAATTTGGGAAAAGTGCTTTTCAAAGAGTATGTGTTACCATTTGAGATTAGCAGCGTGCTGTTCTTGAGTGCCATGATAGGTGCAATTGTAATTGGTAAAAAAGAAGAAGTAAAAACATCTGCAACTGCTAAAATGGAGCATGTTAGCGAATAAATTATAAAGTATGCCGGTAAATTCGACACATTATTTATTCTTAAGCCTGCTGTTATTCTCCATAGGAGTAATGGGGGCACTGATGCGCCGTAATGCCATCATCATATTTATGTGCATTGAGCTGATGCTTAATGCGGTGAACCTGTTGTTGGTTGCTTTCTCAAAAATATATGCCGATGCAAATGCACAGCTATTTGTATTTTTTATAATGGTAGTAGCAGCGGCAGAAGTAGCTGTGGGACTGGCAATAATAGTGATGATGTATCGCAAGGTGCATTCGGTGGATATAAATATCTTAAACAGGTTAAAACATTAATAGCCCTTAGGGGATTTAGCATATATGGCTAATTTAGTTTACTTAGTTCCGTTGTTCCCATTGATCGGTTTCCTGATCAATGGTATTTTCTGGAAGAGAATGCCTAAAACGCTGGGCGGCGTTATAGGTTGTGTGGCAATTCTTGCTTCTTTCATTATATCATTGGGTATTTTCTTTGAAGTTAAAAGTGCTTCTTTCCAGGGGCCTTTGGTTGTTAAACTGTTTGATTTCATACAATCGGGCAACCTGAATATTCATTTTGATTTCCAGGTAGATGCGCTTTCCTCCTTGTTCCTGCTCATTATTACCGGTATAGGTTTCCTGATACACGTTTATTCAACCTCTTATATGGGACATGATGAGGGTATGGTGAAATACTTTGCCTACCTGAACCTGTTCGTATTCTCTATGTTACTATTGGTATTGGGTGCTAACTACCTAATCATGTTCATTGGATGGGAGGGCGTGGGATTATGTTCTTACCTGCTCATTGGGTTCTGGTTCAAGAACAGGGATTATACCAATGCTGCCAAGAAAGCATTTGTGATGAACCGTATTGGCGACCTTGGCTTCCTTGTAGGTATGCTGCTCATCCTGTTCAACTATGGTACGCTTGCTTACCAGGATGTTTTTGCAAAGCTGCCTGCTGCTCATACAGAAACATCTTCGATGTATAATTGGATAGCGCTGTGCCTGTTCATAGGCGCTATGGGTAAAAGCGCGCAGATACCACTGTATACGTGGCTGCCTGATGCGATGGCGGGTCCGACACCTGTCTCAGCGCTTATCCATGCTGCAACGATGGTTACAGCAGGCATCTATATGATAGCCCGCAGCCATGCGTTGTATGACCTTGCGCCGATGGCTCTTGATCTTGTTGCGGTAATAGGCCTTGCAACCGCATTGCTTGCAGCTACCATAGCGTTATACCAGAACGATATAAAAAAGGTACTTGCTTATTCAACGGTAAGCCAGCTTGGTTTCATGTTCCTTGCATTGGGTGTTGGTGCCTATACCACCGGCGTTTTCCATGTAATGACGCATGCTTTCTTCAAGGCGCTGCTGTTCCTCGGCGCAGGCTCAGTGATACATGCTATGGGTGGCGAGCAGGATATTAAAAACATGGGTGGATTAAGAAAGAAACTGCCTATAACCTACATTACTTTTTTGATTGGCGTGCTTGCAATCGCAGGTTTTCCATTCACTTCCGGGTTTGTATCGAAGGATGAGATACTGTTAGCCGTTTATGAGCACAATAAAGTGTTTTTCTACCTGGCTGCATTCGCTGCTGTGCTTACTGCAATTTATATGTTCCGCCTGCTGATGCTGGTATTTATGGGTGGTTTCCGCGGCACACATGATCAGGAGCATCACCTGCACGAATCGCCTGCTGCAATAACTATCCCACTTATTATTCTCGCAATATTCTCATTAGTCGGAGGATTTGTTCAAATCCCGCATTTGTTTGGAGGACACGATTACTTAAACCAGTTCCTGGGCAAAGCAGGGGTGCCAGCAGTAATTCATGAAGGGCCCGGCCTGGAAATGAAAGAATGGACATTGTTTGGTGCAACTTGCGTAGGGTTGCTCGTTATTTTCCTTGCTACGAAGAAACTATTCGCTGTTTCTCAATTTGATGGTAATTACAGCGGCTTCAAAAAGGTATTGGCCAACAAATGGTATGTGGATGAGCTGTATGATACTATCATCGTGAAACCAATTGGTGCGTTATCAGGTATACTGGATAAGTTTGCAGAAAAAGCCGGGATAGATGGTTTAGTGAACGGCGTTGGCAAAACTGTAAGATGGGGTGGCGACAGAATGCGCCTGCTACAGACAGGCCAGGTTGGTTTTTACATTTTTATTATGGTGCTTGGTATGGTGGCGTTGTTTACGCTTGGTTTTTTTTGGATCAAATAAAATAAGCTCCCTTTATAGGGGTTTGGAGTTATGATTTTAATATTACTGATACTGATTCCTTTTTTAACGGGCATTATCTCTTTCACTACAAAAGGAGATGGCGCTAAGTCGTTAGGTTTACTAAGCTCTATGCTCACATTGGCGGTTGCCGCTTACGTGAGCGGGGCAAATTTTGCGGCGCCTATCACATTCACTAAGCCGTGGATACCTATCCTTGGGACCCAGTTCAGCCTGATGGCCGATGGAATGAGCAGTATGCTGTGCCTGCTTACGGGTATCGTATCGCTGGTGGTAATGATCATGAATGTAAATAAGCCGGTAGAACGGGCAGGTGCGTTCTACGGATTCCTGTTGTTATCTCAGGCGGGCTTAATGGGTGTTTTCCTTGCTTCTGATGCCCTGTTGTTCTATGTATTCTGGGAGCTGGCTTTGATACCCGTTTACTTCCTGTGCTCGCAATGGGGTGGTGAAAAGCGTATCCCTGTTACGTTCAAATTCTTCATCTATACATTTGTAGGCAGCCTTATGATGCTGGCGGGACTAATTTACCTCTCCCTGCAAACACCGGGCGTTACCAGTTATTCATGGAACGATATAGTTCGTGCCGGGACATCATTACCTGCCGACCAGCAGATGTGGTTGTTCTGGCTCATTTTCATAGCCTTTGCTATTAAAATGCCTGTGTTCCCCTTCCATACATGGCAGCCTGATACTTATGAACAATCGCCTACCCCCGTTACCATAATTCTTAGTGCGCTGATGGTGAAGATGGGTTTATTTGCAGTACTGCGCTGGTTGATACCGGTATTGCCTGCAGGTGTTGCTTATTGGTCTGAAACTGTAGTTATTCTTTCTGTTGTAGGCATTGTTTATGCATCGTGCATAGCCATTGTGCAAACAGATATTAAGCGCCTCATAGCCTATTCTTCTATTGCCCACATGGGACTTATGTGTGCAGCAGCTTTCACCAATTCTGCTGTTGGCATGCATGGCATTATGGTACAAATGTTCAACCATGGTATCAACATTACCGGTATGTGGGTAATAGTAAGCATGATAGAACAGCGCTATGGCACCCGCGATATGACCAAACTGGGTGGTATGGCATCTGCTGCCCCTGCTATGGCAATTGCATTGGTAATTATCTCACTTGCCAATATTGCTCTGCCACTTACCAATGGTTTTGTGGGTGAGTTCATGCTGTTCAATGGCATATTCCGTGCAGATACAGCGGGGCATATCCTTATAATGGTAGTTGCAGGTCTGGGTATTATCCTCGGCGCAGTATATACCCTGAACATGATACAAAGAACCGCTTATGGAGACGCAGGATCGGCAGTTGTGGTGAAAGACTTAAGCGTAAACGAATATTTAGGATTAGCAATTATCATCAGCCTGATATTGTTCCTCGGTGTTTATCCAAAACCTCTTTTGGATCTTACAGCGGGAGTAGCCGGAATGATGGTAAGATAAAACCCGGAATTAGTAATTGGGTGAGCGCGATTTGTGATTTGATTTTTTTTGATCTTTTAGTAGTTATATGAAAGCAATTATTGCTACAACAGTTTTTGGAGTGATCATGATGTTTGCCGGGTTATGGGTAAACGATAAAAAAAGTATTGCCGGGCTTGCAACTTTCCTTTTTGCTGCCCTGCTGGGTGTAACCATATGGGACCTTACTACAACATCTGTTAACAGCCCAAAGTCATTATTTAATGATATGCTACGTTCAGAGCATTATTCATTATGGTTTAATACTATCATGACCGGATGTTCGCTTCTGTATGTATTACTGATGGGTAAAGAAGTGCAAAAGGTAGGCAAATATGTATCGGAATACTTTGCTCTTATATTCTTTATCCTGTGCGGGTTATACCTGCTATCCATGTACAACAACCTGCTGATGATGTTCATTGGCATTGAGATCCTCTCTATACCTCAATACATACTGGCTGGCAGTGACAAGCGCAACCTGAAGAGCAGTGAAGCATCGCTTAAGTACTTCCTGATGGGAGCATTCTCTACGGGTATATTACTCATGGGTATCACTTTGCTTTATGGCGCTGCCCGCACATTCAACATTACGGAAATGGTGACATTAATGCATAGTGATGCGCTGAACCCATTGGCACTTGCAGGTATCCTGTTCATTATGATCGCTTTTTCTTTCAAAGTTTCGGCAGCCCCCATGCATATGTGGACCCCGGATGTGTATGATGGCTCTCCTACTGTTTTTACGGCGTTTATGGCCACAGTTGTAAAATCGGCGGCATTCTTTGCATTCCTCCGCCTGTTCCAGGTTTCCTTCAACTCGCTCAGCGAACATTGGGTAATGGTGTTAGCCATCATTACAGCTGCAACGCTGCTGGTGGGAAATGTCACTGCAGTATTCCAGCAAAGTGTGAAGCGCATGTTGGCGTATTCATCAATAGCGCAAGCAGGTTTTATGCTGTTTGCGGTGCTGGCAGTAAATGCAGTAGCGTGGCAGGGCATCATTATTTATGCAGTGGCATATAGTGTTGCCACCATTGGCATATTTGCTGTACTGGTAAAGCTGAAAGACTATACTTATGATGGCTTTAATGGCCTGGCGCAAAGGGAACCTTTGCTTGCATTTGTAACTACTATCTTCTTATTCTCACTGGCAGGCATCCCACTTACCGGCGGATTTATGGCTAAGTATTATGTATTGCTGGCTGTGGTGCAGCAAGGCCAATTGATGTGGCTGGTGATATTTGCGCTGTTGATGGCGGCAATCAGTGTTTACTATTACTTCCGCGTTATTATAGCTATGTACTTTAAGGCAGGCACACCGGAGATAAGCTCACCTGTAACAGGAGGTGATAAATTTATGTTGGTGGTTACTTGTGCATTGGTGATATTACTCGGAGTGTTACCTCAATTATTCCTCACGAAAGTTTAGGGTTTACTGAGTATCTAATAGAAACTCAATAGTTCTTGGAAAGTAGAAGTGCTCCAATTTGTGTATCCTTTTTGCTAACGTGTCAGCAGAATCGTTTTGCCCCACCTTGCATCTTGCCTGAACGATAACATCTCCTTCATCGTAATGCTCATCCACATAGTGAATAGTAATTCCTGATTCCTTTTCTTTAGCAGTTATAACTGCATTGTGTACGTTATGCCCATACATTCCTTTGCCTCCATAGGATGGCAGTAATGCGGGATGGATGTTTACTATTTTACCGGGAAATGCATGGATAAGTGCATCAGGTATTTTCCAGAGGAAACCGGCCAATACAATTAATGATGGCTTGTATGAGCTCAATTGCTCCAGCAATAATGTTTCATGAAAAGTTTTCCTGTCTATTATTAGAAAGGGTATCTCCTCTCTTTTTGCTATTTCCAGCACGCCAGCATTAGCTTTATTGCTCACTACCAGAGAAACTTTTGCTTTGCCATTTTTTTTGAAATATTCGATAATGGCATAAGCATTAGTACCTGTACCGGAAGCAAATATGATGAGTGAATGCATATACCTACAAGAGAATTATAAACATAAAAGTAACGAAAGATCTATAGCTATGGTAGCGTGGGGTTATTTATCTCGTTCAGCCGCTTGCGGGCTTCCTGAACATAGGTGCTGCCTATGTAGTCTATAATGAGCTGTTCGTAATACTTTTTAGCTTCATCAATCTTGTTGAAATTGTACTGGTATAGCTCGGCCATTTTGAAAACGGCATCATCTCCCAGCACATCTTCTCCGTACTTCTCTTTTATCATTCTAAGGTACCCCAATGCCTTATCGTACTGCAGATGCTTTTTAGCCATCTCAGCACGGGTCATCAGGATATCGTCATTCAGTGGGTGATCAGCATATGCTTTATTGATACTGTCGAGCAGTGTTTCAGCCTCTGCATCCTTGTTCTGGAACATTAATAACCCTGCGTAAGCAAAACGTTGCAGCGGCACATAATTACTGTCGGCAACATTCTCGGTTATCAGTACGGAAAGATATATAGCATCGTTGGAAATGAGCTGCGAGGTAGCCGATTTCAATATGTTCAACTGGCGCTGCGCCCATTCAAAATCTCCACGGTAGTATGCCAGCTTTGCATTGCGGAAACGGGCTTCTTCGCCCAATGCATCCTGTTTAAAATCTTTATCCACCTGACTGTAGGTGAGCGATGCCTCCCATATTTTTCCGACAAGCACTAAGTAATCACCCAGCTGCAATTTGAACTTGCCTACCATATCTTTCCTTGCGTCTACTTCGGCAATGCCTTTTTTAAGTACCGTTATGGCACGCGGCGCATTATTGGCATATTGTGCCAGCAGCAAGGCAAAATCTGAACCTGACTGCATACCGTAGTGTTTGGGGAACTCGACAAAAAAACTATCGTATAACGTAACCAAGCTATTCACTTCCTCCGGTTTTACTTCCGGGCTATTTTTTATCCTGTTCAGCCCTGTAGCCAGTCTCTCGCTCCTTGCCAGGTAATAATACGGCGACTCTTTGCCTTTGGCAATGATATCATCATAGGCCCTTTCTGCAACTTCATATTTTTTTGCACCTGCCGCTTCGCGTGCAAACCCCATCAGGTGGTTGCCATTCTCCCTGTTGCGCTCGTCTATAGCCTCCATCTGTATCAAGGCGCCTTCCCAGTCATTTTTTTGCGTGTATATCCAAGTGATCAACTCTACATACCATATCGTTTCAGGATGCTCATTGGTTTTTTTGATCAGCACCTTCTGCATTTGGTGCAGCTTATCCTGGTCGTTATTGAGCAGTTCGAGCAATGTATTTTTTACTTCTTCCACATTCAATCCCATACCCGGTATCTGAATCAGCAATACATCAATTGCTTTTTCCAGGTTGCCCATCTTAACATAAAGGGCAGCTAACGGTTGTTTAAAGTAATATGGTGCATTTATGATACTGCCCCCTTTCTCATAAGCTTGAATGGCGTAATCTTCTTTCTTTACATTAATAAAAGCCTTGGCAACGCGTTCTGTAAGAATAATATCGCCATTGATCATCTTTAGCACCTTATCATACTGCTCTTTTGCTTTATCATTTTTGCCATCAACTTCATAAACAAGGCCAAGGTCTATTTGCAGAAAGGGATTATCCCTTAAAGTCATTTGCTTTTGCACGAGTTGCTCTGCCTGCTTGAATTTTTTAGCTGCGATAAGTGTGTTGAGATATTCTGTGTAAACCGAATCGGGAGAAAGGCCATAAACTTCTGTATACAACTCAATGGCTTTGTCGTATTTTTTGGCCGCCGCCTGTTGCCTTGCATTTGCCACAGTTACCTGGGCAAACACGTTACTGACTGATACTGAAAACAGTATTACCAGCAACACGAAACCCGCCTTGTTCAGCCTTTTTTGCATAGAATTATTAACTCAAATGTAGGTTATATTACTCTTTTAAATTCTTATGAAAAACATAATTGTTTAAAAAAAGAGCGTGCAAAATCTGGTGGTTTTACATTGTAAATATATTTACTCCACCCGATTTATATGATAAAAATATTTGTTGTATAACTCAAATAAAAAATCCAAATCCCGAAGCAATACCCTGGAATTTGGATTTTACTATTAATAGAATTTCCTTTAAACTCCCACCATCAGCGGCATTAGTAACATCAGCAGGTCTTCATTCTCCACTTTATCTATTGAACGGAAGATGCCTGCGCGGGTGGGTGTGCTCAACTCTACCTGAACTTCGTTGCCATCCAGGTTGCCCACCATTTCTACCATCAGCTTGGCATTGAAGGCTATTTTCATATCCTCGCCACTATACTGGCAGCTCAGCATTTCTTTGCCTTCGTAAGAGAAGTCGATATCCTGTGCGCTTATCTGCAGTGCATTGCCGTTAATATCCAGTACTACCTGGTTAGTGGTTTTGTTGGCAAAAATGCTGACACGGCGCAATGCGCTTACCAGGTCCCCACGGTTAATAGTAAGCTTGTACGGATTATCTACCGGTATTACGGCTTTATAATCGGGGAAGCGTGCATCTATAAGGCGGCAGCTAAGGCTCAGGTGAGCGCTTGTAACGAACAGGTGGCTGCCGTTGTACGCCAGTTGCAATAGTGTTTCATCGGCTGCAAGAGTGGCCCTTAATTGCTGTAATGGTTTTTTAGGCACTACAAAACCATCCTTCTGCGGACAGTTTATGTCTGTGCGGCGCACCTGTACAAGCCTGTGGGCATCGGTTGAAACAAAGGTGATGCTGTTTTTGTCCAGTTCAAAATAAACACCTGTCATGGCAGGGCGTAAGGTATCTGCACTGACTGCAAACAGTGTTTTATTGATGCACTCCAATAATGCTATAGATGGCATGGTGAACTGAGTAGTATCTCCCGGAGCCGGTTCTTTTGGAAAATCGTCAGCTTTCTCGCCACCAATTTTATACTTACCTACATCGCTCGACATTTCGATGGACAGCTCACCCACATTGATATTGAATGTGATAGGTTGCTCAGGTAGATTTTTCAGGTAGTCGGTCAGTATTTTTGACGGGATACAGATACGGCCATTGCCCTGGGCATCGTTCACTTCCATCTGCACCCGCATCATGGTCTCCAGGTCGGTAGCTGTAAGTGTGAGTGTGTTGCCGCGCAACTCAAAAAGAAAATCCTCAAGTACTGACAGCACAGTATTGGCGCTGATAACGCCGCTAATTTGTTGCAGATTTTTGAGTAAAGCTGTTGATGTAACTATGAAACGCATTGGAAATTATGGTTTGAAACAAAGATATTTTAAATAAAGCCAAAATTAAAAGCCATCTGCTTAATGTGGATAAATAGGGCGGGAATGGGAATTAGGCTTTTAGAGGGGATAAAATCAATATATTACGAAATCAAGCGTACATGAGTTTTCCTTTGGGTTTAGGTATTGTTCTGCCCAAGGATTTTGCCGTGTCAATCCATTCCTGAATAATGACTTGAACATTATCCAACGCTTCATTTTGCGTTGCACCATCAGCCATACATCCCGCTAATTCAGGTACTTCAGCAATAAAAGCTTTATCATCGTTACTCCAGTAAATAATTACCTCATATTTATTTGGATTCTTGTTCATTTCCCCACAGTTTATATTTTACTATTAACTCCCTTACCTGTTTAACCTGATATGGCTTAGCTTTACTGCCATTAGGTTGCAGGTTAACAATGTCAGGAATTCCTTTCTTGACAAAAATATGATGGCTACTGTTCGTTGTCCGCATTTGAAACCCTAATGATAGCAATATTTTCACAAGGTCGTCAAACTTGAAATTCTTATCGGCAGAACCGAAAAGCAGTTTCGTCAATAGCTTATCAAATTTACTCATAAAAGGGTAATAAAACTCATAATAGTCCCCTAACTTTCTCAATAACTGCCTGTAGTCCACCAACGTCCTGCCCACCGGCTGTAGCGAGGGTCTTTTGTCCACCACCACCGCCTTTTATCAGGGGTGCTACCTGCTCTTTTATGATCTTTCCTGCATCCAGTCCTTTAGCAGCTACTACTTTTTCGTCAACGCCAACAGCTACAAATGGTTTGCCATCTATGTTAGCGCAAAGAACGATCACATGATCGTTGAGGTGGTTCTTCAGATCGTGGCAGAGTTTTTTG
The DNA here is from genome assembly GCA_021155965.1 of Flavipsychrobacter sp. Taxonomy (GTDB): domain Bacteria; phylum Bacteroidota; class Bacteroidia; order Chitinophagales; family Chitinophagaceae; genus Nemorincola. Next base: position 73,077 of record JAJNBJ010000017.1, read on the forward strand.
AGAGAATCTGCTGAACCAACAGAAACCATTTGTCCAATAAAACTCACCTGGTTAATAATCTCGTCTTTTGTCAGCAATTCGTTCCTGATACCAACCAGTTGGCGGGCTTCCAGGTTCTCAACATGCTTTTCGAGAATTGATTTCTCCTCCTGAAGTTTCTCAATTGCTTTCAGCGGGTCTTTGACATTCTTCAGTTGGGTTTGGATACTGGCTATCAGTTGTAACTGCTCATTAATAAAGTGTTCAGCAGCTCTGCCGCTTACCGCTTCCATACGGCGTACGCCCGCGGCTACTGCTGCCTCGCTGGTTATTTTGAAGAAACCTAGCTGGCCCGTAGCACCTACGTGCGTGCCGCCACAAAGCTCAATAGAATAGTTGGGGTCCATTATTACCACACGCACCTCGTTACCATACTTCTCGCCAAACAACGCCATAGCACCTAAGGCTACAGCCTCATCTTTCAGCATGGTTTTAATAATAACAGGTATATTCTCACGTATCTTTTCGTTTACTATGGCTTCAATTCTTGCTATCTCTTCATCGCTTACTTTGGCAAAGTGCGAGAAATCGAAACGCAGGTAATCTGCGTTTACAAGCGAGCCTTTTTGTGCAACGTGTTTACCAAGCACATCACGCAAGGCTGCATGCAGCAAGTGTGTGGCACTATGGTGCACTTCGGTAGAAATACGTTTGATACCATCTACTTTTGCAAGCAGGGGGACATTCACATTTTCCGGAAGCACTTCTGCAAAGTGTATAGTGAGCCCATCTTCTTTTTTGGTATCTACTATCTGTATACTTTCGTTAGGGAAAATAAATTCTCCTGTATCGCCTACCTGGCCGCCGCTTTCAGCGTAGAAGGGAGTAGAATCCAGTACAAGCTGGTATGACTCTTTACCCTTCGCTTTTACCCTGCGGTACTTCACGATAGAAGCATCAGTTTCCATGTGGTCGTAACCAACAAAGGTTGTTTTACTGCTGTCTTTTATGATCACCCAATCGTCGGTATCCAACGCTGTGGCTGCGCGGCTGCGGGTTTTCTGTTGCTGCAATTCGCTGTTGAATACAGCTTCATCTACCTGCAGTCCATTCTCACTGCCTATAAGGCGGGTAAGGTCAATAGGGAAACCGTAAGTATCATACAACTCAAAAGCTGCTTTGCCATCGATGGTTGTTGTTCGCTTATTTTTTGTGTCAGTGATTATGTCATCTATCTTCCTGAGACCTTTATCCAGCGTACGCAGAAAAGCTTCTTCCTCTTCTTTTACTACACGGCTCACCAGGTCTATCTGCTGGTGCAGTTCCGAAAATACATGCTCGAATTGCTTCGCCAGTACAGGCATTAAACGGTGCAGCAGTGGTTGCTTATGATCGAGGTAAGAGTAATAATATCGTACGGCGCGACGCAATATGCGGCGTATCACGTAACCGGCGCCTGTGTTTGATGGCAATTGCCCATCGGCGATGGTAAAGCCAATAGCGCGGATATGGTCTGAAAGCACACGGAAAGCAATGTCTTTTTTGCTATCGGTATTGGTGTACTTGCGGTTGGTCATGTGCTCTATAGCTGAGAGCGTGCCTGAGAAGAGGTCGGTATCATAGTTGCTTTGTTTACCCTGCAACACACGTACCAGCCTTTCCAGACCCATACCTGTATCCACATGCATGGCAGGCAATGATTCTAATGTTCCGTCCTTCAACCTGTTGAACTGCATGAATACATTGTTCCATATCTCTATCACTTGCGGATGGTCGGCATTTACAAGTGTTTTACCATCTATTTGCTTTCTTTCTTCCTCACTGCGACAATCAACATGTATCTCAGAGCAAGGGCCACATGGGCCTGTATCGCCCATTTCCCAGAAGTTATCTTTTTTATTGCCCAGAAGAATGCGATCTTCGGCTACAAACTGCTTCCAGAAGTTGTATGCCTCTTCATCCTTAGGCAGGTTCTCTTTTGCATCTCCCTGGAAAACGGTCACATACAGCTTGTCTTTAGGTATGCCGTAAACTTCCGTTAGTAATTCCCAGCTCCATTCTATTGCCTCTTTTTTAAAGTAGTCGCCAAAGCTCCAGTTGCCCAGCATCTCGAACATGGTATGATGGTAGGTGTCCACACCCACCTCTTCAAGATCGTTATGCTTACCGCTTACACGAAGACATTTCTGTGTATCTGCCACACGGGTATGCTGCGCTGCACGGTTGCCCAGGAAATAATCTTTGAACTGGTTCATACCTGCATTGGTGAACAGCAGGGTGGGGTCGTTTTTTACTACTATTGGAGCAGAAGGAACTATCTCGTGTCCCTTGCTGCGGAAAAAATCTAAAAATTGCTGGCGTATCTCGTTACCGGTAAGCATGTTTGTAATTATAAGGCTGCAAAACTAAGGAAAACGCTATAAGATAAGGCATTAATCTCTGCCCCTGAACGCCATAACGGTCGTCATTTCCCGTTTCCTTGCCACTTTGTCCTGTGGCTTTTTTATAACAAGCCGATATAATACGATCGTGAAGGATGCACCTTTGTACTCTCCATCGCTCTCCGCTACCAGTTTGCCCCCATGCTTTTCCACAATTTTCTTGCTCAGGTATAAACCCAGGCCTGTGGATGCCTCACCATGAGTGCCCTTCTTATTTGCAGTGGTAAACCGTTCAAAAATCTTCTTCATATCACTGGGTTTAAAGCCGAGGCCTTCGTCTTTTATACTCAGTGATATCTGGTTATCGTCTTGTTTGCCAACTATTGTAATGGATTTGCCTTCGGGTGAAAACTTAATGGCATTGCCTAAGATATTGCGGATAGCTTGTTTAAAAAGTTGTTGTTGTATAGGAATGTAAATACCCTCATCGATGGATACATTTATTTTTAAATTTTTCTCTGCAGCAGAGAACTGGTAGAAGCTGAGCGTTTCCTGTATCAGTTTGTTGAGGTTGACAAACTCAAGCCTGAACTCATTGTTTTCTTCCCTTAGTATTAGCAAGATGTTCTCCAGGAGGCTAAGCAGGCCAGTGCATTCATTAATTATATAATCGGAATATAATTCCACTTCACCTCCCCCCTCAGATTTGATCATATTACTGAGGCTGAGAATGCGGCCCACAGGGCTCCTCAGGTCGTGAGAAAGAAGGTCGACCATATCACTTTTCTCAACAATAAGCGTATCCAGCTTTGTGAGTGTCTGCTGCACATTAGCCAATATTTGCCCTGCCTCATCCTCGTAATTAACAGGCAGGTCCAATATCTTTCTTGTAGCAATATAATTTTCCAGCGATCTATTGGCAAGCCGCAATGGACTAATAAGTTTATTGAATAGAATGTATGAGGAAATTATTGCTGTAACTGCCAATGCTAATGAAACTGTAACAAATACAGGTAACTGAACTTTCACTACACTGTTGTCCATCAATATAACAAAGACGACCTCTCCTAAGGCTAAGGCAGCCAAAGGTATGGTGACCAGGAAAAATTTGAACGCGTATTTTTTCCGGATAGGAGCGATCCCCACAACAAAATCGTAAAACTTCATACCGAACTTGCAAAATTTAGAAGATTTTTGTCATTAACCAATTATTTACAAAAAATAAATTAAAAAGGAGTATTTATTTGAAATTAATTAATGTTACGTTTTTAGATATGAGGTAATTGTGCAAACTATTCGGTTGTTTTTTAACTAAATGAGCCCTGATATTTTATGTAGCTTGCAGCTTAAACAATTTTTGCTTGCATAGCCACCATCACAGTCATGAGCACCATCATGAGGGGCACCACCACCATCATCACCACACTGTTCCTGATGTGGTAAGCAATGCTTTTATTGCCGGTATTGTGCTGAACAGTGCATTTGTGGTAGTGCAGGCGATCGCAGGATTTATGACCGATTCAATGGCATTGCTATCGGATGCGGGGCATAATTTAAGCGATGTTGCCAGCCTGGCACTTGCGCTAATGGCATTGCGACTGGCTAAAGTGAAGCCTTCCCATTCTTTTACCTACGGTTATAAAAAAACCACTATTCTTGCTGCGCTTACAAACGCCGTGATATTATTCATCACTATTGGCATACTTGGCTATGAATCTATACAAAGGCTAATGGCCCCCCGGCCGGTGGAAGGTGGTACTGTTGCCATAGTGGCTGCCATTGGTATTATTGTCAACTTCGGTTCTGCAATGCTCCTGTTCAGGAACAAAGAACATGACATGAACACCAAAGGAGCTTACCTGCACCTGCTTAGTGACGGACTGGTATCGGTTGGTGTTGTTGTTGCCGGCGTGCTTATTAAATATACTAACTGGTTTTGGCTGGATGGCGCTATCAGTATTGCCATACTTATTGTGATACTCGTCAGCACATGGTCTTTATTGACTGCCAGTTTACGCGCATCAATGGATGCTGTTCCGGCTAATGTAAACATTGAAAATATAGAAACCCTGGTACTAAAAGTAAAAGGTGTAGAAAGCGTGCACCACCTGCATATATGGGCCATGAGCACTACCCAAAACGCGCTTACAGCCCATCTTGTATTAAGCGACCAGCTCAGCTTTGACGAGAAGATGAAGCTTGTTCACCAAATCAAACACCAACTGTTCCATAACAATATACACCATGCCACTATTGAGCTGGAATCAGCCAACTTACCTTGCGATGATGCGATCTGCTGATCCATGATAAAAGAAAAGTGCCGAGCCTAAAAGGCACGGCACATATCATTAAGCTTATGAATGGCTACGTTTTAGGGTGCAATTGCGTATGATACATTGCACTTATCGCCCTCATCGGTGCGGATAAGCGTGAGATGGTTAGACTCAACCATTGGCACTATATATTTAGCGGTTGCTCCTGTTTTCTTTCTTTTCAGTGTTAGTACCACATTGCCGTTCTCATCTGTATTCAGTGAGTACGTTCCGGTTTCCTTCGGGTTATCGCTTGCATCCCTGTTTACCCACACGTAAGTGCCGTAATTAATATTGTTGATGTTGCTTACTGTCAGTTTAAGGGTGGCAAAATGCTTAATGTGGTATGTTTCATCGCCAATTTTATCGGGGCACTTCATGCCTACAAAATGCCAGGTCTTATCCAGCAGCTCGTACCTGTTTATGGGATTCATATTGTCAGGTACAAAGTTGCTTTCGCGCTGCGCAAAAACGCAGGCTGGAACTGCCATAAGGCAAATAAGGAAGATCTTCGTGAGCGTGTGTTTCATCAGAATATTATTTTTCTTTTCAATTGCCGTCCAGAACCCAAACCGGATTCTTCAGAGTAAAAGTAATAAATACTCTGATTAATTATATAGCATGCCAAAATAAGCAATATTATTTAAGTATGCTAGTACCTCTGCCAAAATATGAAATATTATAATTAACCAAAATGAATAATGGCTTTAGTAGTCGTCTTCCCGGTGCATTGTTTCCACTTTAGACCCAAAGAAGTTAAGGAACAACACTATAAACGCTACCACCATTACTGATTGTATGCACACGAACAACTTTCCCAGGCCCGTAACAGGATTTATATCGCCGTATCCAATGGTAGTGGATGTGACAACGCTGAAGTAGATATAATCGAAATTGGTTTCTGCCTGGTTTCCCAATAAACCAAGCCCGGCATAGATAACCGCAAAGCAAAAAGATATTTCCATGTAGTTGAGAAACAGCATCAGTATGTTACGCCGGTAAGAGCGGGGCTTAACAAACATATCTGCAACAAAAATGAGCGAAGCGACATAACACATGGTCTCAAAAAGCAGGTAGATGGATATAACGACTGTAGCCTTGTAGCGATAGAGGCCGCTCATTATAAAATAAACCGGCAAAAGTGTTTTGAACAATACAAAAAACTCTATGGCCACATTCCTTTTAATCAGCCCGAACCTGCCGAAGAAGTTCCTGATGTGAATACCGGGGAAAATGAACTGTATAGCTACAAGGAACAGGCGGAGTATTTTCTCAAAACCAATATCGTGGTGCCTTTCATTGTTCCATATCCTGAAAAAATGTCTTCGCTGGGCTACATAGGCATGTATCCTGATCTGCTTATTGTACTCCGGTTTTCCGAAAAATAATTTGGATAAGAATTTCAGCATAATCCTGTATTGCAGGTAAGATACAAAATCTCAACAAATGATGAATATTCCGTATCTTGCATATACCCCAAACATATCATTATGCCTTTCATAGATTTTCACACACGGAAAAAAGTAAAACTATTCGATGGCATCACTGCGACAATGTTCCATTCTGATACAACAACATTCGCCCATGTGGTGCTGGATGAAGGCGCAGTGGTACCCGAGCACAGTCATGTGCATGAGCAATGGACACATGTGGTGAAAGGGCAAATGGAGTTCAACATTAACGGCGAGGTGGAACGGCTGACACCGGGAATGACGGCATATATACCCTCAAATATGCCGCATTCTGCCAAGGCTGTGACCATGTGCAAGGTGATAGATAGCTTCACTCCTGTGCGTGAGGATTTTGTAGCGCTGGAGAAGAAAATGTGAGCATCCTGCCCACATATAAATCATTCCTACTCTATTTAGGCAACACCATTTTATCCAGGCTGAACGCCGGATTGGCTTGTTTTATGATCGCTTCGTATTTCTTTGCAGAATCTGGCTGGCCTGCTGCATTGTAAACTGCGGCTATCAGTTTAAGGGCATTGCTGTTATTACTATTTGTCACAAGTACTTTTTGCAGATAATAGGCAGCAGAATCATACTGCCGGGCACGCACATTGCATACTGCGATATTATAGATATAATTAGGGTTGCCCGGATCAGTGGCGCTCACTCTTTTTAGTATGTCCAGTGCGTCCGCGTATTTAGCATTTTCAACGCACATATTGGCGAACCTGATGTATGCGGCGGCATTTTCCGGGTGTTTCGCCAGTACTTTCCTGCAATAGAAAGCGGCAGAGTCGGCCTGGCGTGTTTCCATGAATGCTGCAAACAGGAAAAACTGTGCATCTCCATAATCAGGATGGATAGCCTGGGACCGCTGCAGGTGCCCTATTGCTTCATGAAGCAGTTGTTGCCTTACTTCAGGTTCCGTTCCAGGCTCATCAGCCCGCTTCATTTCCTCAATACCTGCAAAATAATTTACCCTGACGTTATTAGGGGACCTCTTACTATCTGCACGAAACAACGTATAATCATCCTTCCATTCAGCATTCCTTACAATAGTGAGTATGGCAAATAAAACGGAGAGGGGAGCTAAAACTATAAGCGCCTTCCTGTTGCTGAATGAAAGGCCCGTGGTACCCGGCGTAGATACATAGCGCTCAATGAAGAACGCAGCAGCCAGGCAAAACCCCGCTGAAGGGAAAAACATAAACCGCTCTGCCATTATAGTAGCCAGCAGAATCGCGATGTTTGAAAAAATGGAAATAGTAACAAGGAAAAACAGAATGCCGAACGAGAGCGGTGCATTTTGTTTTTTTACCAATAAATAAACACCTAACCCGAACAAACAAACGTAGACAGAAAGAGATAACCATACCCACAAATTGGTAAAATCAGTGTTGGGTACAGCGTTGTAGCTATAATCGCTTATTAGCGGCCACGGCAGAACCAGCAATTTTAAATAGTGCCCCAGTACCAGTATTGCGGTAGCCAGCCGCGAAGTATACGTTGGTGCGGCAACAAGATTATTGACCTCGAAATGTATCTCTGCCATTTCGTAAGTACGGTGGGCCTCCAAAACATTGTGCCTGGCAAACAGGAATATTCCTGCCGCAGCAATGGAAAGTAACGTAATATAGCCTGCACGTTTTTTATCCTGGCTCCTGTACAAAAAGTAGATCAGTGGTATAATAGCAAGGAAAGTAATGGAAGTTTCTTTTGAAAATAATGAGAGTAAATATAAGAACCCACCTAAGAGTAACGTGCCCACATGGCCTGTATCTGAATAGCGTATGAAAAAATTAAGGGACGAAATTGCGAATAAGAAACACAATAACTCATCGGCACTTTTAATGTTTGCCACCACTTCTGTGTGTATTGGATGCAGCGCAAATAAGAGAGCTGCGGTAAAAGCCAGCGCTTCGCGTTTTTTCCTGAACAGGTGATACAAGAAAAAGAAAAACAGCACAATGCAACCTGCATACAATAATATGTTCACAAAGTGGGCAGGCATAGGGTTGTCGCCGAAAAGCTGGTATTCTGTTGCAAAAAGTACGAGAGGCATGGGCCTGTATAGCTGTTCGCCCGACGAACGAGCCACCTCTCTTACACTATCTTCGTAATAGGGGGAAGAAATAATATCAGGTATAGCGGTTATGCCTTCCTTTACCAGTTCGTTCTTCCTGATAAGACCGTCATCATATGCAAAATCATTGCCTAAAGTATTCGCATAAATGCAAAAAGCCACAACGGCCAGGAAAACAGCATATTTTTTTATCTGGGACATGCTCTTGAGTGATATCCGCTTTAGGATTTAAAGATAGGATGTTTCTTTAAACGGCGATTGGTTACTTCTAGCAAACAATAAGTCAACCGCTAGCCAACTATTTGTTTCTACCCTCCCCATCCCTCTCTGTCCAAACTCCTGTACTGTATAGCTTCTGCAAGGTGTTCAGGTTTTATGTCTTCGCTGGCGGCGAGGTCGGCTATGGTGCGGCTTACTTTGAGGATGCGGTCGTAGGCACGGGCGCTGAGATTGAGCCTGTCCATGGCGGTTTTGAGGAGGTTCTGGCCTATGGGGTTGATGGCACATATCTCTTTCAGCAGCTTGCTGCCTATCTGTGCATTGCAGTAAATGCCCTCGTGCGCTTCAAAGCGTTTTGCCTGTATCTCGCGCGCTTTTATTACACGCTCGCGAACAGCATCGCTGTTCTCAGAGGTCTTTTGTGATGATAGTTCTGTAAAAGCCACAGGCGTTACTTCCACATGGAGATCGATACGGTCGAGCAGGGGGCCGCTTATTTTGTTGAGGTATTTCTGTACCATTATGGCACTGCAGGTACATTCTTTCTCCGGGTGATTGAAATAACCGCAGGGACAGGGATTCATAGACGCTATTAGCATAAAGCTTGCCGGGAAATCCATACTTACTTTGGCACGGGAAATATTTACCCGGCGCTCTTCCATGGGCTGACGCATTACTTCCAGCGCAGACCGTTTGAATTCGGGCAGCTCATCAAGAAAAAGAACGCCATTATGCGCTAAAGATATCTCGCCCGGCTGCGGAATGCCACCGCCGCCAACCAACGCTGCGTCGGAAATAGTATGATGGGGACTCCGGAATGGGCGTTGAGCAACCAGTGATGTATTAGAAGGCAGTTTACCAGCAACAGAATGTATCTTGGTGGTTTCAAGCGCTTCGTGCAATGTGAGTGGGGGCAAAATAGTCGGCAAACGTTTTGCCAGCATGGTTTTACCGGCACCGGGAGGGCCTATCAGTATTGCATTATGGCCGCCTGCGGCGGCTATCTCCAGCGCACGTTTCACGTTCTCCTGCCCTTTTACATCGTTGAAGTCAATATCAAAATGGCTTTGGGCATCAAAGAACTCTTCACGTGTGTTTACCTTCACCGGCTTCATAGTACTGTTGTCGTTGAAGAAATCTATCACATCCTTTATATGCTCTACCCCGTAAACATCTAAATTATTCACCAGCGCAGCTTCGCGGGCATTCTCTTTTGGTACTATAAGCCCTTTGAATTTCTCTGCACGGGTTTTAATAGCTATCGGCAAGGCTCCTTTTATTGGCCTTACGGAACCGTCCAATGACAGCTCTCCCATTATCACATACTCATGCAGGTGTTCAGTTGGTAATTGTTCAGTAGCTCCAAGGAAGCCGAGCGCAATCGGCAAGTCGTAGGCTGCACCTGCCTTTTTAATATCCGCAGGAGCCATGTTCACCACCATTTTATACCTGGGGCGGTTGTAGCCGGAATTCATTATAGCTGATAAAACCCTTTCTGTACTTTCTTTTACTGCATTATCAGGCAGGCCCACTATAAAATAACCCAATTGCCCACCGGGGGTATCCACCTCGATGGTAATTGTGATCGCATCTACACCATATACCGCACTGCCGAAAAGTTTTACTAGCATCAGGCCTAAATATTCAGAATAGCAAATATACTGTCTTAGAAAATGAATTTACCGGCAGTATCTCAGTTTGAAAATAATGCATAACATACATTGCCAAAGCACCCGAAAGTAAAAAAGGCAACCTGTTCCATCAAATAAAGCATCAAATTTGTGGATATCTTTTGAAATTCAAATAAAGACTGCCATAATTCTTTGGTCGTTCTAATTAATCCGCAGTAAATAAATACCGCTTTTCCGAAAAAAGTCAACCTGAATACTAACGCCCACCCCCAACCTTACGTCTATGATGTAAACTAAACACATTTTTTATGAAAACAGCATATCGCCCGCTCCTTATGATGGTCATGATCCTGCTGCTGGCAGCATCCTGCAAAAAGCCACAGACAAAATCAAGCTTACCAACGCCTACTCCGACACCAACCGTAACGCCTACCCCTACCCCTACAATTACCCCTACAGCGTCATACAGTAAGAAAAATCTGAACAAGTTATTTTCGGCTTTAAAAAGCACTCCTCAGAGTTTTACGGTGACAGCAGGCACCTATAGGACAGTGGTTGGGGCAGCAGGTACAATACTGAAGTTCTATCCTAATTCCTTTAAAGATGCCAGCGGGACTATCATCACGAGCGGCACCATAACTATTAAGCTTACTGAAATGTACAAACCCGGGCAGATGATAGCCAACAGGGCAACAACAACCGCCAATGGGGAATTGTTGCGAAGCGGAGGACAGGTATACATCTCTGCTACCAAGAGTGGCTCTGAAGTATATGCCAATAAATACGGGATAGCTTTTGAGCAGCCGGGGTCATCGGGGCAACCCATGAACTTGTTTTATGGCAACACCAATAATGCTGACTCTGTAACAACATGGACCGCGGCTGATACAACCAAGGCAGGCGTTGCAGTGTCCGGTACGGTTGTAGATAGCTTTAGTTTCAGGTACGAGTTTGATTCCTGTACAGACTTCAGGTGGGTAAATTGCGACTATTTCTACCGGGTTTCTGCTGGTTCTCTCACCAACATATCAGTTGTCGTGCCCGATACCAGTTTCAATTATTCCAATACACAGGTATTCCTGGTCTTCCCCACAGAGAATATAGCCACCTATTTAGGTTCATATGATTTCGGTACCCATGCCTTCAGCCTTCAAGCCAGTTATAAAATTCCTATCGGATCTGGTATAACCCTGGTAGCGATAACGAACAAAAACGGAGTTTATTATTTCTACAAACAAACCGGCATCACGGTCAGCAGCAATATGACGCTGAATGCAACGATGATCTCGCAAACACTCACAACTATACTCTCTCAATTAAGTACTTTATAGTTCCTCCCCCTGTTAAAAAAAGAGCGCTGAAGTATGGCGCTCTTTTTTATTGGCGATTATAACTCAATACAAACGTTCTTAGGCTCTGTAAAGAAGCGTAAGGCTTCCCAACCGCCTTCGCGGCCAACACCGCTATTCTTGAATCCGCCAAAGGGTGTGCGCAGATCGCGCAGCAGCCAGCAGTTCACCCAGATAATGCCGCTATGCACTTTTGCTGCAACCCGGTTGGCACGGCTCACGTCCTGTGTCCATATTGTAGCGCTGAGGCCGTAGTCGCTTGCGTTGGCCAGTTGCAGTGCTTCATCTTCTGTTTTAAATGACTGCAATGTTACCACGGGTCCAAATATCTCTTCCATATTGGTGCGGCAGTTGGGGCCAAGGCCTTCGATAATAGTTGGCTCAATGAATAAACCATTCTCACACCGGCCGGGGACTTTTACAACATTACCACCGGCTAATATTTTGCCGCCTTCCTGTTTTGCAAGTTCTATACAACCCAACACTTTGTCAAAATGCAATTTACTCACCACTGCGCCTTGTTTTGAATGATCATCGAGCGGATCGCCGACAATAAGTTTTTTTGTACGGGCTATAAATTCAGCTTTGAACTTTTCGTAGATACTTTCTTCTACAAGCACGCGGCTGCCGCAAAGGCATATCTGTCCCTGGTTGCTAAATGATGATTGTACGGTTGTACGCATCATTTTATCCCAGTCACAATCTGCAAAAATGATATTGGGGTTTTTACCGCCCAGCTCTAATGATACTTTCTTGAACATTGGTGCAGCAGTAGCAGCTATTTCCCTGCCTGCGCGGGTGCTGCCGGTGAAGGATATGGCTTTTATGCCCGGATGAGCGGTTATTGCTGCCCCACAACCCGGACCTGTTCCATGAACAATATTCAATACGCCTGCAGGTAGACCAGCTTCAATACAGATGTGGCTCAGCAGATAGGCTGTCATTGGCGTTACCTCGCTTGGCTTTGCCACTACGCAATTGCCTGCAGCTAATGCCGGGGCTATCTTCCATGTAAAAAGATAGAGTGGCAGGTTCCATGGAGAGATGCAGCCAACAACACCTATGGGCTGGCGAAGTGTATAATTGATGGCTTTGTCCTCCATGCTATGGCTATCGGTGCTGAAGTGCATGATACCCGTAGCGAAGAACCTGAAGTTGCTGGATGCGCGTGGTATGTCCACCCTTTTGCTTAACCATAAAGGCTTGCCGTTATCGTTTGTTTCTGCCAGCGCCAGTGCATCAAGATTATCGTCTATCAGTTGGGCAATCCTGTTCAGTATCTTAAACCGTTCTTCAGCCGGGGTTGTACTCCACAATGGGAAAGCAGCTTTTGCTGCACCCACTGCTTCATCAATGTCTTTTGAGTCACTGTCGGGTGTCTGGCTGTATGCTTCGCCCGATGCCGGGTTAACATTATCAATGTACTTACCATTTAGCGGCGCCTGTAACGACCCTGCTATGTAGTTGGCTATATTTGAAGGAGCTTTCAGATCCATAGAAACGAAAATATACTTTTAGTTATTCACCCCATTTATAGGTGCTAATATTTAACCCTGCCAGTTGCAATGCCCTGCTTACAACCGTATCTGCCATTTCTTCAAAAGTTTGTGGCTTGCTATAGAACGATGGCGTGGCAGGACAAATTATGCCGCCTGCCTCTGTAACCGTAGCCATATTCTTCAGGTGTATCAAATTGTAGGGCGTTTCCCTCACCACGCAGATCAGTTTACGCCGTTCTTTGAGCATCACATCTGCGGCGCGGGTTATGAGGTCATTACTGATACCTCCAGCTATTCTGCCCAGCGTACCCATGCTGCACGGACAAATGATGAGCGCACTATAGGATGCACTGCCCGAAGCTATAGGCGCCATAAAGTCATTCTTATCCCATACTTTAAAGGGGTACTTTTCATAGTCTTTCTTGCCCAGCTCATGTTGCCAAACCGTACGGGCATTATCGCTCATAACCATACCTACTTCAGCGACCTGCTCTTTAAGCTGCATAAGCCTGTCCAGCAACACTTTGGCATATATGGAACCACTTGCACCCGTAACAGCAACTGCTATTTTTATCATAAAATTCCCCGCAAACAGCAAAACTACATGGAATATTTGTAAATTCGTTTCCCTAAAACACGTAATTGATGACACGTATTTTGCTTATTGCTATACTGATCCTGTCCGCTCCCGTTGTGCTGATGGCTGACGATAAAAAGAAAAAAACCACCGGAACCCAGAAACCGGCTGCTAACGCACCCGCAGTAAACACTGCAAAGGAAGAGATCCACTGGATATCGGACCTGAACGAACTGCAGGCAAAAATGCAGGCAAGCCCCAAAAAAGTGATCATTGATGTGTACACGGCTTGGTGTGGCTGGTGCAAAAAGATGGATGCGACCACCTACGAAAACCCCGACCTGATAAGGTACGTGAACAATAATTTTTATGCCGTGAAACTGGATGCCGAGCGCCAGGATGCGTTCATCTTCCAGGGCAAGGAATACAAATTTGAACCCCAATACAAGGCAAATACATTTGCAGTGGAAATAATGAAGGGTTCTATGTCATATCCTACCACCGTATTCATGGTTGAGAATTTCCAGATGCCCACGCCGATACCCGGTTTCCGTACGGTGAAAGAAATGGAGCTATTCCTTACTTATTTTGGTGATAATATGTATAAGCGTGTGAAGTTTGACGACTACCAAAAAACCTTTACTTACCATTGGGACAAAGGGCAAGCGCCCGATATGACTGCGCCTGCTGGACATTAAATATTCCAAAGCCCCTTTTAGGGGCTTTTATTTTTCTATGATGTACTTCATATCTGTCTGGTAAAACTTGCAACCGGGCTTTAGTCCGCATTGCTCGCATTTAGGACGGCGTGCCACGCAGATGTAGCGCCCATGCAGTATGAGCCAATGATGGGCAACAGCGAGCAGTTCCTGCGGGATATTAGCTACCAGTTGTTGTTCTGTTTGCAGTGGTGTTTTAGCATTGGTTGTAAGACCTATTCGGGCAGATACCCGGAACACGTGTGTATCCACCGCCATTCCAGGCTGATCAAAGACCACGGAAATAATGACATTGGCGGTTTTTCTTCCAACACCGGGTAGTGTTATCAAGTCTTCCATATTACCCGGTACTTCACCATTAAAATTCTCCACCAGCATTTTAGCCATTCCTATAAGGTGGCGGGTTTTGTTATTAGCGAAACTGATGCTTCGAACTAATGGTTCTACATCGTCAAATTCTGCCTTAGCGAGTTTTTGCGGTGTAGGAAATTTTTTAAACAAAGCGGGTGTTACGATGTTAACACGTTTGTCAGTGCATTGGGCGGAAAGTATTACCGCTACCAGTAATTCATATGGGTTGCTGTAATTCAGTTCCGTTTCGGCATCAGGATTATTTTTCTGAAACCAGTCGATAACAAATTGGTAGCGCTCTTTTTTAGTCATACCCCAAACCCCTAAAGTGGCTTCCCCATGTTATGTGAAATGGGGCTGTAAAAGTAGAATTTTGTTTGAATCCGGTATTGTTACAAAATGATGAGGAGCCCCTTTAGGGGTTCGGGGCTTTAAATGTTAAAGGTATTCTTAATGAGAAAAGAAGAAAATTGGGGGTGAATTACCTGATTATAAAATAATGATGTATTTTGGCATATCATTTTTTCGGATGAACAATAAATTCGCAGGCGTTATAGTATTGTTGCTGCTGGCCCTTGTTTTCGAGAGCAGTTGCGGCACTACTACCTACAGAAGGAAACGGTATCAGAGTCCCAAGTATATCAATTACAAGAAGCACTGGTTCAACTGGCACGAGCATCATTACCGTCCACGCCAGCATAGGGGCGGGTATTGGTAGTTGCAGTGTATTCATTTATCAGCTTATCTTCCTTATTTAAGTCAGGTTGCTATTCTGCCAGGTCAAAGCTGGAATGGTATATGCTTTTTGTTTGCTCGTTTTTATAGCATACATCTCCTATACTGCTTACCCAGCGCATTCTTTTTATGGCATTGGTGAGGAATACCTCATCTGCCAGCAATAATTCCTCCACCGATAATTTTTTCTCTTCCACAGGTATATCATGCATTAAATAACGCCGAATCACGCCTGCCACGCAGCCTTCAGATAATGGCGGTGTATATACTGTTCCGTTCTTTATCCAGAAAATATTGGCAATGGTGCTTTCTATTATGTTGCCCAATGTATTGCAAACCATTGCATCATTCCATTGGTGTTCCCGTGCCTGATTTGCCGCCATGGTGTAGATAAGCGCATTGCATGATTTTAAGTTACAGAGTGCATCCATGCTTTTATTGAGTCCATGAGCTACGCCAACAATAAGACCGTTTTCGTTAAAATGCATTACTCCTTCATCCAAAGAAAAACATTCTATGACATAACCAGCCTTTCTATCTCCGGGCTCGTATAAGCCTCCTTCCCCACCATATACTTGCAGGCGTACCCGGCAAAGTTTATCCAACTTGTTCTTATTAACTGTTCGCCAAACTTCTTCTTCCAGGTAGTCGAGTGTTACCAATGGGGGTAGTTCAAGCTCCAGTTGCTTCATGCCGGCATAGAGGCGCTCCCAGTGGTACTCACTTAAATGGATAGTATCGTTTACAATGAGCATGGTCTCGAATATGCCGTAACCATACCGAAAAGCCCTGTTCTCTACCGGCAGGCGGGCATCGTCTCTTGTGGTGATCTTTCCGTTCAGGTTGATGTAGCTCAAAGTGCGTTTTTAGGTCTGATATTATTACAGAAATATTTTTCATTATAAAGGTAGGTCTTGAAAGAGTGAAATAATGTCGCATACCGAAAAAACTGACATGGGTGAAGGGTATAATTTTCGAAAAGTGCGTGTTTGCGGTTAATAATTTTTATCGGGTGTGGGTAAAATGCGCTTTGGGGTTGGTTTATGTGTTTTGCTTTCATGTATAAAGGGGTATAAAAGGGTATAAAAAGGTATATTCCAGGTATAAATCTCAATACAAGAGGTATAAAAAGGTATAAAAAGGGTATAATTTCCAGTAAACAAAGAACTTGCCTCGTCCTGAAATTGCTTTACACTTTGTGAGATAATCCTGTTTTTACTTTACAGGTGTTTTTGTTAGTCCTGAAAGGTGCTTACACCTTTGAAAA
>JAJNBJ010000038.1 GCA_021155965.1 Flavipsychrobacter sp.
ACCGGCATGGCAGCAGGCGTGGTAACGATCACCTACAGCCTGACAGGAGCAGCAGGCTGTTATTCAACAAGGACGCTTACCGTTACCCCGCTTGCAGCATTGAGGCCGCGTGCAACAAACACGGAAGGCAACACCATGAACATTTACCCGAACCCAAACGGCGGAACGTTTACGATCAGCGGTATGTTACAAGAAAAAGGAGAAGTACAGATAGTAGTAACTAACCTGGTAGGGCAGGTTGTTTACGACAACCACGCAACAATCAATGAAAAGATATTACACGAACAAGTACAGTTAGGTACCAGCATGCCTCCCGGTATTTACCTGCTGATTTTACGTACACTCAATGAGCAGCTTGTATTTCGGATAGTTGTTGAGTAGCTGGCTTAAGGGGAAACGGTAATCAGTTTCTTACAATTTGCTGTTGTATATCGACCATTCCTCTCGCCATACACCAATACCGCGCAACATTGCGAGGGTTTTTTAAGATATAATTGTGGTTTATCTGAAGTGAAAATTATCGCGAAAAGTAAGCAAGCTTGTTTTCGGAGATATTCTTTATGAAAAAATAAAATTTATTTTTATTTTTATTTCCTCTGCAATTCCTCACGAAAAAATATCGAACTAAAAAGAGCTGCCTCTCTAAAAGATATTGTCTTCTGCTAGTGCTTTTGATGTCTGCTGTTAGTAACAGCTTTGCACAAAATCAGAACCGGGCGCTGGCGGATTCACTGATCAGGAAGTTACCTGATCAAAAAGACGACACCCATAAAGTAAAAATTCTAAGAAAGATCAGCTCATTGTATGAATATGCCAACCCGGAAGATGGTTTGCAATATGCATTACAATGCCTTGCGCTTGCTGAAAAACTGGACTGGCAAAAAGGTATTGCAAACGCGTATGACGTACTGGGTGCGTACAGCCTTAACAAGGCGGAATTTCCTAAAGCGCTCGACTATTATTTCAAAGCACTAAAGATAAATGAAGCACTAAAAGACAAACAGGCAACATCGGTGGTTATTGGCAACATCGGCACCGTCTATACCGCGGAAAGTAATTATCCAAAAGCGCTTGAGTATTTTTTTAAGGGTTTAGCAATGAGTACTGAATTGGGTGATAAAGAAGGCATCTCAATCAATATGACAAATATTGCCAATGTTTATCTCTACCAGGAAAAATTTAAAGAAGCGTTGGATTATGACCTTAGAGCGTTGGACGGTTATAAGGAGGTTGGCAACAAAGAAGCAATGCTGGCAACGGTAGTAAATATAGGCACTATATACCACTACCTCAAAGATATCAATAAAGAACTTGAATATTTTTATAAAGGTTTAAAGATCAACGAAGAACTGGGGAATAAATTATATGACGCCAGTATACTTGGAAATATTGGCAATACCTATTTAAACCTGGCGAAGGAAAAGACCGAAAACAGGGCTGCTAACCTGGAAAAAGCCATCGATCACCTGAAGCAAAGTATTGCCATTTGCAAAGAAATTGAATTGCTGGATGCGTGGATCCGGTTTGCTTTAGCGCTTTCGGAGGCCTACCAGCTTTCGGAGAACTATAAGGAGGCTCTGACAAGTTTTCGGGAGTATAAAAAGCTGGAAGATTCTGTTTTTTCTAACGATAACAAGCTGAAGATAGCAGGCTTGGAAACAAAAAGAGAAGCTGATCTGAAAGAGAAGCAAATGGAGATCAACCGGCTACAAGAGTCCAGCAAGAAAAAAGAGCGACTATTATATATTGCTGGCATAGGATTACTTTCTTTCAGTACGGTACAGGCCTTTCGCAGCTATCGCAGGCAACAGCGGTTGACTAAACAGAAGGAAGCAGCTAATAATGAGCTTATAGATGAGAAGGCAAAACTTGTAGAGGAAAAAGAGCGGTCGGATAAATTAACTGCCGAGTTGAAAGAAACTATTGTACAGAAAGACGAGCTAACCAGCCAACTGGAAATATCGGCGGAAATGAAGACTAAGTTTCTTGCCAATATCAGCCATGAGTTGCGCACTCCAATAACCTTGCTTACAGGCATGCTGGAGCTTATGAGGAACAAAGAAAGCAAAAAAGATGAGAAGCGTGAAGAGAGGCTGGAAGTGGCTTATAACAATAGTCGCAGGCTGCAATTTATGGTGGAGGAAATACTGGATCTGTCAAGGCTGGAAACGAGTGCCGCAAAACTGAGTCTGGAAACAAAAGACATTGTTCCCGTGCTGAAGCGGATGACCTATGCCTTTGAGACGATCATCGAAAAAGAATATCTTACACTTGAGTTCACCGAGCACAATACGGCAGGCGTACATATATCGGTTGATGAAATGATGCTGGAGAAAGTGGTGAATAACCTGGTATATAATGCTATTAAATTCAATGTACGGGGCGGGTGGCTAAAAATAGATGCCGCATTATCGGGCAATGGGAAACACTTTATTTTTTCGGTGCGCAACAGCGGCAGCGGAATAAAGCCAGAGGACCTGCCCCATGTTTTCGATCGTTATTATCAGGGAGATTCATCAACGCCCAAGGCCGAAGGGGTAGGTATTGGCCTGAGCCTGGTAAAAGAATTTACCCTGCTTATGGGCGGCACGGTGGATGTGCGCAGCTCGCAGGAAGAAGGCACAAAATTTACCCTGCATTTCCCTGTTATTGAAGCACAGGCGCTGCCGGTTAAAGATGAGGAAACCTGGGAGCCGCCAAATATGGCATGGGAGCATTTCCCCGACCGGCAAACAGTGCTGGTAGTAGAAGACAACCTGGAAATGAGGTATTACGTGCGGGAAATACTGAGCGGAAATGTGAACGTGGCTGAGGCAAGCAATGGCAGGGAGGCCCTGGCGTGGTTAGAGCGCAATAAGGCGGACCTGGTGATCAGTGACCTGATGATGCCCGAGATGGGTGGGGGAGAGCTGATAGCTAACCTGAAAAATAATGAAGCTTATAAAAAAATACCCGTGATCACCCTTACCGCACTTGCTGATGCCGGCAGCAAGATGAATTTGCTGCGCCTGGGTATTGACGATTATATCGTAAAGCCGTTTTATGCTCCAGAACTGCGCGTGCGGGTATACAACCTGTTGAATAACCAGGAAGAGCGCAGGCAGTTTGAACAAAAACCTGCCGTGCCGGATGATGTGCCGGTCGGCAACAAAGAGGCGGACGACTTCAGGGAGACGGTGGTTGCATTTGTGCTGGCACGAATGAAGACGATAGATGTATCGGTATATGACCTTGCCTATCATATGAATATGAGTGAACGGCAATTTTACAGGCTTGCAAAGAAGCTTACCGGCTGCACACCCGCCCAACTGATACGAGAGGTGAAATTGCAAAAAGCCTACGAGCTGCTGCTTGGCGGCACTATATATAAACTGGATGACGTGGCCCGGCGGGTGGGTTATGAGGACACCGCTTATTTCTCCCGTCAGTTCATGGAGCGTTTTGGCAAAAGGCCAACTGAGCTCATTTAGCCGAAAATAAGTCCCCGTACAAAGTAGTAACAGCCATTAATAGCCCGTATGGGCTATTGAATAACCGATTTTGGCAGGTTTTTCAGGGTAAAAGGCAGGTTTTTCAGGGTGGTACGAGGCTAATTTAGCCTCCGTCATAAAACGCACATAAATGAAAAAACTAGTTCACTTATTAATTGTAGCTCTGATACTTAATGGTGTTGACATATTAGCCCAGAATGGCATGTCTATAAATACCACGGGGGCAGCCGCGGCAGCTAGCGCCATGCTGGATGTAACTTCCACCACCAAAGGGGTATTGATACCGCGTATGACGGCTGCACAGAAGACAGCCATAGCCTCGCCCGCTACTGGCCTGCTTATCTACCAGACGGACGGAACGCCGGGCTTTTATTATTATAACGGCAGTGTATGGACCTCAATAAGCGGTAGTGGCGGCTGGAACCTTACCGGCAATACGGGTACTACGCCGGGCGCGCACTTTGTGGGCACTACGGATAATACTGCGCTACAGTTTAAGGTGAATGGCACTCTGGCAGGCCAGCTTAGCCCCACCGTTACCAACACTTCTTTTGGTGTGAGCTCTGCGGCAGCAATGACCAGCGGCACGCAAAACACTGCTACAGGTAACCAAACCCTAACAGCCAACACTACCGGCGCGCGCAACACTGCTGCAGGCAACCGGAGTTTAAGCAGCAATGTAAGCGGCAATGATAATACGGCTATGGGCGATAGCAGCCTGAGAGTCAACACAGGCTCCGAAAACTCTGCTTATGGCTCGGGAAGCCTGCACGCCAATACAACGGGTAATTCAAATGTGGCAAGTGGCTACCAAAGCCTTTACGCGAATATAACAGGCGCCGAGAATGTAGCCATCGGCTACCAGGCTTTGAAGTCTGCCACATCAAATAACGCCAATACTGCAGTAGGTTATAAGGCTATGTACTCAAATGCTGGTGGTGGCGGTACTGCGGTTGGCTGGATGGCGCTTGGCGCTAACACAACCGGCTCTGATGTGACAGCTATAGGCCGGCAGGCACTACGTTCCAATACTACAGGTAACAGCAATATAGCAATTGGTGATGATGCAATGGGTGCAAATACGGTAGGTATCCAAAATGTTGCTATAGGTGTACAGGCGCTTGTTCGCAATGTGTCTGGTGGCAACAACACCGGCATTGGGTTCAATACCCTTTTTCATAACATTGCATCTAATAATACTGCTGTTGGGTCGGGGAGCATGGTTTCCACCAGCAGCACTGGCAGTGGTTCTGACAATACTGCTGTGGGCTACCTCAGTTTGAACGTAAACGGCCTCCATCAGAACTCTGCATTTGGTTCTAATAGCCTTGCAGCCAATACAAGTGGTCAGAGAAACACTGCAAGCGGTTACAGGAGCATGGTGACCAATACTACCGGAACCGACAACACGGCTGTGGGCACGAACAGCCTTGCCGCCAATACCACTGCCAACGACAATACTGCGGTGGGCAGCCGCAGTATGGCTGCGAATACAACAGGAACCCGCAATACTGCCGTAGGCAAAAACAGTATGGTAGCGAATACAACAGCAAATGATAATACTGCGATAGGCTACGGTAGTTTGGCTGCCAACACAATCGGGAATGAGAATTCTGCATTCGGATCGGGAAGCCTCGCCAACAATATCACGGGTGCAGGAAACACAGCCGTGGGTACAAGCAGTCTCTATTGGAATAATGGATCCGAAAATACAGCCGTGGGTAGTAATAGCCTTGCATCAAATTCATCAGGCAACAAGAACACGGCAACCGGGTTCCAGGCAATGCATCTTAATACAAATGGTGCCGAAAATACCGCAACCGGTTATTTCAGCCTCAGGTCTAACACTTCAGGAGGAAGCAACACTGCATATGGATCGTACAGTCTTTGGAATAATAACAATGGCTCCGAGAATACAGCGGTGGGCAGCAATAGCCTCGCGTCAAATACGTCAGGTAACAGGAACACCGCAACCGGGTTCCAGGCAATGCATCTTAATACAACCGGTACCGAAAATACCGCAACCGGTTATTACAGCCTCAGGTCTAACACTTCAGGAGGAAGCAACACTGCATATGGATCATCCAGTCTTTGGAAAAATAACAATGGCTTCTATAACACTGCTTTGGGAAGCGGAAGCCTTAGTAATAATTCTTCCGGCAGCGACAACACCGCGGTGGGAAACGCCTGTCTTTCAGGCAACACCACTGGATTATATAATACCGCAGTTGGTTCTTCGAGCCTGTCCGCAAATATAAATGGTTCAGAAAACGTAGCCATAGGTTATTTTAGTCTGCTTACAAATACCGGAGGAAATTTTAACACTGCTATCGGCAGCAACGCCATGAGGCAAAATACTGCGTCTGAAAACACAGCCATAGGTTACATCAGCATGGCAATAAACAGTTCCGGTACCCAGAATACGGCAGTTGGATCGCGAAGCTTGGGTTCAAATACCACGGGTTCCAGGAACACGGCCACAGGCTATCAAAGTCTCAATGCCAATGCTTCAGGTTCCGACAATATTGCGATTGGTTATCGCAGCCTTTCTAATAGTTCAGGTTCCTTCAATACTGCGGTAGGTTCTTTGAGCCTTTCGGGTGGTTCTAATTCGGGCAATCAAAATACCGCTGTTGGCTACAGCAGCCTAAGTGCAAATAATTCAGGTTCATCAAACACCGCTGTTGGGTATAATACTATTACGGCAAATACAACCGGATCCAATAACACTGCAATGGGCAACCAAAGCTTAATGTTGAGTACAGGTTCTTTCAATTCGGCATTTGGGTCTCAAAGCCTCTCTCATAGTTCCAATTCCGGCACGCAAAATACCGCTATGGGCTGCAACAGCCTTTCAGGCAATACTTCAGGCAATGACAATACAGCCACGGGCTTCAATGCCCTTGCAAATAACAGTAGTGGTAGCGAAAATGCATCCTTTGGCCTTAACAGTCTTTTAAACAACACCAGTGGTTCATATAATACTGCAGTGGGTGTAGGAACTTTGCAAAACAGTGTAAGCTCAAACGCGAATACCGCGATCGGATACATAGCACTCTTAAATAATACAAGTGGTGCGGAGAATACTGCGGCTGGAAATAGCGCCCTCATTTCTAACACTACGGGTAACCGAAATGTGGGGCTTGGAACTGCAGCAAATGTTTCAGCGGGAAATCTCAGCAATGCGGTTGTAATTGGTTATACAGCCACAGTAAATGCCAGTAACAAAGTGCGGCTAGGAAACAGCTCAGTATCGGTGATTGAGGGCCAGGTTGGCTTCTCGGCGGTGTCGGACGGGCGGTTTAAGACGAATATTAAAGAAAATGTGCCCGGGCTGGATTTTGTAATGAAGCTGCGCCCGGTGACCTATAATTTTGATAACCGAAAGTATGACAAGCATATAGGGGTAAGGGACACTATTATACAAATGAATGCGCAGAACTACCCAGCGGCAGATGCCATAGTGCGCACGGGCTTTATAGCGCAGGAGGTGGAACAGGCAGCGCTGCAAACGGGCTATAACTTTGACGGCCTGCACAAACCAGAGAACGGGAAAGACAACTATAGCCTGGTATACGCAGAGTTCACAGTGCCATTGGTGAAGGCAGTGCAGGAGCAACATCAGATCATTACCAGACAGCAGCATGCCAATAACGAACAGCAGCAGAAAATAGCGCAACTGCAGCAACAGGTAGTTGAACTGATGCAACGCATGCAACAGTTGGAGAATAAGAAATAACCGTTTTACCACCTTTAATAACAACAACATTTATAAAAAAAATGATTTTCTCAAAAGGTCGGTGCGCGGTGGTTTTATGGCCTGCCTCTTGCTTGCAGGAGGATCGCAAGCCATCGCCCAAACCACCACGAATATAGGTTCAGAGGTAACGATACCGAATGAGGGGTGTAAAAGTCGTGCACGCTACCGGCACGCTTACCAATAACGGCAGCTATACGGATACCACAATGACCCGCAAAATCACTGTGATTTCTGAGGTTATAAGTTAAAAGCCACTACTGTAGTGGCTTTCGAATTTAGTAGAGTGGACAGGGGAAATGTCGAACCAAATCTTTGAAGATTTGGTGAAAATCTATAAGGTGGCGAAAAACCTTAACTCATAACTCATTTTTTGTATGTTAGTGAGTACTGGGGTTCCTATCTCGCAATATTATACAAAGGAAGCTACTTTTTTAGCTTGTGGTATTTTTAGGGGCATCACGTCATATTCGTTATTCAAGCCTTTAATCATATATGAGAACTGGGTATCAACATTTGCTTTTAGATCAATTCCATTTCCGGGTTCAATATGCTGTGTTAAGAAACTACTTATCTCCGGTGGCAATGATCTCACTTCAACCAGTTCTCCATCCGTAAGCAAAACTGATCTCTTTATTACATTTTTAAGTTCCCGGATGTTACCATGCCATACATAATTCAGTAATATATGCTCAACTTCCTTATTGAATCCTTTTACATGCTTTTCAAGTTCTTTATTAGTCTGTGTTAGGAAATGGTGCGCGAAAAGCATTATATCCTGTTTGCGTTCACACAGCGATGGTAATGCTATAGTGAATTCATTAAAACGGTGATATAGATCTTCCCTGAATTTTCCTGCTCTTGCAGCTTCACAGAGATTCACGTTACTGGCTACAATAATACGAACATCAATATCTATATTTTTGTTACCACCTACACGCCTTATTTTACGCTCCTGTACCGTACGCAACAAAGATACTTGTATCTCATAAGGCAGGTTGCCGATCTCATCAAGAAAAATAGTTCCGCCATTTGCTGATTCAAGGCTTCCTATTTTCTGATCAAAGGCACCCGTAAAGGAGCCTTTCTCATGCCCGAAAAATTCGCTTCCGGAAAGTTCTTTTGTTAAAGCACCGCAATCTATAGCCACAAATGGCTTGTCAGCCCTTTTGCTTTTCCGATGTATTTGCTGGGCTATTACTTCTTTGCCACTGCCGCTTTGTCCATAGATGATAACACTGAAATTTGTGGGCGCGACAAGCTCTACCTGCCGGGCGATCTCAGTCAACTCTATACTATTACCGGTAATATACTCGTTACAATAATCTCCAGCTTGTTTAGCAGTATCTTTCGTTTTGCATTTAGTAGTAACTGGGATTGTAATTTCCTTCAGTTGTGGTGAAAGTGCTTCTTTAATAGTGTGTGATATTTTATCAGGGAGTAATGGCTCTGCAATATATGCATACGCGCCTGATTGTAACACTTCCGTGGCTCCTTCAGCATAGTTCTCTCCCGTGAAAATGACTATCGCATTGGGCTGTTTTTCTTTTATCTTACCTAGTAATTGCATACTTGTTATATCAGCAATTTTGAGATCGCATAAAACAAGGTCTGGTTTATTCCTTTTTAGCCACTGCATAGTGGCATGTCCATTCTCTCTGCCGGATACAACATAATTCTTTCCAGTGAGAAAACTCGTCAATAGCATACGTTTATCGGTATTGTTGCTTACTACAAGTATTGTGTGCATATTAGGTTGTTTGTGTGGATATAAATAAAAATTATTGACTCAACTTTATGCCCAAACTGCCCTGATCTGCGCAGTTGGCATTTGCATCTGCTGCCTGTATTTAGAAACAGTACGGCGGGCGATGTTGTAACCTTTCAGAGACAGTATATTGACCATATCCTGATCGGTATAGGGTTGCTTCTTATTTTCCAATTCTATTGCATCCACCAATAAGGATTTGATCACTTTACTGCTGATTATTTCACCACTCTTATCTGCAATACCCTCACTAAATAATTTTTTAAGAAAAATTAGTCCGAAAGGGGTGTCTGCATATTTATTACCCGTAATCCTCGATATAGCTGAAATGTCTAATCCTAATACCTCGGATATGTTTTTTAAAACCATCGGTTTCAGATATTTTATGTCTCCATACATAAAATATTCTTTCTGGATCGTTACAATGCATTGCATAATGCGCATCATTGTATCTTCTCTTTGTTTTATCGCGTTTACGAACCACTTGGCGCTGTTTAACTTGCTTTTTACATATTGTGAAGCCATTTTGTCTTTGCTGCTTATATGATTGGCAAGCTGGTCATAGAGCGATTGGTTTACAAATACAGAACCTGCTTTGCTTGAAAATAAATTTACCTGGACGGTACCACCGTAATTTGTAATGATAAAATCAGGTATTATGGTTTGCTTCGGATCATGTTGGTATGCATCTCTTACAGGGTGAAATTTTAAGGTTCCGATAAGGGTTAATACTTGTCTCATTTCTGCATCATTTACCTTTATAGTATGGTTCAATTTTTCAAATTTACGTTGCATCAAGTCAGTGTAATGATGCTCCAGGAGGAATATAGCGCGTGTCACCTGAAGGCTTTTTGTATTGCTGCTGTACAGTTGCAACAACAAGTATTCCCTTATACTGCGTGTTCCGATGCCTATCGGATCAAGTGAATGAACTATTGTGAGTAATCGCGTGATCGTGGTTGCGTCTACTATACTTTGAAAAAAGAAAGACATATCATCTGCCACTTCATTCAATGTGCGATCCAGGAACCCTTGCGGGTTAAGCATGTCGATTATGTACTCAGCCTTAGCAGTATCTTTGTCACTGATTTTCAGTAAACGTAACTGTTGTTTGGCATCTTCCTTGAAAGTAACAACATTAGCAATAGCCAAAGAAGGCGCGATAGCAGTATCAAAATAGTTCTGGTGCTCGGACCTGTGATCAGGATTATCATCATACATATATTCTTCTGAAGACTCAAAATCCTGCACATCATCCTTGGATGATCTTGCGTCAGCTTCTTCTGTCTCACTATCCTCGTGGATATCCAGAAATGGATTTTCTTCCAGTTCATTCTTCATTTTTTGCTGAAGCTCTAATGAATTGAGGAAGAATATATTCAACAGTTCTATTTGTTGCGGCAAAAATCTGTATTGTTGTTTTTGCGATTGCAGTTGGGCTAACATTGTTTGTGTATTTATATTGTAAAGGTTGGGCATATCGTATTGATAAGCATTACAGAACTCCTTGAATAATTTACATGATTCATATTATAGAGGACGAGTGGCAACCATTACGCTTCTTTAAATGCTTCATTTTTTTTGGCTTCATCAATGGAATGTGAAGCGCCAAAGTGTCCGTCTTTTTCTGAGAGTTCACTTAGTTTTAAATAAAAGTTCTTTAATAATGTTAATTCAGCAGTCGTCATATCTTCAATATTCAATACCCTGTTACTTGCGCCTTTAGTAGCCGCTATAAGCTCATTAAGTTTCAATTGTAGTGCCAGTGTATCTTTGCTTTGAGCCTGTTGAATGATGAAGATCATCAGGAAGACTATTGCCGTCATTACTTTTTCCCATACAGCAGAATAGTTATATAGGTCGCCGAAAACGCACCAAAGTAGAATACTGACACATGCTATTATAAATGTTAACGGATTGCAGGTAATATTGCCGATAATTGCAGAGAACTTATCTGTAAATGCGTGCAGTATTTTTCTATTCTCGAACCATTCTTTTTTGAGATTCATTCTTTTTGAAATTTAATTGTAATACACAAGGCAGGTAAGCTAATTTTTTAGCTTGCCTGCCTTATCGGTAATTGATATTAAAGTATTTTCCGCCCTTGGATGATCCGTAGTATCACCGTAATAAGTGCGATTACCAACAGGATATGAATGAGGCCTCCAGTGCCAAATCCAACGAATCCAATGAGCCATCCGATAATAAGGATAATAGCGATGATGTAAAGTAGATTTCCCATGATCATTATATTTGAATAGTGAGATGAATTTATTTATTATGAAGTTGCAAAAGTGAACATAACCGGGCTATCGTGAGGATATGTTGATAGGGAAAAAGAACTAAAGCGAGAACTGAAGAGTATACTATTTTCATAAAATATTTGAATTAATTAGTCGGTTTAAAGTATTTTATCGTCTCCATGTCAAAAATGAAACCGATACCCTATTGTAGCCTGGTACCATACATTTTTGTAGCGTGGGTTTGTAGAAGTGCCATCACCGTCATTGCTCTGTACGTCCCATCCTGCACGGGCGCTGAGTACAATATGTGAGAAATTTACATCAAATCCTCCCACAAAACATAGCATATTTTTTCGCAGATTATTATTGCTGAATTGTTTTTCCTGAACGATGCTGTTGGGGCCATTTGTATATTTATCGTTTTGTTGGATGAGGAACGAATACTGGGGTCCTGCTAACAGGGTAAACATTTCTACGGGCTTAAAGGCCAAAAATAGTGGCACATCAATATAACTTGTTGTGCGCGTGAATTCGTACGTATCCCCAAGTATACTACCGGAAGCGCGGAACCCCTTTTGAGAAAATAGTACTTCAGGCTGAATTCCTAAATATCTGCCAAAAGGAATGGCCGCAAAAGCACCCGATGCCATTCCGAATTTAGGATCAGTTGTAAATGCATCACCCTTTGCATCATATACATTTGAATAGTTAGCACCAATTTTCAGTCCGAATACAAGGTGATCTCGGTAATCTAAAGAACTTAGGGAGTTGCTTTCTTGTCCTATGGCAGCGGTTGTTATTAATGAGAGAGCGGTAAGTATTAATGTTATTTTTTTCATTTTTATTAAGTTTATGATTGTTAAATAGTTTTATTCTGTAATAATGTACAATCTTACAATTCGGCAATGATCTTGTGTATTTGTTCTTTTGTTTTACCAAGTTTGGTTTGTAACCTGCCTAGCAGTTCGTCGTTTTTTCCTTCTACAAGTAATAGGTCATTGTCTGTGAGCATTGCGAATTTTTGTTTCAGCTTTCCTTTCGTTTCGTTCCAGGAGCCTTTTAACTCAGTTATGTTTGTCATTGTCTAGTTTTTAGCGTGAATTACTTTTCACATTGCAAAGGTGTAACGATACTAGCAAGTAAGTGTTACACAACTCGATCATTAAGTTGTAACATTCATACATTTCACTATTGGTTTTATTTCTAAAAACACGTGAATGATGTAAGACATACTGTAAATGTTATAACGTTTACCCAATCAATACTGTGCACCTTTGCAATGTGAATTTTATTCACAACTGTACCGCCGGTAGCGGCAAAATAAATTTTTATCAATGAAAAGAACACGAAGAATATTGTTAGTGTTTGCTGTTGTAATGTCTTGCGGTATTTACTCAGCTTCTGCACAGATATATGTAAATGTGCAACCTCCGAGACCACCGGTACATGTTCGTATTGCCGCTCCTACGCCACAACATGTATGGATAGAGGAAGACTGGCAGCAACGTAATGGAAAATATGAAGCGAACGGCGGGCGCTGGGCGCAACCACCTCATCGTGGAGACAAGTACAAGTCTGGGCATTGGCGCCAATCAAAGCGTGGACATAGCTGGAAGGAAGGACGCTGGCATTCCGGGCGCAGAAGGAAGTAAAAACTCAATAATTTTCAAGCAAAAGAGAGTGCTACTTGTAGCGCTCTCTTTTAGTTATACACAAGCTATGCCACTACATTTGTTTCAGTTTATAATTACGCGTGTGGCAATACTAAAACCTCACTTCATAATACAACCAATATCCTGCGAAATGAAAGATATCCCACTGAACGGGGTAACACGTAAAGCTCTGCCTGTGATTATTTACTTTTACTAAGATAATATCTACATCTACAGGAATGACCGTTTCTGTTAGAGCTAATCTACTTTTTATATTTGATAAAAGAAATTGTGGATGTGGTTGGAACAATATTTCCCAGAAGAAATCCCCAAGGTTTCAATGGTTCAATATGATCACATATTACTTTGATAATAGCGGTTAATGGAATAGATAGGAACATTCCCGGGATACCCCACAATGCACCACCAATTAAAACTACAATGACTGAGATGAGCGCATTAATTCGTACCCGTGATGCAACGATTTTGGGAATAATGTAATTATTATCAATAAACTGGATGAAGATGTAAACAACAAAGACAAGGCCCGGGTAGATCGCAGAGTCTTTCGTTACAAAAGCGATGACCATAGGCACTGCAGTGGCTACAATACCGCCAATATAGGGGATGATATTAAGGATAGCGCCGGTAATGCCGAGTATAATAGCATAGTCAATTCCAAGCAGTAACAAGCCCACTGAATTTAGTATAGCAACAATTATCATTTCAAAGAACAGGCCAACTAAATAGGTTTGAATAATTTTTTTAGAATTAACTAATATTTGTGCCACGGCGATATGGTGTTCAGAAATAAAAAGTTTACGGGTAAAATCCAGCAGCAGCGTTTTATAATAAAGGATCATAAATAGATATACCGGTAGTAATGCAGCGGTCACTATAATTCGCCCGGCTTCAGTAAGGCTTTCTCCGATAGCAAAATTGCCGATGGCTTTACTTTGTGTTTCCTTTAGCCAGGCAAGTATCTTTGACTCACGAATATTGAATTTCTCAGCACTCCAATGCACCAGTTCTGTACTGACCAGATCAAATTTTATTTTTAATTGCGGGTACGTTTCACTAAACATAGTTACCTGCGAGGAAACAATGTAAACAACACCGAGCGCAACTATAATTGCCAGCGTCACCGCTATTGAAATAGCAATTATCTGATTTACTTTTTTCCTGGTTAGATAATTGACCAAAGGGTTCAATAGAATGGCTATTACGGTTGCATATACGATGGGAATTATAATATCCTGGCCGATATACATAGTGAACACGAAAGCAAAAGCGCTAATAAACATTAGCGCTGCTTTCGCATAAAAAGGTATTTTAGAAGGTGATTCCATATTGTTAAGCTATTCTGGTATGTTTATTTAGGTTGGCCAGCTAATGGTGGCATATTTGTGGGGTTACTTGCATTCAGGTTGCGTTGTTTGTTCACATCTGGGCCTTCAGACTGGGGACTTGGACAACCCTCATAAGGCGCACGATTGCTTGCAGCTACATTATTACCCATATAGCATGCCTTTTTTCCGCCTCTATATGTGTAACTGTTGCTGTAGATGTTGTATGTAGTATTTACATAAGACTGGTTTTGCGGAACTGTCATATCAACTGCCATATTATCACTAGCTGTAGCAGTATATTGATACATGTTTTGATCTTGATTGTTGTTCTGGCTTATCGCTTTATTTGCCACGAAATTGTAATGCGTTGAATTATATACTCCAGGCGTTTCGCAGCAGATGGTATAGCCATGGTCACCTTTGCACACTTTGAAATTTTCCGCATATTGCGTTTTATAGCAAGAAACTGCTTTTTTATCTTTCGATACCCTGCAAACCTGCTCCTGTTTTACTCCGCATGCCTTAGCTTTCGATGATTGTGCATTTGCCGTGCTATAAGCCGTTCCTATCATTACTAATGCTACCAGTATCTTTTTCATTTTTCTGTTGTTTAATCGTGAAGTATTTTTCACTTGGTAAAGGTCTGCCATATGCAAACAGTAAACATTACACAACTATAGAAATTACTTACATTATTCATATTACTTCTATGGGTTGCAAAAAACGAAATGCGAAAACAGGGAAAGCCTGTTTTCGCACTATCAAATATTTATACCGGATACTATTTGCTCTCAGTTTGTGAATTTATAGATCTTTGCTGAGCATTTACCCTTCTTTGTTTTTTATGCATTTTACGTTCCTTCTTATCAACCTTGCTTTGCTTTTTGTTTAACTTTTCTTCGGTTTCGTTCAGCCTTTGTTGTTGTTTATCGGCTTTTTTTTCAGCTTTTTCCTCTTTTTTGGTTTGTTTAACCTCCTGCTGGGCAAATGCAGGCGTGTGGCCTAAACTGAGAGCTATCATAGCTAGAACAATATACTTTTTCATGATCTTATCTTTTTAAGAAACTATTTAAAAATTGAATTTGTAACTGAATTATTACACTGCAAAGATGGGTATATGTGAAACAGTAAGTGTTACACAACTATTGAAAATATTTGCATCATTCAAACATTTAGCTAGCCATAAAATGCGACTTGCACTATACCATATAATTTGTTTGTGAAGTGTAATTTGAATGATAGTGTGCTAACCCCTGTTCATTAGTTAACTGGACATCCATGGGAAAAGGCAGTAATGTTATTTGCTCAATGGTGTTTGGGATAATAGATATTCGAAATCTTACAGGGGTTAATAACAATAGACTACATCCTTTCTACATACCATGTCAATTGATTTTCCATTTTTTTATAACGGAAAATTGTCGTGATAATATTCTGTAAGCGTAAGAAAGCAGTTTCACTTTTCACCACATAATCAAACGCTTTGTGGTGCATGCAATTTATCGCAACATCAATTTTATCCTGGGAAGAGAGCATTATAACTGGAATGTTTGGGTTAGCCGTTTTTATTTTATCTAAAGTTGCCATTCCATTCATAGCTGTCTTAACAATGCCGTCCAGGTGATAATCAAGAATGATCACATCGGGATTACTTTCTAAGTTTTGCAGGCAAAGCTCTCCGGTGGAAAATGTTTCAACAACAAAACTATCATGTTCAAGAAATTCAATTTCTAACAATTTTAAGAAGACGGCATCATCATCTACCAGGAATATCTTTACTTTTTCTTCGTTCATGGATTGTTTTTTTTGATTGCATTAAACTCTTCTTCCAATTCGATACAAGCCTGCTCACAAACATTTTGCAGTTTCAATATAAGGCCGGGTATTCCATCTGCCTCTTGCTGAGTACTGGCATATTGCTGAATTTTCTTTGCTGTGTCAATTGAGTCATTACTCATGCCCATTATTGAAAATGACGGAAGAAGTTTATGTACTGTGGCATTTAATAATATCCAGTCCTTAGCTTTATGGCTTTGATTCATTGTGCTGATTAAGGGAGGGGTTTGCTCCAGGTAGGCAGCGATCATTTCCATCATTAACGCCGGATTAGATTTTGTACGCTGCATGAGATAATTAAGATCAATACATTTTAATTTCACACTTCCATTGTTTCCACTCGCAGTATGTTCACTTACATTTACTATTGCAGGTTTCTTTACCAAACTAATGATCTTACGGTATAATAATCTTTCGTCAACCGGCTTTGCTAAGTAATCGTTCATTCCTACGGCCTTGCACTTTGCCAGGTCAACAGTGGTTACATCTGCAGTTAGTGCAATAATTGGGATATTTGAATTTAGTGTATTGCGAATGTATTCCGTAGCTTCAAATCCATTCATCTCCGGCATTTGCAGGTCCATTAGAATGATGTCATAAGATGTATTTGCCAATTTTTCAATGGCTATTTTTCCATTTGCTGCTATTTCCCGTTCGAAGCCGAAGTCGTCCAAAAGTGTTTTCATCAATAACTGGTTAAGTGCAATATCTTCTACAACCAATACTTTGATGTTTTTAACTTCTGTGTCAGATTCCAAAATTTCCGCTTGCGGTTCAGCATTATCTTTTGTTTTATCAAAACTTAATGTAAAACTGAACGTAGACCCTTCTTCAAGTTTACTTTTTACACTAATGCTTCCACCCTGGGATTCAACCAGTTGTTTGACGATCGCAAGCCCTAATCCGGTACCACCGTACAATCTTGATGTGCCGCTGGATGCCTGCTGAAAGTTTTCAAATATCTTCCCGATCTTATTTTCGGGAATGCCAATTCCAGTATCAGTAACTGCAAATTGAATAGTGACTTTATTTTCATCTTCTTTGAGCAAGCGTACATTTATTGTTATTTTACCGGTTGTTGTGAACTTTACAGCATTACTTACAAGATTTAGGATGATCTGATGCAATCGCACAGGGTCTCCAACCAGTACCTCTGGAATACTGTTATCATACTCCTTAACTAATGCTAAGTTCTTTTCTTGTATTTTAGTCTCAAACAAGTGTAGCATTGCAGAGATAGACAACGACATTTTAAATGGAATTTGTTCAAATGTCATTTTTCCGGCATCTACTTTTGCAAGGTCTAATATGTCATTAATAAGTACAATTAAGGCATCCCCGCTAATTTTTATCGCAGTTAAATACTCTTTTTGTTTTGCCGACAGATCAGTTTTTAAAACCACTTTTGTGAACCCGATTATCGCATTCATAGGAGTCCGGATCTCATGACTCATATTTGACAAAAACTGCTGTTTTGCTTTTACCGCATCTTCTGCTATCCTTGTCGCATTTTCAGCTTTATTTTTTGCTTCCTCTGCTATTCCCGTTGCAAATTCAGCAAATACTTTTGCTTCTATTAATTCTTTTTCAATCCTTTTTTGGTCTGTTACATCTCTTGCAACTATCACGACCCCCAACACCGTTCCTTTCTCGTCTTTATAAACCGACCCATTAAATAATACATCTGTTAACTTTCCGTCTTTGTGGCGCAGTGTCAGTGGCGAATCCGCAACCGATCCTCTTGCAAATACTTCCTGGTAAACATCACGTGCATTTTGCGGTTCGGTAAAGTAGTCGAAGAAGTCAGTGCCAGTAAGCATTTCACGAGATATGCCGGTGATGTTAGCCAACGCCTCATTCATATCCGTGATCTTCCCTTTGATGCTAATAGTAACCAATGGATCAAGGCTGGCTTCTATCAGGCTTCTGGCATACTGAGATCCTCGTTTCTTTGTGATTTCCAATTTGTTCCTGTTTTGTGTGGCTGCTAAAATTATGTACTATTTTAGGCCCCTATGTCTTCAATAGGTGTCCTTCTTTTATCCTTTAATTGCTTAAAATGGGAAGGTGAAAGCCCAGTTATTTTTTTAAATTGATTGGACAAATGTGCCACACTGCTATAATTCATCTTCCAGGCAATTTCTGTCATATTCAATTCATCGTAGATGATCAGTTCTTTTACTCTTTCTACTTTATGTGCGATCATAAACTGCTCTATGGTCGTACCCTGCACCTCTGAAAACAGATTTGCCAGGTAAGTGTAATTGTGATCCAATTTTTCACTCAGGAAATCCGAGAAATTCACATTGCTTTCACCATCAGAGTGGTGAACCATCTCGATAATTGTGTTTTTTATCTTCTCAATTAAAATGGCTTTTTTATCGTCCATTAATTCAAGTCCGGAAATATGCAATGCCGTTCTCAATTGTTCGCGTTGCTCAGCAGTAATATCTTCCATGATATCTACTTCACCAAGATCAACGACTATAAAATGCAGTCCGAGTTTCTTCAATTCTTCTTTCACCGCCGTTTTACAGCGCGCGCTCACCATATATTTTATATGTATCTTCAAATATGCTTTATAAAGGGGAAATAATGTATGCAGACTAACCGTTCTGTGATAAGAGAAATGAAAGCTTTATAAAGGTATGCTTATTTAAGGTGGAGATTGTTATATAATTTCTTTAAAAGGTTGTATAATTCATCGTTTTGTGTAATTCAAGCAAAAAAAGTATCGCCAGACAGGAGTCTGGCGATAGGTATTGTCAAAAGGTATTAAAGGGCCGCAATTATTGCCACTAGTTCTTCTTTAGTTTTACCAATTTTCAACCGGATCTTCGTGAACATTTCGTCCATTTTGCCATTTTCATAATGCAGGTCGGCATCCGTTAATGTTGTGAACTGTGCTTTAAGCTTGCCTTTCTGCTCATTCCAGTTACCCTGTACGGGAGCTATTTTTTCTGTTGCCACAGCCGTAGCAGCGGTAATAACTACCGGTGTTTCAGCAACTGTTGGTATTATTGTTTCTGTTGCTGGTATTACTACCTCTTCTACTGTTGTTGTATTTGACATTTATTTTTTGATTGAATTTGTAACAGAATTATTACGTTGCAAAGATGCCCATCCGGGAACAATAAATATTATAGAATTAAAGGGAAGAGTTACATTATTCACATGTTTTCAATGTATTTGTCTTTTATTCGAAGCGGTAAAAATTTAGTTAGACAGTTTTTTCGATACAGTCAATTAAAAAAGATAGGACCTCATTTGTTTGAGATCCTATCTTAAAATGCAACTCTTTAAAATCAAGGTTATTATATGCGGTAGTTTATTTATTTTTTGCTTGTTATTAGTACCACACGCCTGTTTAGCCTTCTGCCTTCATCTGTCGCGTTTGTTCCTTCAGGTTTGTTTTCTCCATGACTGTACATTTTTATACGATCTGTTTTAACACCTTTTTTTATCAAATATGTTTTTACAGCTTGTGTACGTCTTTCGGAAAGTTTTTGATTATAATTGTCTGTTCCGACAATGTCAGTATGTCCGTCTACCCTGATAACTATATATTCATCATCCTTCATCTCTGTAATGGCTTTATTAAGTACAGGATAGTATTCGCTGTTAATAACAGATTTGTCAAACTCAAATAATACAGTAGAGGACATATCAACCGGCTCGACTACAACTACAGGCGGTGGTGGTGGTGGTGTGGGTGTGGGTGCAGCAAGTGTAAAATCATCACCTTTTGTTGTACAAGTATTGCTGGTGAGCATTATGCCGGTATAGGTACCTTCACACAGGTCGCTCATTGTTATCGACCGGTCTGAATTTGCTATGCCCGTAAAAACTGCCTGGTCGTTGCCATTAAGTTTGTAATTAATTGTTACAGACTTGCCTGCATACAAACCTTCAAACGTAGCAGAACCATTACACGATCCGGCTGCAGTGGGGTTTACAGCTTTTTGAGAAGAGATGCTCAGTTTAGGTTCAGAAAGTGTCACATCTTTACCATTTGCGTTTTTCCTGTTTATTTTTGCAACAATACCGGTATAATTACCTGCACAAAGGTTGGCAATATTTGCCTGGCCATTGGGTTGAACTGTTGTAGTATATACATTAGGTTTAGCACCATTTAAGCTATAATCAACCGTTACCTGTTGGTTAGGAGTAAGGCCATTAAGTGCAATACTACCATCACATAAGCCACATTGTGTTGGCGGCTTTTGGTCAATTGAAGTGATAACTAAGGGTTCGCGTTTTTTACCCAGAAAGATGCGGACACCTACATTCATGCCATAAGCCTGATTCTTACTTTCTGTGACATTATTGAGCACAGAACTGTAGTTGCCATTGCCGTCGGTAAGGCGGTAATTATTTTGCGCGTCATTTTTAAAAGGCTGGAACATATAGTATGCCCCAATATTAAGCGCTACATTATCAGACAGGAAGTAATTCAGCGATGGTTGTATTAACAACCCTACTGAAGGTGTTTTGTAAGATGTTTTACCTGTGGTGTTAGTTGGAGTTAATCCTTCACCCACGTTGTACCCAAGTGCGCGCTTTTTACTGAAATAATCCTGCAGATCACCATTGGGGTTGTTTTGCAGAAATTCAGCTTTAGTAATGAACCAGTTATTTTGTGATGGGGTAGGTGAATAGTCATATACAGATGTTTTACCGCCGCCATCATTATTCTCAAACCGGTAGGTAGCTTCATGATCGAAGGACGCGCGGGTAGTAGATTTGTTCTTCATTTGCACGTTTATCAAAGCGCCTGCATCTGCTGTAAAGCCCCAATGTTTCGAAAACCGGTTTTTATACTTCAATACAACTGGCACGTTTATTATTGAAGACCTTATTTCTTCCCTTATATTACCTGTTACCACCTGCCTGAAAATATTACCGGTACCGTCTGTTGCCTGGTATTCTACATGGTAGTTGTCGAGTACCGCATCACCATGCTGGGACATATACATAATTCCTGTCCCAAGGCCGAAATGGCGTTTTTTGCCAACAAAGAACCCTAATTGCAAGTCACCACCAAAAGAGTAGCCGTTTTTGAACTTTAATTGCCCGGTACTCATATTCAAGCCATTCAGATAGTTTGGTGTGGAATTTGCGGTTTTAAATTCCTGTGAGGCCCCGCCTCCTTTCAGATTGAGGTCAATGACCCACCTCGACAGATCGGCGTCCTTAGTATAATTTTTAGATTTTGGAGTTTGTGCGAATGTTGATAATGCCCCACCGGTAGCGATCAACATTAATAATAGTTTTTTCATTTTTATATTTTTAAAAGTTAAAATTATAGTGTGTTAGTTTTTGATGAACCTTGATGTTGCTATCTTAATACCATTCTGGTAACAGGCAACCAGGTATGAACCTACCGGTAAGGACGCTATGCCAATGGTGACTGTACCATTAGTTGTCTCAGCTGTTGTGATAGTCTGTCCCAGCATATTCAATACATTGATCTGTACATTACTATGAACCGAAGAACTGATCACTATATTAACGATGTCGCTAGCAGGATTCGGATAAACAGTAATGCTGTTTGCGTTGTCTATATTTTGTATTGCTGTTGGCGTATGGTAGTATGTTTTCTGTAAACAATCGCCAAGCCTGGTCATAACCCAATAATGCTTATTGAAGAAATCAGGGCTTGTATTTAAATAATCCTGGTTGATCTCACCATTAAGAATAGTAGAGTCCAATGTAACGGCATTATCATATCCCCACTGGTATGAGTCTTCACTAGCCGGTGTACATACAAAGTGGCTATTGAAGTAAGAAACTTCAGCTATGTGGGCTGCATTTGTACCTACATTGATCGCAATTGTGGATTTATTCGCACATGCGGTACCTGTAGCAACGGCATTCAATGTAACATAGGCAATTCCGGTTGTATTAAAATTCACAAGGGCATATTGATGAGTTGCTCCCTGTGCCCAAATGGCAGCTTTAACCGCAGTCCATTTGTAAGTAACGTTTACAGGTGGTTGCGTAGCGGCACCAAAGTTCTGATACATCGTGCCCACACAAACAGTTAAAGGTGATTGTGTAGAAATAACGGGCACTAAAGGAAGCAGGTTGGTCGTTATTGCTTTTATTGCAATGTCCGTTCCGCACATATTAGTTACTGCATAGCTGATGGTTATAGTACCTGACGCTACTCCTGTAACAATACCATCCGAAACTGTAGCTATAGCATTATTGCTGCTGCTCCACGTTCCGCCTGTTATTGCATTTGTCAATAATATTGCAGCACCTAAACACACACCCGAAGCACCGGATATACTACCCGCATTTGGCAGTGGGTTTACGGTTATTGTTTTGGTAGTTACATCTGTGCCGCATGAATTAGTGACTGCATAGCTGATCATATTTGTACCAGCTGCAACCCCTGTTACTACACCACCAAAAACAGTAGCATTTGCATTACTGCTGCTCCATGAACCACCGGCTACTACACCAGATAGCGTTATTGATGAACCAACACATACACTGGATGCACCAATTATATTACCTGCATTTGGCAGCGGGCTTATTGTCAATGGTTGTGTTGTGATTGCGGTTCCGCATGAGTTGGTTACTGTATAAGTGATCGTATTTGCACCGGCTGTAACGCCTGTTACTACACCGCCCGCCGAAACTGTTGCGTTAGCATTACTGCTGCTCCATGTGCCGCCAGAAACACTGTTTGTGAGTGTTATTGAGGAACCTGCACAAACTACCGAAGCACCAAATATACTGCCTGCATTTGGCAGAGGGCTGATTGTCAAAGGTTTAGTTGTGACCGTCGTTCCGCATGAATTGGTTACGGTATAGCTGATTGTATTTGCACCGGCTGTAACACCTGTTACCACACCACCTGCCGAAACTGTTGCATTTGCATTGCTGTTGCTCCATGTGCCGCCAGAAACACTGTTTGTAAGTGTTATTGAGGAACCTGCACAAACTACCGAAGCACCAGATATACTGCCTGCATTTGGCAGAGGGCTGATT
Source organism: Flavipsychrobacter sp. (assembly GCA_021155965.1). Lineage (GTDB taxonomy): Bacteria > Bacteroidota > Bacteroidia > Chitinophagales > Chitinophagaceae > Nemorincola. The sequence goes on from JAJNBJ010000038.1 coordinate 23,099, forward strand.
GTCAAAGGTTTAGTTGTGACCGTCGTTCCGCATGAATTGGTTACGGTATAGCTGATTGTATTTGAACCGGCTGTTACACCTGTTACCACACCACCTGCTGAAACGGTTGCATTTGCATTGCTGCTGCTCCATGTGCCGCCAGAAACACTGTTTGTAAGTGTTATTGAAGACCCGGGGCAAACCGCTGCTGCACCTGATATAGTACCTGCATTTGGCAATGGGCTCACAGTAGCAACCCTTGTTGCAGCTGCTGTTCCGCAGCCATTGGTAACTGTATAGGAAATAGTAGTTGTACCTGTTGCCACAGCTGTAATGATACCGGTTGATGATCCGATAGTTGCAACTGCGATATTTACAGATGTCCATATACCACCGCTTGTTGCATTACTTAGTGTAGTAGTGTTACCGGGACAAACCGTAGCAGTACCAGTAATAGTGCCTGCATTAGGTGTTGCACTAACAGTCACAATTGTTGTTGCAGCAGCTGTCCCGCAGCCATTAGTAATTGTATAAGATATAGTACTTGTGCCGGTTGATACACCTGTAACGATACCGGTTGATGATCCGATCGTTGCAACAGCTGTATTT
>JAJNBJ010000018.1 GCA_021155965.1 Flavipsychrobacter sp.
CTGCCCAACAAATGTAAAGCGTATTTAGGATTAACTTATTTTTGTAAACACAGGCTAGGATTAGCCGTAAACAGTGTCAACTTTTTTCAGGACGATACATCTCTTCAACTTCTAACAAAGCAGCAAGTCTTTTCAACGTGTTGGGCTATACTCACGCATCCTACCATCCTTTCATCCTATAAATCTTAGTGCAGACAATTGTGCCCACAAATTTGCTTCGAGCCTGCCAATAACCTCGCGCCGATCATGCGTTGCAAAAACAAATATTCATAAACCAAACCCGCTACCATAGCGGCTTTCAAAAAGTCAAAATACCGTCACGGTACCGTTTCAGTACCGTCAAGGAAAATAGATTTGGAACCCCCTGGCCCCATTTCGTAACTTTACTTCATAACCACCCAAAATTCCGGGTAAGCTCTTTGACAGATTGCATCGTGAACTTCTGCCTGCCCCTTGGCGGTGGCCGCTCTTTGCTGCCTGCCTCGCCGTGGCGGGGGTACTCATCCTGGGTTTGGCGGAGGGATGATTATTGGTCCCAAAAACCTCGAAACGCAGGGTATAATTATACCTTTTTAGGGTATAATTATACCTTTGGGGGGTATAAATATACCCTTTTATACCCCTTTATACCTTAAAATAAAAAACATAACATAATCCCATAGCGCATTACACTCACATTTAATAAAAAATATGTACCAAAAACGGCACTACACGGAAATTATACCTTTCACTTGAAGAGAACCGGGGTCACAACCACCCCCAACTGCAGGAAACATAACCAAACCTTATGGCACATTTTTTATTGATTAATAAATTCTTAGCATGGAAAATCTGCCTGTAACCGTCCGCCGTTCAATAGAGGTACTGGGGCTTTGCGCCGCTGGGGCAATTGTAGTTCTTGGCCAAAGCGTGCTCATGCCATTGCTCATGGCATTTTTTCTTTCCCTGCTGCTGATGCCCGTTTTCCGCTGGCTGAAAAGGCGCCACCTGCCAGAGGTATTGTCCATCGCCCTGTGTATCATTTTGTCTTTTATTATAGTAGGCGGCATTGCGGTTTTTCTGTCGTGGCAGATCGGCCATTTTGCAAGGGATATCCAAACCATAAAACAAAACCTGCTGGCGCACTGGGCCACACTCAGCAACTGGATAGCCGCCAAAACAAATTACAGCATGCCCCAGCTATCGGCCGCACTGAAACAGCAGATAGATAATGTAAGCAATAATGCCGGCAAATACCTGCAGGGCGCAATGGTATCGTTAACCAGCATATTCATATTCCTGGGCCTTATGCCCATCTATGTATTCCTGATGATCTATTACCGGCACCTGCTGCTGCGGTTCGTGTACCTGTGGTTCAGCGAGGATGCGCACCCCAAAGTGGCCGAGGTGGTGAATGAAACGCAGGTAATGGTAAAGTACTACCTTGTTGGCCTGCTCATTCAAATTGCCTACCTCACTGTGCTGCTGGGCGGTATACTTTTGCTACTAGGTATTAAGCACGCAATACTCATCGGCGTCATATTTGCCATACTCAACCTCATCCCCTACCTGGGGGCGCTCATCGGCAACCTCATAGGGGTATTGCTTACATTGACCACATCGCAGGAGATGTGGCAGATATGGGCAGTGCTGGGCACTATAGCCTTTGTGCAATTCCTGGATAACAACATACTGATGCCACGCATAGTAGGCTCTAAGGTGAAGATAAATGCGCTCGCCAGTATAGTGGGCATTATTATTGGCGGCGCAATGGCGGGCATAACAGGCATGTTCCTGTCGCTGCCGGTAATGGCGCTGCTCAAGATCATTTTCGACAAATGCGAGCATTTTAAGCAATGGGGTGTGCTGCTTGGCGATGACCGTCCAACGCTCAACCCTATGTTCAACAGGATCTTCAGGATCCATCATAAGGCTGCCGGGGATAAGTGACGGAGGAGCAATAGTTCGGTGGTCACCAGGGTAAAAAAGAAAGGCTGCCTTTCCGACAGCCTTTCTAAGATAAATGAGGTGGTTTTAGTTGTTATTCCCGCTGGTATTATGGCCGCTCACGCCGCTGTTATACTGGATACCGGAGTAATCCTGCACCGCAGGCGAAGATTGGATATTGCCATTTACTTTGAACTTGGCTTGCAGCGTACCAAAGGCTGAGTCAACTTTGTAGATGTAGCCATCGTAGCTGCCAATATACACGTTACCTTTATAAGGCACCGGGCTCGATTTAACCAGGCCCGTAGTAGGGAACTTCCACTTCTGCTTGCCATTGAGGATGTTGATGGCGTACAGGCCGTAATCGTAGCTGCCTATGTAGCAAACCTGGTTGCTGATAATGGGCGATGAGTTGATCTGGCTGCCTGTCTTGAACTTCCACCGTGCAATAGCAGTCTGCGAGTCTATGCAGTGTACATAGAAATCGTTAGAGCCAACTATACACATGCCCGCATAAGCTGTCGGAGAGCTAAGGATGTTGCCATTGGTCTTGTATGTCCAGCGTAGTTTACCAAACTCAGGCACCGGCGGTGTAGTAGCCGATGGTGGCGGATTGAGGTATATGCAATAAACATTGCTATCGGTATAACCACCCACGTATATATACGGATCGCTGATGGTTGGGGACGAATTGAACGTGTTGGTCGTATCAGACAAACCTAAACCCGGATAATCCCACAGCGGATTACCCGACCCATCAGGGCCATTTGCTTTACTCAGGCCATATATGTGCCCGTTATTGGCAATGCCCTGCGATGCTATGTATATTTTGTCTTTATAAATTACCGGCGCGGACACAAACGGAGAACCATCGGGGCAAACAAATTTCCATTGTACTGCCGCAGTACCCGTATCTATAGCAAATAAAGTACCGCCCGGACCAACACCATTAGCTGTGGGCACATAGATCATTTTACCATCAGCAATCGGCGTGCCCATCACGGTAAAGTAATGAGCAGGCGGGGAAACAGTGGTATGGCCATCGTTTATCCACATTTTCTTTACCAGCTTGCCTGTTTTGGCATTGATCTTATAGATGGTGTCGGAGTTCACCGCCGCCTGGTATATAAAGTCGCCATAAACAAGTGGTGATGGTTTCAATATCTTAACATTAGCCGGCACGGCGAACGTATCGGAAGGCATGCTGAACTCCCACAGCCTTTCCAATGTAGCCGGGTTGAGGCCGTATAGCACAAAATTATCGCTGCTTATCACCACACACGGAAAGTAGGTATCCGGCAGCGGGTCATCCGAGCTCATTTGTTTCTTGCAAGCCCCCACCACTAGCAGGCAGGCACAGATGGTCAGTAAGGGTATCCTTAAACGATGTAACATAGCCTTGGATTTGTTTTCTACGTTGCAAGATAGGTATTTTTAAAAACTTTCTGAAAAGAATATATTAGAATTTGCCAGACTTTTATGCCTGCTGATTTCAGTTTCTAATACATTATAATTAGAGGTTAATAAATATATGGCAGTTTGTAACAAACCATCCTACGGCAGGCCGCTAATAATTTTTAAGCCTCATCAGCTCTATGGTAAAATCAGGCTTAAAACCATCCGTCATAGGGTGGAAACAGATAGCTTTTATGTTCCGGCAGCCCTTTATATCTCCTGCAAAAAAGTACATCATCTCTTCTTGTGTAAGGATGCCCTTGTTTGCCAGCGCGGGGTCTTTTAAGGAAGGTATTGATGCACGGTAATCGCTGATACCGCCATCCTCGTACCTGAAGGCAACATTCAGATTAGGTGGCTGGTAGAACATCCTCCGGAGCTTGCCTTGAAACGTGTATTCAAAATGGGCGGTAATGTATATGGCTTCGTCCGGCGCATAATTGAGGTGTAGGGTATCTCCCAGCTTCAGCGTTTGGGTGGCTATCTTTTCAAACTGCGGCTGCACCTGGCTGTCGCCCCTGGGTTGCAGCAGCAGGTAAGTATCGAAGTAACCATCCTTCAGCGCGCCGCTCCAATTGTTGACCCTTGCATAATCGATATAGCGGTAATTGAGCCGCAACGCTGTTTTGCTCCTCGATTCTTCCCAGAAGAAATACTTATAGTCTATAGGGAAATTCTGGATCATCACCACCTCAGGCCGGCCAGGTTTAGTGAAAAAATCTGCGTTCAATGAATCAAACACACCTGCATAGCCGCCGGTAACAGGCATTGGGCGGGGATGGTAATTAAGATCGTGGTAATGCAGCAATTCAACTTCCCATGGTATAATGTCTATGGTCTTTTTATCAATGTATTCCAGCTTATCCTTATCCAGCAAACGTATCGGGTCCATCGCCTTCTCGCGCTTTTCAAAAATCCCTTTCACATACTCCAGCGGCGAATAATAGGCGAGGTAGTAATTAGCTTTTAGTTTGGGAAGAAGTGTATCATCGGTTATATCAGGCGACATGAGGTTATAGGATGAAACTAGGACAAAAACCACAACGACAACGCGTGGCAAAACGTGTTTTTGCAAACCACACAACACAACTATCGTCAGCGCCCAAAAAGGCATTGTAGCAAAGTACTCGCCATAATGATAGAAATCGGCACGGGTAAATGCATTCCTGTATAGCACAAGAGTTGTTGCCCCTATACAGCCCAGAAACAGCAATTTGTTGCGATCGAATGTTTTTTGCCTCCAGCTCCGGTATAAATAATAGCAAAGAACACCGACAAGGACCAGCAGCACAGACAACCCCGAAAGATAAATGAACTCCTTTCGCTTAATTGGCCAGTACCCCGCCTCATCATATTGCGCTGCCATTGTTAAGCTATACCTGAGGTAGCCAGCGATATCTATATGTGTGGTGAAACAAATAGCTGCAAACAACCCACCGGACACCAAAAGCAGGAACAGCAGCCTGCGATAACTTGTAATGGCAAGCATGACCACAAAAACCGAAAGCGCAGCAATGACAAGGACTCCATAATTGATCTTGATAAAGAACAACAAGACACCTGCCACAGCAAAGTACCCTAACTCGAAATAGCTCCTGAAATTATTCAGAAAGTTAAGTGCAGCATAAATGATAAAGATCACAAACAAACACTGCGAGAAAGCGGTAGTGCGGAAAATAAGCATTGCTACCAAAGCCAGCCAGAACCAGCCTTTGTGCCGCATTACATAGTTATAGATAAAGTGAAAACAGCCGGCAGCAAAAAACAGGTCAGCGACCAGGAAAAGGAAATTACTGGTGTATAGATTGCAACGTGTGCTGATTAATCCCAATGGCCCGTAAGTGAAAACAAAATCCCTGCCGAAAACGAGATGATCCCTTATTGCCAGGTTCAGGGAAGTCATCCAGCCGCCGTCGTATGAATAGGGAAGCGCACGGCTGAAGTGCAGCGGCAGGCTATAAACAGCAATAATAAAGGAAAGTATTTTTAATTTATGTTGCTCCCAGAAACGCGGCATACACAGTTGCGTGGTTTATAGTGTAATAGTACAACATTTATCGGGAAGAGGATTACAGATAGCGCAGCGGGTTCCTCCTGCGTAGCAGGATGTAACGCTTGATGTTCATCCAGAAAGCGAGCACCATGTAGAGGATAACAGGAGATCCCAGCGTAAGAAAAGAGATATAAATGAACCACAAACGTATGCGCGAAGTAGCCACCCCTATCCTATCGCCGATAGCGGAGCACACCCCGAAAGCATGCCATTCTATAAAGTTCTTTATGTGATATAGTTTACGCATATTTGGATAATCACCCTTACCTTTAGCAAAACTGCATGGAAATAAATGCCAGCAGATTCATTTGTAAATTAAATAAAATACTTTTAACAAACAAAAATAAAATCTCATTTACAACAGAATGATAACCCATTATTTGAGAATACCTTTTCTTAACCTGTACCTGGTATCTCTGCTCATGCTTCTTGGCTGCAATTCATCGAACGGGCAAAAGAAACCGGCAGAGAATAAAAAAAACAAGAAGGACACAACTGCCTTAGCGCAAGCCCCACAGCCAGCTCCGCCACCGTCGCCCCCTGCACCACCTGCCGTATTGGATACTGCTTTGTACAATAAAGCAGTAATGCACTTGTTGAATGATTCGCCTAAGTTGGGATGGCCGCCCAAAACGCCATATCCATTACCGGGCGCTATACTTCCATTCAAGCGTATTATAGCCTATTATGGCAACTTTTACTCTACGAAAATGGGTATACTTGGCGAATTGCCCCCTGACGAAATGCTGAAGAAATTTGCAGGTGAGGTAAAGAAATGGGAGCAGGCAGATCCGCAAACACCCGTAATGCCTGCCATACATTATATAGCTGTAACCGCGCAAGGCGCACCCGGCAAAAGCGGCATGTATCGTGCGCGTATGCCTTTCACGCAGATAGATAAAGCACTGGAATTGGCTAAGAGAATAAACGGCATTGTGTTCTTGGATGTGCAAGTGGCTTTGAGCACGTTGCAGCAGGAGATACCACTGCTTGATACCTATCTCGCCATGCCACAGGTGCATTTAGCAATAGACCCGGAGTTCTCGATGAAATCGGGAAAGAAGCCGGGCACTGTTATAGGCACATTTGATGCAGCTGACATTAATTATGTGACCAACCATCTTACAGAACTGGTGAAGAAACATAACCTGCCGCCAAAAGTATTTGTGATCCACCGTTTCACCAATGGCATGATGACCAACTACAAGAATATAAAGACGCCGCCTGAAGTGCAGTTGGTGATACATATGGACGGATGGGGCTTCCCGGCGAAGAAGGTGAACTCGTACAAGCTGGCAGTAGTGCGTGAGCCGGTGCAGTTTGCAGGGTTTAAGCTATTCTATAAGAACGACATCAAAACACCGCCATGGAAGACTATTATGACGCCGGAAGAGGTATTGAAGAAGTTGTATCCGAAGCCGATTTATATACAATATCAGTAAAGAAAAGAGCCACACAATATGTGGCTCTTTTCTTTTATCATTCTATAATTCCATTACACAGCGGCGGCTACATCCCTGCGGATAACATTTAATGCGCCACCGGCTTTGAACCATTCTATCTGCTGATCGTTGAAGGTATGGTTCACGATTATTTCTTCGCTGATGCCGTTTGCGTGGTTTAATACGACTGTCAATGGCACGCCGGGAGCGAATGTTGTTAGGCCGTTGATATCAATGTTATCGTCTTCCTGTATCTTGTCGTAGTCTGCTTTGTCGGCGAAGGTGATGGCGAGCATACCTTGCTTTTTCAGGTTGGTCTCGTGGATACGGGCGAAGCTCTTCACCAATATCACGTTCACACCCAGGTGGCGTGGCTCCATTGCTGCGTGCTCGCGGCTGCTGCCTTCGCCATAGTTCTCATCGCCTACTACTATGCTGCCAACGCCATGCTTTTTGTAGTCGCGCTGAACTTTCGGCACTTCGTCATAAGCACCGGTGAACTGGTTCTTCACTTTGTTCACTTCCATGTTGAAAGCATTGATAGCGCCTATCAGCATGTTGTTAGAGATATTATCCAGGTGGCCGCGGTATTTAAGCCATGGGCCTGCCATTGATATATGATCTGTAGTACACTTGCCGAAAGCTTTTATCAGCAATTTCAAACCTTTCATATCCATGCCATTCCATGGAGCGAACGGTTCCAGCAATTGCAGACGGTCGCTTTCAGGGTTTACTATCACCTGAACTTTAGAACCATCAACAGCAGGAGCTATGTAGCCGGGGTCTTTTACATCGAACCCTTTTGGAGGCATTTCATAACCTTCCGGTTCATCCAGCATCACTTCTTCACCTTTCTCGTTCACCAGTTTGTCTGTAAGCGGATTGAACGACAGTTTGCCTGCAATTGCAAAAGCAGTAACTATTTCAGGAGAAGCCACGAATGCGTGCGTAGATGACAAGCCATCGTTACGTTTTGCAAAGTTGCGGTTGAAAGAAGTAACGATCGTATTTTTCTTAGCCGGGTCGTTCACGTGGCGCGCCCACTGGCCAATACATGGTCCACAGGCATTAGCCAGCACCACACCACCCATCTGGGCGAAGGTCTTCAGCATGCCATCGCGCTCAATGGTATAACGCACCATCTCAGAGCCCGGAGTAATGGTAAACTCGCTCTTAGATTTCAGGCCTTTTGCCATTGCATCTTTAGCGATGAATGCAGAACGGGAAATATCCTCGTATGAAGAGTTGGTGCAAGAACCTATCAACGCAACCTCCACATCATCTGGCCAGCCGTGCTCTTTCACTGCCTCAGCCATTTTGCTGATTGGTGTTGCAAGATCGGGAGTGAACGGGCCATTTACATGTGGTTCAAGATCAGTGAGATTTATTTCTATTAGCTGATCATAGAAAGTATCCGGGTTATCGTACACTTCCTGGTCAGCGCGGAGGTGCTCTTTCACGCTGTCGGCAAGTTGAGCTATATCAGCACGGTTGGTACCTTTCAGGTAGTCGGCCATTTTGCTATCGTACGGGAATACGGAGCAGGTTGCACCTATCTCAGCGCCCATATTACAGATAGTACCTTTACCTGTGCAGCTCAGACTATCTGCACCTTCGCCAAAGTATTCAACAATAGCGCCGGTACCACCTTTCACGGTCAGGATACCTGCCACTTTCAATATCACGTCTTTTGCCGATGCCCAGCCATTCAGTTTGCCGGTAAGCTTCACACCTATGATCTTTGGCATTTTCAGCTCCCATGGCAGGCCTGCCATTACATCCACAGCATCTGCACCACCAACTCCTATCGCTGCCATACCCAGTCCACCTGCGTTAGGTGTGTGGCTGTCGGTACCGATCATCATACCGCCGGGGAATGCATAGTTTTCCAGCACTACCTGGTGAATGATACCCGCACCTGCTGCCCAGAAACCAATGCCGTATTTATTGGAGATAGAAGCAAGGAAATCGTACACTTCTTTATTCACATCGAGCGCGGTAGCAAGGTCTTGCGCAGCGCCTGTTTTTGCCTGAATGAGGTGGTCGCAATGCACAGTGCTGGGCACTGCAACTTTATCGCGGCCGCAAGTGCTGAACTGCAACAGCGCCATTTGCGCCGTAGCATCCTGCATAGCCACACGGTCGGGAGAGAAATTCACATAATCTTTCCCGCGGCTATATGCTGATGTAGGAGCATCGTAACTGTGGGAATACAATATTTTTTCCGCCTGTGTAAGAGGACGGCCCAACAATTTGCGCGCTGCTTCTACTTTACCCGGTAATTGGTCATAAACTTTCTGGATGAGGTCGATATCAAATGCCATTTCTAAAAAGGAGTTATTTAATTTTTTAATGAGGGTGCAAAATTATTATATTTTACCGTTTTTTTGTTCCCACGGGTGTTTTATTATATTCCGCTTATTTTCAAACACATTTACATATTTTTTTGCGCACTATTTGCGCATTTCTTGCTCACTTTTGCGCATTATTTGCGCATTTTTTCTTGATTTTTGCGCATCTTATATTAGAAAAATAGCCATTGTAGAAAGTGTACAATACGGGCTGAAAAAGCAAAAAAAGCCTGTATGTTGTAAAGTTACGACCGTGGGAAAACGGTTCCAAATTTATTTTCCATGATGGAAAAAAGTTTCCGCTGTGGGCGCGGGTTTGGCGGATTTTTAGTGTTTGAAAAAATTATTTTAACAGTTTGTTGCTAACGATTTGTCCTGAACCAGGGATTTATAGGATTAGCATTAGCAGGATAGCTTTTGCAAGAGAGGCCCCTAATCAACCCGCCTACCCATTTTCCGCCACTCCTCTAACACGTTTGCCTCAATTTTTTTGTCAACATCGTCCCAATAGCTTTTGCATATTTCATTTAGTTGGCCGACTGTGAGCATGCGCTTGCCTTCGTCAAAAACAACAACACCGCTGCAATTGACAAATAATTCTCCACCCCAGTAATCAACAAGATGAGACGGACCATTGCATACGACTCTCACGGCCTCATTTTCTACATTTGCCTCTAAGAAAGTCAGTTCGGCCTGGAATACTTCGCTGATCTCTGTCAGAACAATTTTGGGCAGGCTTTCTACACGCCAGGGATGAAGCTCAAGCCTGCTAACATGCCGCATTTCAATAAAAAAGCTTTTGTAGGACGGATCGATCCGACTGGCAAGGTATTCGCAATCAACTTCAAGCACCAGCAATTCTTTATCGCCTATCCAGGCAGCAGTAGACCCATCATGCAGAATAGAGAATATGTCGCAAAGGTTTTGAAGGGTATCAGATGCTTCCATGGGAAGTAAAGATAAATGAACCATGAATAAGTACAAAAAAGGCTGCCTTTCGGCAGCCTTCTAAAATCCAGTATCCAGCATCACTATTATGGGAAGATACCCAGTTCTTCGTAAGATACGCCTACTTTGTTGATGGCTACGGTGAATGCAGCAGTACGCATATCGGCAGCACCATCGAGGCTTAACCATGCATCGCGGATCTCGTGGTAAGAACCGATCATGGTGTCCTCAAGGCCTGAGTAAACCAGGTCAACCTCATCAGGGCCATGGAGTATTGCTTTCCTTTCAATATCGCCTACTTTTTTACCGGTAAGATTCTCGAAAGAACGGAGGATGTTATCGTTCTGGTTTTCGCTGAAACGTTTGTCCATACGGCCAAAACGCACGTGGCTCAGGTTCTTCAGCCACTCGAAATAAGATACGGTTACACCACCTGCATTCAGGTACATATCCGGCACTATTATCGCACCTTTCCTGTTCAGTATATCGTCTGCTTCCGGGGTTAGCGGGCCGTTAGCTGCTTCGCCTATTATCTTGGCCTGTATGCGGTCGGCATTGCTTGCGTTGATCACGTTCTCTAACGCCGCAGGTATCAGGATATCGCATGGCAGTTCCAGTGTAAGAGCACTGCTGTCTATATTCTTAGCACCGGGGAAATTGTGCAGGTGGCCTGTAGCTTTACGATGGTCAACCACATCATGCAGGTCGAGGCCATTCTCATTGTAAATACCGCCTTCATGCTCTGCAAGGCCAACAATGATAGCGCCATTCTCGTAAAAGAACTTAGCCGCATGGAAACCCACGTTGCCCAAGCCCTGTATCACCACTTTCTTTCCCTCAAGGCCGGGAGTAAGGCCCAGCTTCTTCATATCTTCTGCTATGCTGCACATCTCGCGGATACCGTAGTAAACGCCAAGGCCGGTAGCTTCTGTACGGCCACGCACACCACCCTGTGTTACGGGCTTACCTGTAACACATGCCAGCGCATCTACTTCACCGGGCTTCAGTGAAGCATAAGTATCCACTATCCAGCTCATTTCGCGGCCGCCTGTACCATAATCAGGGGCAGGAACGTCGAGGCCGGGGCCAATGAAGTTCTTCTTCACCAGCTCGCTTGCATAACGGCGGGTAATTTTCTCCAGCTCGAATGCAGTATATTTCTTAGGGTTGATCTTGATACCACCTTTTGCACCGCCAAAGGGCACGTTAACAATGGCACATTTATAGGTCATCAGTGACGCCAGCGCCATCACCTCGTCCTGGTTCACATCCATGCTGTAACGGATACCACCTTTACAGGGCAGTTTGTGATGAGAGTGCTGTACGCGATAGGCTTCTATAACCTCGATCTTATCACCGATACGAACCGGGAATTTCATACTATAGATCGAGTTACAGGCCTTGATCTGCTCAAGGATACCCGCTTCGAAGCGAGTGAATTTTGCAGCTTTGTCGAAGTTGCGTTCTACCCCCTGGAAAAAGCTGTAATGAGCTTCCTGTGTTGGCTTAGCAGTTACTGTTTCCACCTTTGTGTTTTAATTTTTATTAGTGATCAATTATGATTTTTTTCCTTTTCTAACCGGCTTATTTTGCGATCGAGATACACGAGGTATGCGAAAATTCCCGCAAAGATAACGGCTAATACTGTAACAACAACGTATATTTTACCATTGGAGCGCATAGTATCCGCCATTTCGGTTTCTGCGGTTGCCAATAAGGGAGTTACCAGCAATAAAAGAATGATCGTTACTATACGTTTAGCCATTGGGTCTCTTATTAAGAATTTTCGTTTTGGTATTTTAATAACGCGGTCCTTATCTGCAATGAGGCTATCCAGACCCCAAACAATATCCAGCCTAAAGACGCAGGGTAAAATACCGCCCTCATCGTATTATCAAGGTCGTATTTGCCGAATGCCGGGTTGCCGCCATTGCCGGGATGAAGGGAATCGACCATTCGTGGCAATACGTAGATAAGCGGAACTATCATAGCAAATGCGAATATGTTGTACACTGCGCTGATCTTGGCCTTTTTTTCCTCGTCTTTGATACCGCCACGCAATATGATATATGCAAAATAAATAAGCATGCAGAGGGCTGTGCCCAACTGCTTGGGGTCATTGCTCCAGGCCGTGCCCCAGGTATATTGCGCCCATATCATGCCGGTAAGCATACCTAATATGCTGAAAACGATGCCTGTATTGGTGAACTGCACGGCATAAATGTCGTGCTTCATGTCGGCTGAACGGAGGTATTTTATAGAGTAAACGAAAGCGCAGGTAAACAGTACCATCATCACAAACCACATGGGCACATGAAAATAGAGATTACGTATGGTTTCATTAACTATATCCATCCGTGGAACGGCCATCAAGAAGCCACCAACTATGGTATATACCAATAACAGGAGTGACAGTATTTTCCACCACCAGCTACGCATCAGTGATTTTAAAATTTTTGCAAAAGTAGTGCTTTACAAGACAATGAGAAAATGAATATTGCTGAAGTAGTATGTATATAACTTTATTACACTAAAATGGTGTTGCACGCAAGGTCATATCCTCTAATTTTACTATCGGATGAACAGGATATATAAATATTGCATATTGCTGCTTGTAGTGGTTATAACGGGCCAGCGATCGTATGCCCAGCAGAAATATGCCAGCCCGGAGGATAGTATTGCCATATCAAAAGTGCTGCAAATACCCGTAGTGGACTTTTTGGTGAAGGATGATGAGTATAAAGCAGCGCATGTACGCTATAGTTACCGGGAGCATACTTACATCAGGATAATAGCCCGCCCTAATGACACACAACTATATTATTGCATCACTGTATCAGACAGCGGGTGGAGGCGGGCAAATGAGTTATACACTTTTGTTGTGAGGCCTGGTGTATGGACAGTGCGGTATGCCGACCCGGAATTACGCAAGATCATTACGCTGGAAGAATGGGACGAGCGAAATAGAAAGAAAGCTAAAACAAAAAAGGATTAGAAAGGATAGTGCCCCTTTTCTACCAGTTTTGCAGCTATCCTGCGCCTCGCTTCTTTAGTATTATACGCAGCAACTTTACTGAAACGCTTAACACCCATCAGCATCATGCGCTGCTCATCGCCATCGGCAAAGGCATTGATTGCATTCTTGCCCGCAATGTTTATACGGTCACCTGCATCGAAGATGAATGTGCGGGCAATGTCTGCTGCAATAGCAGCGTTTTCATTACCGGCAGCCTGCATCTTCATAGCGCGTATGAGTATTGATTCGGCCTGGAAGGTATCTATAAGCATATCGGCAAGGTTCATCAGTATTTCCTGCTCGTATTCCAGTTGCATCATCAGTTTTTGCGCGGCAGCACCTGCGCACATCAGTATCGCCTTCTTAAAGTTGGCAATAACTTTCAGCTCTGCGGCAAATGGTGCATCATCCGTATCAAAGTCAGGGATGCTCATGAGCTCTTTCTGTATAGCCATTGCGGGAGCCATGATATTCAGCCTGCCCTTCATGGCACGCTTCAGGTACATATCTATTACCAGCAGCCTGTTTATCTCGTTCGTGCCTTCAAATATGCGGTTGATACGGCTGTCGCGGTAAGCGCGGGAGATATTGTATTCATCAGAGAAGCCGTTACCACCGTGTACCTGCACGCCTTCGTCCACTACAAAATCCAGGTTCTCTGAGCCCAGCACTTTCAGCATAGCACATTCTATGGCATATTCCTCAGCAGCGCCCAGCACCGCATTATCATGACCTGTGCTTTTCAGTTCCTGCTCTTTCTTTTCAATCCAATCGGCAGTGCGATAAAGTGCGCTTTCAGAAGCAAATATCTTTATTGCCATCTCTGCCAGCTTGTGCTGCACTGCACCAAACGAAGCAATAGGCACTTTGAACTGCTCGCGGGTCTTAGCATAGTTGATGGTTGTCTTTAATGCCAGTTTTGCACCACCTGTAGCTGCTGCAGCCAGCTTGAGCCTGCCTATGTTGAGGATATTGAAAGCTATGACGTGCCCCCTGCCTATCTCGCCCAGCAGGTTCTCTTTAGGAATGGCACAATTCTCGAAAAACAACTGGCGGGTGCTGGAGCCTTTAATGCCCATCTTATGCTCTTCCTCACCGAAAGAAAGGCCGGGTGTATTGCGCTCAACTATGAATGCGCTGAAGTCTTTGCCATCTACTTTTGCAAATACAGTAAATACATCGGCAAAACCCGCATTGGTGATCCATATTTTCTGGCCATTCAATACCCAGCTTTTGCCATCTTCACTGAGCTTTGCTGTGGTTTTTGCTGCCAGTGCGTCAGATCCTGAACCGGGCTCGGTAAGGGCATAGGCGCCTTTCATTTCGCCGGCCGCCAGTTTGGGAATGAATTTATCTTTCTGTTCCTGTGTACCGAAATATAAAATAGGCAATGACCCTATGCCATTATGCGCTGCCATAGCCACAGCGAAAGAATGGCCACCACCGAGACATTCGTTAATGATGGTAGCTGTTACAAAATCTTTGCCCAACCCTCCATACTGCTCGGGAAAAGCAGCACCCAGCAAACCTAACTTACCTGCTTCATCCAGCAGCGATTGCATCAGCCCTTCTTTCTTTGCATCAAGCTCAATGAGATGGGGTATTACATCTTTATTCAGGAACTCATTGCACATGTCTATGATCATGCGCTGCTCGTCGTTGAAGTTTTCGGGAGTAAATGTATCTTCCGGTGCGGATGCCTGTAACAGGAAGCCACCACCCGGTATTGCTGAAGAAAGTGTTTGTGTGCCCATGGGAATACTTTGCGTAAATCTAATAAATCCTGTATTAATACCTGTTACAACAATCAAGCCAGTTTTAATTTTTATCCGGCGGCGGATTGATGGCGTAATTCTTAGGGACAGAGAACGGGAATTCGAGGTTCTCGTCGAAATTCACCTTATTAAAGTTCATATCAAGGGTATAAAAGTCGTTGCCGTTCTGCAGGTTCAGCACCCTGTCGGTAGATACGCGTTTTCCGTCTGCCTTTTCATATTTGCCATACCTGGTTATCGCTTTTGGGCCGTTAGGCTGGTAGGTGAGCAACTGTGCAGCGCTCATAGTGCTATCGGCCTTGTTGTAGGTTATTTCCTGCATATAACTGGTATCTTCTACATGCAGCACCCATTTATCCCCGGCATTGGCAACGCCCGTAATGTCACCGTCACGGAGGGGTTCACCAATTATCAGGTTTTGCAGGGATGCGAAATCTATACGGGCAGGCAATATTCTGGCTGCATTTGCCAGGGGGATGCACATGGCGGTCTTCTGGAGATGGTTAAGCAGGAAAAAACTATCGGGCGTAACATAAACACGTGCAAAGGAGATACCACCCAGCGCGGTTATGTTTATCCATATTATGCTGTCTTTCTTCACCCTGAAATGGGCAGTGAACTCCTGTTTATCATCAGGCGCTTCCATATGCATCTTCGCCTTGCCCGAGAATGTCCTGTACTGCAGCCTGGTTGTCCATAAAGGGGTAACCTCCTCTATCATTTTTTTTATAACAGCTATGCTGTCCACAGTATTTGCGACAGAATCGCCCGCAGATAATATTCCCGAATCGATACGGGCTACAGAATCTGCCTTGAATACATATACCTCGGGCTTTTTACCCGCCACCAGCTTACGGAACGAACACGAATACAGTGAACAAGCGAGAATAAACAATACTGTCCCGGGAATAAACCTATTCATACAATTTTCCTTCGCTAATTTTTTTATCAAGCATTGCATCATCTCCCCCGCCTATCGCTTTCGCTTTTTTCCAGTATTCGAGCGCTTTGTCTTTTTCATTAAGCTGGTAACATATATTCCCAAGATGGTCGTAAAGGGTTGCATCTACATTATCACCGGCAAGCTTAATGGCCCGCTCGATATAGTCTTTTGCTTTCAGGTAATTCCCCTTCTTGTACTGTATCCAGCCATAGGTATCCAGGTATGTACCCTCATTGGGCTTTTGATCCAACGACTTCTGCGACATACGCTCTGCTTCGTCCAGTTTCTTGCCGCGTTCAGAAAGGTAATAAGCGTAGTTGTTCAAAACACCGGCATTACCCGGGTCATAAGAAAGTGCCTTTTCAAAAGACTTATCCGAAAGGTCGTCCTGCTTGTTGGAATGATAGATATCTGCCAGCAGTGCATGCATATCAGCAAGCATACGGTTATCGTTCTCCGGCTGCAGGTCTATAGCGCGTTTAACGGCATTGATCGCCTGGGGGTATTGCTTCTTATTCATGTAACCAATGCCATTGAAGTAACTGTACAGCGCCATATTAGGGAACAGCCGCATAGCCCGTTCACTGGTTTTGATCAATGAATCAGCATACTTCTTATCGCCATAGCCCACCAGCAGCTTGCCCCAAAGGTTTGGGTTATTGGGTTTTATGCGCAGCGACCTACTATACATCATCATCGCACTATCATGCTGACCGTTCAACTGGAGCATATCCCCCCAGAATGCCATTACCAGGTCATCATCAGGGTATTGCTCGGCAAGCTGCCTTATTATCGGCGATCCTTCCCTGCTCATTATTGAATCATTGGGGAACTTTTGCAGGAATGTCTGGAATACACCCAATTGGTCTTCAGGTTCCAGGCCCTTATCCAGTATCACATTCATGATATGCTTCCTGTACGCCAGAGTATCTCCTGTTCTCAGGTATCCTTCTGCAATGCCAAATTTTATCAACGGGTCATCGGGGATGACCTTCGCAGCCTGACCATAGACATCGGCAGCCTTTCCCGGCTGCTTGTTGCTCTCGTAAATATCAGCAAGCAGCTTGTAGTATTTGGCATTCCTTGGGTCTTTAGCTATCATTTCCTGCACAACAGTTGCAGCCTTCTCCACATTGTTCATTTCCAGGTACAATTGCATTTTGCGCATCTGTATCTCCTCATCGCCCACATGCTGCACCAGGGCCTTATCAAAATAACTTACCGCCTCATCATATTTCTTCGCCTTTGCAAAATATTCAGCCGCCACAACCAGGTAGTTGACCTCGCGGGGCTCCGCTTTGCTTAATTCCACCACAATATTGGCGGCCTCCAGGAACTTGCCTTTGTCTGCCAGTAGCGCAGCCTGCTGCTCTTTATACCATTTATTACCGGGATCTAGCGAGATCGCTTTCTTAATATATTCGTCCGCCTTATCCATGCGCCGCTCGGCATGGTTTATTTTAGATAATTCATACCATCCGTAGGAAACCTCGGGACGGGCATCCACATATTTTTGAAGCAATTCAGCAGCCAGCTTATCATCATTGTGCGAGCGGGCCTTCATGGCGTCAAAATAAAATTTATCGGCAATGGCATTCTTACCGGCCCTCGACATTTCATTCAACGTATCAGTAGTTTCCTCCTGTGCATGAACAGAAGAGACAATGCCGGTTGATAGGAATAAGGCAAGATATATGCTAAGATGTTTCAATCTCATATTTGCGAGAAATCACCGATGCTTAGTTCACTCGGTTTATCCGTGTAAGTTACGCTTTTCCCAAGGATCGAATTATCGATCACCGCATTTTTAACAATACTATCTGACTGGATAATGCTGTTCGTGATACGGGAATTCTCGATAGCAGCACCTTTTTCCAATGAAACGTGCGGGCCTATAACAGAATTTTTCACCACTACCCCATCTGCCAAAAAGCAAGGTGCAATGATCACAGAATGTTCAATAGTAGCCTTTTGTGAAACCAGTTGCTCTGAATTCTGCTTTATTTCCAGGATACGTTTGTTCGTATAAACGGCAGCATCCTTATAACCGCAATCGAACCACTCCTGCACCTGGTCGGTATAGAACTTAACGCCATTCTTCAGCATGTGCTCCATGGCGTCGGTTATCTGGTATTCGCCCTTCAGCTTTATGTCGTTGTCTATCAGCCTTTGCAGCTCTTTTTTCAGATGGTCCCCATCCCTGAAGTAATACACCCCTATTATAGCCAGGTCTGAAACGAATTCCGCCGGTTTTTCTACAAATGCTTCTATTTCATTGTTTGCACTCAGCTTCACCACACCATAAGCACGCGGGTCTTCTACCTTCTGCGTCCATACTATAGCATCCTTATTTTTATCAATACTGAATTTGGCATTGAACAGCGTATCGGCAAACGCAATAAATACATTGCCCGAAAGCGTTTCTTTTGCGCATAGTATAGCATGTGCCGTACCCAAAGCCTGCTCCTGGTAGCATATTTTGCCTTTTGCACCCAATGCCTCAGCAACACTGCATAAATGAGCTTCCACGTCCTTGCCGAATGATGGCGCTATAACAAAAGCTATTTCTTCTACTTTTTCGTTGCAGGTAGCCAGTATATCCTCTACAAGACGCTGTACTATTGGCTTACCTGCTATTGGCAATAATGGTTTCGCTGTGGTTAATGTGTGGGGGCGCATCCTTTTCCCCATGCCCGCCATTGGTATAATAATGTTCATATCTGTTTATCTAAATAAATTTATAATTCTTTCGTTATCAATGAGTACCGGAATGACCAAAACCACCCGCTCCTCTTGCTGTTTCTTCCAGCACTTCCACATCATCCCATTCCACATTTTCATACTTCGAAATGACCATCTGGGCTATGCGCTCCCCGTCGTTGATCACCTGTTCTTCACCTGATAAGTTGATCATGGCTATCATGATCTCCCCACGATAATCGCTGTCTATAGTCCCGGGCGTATTGATTAACGTCAGTCCTTTTTTTATAGCCATGCCGCTGCGCGGGCGTATCTGCGCCTCGTAACCTGCCGGTAAAGCTATGTATAACCCGGTCGGTATTAGCTTGCGGGCCATTGCGGGCAGCGTAATCGGTTCCCGCAACCATGCCCGGAGGTCCATACCACTTGAACCGGTAGTTTGGTATGCCGGTAATTCGTGTGGAGACTTATTAATTATCTGGACCTTTACACTCATACTTTAATTTATCAATCCAACGGTTTTCGATCAAGGCAGGCAAAGGTAAGTAGCAAGGACTAAAATAGGGTTAAAGAACGGTCATTTTAAATAAATTTCTATGAGTTGAATTGATCAACTCCCTCACTGATCTTTTTTTTGTGTTCCTTTTACAATAAAAAATACGCCCACAGCCATCCAGAGCAAGCAGGCAAACTGCACCAACGCAGGAGATATGTTCTTTATGGCGGCTTTATTGGCAGTTACAGTATATAGTTCCATCATGCCAACTATTAATAATATTAAACCTACTATGACTCTCCAGCCCATATTTAAAAATTCAGGCTGCCAAATTAGTTCTTTTTCCCTGACGGAGATGGTTAGTATCTTGCAGCGATGAATACCTTTTATTCTTACGAGCATTTATATCAATTCACATACAGCATTTTTACAAGTATTGGTTGCAGCGTTACAGATGCGGAAACTGCAACCAAAACACTATTATCCGCCGACCTGAGAGGTATAGACAGCCATGGCGTAGCCCGCCTTAGCGGCTATGTGCGGCTGTGGGAGGCAAATAGGATAAATGCAACGCCGAACATAAAAATAGTACATGAAACCCCATCCACCGCTGTAGTGGACGGCGATGCAGGTCTTGGACTGGTTGTTGCCCCATTTGCTATGCATGTGGCTATCGAAAAGGCGAAGAATGCGGGCACCGGCTGGGTAAGCGTGTGCAATACCAACCACTTTGGCATAGCGGGTTACCATGCCATGATGGCGCTGCAACATGATATGATAGGTATGGCAATGACCAATGCCAGCGCACTGGTTGCCCCAACATTTTCCATAGAACGGATGCTGGGCACCAACCCCATAGCCGTAGCCATACCCGCTTGTGAGCAGCCCCCTTTTGTAGCAGATTTTGCCACAACCACAGCCGCAAACGGCAAGCTGGAAATACTGCAACGCAAAAATGCCGAGGCTCCTTTGGGATGGGTACAAGACAAAGAAGGCAATGCATCAACCGATGCCAACGAACTGAAAAAAGGAGGCGCACTGCTGCCCCTGGGCAGCGACCGTGAACACGGCAGCCATAAAGGCTATGCCCTGGGCAGTATAGTAGATATTTTCTCTGCCGTACTGAGTGGAGCAAGCTACGGCCCGTGGGCGCCACCCTTCCCTGCCTATGTGCCTATGCCACAGAATATGCCCGGCGTTGGATTGGGCCATTTCTTTGGGGCAATGCGGATAGATGCCTTCCGCCCTGCGGCTGCATTCAAAGAGCATATGGATAACTGGATAACACGCTTCAGGAATGCAACACCGGCACCGGGATGTGAAAGAGTATTAATACCCGGCGATCCTGAAAGAGAGATGGAAGCAATACGGATAAAGGAAGGGATACCTGTAGTGCAAAGTGTGGTGGAAGACCTTGTGAAAGTGGGTAAGCAGTTCAACATTCAATTTTAAAAGGTTACTTATTATCAGATAATAAAAGTGACTATTGATTGTGTGCCTTAACCAATCAATAAAGCACGGAATAACGAAAAAGGGATGGTTGCCGTAGGCATAATCGAGCCAGACAACTATCTTTATGCCAAACAGAGGACTAAATAAATGGAATTGGCCCCGGTGCAGACAAGCGGAAAGGAAATATTGCGTACAGGGGGGGAATTTCATTTTCCCCGTATAATAGATGAGGCTTTTTTTGAGCATGCTTTTATTTTGGCTGCGCAAATACTGGATAACCCATCTGCCCTTGCAGGTATTATAGATACACACGGAAAATGTTTCAAAGTACAGGAAGGCATACCTGCTGTTAACGATGTTTTTGCCTTTGCAGTTGATGAGATGCAGGTAGTCAGCAACCTTGCAAAGGATAAAAGGTTCAACTACAACTCCTTGGTTACCGGCGCCCCGAATTTTGTTTTTTATGCCGGCTTCCCCATGCTGCACCAAAACGGTGGCGCACACTGTACTTTTTGCATCTGGGCTACCCAACCCGTAAAATTGAGTGATGCACAAACCAAAGCGTTGCAATCATTGGCAGGGATCGTTGGCGAACATTATGAGCAGGCTAAGAAAACAGCATGGCAACACCAGAAGATAGAAGAACTGAAAGTAGCCAATGCAGAACTGGACAGCTTTGCCGGCATTGCCGCCCATGACCTGAAGAGCCCGCTGAATGCGATCATATCGCTCACCCACCTGCTGAAAAACAACTACGGCAACGCTCTTGATGAAGAGGGCAATGAGTATATCAGCTTTCTGGGCATGGCAGCTAGTAATTTAACAGAGCTCATTTCCGGCATACAGAAGTATTCAAGGTCAACGCAGGTATTGTCTGAGCAAAAAGACATGATCAATTTCACAGACCTGGTGGAAGAAGTGACCATGTTGCTGGAGATACCGGCCAACGTATCTATACAATATGAGAAAAACGAGCGGAAAATAAGCAGTTCACACATAGCCCTGAAACAGATATTGCTGAACCTTGTGGATAATGCTATCCGTTATAATGATAAAGAGCAAATAAAAATTGAGATCACGCTGGAGGAAGAAAAGAGTTCTTATACCATCAGCGTAAAAGACAATGGCCCCGGCATTACAGGGTACTCGAAAGACAAAGTATTTGACCTGTTCAAAACCCTGCAGAAAAAAATAAAAGAGAAAAAGGACATTACCATTGGCCTCGCCATTGTAAAGAAACTCGTAGAGAAATTAAAGGGGGCCATTCATATCCAGTCGGATGAAGCGACAGGCACTACTTTTATTATTACAATTCCTAAATAACTACTTAGGCACTTCCCCTTTGTTTACAGCAACAGTTCCTCTTGGCCTTAATATCTGGTACCAGCTAAAATCGCTGTTGGCTTCCAGGCCTTCGCCATAAAGCACTTCGCTGGCAGAAGCTATTTTCACTGGCTTCTCTGTAAAGAATTTCTGTATGCTGTTGCTCCATATCAGTTCGGGTGTGGTCAGTTCCTGCCCTGTGGCGCTCAATACCTTCACGCTATCCCATACTATCACATCGCCCTTATCAGTATAATATCTCGAAGAATCGGCTGTAAGCACATGTTCTACCTTGCCGCTGCTGTCAAAGAACTCAGCTTTCAGGTCCCTGTTCATATCTATAAATGCAGGGTTGGCACTTTCATTGCGGATGAAATACTTTGCGTATGCCCGTAATTTCACTTTGCCATCTTTGCTGTAGATCAGTGTTACGTTCTCTGCCTTATCTTCCTGCTTGCTGCCCCTGCCCGTAAGCGCGTCTATCTCGCCTGGATCATTTTTACATGAGGCAATTGCTATAAACAAAACACCCGGAACCAGGATCCGGGTAATGTTATTGAGATGATATTTGCGCAGCAGGTTAATCATATTTTTTGCGGACAAACCACCTGTCGTTAATAGACACTCCTAATGTGAACCTGACATAAGTATGCTGCATCAGGTTTTTTTCTGTCGTACCTAACCTGCCCACATCAACCGCAAAGTGAAGCTGCGATTGCGACCGCCTGAACGGGAGGCTTGCACCTGCAGTAACGCCATAGCAAGGCAGCGCGGTATTATTCAGTTTCAGGTAGTCTGTGCCGTAATACATGCCTAAACGGTAAGTTACCCGTGCCAGGTAGTTGCGGATACTGTTCACATCAGGGGTAAGCTCCCCGCCAAGGCTTAATTTATAAGAGCTGGAGCCCACACCGGCGGCCATTAATGTGTCGGGTGTGCTTTTGTAACCGCTCCATTGCGCTAACGAAAAGTCTATACCTGCACCCCATTTGTTATTCTTTACAAGCATAGCACCGATGCTGAATGACATGGGCAAAGTAAGTTTCCCTTGCTGCTCGCCAGAATTATAAAGTGTATCGTAGATCAGCGTATCCGGAAGATAATAATGGCTTATCTGGTAGGCATTCAACCGTTCAAACAGGTTCTGGTTCAGGGCAAATGTCCCGCCAAGCCTGAGCGTATAATTAGAATCCAGTTTGCGCTCATACATTACGCCAACTTTCCAGTTAAGCCCGCCAATGCGGGTATAATTATTGAAAAAGGAAGTATACGTAGTTCTTGTATAAGGCGTATCAATGGGCGATGCACGGGTTATACTGCGGATAGTGCCAAACATATAACCCAGGTTAAAGCCAATGCTCAATCCCTTGTATTTTGCCGCCCCGCCCAGGTAGGCATAATTGATACCGCCATCACCATTATACCTTCTTTCCAAACGGCCAACAGGCGATGAACCAGCATCAAGGGTATCCACCATGGTATAGTAGGTATAGGCATATGGCTTAAACCCAAAGCTAAGGCCGGCATTCTTGCCAATGGGGAAACCCATGTTCACATAAGCCAACTTTGCCGTACCTGTATTATAATTGAACCCGGAACCGGATATTGCGCGGGTGCTTGCCGTACCTCCTATCTCGAACGTGGTATGCTGCATAAAAGCATAAGACGAAGGGTTATCCGAATTGAGCACATTGGGGTTCTTATAGGCAGAGGTGATGTTGCCCATAGCCCTCAGTGCAGCGTTATTACTGTTAACCAACTCTCCGATACCATATTTAGAATACGGATTGTTTTCGCCTGTAAGTTGCGCAGAAGCTTTTACGCCCAATAAGATGAAAAAAAAGAAGAAAAGCTTAGCGCGGCAATGCAACATTATAGTTGAGAATTAAATTTAATCCCTTCAGTAGCAGATCCGGGTCGGCAAATATCTTACTTTTAATCTTGCTTGCAAAGAAAGGGGCATCGCCGCCAGTTAAGATGGCGTTAAAATCCGGATATTGCCCTGCATACTCTCTTATCATACCATCTATTTCCGACGCCATGCCATATATCGCGCCGCTGCGCATACACGTCTCAGTATCATAGCCTAACAACATCAGGTCGCCGTTCGCACTCACTTCGGGCAATTTATCAGTAAGGGTGTTCATTGCCTTCAGCCTCATTTGCAGGCCGGGCGAAATTGCGCCACCCCTGAACGTCTTTGTTTTTTGCACCAGGTTGTAGGTGATGCAGGTACCCAGGCAGATGACCAGGTTATTGTTAGTGGGATACTGCATATGCGCCCCAACCACCAGCGCCAGCCTGTCGGGGCCAAGTGATTCGGGAGAGAGGTACGCGTTGTTGATAGGTGTGCGTGTATAACCATCCAGCACTACCAGCGTCCTTATTTTGGATTTGATCAAATGCTCTACCTCATCATCATGATTGGTAACTGAGCAAAGGATAGTCTTTACAGGTTTGTAGGTATTAAGCAAATAGGTAACCTTTTCGAGCGCCTGCTCACCGGAAAAAGTATATTGTTTCTGCAAAGTGTCATTATCAAATATTGCAGCCTTGATACTGGAATTACCCCAATCGATACAGAGATTTACGGACATCGGTTATTTTTTTCGTGAAAGGTTGCCAAGTTAATAAAAAATCGTTCTAATCCATAGTTAGCATCGTTTTTAAAATATATCCCCATTCTATTAAAATTAAGAACCATAACTCCCATCCTCATATACTCTATCTTTATCAAAAAAATAAAACCATGATAGCATATCTCGGCACAGGGCACCTCGGCGCAAACTTTGTAAAGGCATTCCTGCAGCGCGAGGAGGAAGTACAGGTTTGGAATAAGACCGCAGCCAAGGCAAAAGCACTGGAAGAATTTGGCGCAAAAGCGTTTGAGGATGTGGTGGAAGCGGTGCGGGGCGCATCAAGGATTCACCTCACGCTTAAAGATGATACCTCTGTGAACGAGGTGCTTGAAAAAGCGAAGGCAGGTTTTGAACCGGGTGTACTGATCATAGACCACACCACTACATCGGCACAGGGCGCGGCAGAGCGCACAGAACTATGGAAGGGCCGGGGCTATACCTACCTGCATGCACCCGTTTTCATGGGGCCGGTAAATGCGCTGGAAAGCACAGGCACCATGCTGGTATCCGGCGACCCCGACATTATTAATGCAGTAGAACCCGAGCTTGCAAAAATGACGGGTGTTGTGCTCAACTTCGGGCCAAAGAACAATACTGCCGCGGGCATGAAACTCATAGGCAACCTCTTCCTGGTTGCCATGACAGCAGGCCTTACCGATGCACTCACACTTGCCAAAGCCATGGATATATCACCTGATAACCTCACCACGCTTTTTGAAACCTGGAACCCGGGCACGGCTGTATTGGGGCGGCTATACAAAATAACTTCCGGCACATTCGACCAGCCCACATGGGAACTGGACATGGCCCGCAAAGACACCCAACTAATGATGGAAGAAGCCACCCACGGAGGCCAATCCCTTAAAGCTATACCAGCCATTGCCGCAGAAATGGATAGATGGATAGCACGCGGCGAAGGCAAGAGCGACTGGACAGTGATTGGGAAGGATGTGATCTAAAGCTGCTTTTTTCTACATTTACCAATTATGAAAATATACCTCTTACTACTCCTTAGCATCTTCACATTATCCGCACACTCACAGGGTTTATTTGAAGAGAAATATGATGACTGCTCCTCCATTAAACCTTGCCGGTATTGTGGAGATACACTTCCCCGGCCACCTATTAATTTCAGGGAGAAGATAGCGCAGAAAATTGAGACCAGGCCTTCAGGATATAGTTGGATTAAACCTGGCAAGTTACTTTATGAGATACTCATTGATTCTACTGGCCACTCATGTATAGTTAGCATAGACGACCAACTTCTTTGCTACGAAATGAAACAAGATATCCTTGAAGTTATAAACGATATGTTCAGGTGGAAGCCGGCTGTATTGTTTGGCCGGCCTATAAATGCTACAATGGTCCTGCAGTTCGACTTTGGGAAAACCACCTATCGTATGCGCTTTTTAGAACGCAATGAAGTGCCTATAAAAAAAGAAGAGTAACTGCTACAAATACCACGCCTTTATCACCTTCATGTGGTGCAGCATATGCCCTACTATAATGTAGCCCAGCGCCCGTGCTGTAATTGGTCCCGCTTTCGTTTTTGCTTTAAATTCGCTTTGCTGTTCAGAAAGCGACTCAAACAGTTTCTCAGTAGCGCCTCTTACTGCTTTGAACTCAGCTACCAGGTCCTCATACACCCTGCCCGCTACTATTGCATTCTGCACATACAAATGATCATCCATTGGGTGTAGTATTGTTTTGCCATCACCACGTGCGGCCACCAGCGCACGGTAGCAAAACACACGCTCAGCATCAGTAATATGCATCAGCAGCTCCTTTATGTTCCACTTGTCCTTGTCGTAGCGGTAATTATGTTTATCTACCGGTATACCCTCAAAAAAAGCTGTAGCCGCTTTCGTGTTTTCGTGCAGTATATCTAAAAAATCCCCCTCCGGAACCATATCTATATACCCCTGGAAGTATGGGTTGTATTCTCCTTGTTGTGGTCTTTGCATACCACTAATATAGAAATATTTCGTAAACTTGTAGTATGGTACGAACAGTGATAACCCCGGATAAAGGCAATATCTCTATTGAATTGCCTCAGAATTATATCGGCAAGCAGGTGGAAATTATCGCTTTTACTATTGAGGAAGCCACAAAAGATACGCCGCTTACGCATTATGCTTCAGAGCAATCGTTAGCTAAAGACTGGCTGGCCAAAGAAGAAGACGACGCATGGAAAAATTTATAAAAGGCGATGTAATAGTTATTCCATTCCCGTTTTCTGACCTTTCAGGTTCAAAACGCCGACCTGCATTAGTACTTTCTGATTTACCCGGTGAGGACATTATACTTTGCCAAATAACGAGCCAACACAAGGATGATAATGCAGTAACTCTGGATAAAACAGATTTTGAATCAGGTTCGCTCCCGGCATTATCGTACATCAGGCCAACAAGGATTTTCACTGCCGACAAGAGTATCATTATCCGTAAGGCGGGACACATAAAAGCAACTGTTCACAATGTAGTTGTGAACAAAATTATTTCTTTGCTTACCACCAACTAAAAATGCCAGGTTGCCCCGGCATTTAAAGCTTATCTTCAATTATCTTCCTGAGCCCAGTCGAAGGGCTCCCTCTCCACCTGTGGAGAGGGCCGGGGTGAGGTTAGTCGAGCGCTGTTGCGCCTTCTATCAGCACACTAGCTTTGTTGTTCAGCATTTCCACAAATCCACCCGTTATTTCGTAGGTCTCGGTAGTGTTCTTGTCCTTCAGGATCTTCATCCTTCCCTTACCCAGGGAAGCGATGATAGGCGCGTGGTTCTCCAGTATCTCGAACGCGCCCGATGTGCCCGGCAAATAAACGCCATACACTTTGCCGCTGAATACCTTACGCTCCGGTGTTAATATGTCTAGTTGCATGTTTTTTTAGTCTAAAGTCAAAAGTATAAAGTCTAAAGCTGTTATTACTAAGCCCGGAGCATTGAATAGATTTATTACTCCCGACTTTCTACTTTCTACTTACTACTTTCTACCCAAAAAAAATTAGTTTTTCGCTTGCTCCATCAGCTTCTTGCCCTTGGCTATAGCATCATCAATGCTACCAACCAGGTTGAAGGCTGCTTCCGGATACTCATCCACTTCACCGTCCATGATCATGTTAAAGCCGCGGATGGTTTCGTCGATCGGAACCAGTACGCCCTTAAGACCTGTGAACGCCTCAGCCACGTGGAACGGCTGCGACAGGAAGCGCTGCACTTTACGTGCACGCGATACCGTCATTTTATCTTCTTCGCTCAGCTCGTCCATACCAAGGATGGCGATGATGTCCTGTAGTTCTTTATAGCGCTGCAGTATCAGCTTCACGCGGTTAGCGCAGGCATAGTGCTGATCACCCACTATTATCGGTGTAAGGATACGTGATGTAGACTCCAGTGGGTTAACCGCCGGGTAGATACCAAGGTCGGCTATCTTACGGTCAAGTACCGTTGTCGCATCAAGGTGCGCAAAGGTAGTTGCCGGTGCCGGGTCGGTAAGGTCATCCGCAGGTACGTAAACCGCCTGCACCGATGTGATAGAACCGTTCTTGGTAGAAGTGATACGCTCCTGCATCAATCCCATCTCGGTTGCCAGCGTTGGCTGGTAGCCCACCGCCGATGGCATACGCCCCAGCAGCGCGCTCACCTCAGAACCCGCCTGTGTGAAACGGAAGATATTATCTACGAAGAACAGGATGTCTTTTCCTTTGCCTGTGCCATCACCATCGCGGAAGTACTCAGCGATAGTAAGGCCCGAAAGGGCCACACGTGCACGTGCTCCGGGTGGTTCGTTCATCTGTCCGAATACGAATGTTGCTTTACTGTCCTTCAGTTCGTTCATGTCTACCGATGCCAGGTCCCAGCCGCCTTCTTCCATGCTGTGCTTGAACTTGTCGCCATACTTAACGATACCTGCTTCTATCATTTCACGCATCAGGTCATTACCCTCGCGTGTACGCTCGCCCACACCGGCAAACACCGAAAGGCCTGCATATGCTTTTGCGATATTGTTGATCAGCTCCTGGATCAATACGGTTTTACCCACACCGGCACCACCGAACAAACCGATCTTACCCCCCTTTGCGTAAGGCTCAATAAGGTCAATTACTTTGATACCTGTGAACAGTATCTCAGACGACGTGCTCAGGTTCTCGAACAATGGTGGCTTATTATGTATTGGGCGGGCATTGGTTTTATCAGGCGCACCCAGGCCGTCGATAGCATCGCCGGTCACGTTGAAGAGGCGGCCGTTGATCTGCTCGCCTATCGGCATGGCTATTGCCTTGCCTGTGTCGCGCACTTCTGTGCCGCGCACCAAGCCTTCGGTACCGTCCATCGCTACCGCGCGAACGCTGTCCTCACCCAGGTGCTGCTGCACTTCCATCACCAGTTTGTCGCCGTTTTCACGGGTCAGTTCCAGTGCGTTAAAAATTTCCGGTAATCTACCCTCTCCACCGAAGTACACGTCCACAACCGGCCCGATAATTTGCTTGATCTTACCAACGTTTGGCATAAGTATTAGTTATAATTAGATTTGAACCCTGCTAAATTTTGCGCAAAGGTAAGGGTTGTGTACTATAATACAAAAGAGAAAAAAGGAAATTATCCAGTTATGAACATCATACCTATAATACTGTGTGGATAAGTTATTTTCCTCATTTATAAACATATTAAGTATCGTATCTTTGAATTCTGCCAGACAGAGGTGCTATGCGCCTCAAGATGGCTAAAGCCTTTGAGCGACTGAAGCATCTAAAGATATTTGTTATTGTATCTATTTGTTTCATGAACTCTCACCACGGTTATTTGCAGGTTCAGGACTTCCATTTCAGTGGATGTGGGTCTTTTAAAAGCAGGGGAGCGGCGAGCAGTAACTAATTCAAAAAAAGTTGCATAAGTCGAAAAAAGTAGTAAATTTGACTAAACACCTTAATGGAATGAAGACTATTGCTAAAAAACAACACGAAGAAGCGCAAAACCGCAAAATTTAGCGCCTGGCTTATCTCCAGACAGAGGTGCTATGCGCCTCAAGATGGCTAAAGCCTTTGAGCGACTGAAGCATCTAAAGATATTTGTTATTGTATCTATTTGTTTCATGAACTCTTTCTCTGCTTTAAGGGTAAAACCTGCAAAAGTTGTTGCAGAACAGCTAGGAACCTGAAACTCAACTAATCCATGAACCAAGAATCTTCGCTGCTATCGGAAATAGCATCTATAGAGTGTTTAGGTAAAGCCTGGAAAGCTCTAAACAAATCAAATTTATCTTCTCGCGGCCTTTCAAATATTTCGATAAAAGAATTTGAATATAGCTTAGATGCAAACCTGATTTCAATTTCCCAATCTCTCCTTGCAGGAAAATATCGTTTTTCTAATGTTAGAGCAGTGACAATTCCCAAAAGTAATGGCAATGGTTTGCGACCATTACGAGTCGGTGAGGTAAAAGATAGAATTGTACAAAAAGCTCTGTCTATGAAAATAGATTCATTATTAACTGAAAAATTTAATCTAAATAATGAATGTAGTTTTGCATACAGAAGAAAGAAAAATGTTAGAAATGCAATTGACAAAATGGTTGAGTATTATAATCAAGGGCACACAATAATTTTAGAAGCTGACATACAAAAGTTTTTTGATACAGTTAATAAAAGCGAACTATTAAAACAAATTCAACAATCCTTACCAGATTCCAGCATAAATGAATTATTAGCAACAGCAGTAAAACAGGAGATTGGTAACGCTAATGATATCCCTAAAGAAATATTTGAAGAGTATTTTTCAAATAGCGAGAATGGCATTCCTCAGGGAAATGCTCTTTCTCCTCTTTTGGCTAATATTTATTTAGCAAGCTTTGATGCCCGCATTATCGCAGATGGCATTAAGATGATAAGATATGCTGACGACTTTATTATTATGTGCAAAAATCAAGCAGATGCGGAATCAGCTTTGGCAATTGCAAAAGAAGAATTGGAAAATAAACTTCATCTAACCCTACACCCATTAGGAGATGCGAAGGACGAAAAGGCGAAAACTCGAATCGTGAATCCTAAAATGCATAAGTTTTCATTTTTGTCAATTCGTTTTGATGGCAAAAGATGTTGGGTAAAAGAGAAAAAAATAGAATCCATTCTTGAAAAAATAAAACAGCTTACTGATGTTCAAAAAATAAGAACACAGCTAACAACTGTCGGCCTTCTTCCATTAATGAGCTCTTTAAAAAATACAATTGAAGGTTGGATTGCGGCGTATCACTTTGTTGATTTAGATACCGCATTAATTGAAATTGACAAATCAATCAACCGGAATTTGTATTTAGCGTTTTTAGAATTAGACTTTAAACTTGAGAAAAAATCATTAGAAAAGATTTCTTACAAAGGGAAGAGCAATGAAATATTTGCATTAAACAAGCAGCAAAGAATCAATACAGGCATTCCATACTGCCACAAAGTTTGGGAGAGAATGAATAAACAAAATGAGATTAAGAAATTATATCTTGACGAAAAACCATTACTCAATAAACCAACCAATAAAGCCACAAAATGGAAAGAAGTATCATAAATGAAGGTAGCATCGTGTCCCTCCTGTTGTTCCGGATTAGGCAATATGCAAAATATTGAAAGTAATGAATAACTTTCAACTCATGCCATTTGTAAAAGCCGCGTATGAATACTGATATTTTAAAATTCGTTCCGGATTCTGGCTGGGTTGTAGAAAATCAGATTTAGTCTGATTTGCTTTGATGAAAGCAATGGTGAGTCTTTAAAGGCATCCCGTACAGAATAGTTTATAAGTTATAAAGTACAACCCCTGATGGCATTTAAATCCATATTTTATGTCACAGAAAAAAGTAAATCTTCCCGTTGTCAATCCTCATGCGGCAGGTATTGACATTGGTTCACGAGTACATTTCGTGGCTGTCGGGCAAAATTCCGAAGACGTTAAGAGTTTCGGTTGCTATACCAATGATTTGGTCAGACTGTCGCGATGGCTAAAATCAGAAGGTGTCACATCTGTTGCGATGGAAAGCACTGGCAGCTATTGGAAAGGCGTCTTTCAGCAACTACAGCATGATGGCTTTGAAGTTATCCTGGTTAATGGCAAGCATACCCATAATGTAAAAGGCAAGAAAACGGATGTGCTCGATTGCCAATGGATACAAAGACTACACAGCCTGGGCTTGCTTAGCGGCAGTTTTTTACCTGATGAATTTACCACTGAGTTAAGACAGTATGCTAGAAACAGGGAACAGCTCATTGAACAAGCCGGCGCTTATGCCACGAAAATGAAACAAGCTTTGAGGCTCATGAATATCCGCCTCGATGTTGCAATAAGGGACATTACAGGAGAATCCGGCAGAGCGATTGTCAGCGCGATTCTTCAAGGCCAGAGAGATCCCGCAGCCTTAGCATCGCTGGCAAACTTCAGGGTTAAAAAGAGTAAACAAGAGATTGCATCTTCTTTGGAAGGAAATTGGAGAGAAGAATATCTGTTTGAACTCAGGTTAAGCCAGGAGCTTTTCGATATTTTTCAGCAGAAAATTGCAGAATGCGACAAACAAATAGACCAATTGTTAAAGAAACATTTGCAAGAAAAAGCAGCTGCATCAGCAAACACCAGTGTAGCTATTGTAAAAAAGAAGATCAACAAAAATGCTCCAAAGCTACCGTTACAACAATTAAGCATACAATTGACTGGAGGGATCAATCTGTATGAAGTAGAGGGTGTTTCTGATGCTACAGTTTTAGCAATATTATCAGAAACCGGATTTGATTTAAGCAAATTTCCAACCGCAAAACACTTTTCAAGTTGGATGGCTTTATCACCCAACAATAAAATATCCGGCGGCAAAATCCTTAGTAGCCACGTAGCTCATCACAATAATAAGCTGGCGCAAGCCCTGCGTAGAGCCGCAAATGCTATTGGCAATATGAAGACAGGTAAACTCAACCAGTTCTTTAAGCGAATCGCATTTAAATATGGGAGGATGGCGGCGATCACAGCTACAGCAAGAAAATTATCCGTAATAATCTGGAATATGCTTACAAAAAAAGAGCCTTACCGCTACGAAGAAACAACGATTTATGTCGCAAAATTACGCAGGCTGCAGTTAAAAAGTATTCAACGGAAAATTCGAGCGCTCAACATTCAACAAAATGAACTGAATTTTGTAAACGTATGATAATCAGCAAATCGAGTGTCAGTTATACAGAATTTATATCCGGAACTGCTAATAAGCCCCGTTCTACGAACGGTATTTAAAATACTAACCCATCATTTAAGGTTCATTAGCACAATCGAATATTTGCTTACTTTTCAACAAGATTTTTTATATATTGTGTGTGTCTTCTAAAAATTACCAATGAGTGAAAAAGAAAATTCGCAGATGCAGAATCTAATGGCATATACTGTATTTCATATTGGTGTTTACATTTCCATACTCGGTGTTATTCTTGGAGCCCAGATCGCAGACAGCATTAACTACAGCTTTTTTAAAGTACCCTTCGCTTTTTTACTCATAGCCGGATTATGCGGCGGCGTTATCGCTAGTAATATTCCCGAAACAGATGACTTCGACACCTTTAAAGAAAAGAAAATTGGTCCGTGGGGAATGGAACTATTTAAATATCGTGTTTGGGCAACAGTAGAACATGTTACTTTTTGGTTCGCAGTACTTTATATCGCTTTGCCTGCTTTATTCTGTGATGGCAAACCATATATGCAAGATAAGCCTGCTCACAAATCGGACACTGTATGCAATTGCAGTCACTCTAAACAATAAACAAAGTTTCCCGTCCTCGTCTGTCCTAATAAAAAAGCAACACTCATCCTCGTTTGCAACGGGTAAGGGCTAGCACACACGCAATAGAACCCCACTAGTCCTCGTTTGTACTAAAAAAAACAAAACTCATCCTCGTTTGCAACGAGGATGAACCGGAACAGCGTTTGCAACGCGACTACGGGATATACATAACGAGGAAAAAAAATCACTACATTAGCCATAATGTCGGGCGATAGATATTTTATTACAGACGCCCTGCGCGAGCATGTTGGTCGGAAAATAAGACCAACACGGGCTAAAAAAAAATATTGCCTGCTGCATCGCCATAGTTACGAGACAAATATAATAATTTCATTCAGAGTTTAAGTATTCCTGTCTCTCTCCGCCTGCATTGGTGTCCTCTCCAACACGCTCGTGGAGGGTAATCACTCCCCGTTAATGTCCCCCGGCCTGCGTTATGCAGTTGCGGAACACACGGGAATCAGGGTTATTGTTTTACGAACTTCCTGACCACAACACCATCGTCCTTTTGCAGCCTGATGAAATATATGCCTGGTGGCAACTGTGCTATGGGAACAACATTCAATTCCATTATTACCGGCTGCTGCATTACCGTATTACCTGCAATACCTGTAATGCTGAATGACCGGTATGTGAAGGGCGAGGCTATAATGGAAAGTTCATTGGTAGCGGGATTGGGGAACATAGACAACTCATCATTTGCATATGCGCTAATGCCGGTAGATGGGGGCGCAGGTATCTTACGGATACGATCGTTTAGCCAATCTGCGATATAAGCACTGCCGTCGCTTGCAAAGGCAATACTCGCAGGCCTATCCACCTTGGCTGCAGTAGCAGGCCCGCCATCGCCGGAGAAACCACAGACACCCGTGCCAACATAAGTGCTGATAATACCCGCCGTATTTACTTTGCGTATTTTGCAGCCAAGCCCGTCTGCTATATACAGGTTACCGGCTGCATCAAAAGCAACATTACCGGGATTATTCAATAGTGCTGCTGTTGCCGGACCTCCGTCACCACTGCTACCAGATGTGCCGTTACCTGCAATAGTAGTGATGATCCCGGCAGTGCTTATCTTCCGTACCCTGCGACCACCTACCTCCCCTACAAATATATTGCCCGCCCCATCCAGGGTAAGACCCAACGGACCATTTATCATAGCTGCGGTTGCAGCCCCGCCATCGCCCGAAAACCCGGCTGTGCCTGTGCCTGCAACAGTGCTTATAACACCAGATGTATTTACCTTGCGTATTCGATGCCCGTTGGCCTCGGTAATGTACATATTGCCCGATGCATCAAAGACAACACCCGAAGGAGCATATAACTGCGCTGTAGTGGCAGGCAGGCCATCGCCGCCTGATGATGCAGTACCATCACCCGCTACTGTAGTAATAATACCGGAAGTACTTATTTTCCGTACCCTATGGTTGGCCCTGTCGACAACATAAACATTCCCTGCAACATCTAAACACAGATCGAACGGCTCCAAGAACCTAGCCGCAGTTGCGGGACCACCGTCGCCAGAGAAGCCTGAAGTACCATCGCCGGCTATTGTACTGATGATTCCTGATGAATTAACTTTGC
This sequence comes from Flavipsychrobacter sp., assembly GCA_021155965.1. Classification (GTDB taxonomy): domain Bacteria; phylum Bacteroidota; class Bacteroidia; order Chitinophagales; family Chitinophagaceae; genus Nemorincola. Next base: position 34,892 of record JAJNBJ010000018.1, read on the forward strand.
GTACGCGATAGTTGCCGTCATCTGCGATATATACGTTACCTGAGCCGTCAGTTATTACGCCCGACGGAAGATTTATTGCAGCGGCTGTGGCAGCACCTCCATCTCCGCTAAAAGATGCTGCACCAGTGCCTGCATAGGTGTAAATATTCTGGGCTGTGGCATTATGTAAAAAACTGGACAGCACAAAGGCTGCAAGGAGGTATTTCTTCATATTGTTTCATTTAAGGTGTATTCAAATATAAGAACAGAAATATTGAAATCCTAATCCCGCATCTCCTGATTTATAGAATTTTCGGTTGTTGGTGTTGAGGCGTAGCTTTGCGAGTAGCCCACAACAACTCTCGCGCAGGATAACCTCGCAGGAAACAGAGCTATACAGCGTTTAACAAAACTGCAACACTTCCCTGCCAACCATCAATGTGTTTACCCTGTCTTATTACAGGCCTGCCCTTTATATTCAGTACTGGCAGGCAAAAGTTCTTTGAGAGATTCGTTTATTGATAATCAATACTTATTTGCGCAAACCGTGCGCAAATAGTGCGCAAAAAATATTGTGAAATATACTTTGGTTCAACCAGTTATACATAGCACTGTTGTTACAAAAAAATGTACAAAATGCGCAGTGAAAACACGGCAATCGGGACAGCAGGATCAACCACAAAACAAAATTTTTCGTTAACGTACTCAATACTGCTTTACAGATACAGACACTTCGCCATTGGCAATAGTAACAATGAATATCCTGCCAAACTCATCATCCGGCAGGTCGGTATAAGTGTCCTTGCCGGTTATAACGTTTACGAGTTGCGGTATGGTATTGGAGTGGCCAACAACCACTATTGTTTTGCCTGCCTGCTGTTTCAATAGCTGGGCAAATGTGTGCTGGTCTGCTGCGCTGTAAGTTTGTATTGGCTTGCCATATTGCGTGGCAAGCGGCGTGAGGGTTTGCATGGTGCGCGTTGTGGCAGTGCTGTAGAACAGGTCGGGCTTCCATGCTGCCAAGGTGGTTTTCAGCCGCTGGGCACGCTGCTTGCCTTTCTCAGTAAGGGCAGGGTCTTTTCCCGTCAGCTCTTTTTCGGCATGGCGCAGCAGTATTATGGTGACAGGTTTGTTCTGCTGCGCGTGCAGCGGTGTTAGCGCCACGCTTATTAAAACCAGCAATATGGATGCAAATGAAAGCCTCATACGTCAAATATACGGCAGTAGAACATTAACTATATCTTCAGATATAAGTTGTTTAATTTACTGCTGTTTAACGAGGGAATATGAAGCTGAAGCTACTTAATGCAGCGCTCATCGTCACATCTGTAATGGCCTACCTGGAATGGGGGCAGGGCAATAGTATGTTTTTACTAACCGGTGAAGCTGATATTATTAAAGGGCTTTTTACTGACCCTGCTTCTGTGGTACATCCTTTTACTTTGATACCGCTTGCGGGTCAACTCATGCTGCTGGCTACCCTTTTCCAGAAGCATCCCGGCAAGGTCTTGACGTTTTTGGGCATGGGCTGTATAGCGGTGCTGTTGCTGTTCATTTTTGCTATCGGTATAATGAGCCTGAATATAAAGATCTTTGCATCCACACTGCCATTTGTTGTTACCTGTGTACTCACCGTTATCACCCACAGGAAACAGCGCACCACAGCGCAGGCATAACTTATCCTTATAGCATTATTTAGCGTGTTTTGTTGTGTTGGATTACTTTTAATGCAACAAACACAAAATATATGGAAGCGCAACTGAATATAGCCATAAATGTAGTATTGAACAGCTGGAATACAATCCTTGGAATGACCATCGGTGTGCTGGACAATGTAACTGATGAAGACATGATGCGCGAAGTATCACTTGGAAGAAATACAGGCATCTACCTGCTGGGGCACCTTGTAGCAGTGCATGACAGGATGCTGCCATTGCTTGGCATTGGTGAGCGTAAATATCCGGAACTGGACGATATCTTCCTGAATACACCCGATAGATCGGGCAAAACAATGCCCCCGGTACAGGAACTGCGCGCAAAATGGCTGGAGACAAATAATGCGCTGAATACAGCATTCAGCGCCATGCAACCCATAGACTGGCTGAGCAGGCACACATCAATATCGGAAGAGGATTTTGCCAAACAGCCGCACCGCAATAAGCTGAATGTGCTTGCCAGCCGCACCACCCACCTTGCCGAACATTATGGCCAGCTGCTATTTTTAAAGCCAAGAGCGTGAGCCTATAAGCTAACACGAGGCGGTATAAGAGAAATGCCGTAACTTTAAGTACTGATATGTGGCTACAAAAAAACAAAGTACACCCGGTACTTGCCGGACTATTATTATTTACCTGTTACTCCAGCGCCCAAACAGCTATACTACAGAAACCGCTTTGCCTTTTGATCTTCAACACACCGCAACAAAAAGGGTATGATTGGTCGAAGATCATCAAAATAGATATTGACCGGGATAAATATCCCGGAAAATTCAAGGCTATTGCAGATATACTGCACCACCTGTCAGTTGATGCAGCAGGGAGGGAGATATTTGAAAACATAGCCAGGAACAACCAGGGCATACTAAGTATAAGAGATAAAGAAGATGTTGTAAGCGCTAACACAGTTGCAGGTGTTGACGCCATGTTTGCCGCAGATTATGGGGTAAAGCTCATAAAACAGGATATGAAGTATGACCCTATAGACAATGACCTGGTGATCAACTTCACCAAATCGGGAGAGATGCTGAGCTTTGATGAGGGAACGCACCACTTTTTTAAAGTGAGCCTGAACAACATAGTTGCCACAGAGCTGGAGCGTGCGGGCCAGGAACGAACAGTTGCAGAAAAAAACTGCAGGGCACTGATAGCAAAGATGAACCAGAAGGAAAATTACCTTTTCAACAATTACAAAGACCTGTTTGGCGAAAAATTCACCATCGCTGAAATTGAGCTTTGCAGGAAAAAACAGGTTACCATCCACAATATAAAAACAAACACAAAAGATACTTATACCTATACAGATGTAGTTGCCGATGCGCTGAAAGAATACAGGAGGTATGCTGAAGAACGCAAAAAAAATGCTTACGAACTGGACGCAAGGGAAATGCCGCTATCCAGGAAGTATACAGATAAACTGGGCGAGCCACACAGGTCAAGAGAGCCTGTCTTTAATGTGCGGCTGGGTGAGAACCGGTCGAGGGACCTGCAGTTTGGACCAGCTACCGGCACAGACTATATAGCACTGAGCGGAGCGCAGCAAAATGAGTATAAGAACCTGACAGTTTATTACGATAATGAAAAGCAGGAGCATGTGGACAATGCAACGGTTTTAACGAGAATAAAGGAAGAATACGCTGCGCAGCTGAAATTTGATACACGGGCGCTGAACTCGAAGAAATTGCTGGAGTATGTGGACAGGATAAAAACATACTTCGATAAGAACTACAAGCCCACTAAGGACTATGAAGCACTGGCAGAACGTGAAGTGGAACAGGTGATGAAAAGAAATCCCTATCTGGAAGGGGCGAACGATGTGATAATGGCCGAAACTATGTACCAGCAAACAAAGAAAAGCAAGAACTAGCGCGGCTGCCTGCATTCAGGGGAATAACTTACATTATCATAACCATTAGTTATTTTTGTTTTACTGAAAATATGCTTTATGAACAAATACGTACAATTATTCGGCATTTTACTGATTACCGCTTTTGCCATAGCTGGCTGCCAACCCCAAATAGAGGATAGCGTAGACCCGGCCATATTCGGCGGCACATGGAACGGCGCGCTAACTTGCAATGGTCTGGCGCCAAGGCAAACCACGATCACAATTGGCATGGATGGCAACAATGCTAACCTGGAAAGCCAGACAGGCGGTGGCACGTGTGGCAAAACCACAACTTATACCGGCACATTGTTCAACGATCGTATTGAATTTAAACCTCAGCAAGCTACCGATGCGTGCGGTAATGCCAACTCTTTCAGTGGCTCTGCCTATGTTCATAATAATGCATTGATACTGAGCGAATCTTTCTCAGGGCCAAACTGGACCACTACCTGCAAGTTTGAGGGAAGTAAATAAGCAGGGGGTTGTATCTGCAAGCTGCTAAGTAAGAATTTCAGGCGCGTTTCCTGTCTAAGAATGTATCCACCAGGCTATCAGCAATAACCAATGCTTCCTCGTTGTTAATAGCACAAACCACCAACCATTGTATATTGCCGTTGGCGATCATCTTGGCCTCATAACTGAAACCAGGGCTTCCCTCTATGGCATATACTGCCTTATTATTTTCGAAGTAGACTATATATTGTTTCATCACCAGTACAAAAATTGCACATAATGCGAAACATATGAGTGTCTGCTGTCAGCCTGCACCCTGATTTTAGTCACACTCCCTATTCTTTAACAAACCGTTGCACTACACTGCCGCCTGCGCCTCTTAGCCTTATGTAATACATACCTGCAGGAAGCACCTTGATATCCACCTTTGTTTGCAGGATATTCAAAGGCGCCTGGATGAGGGATTGTCCTAGTTCGTTGGTGATGTCATAGTTAGTAAATGCGTTCTGCGTAATGCTAATTATCAACTCATCATTTGCAGGATTCGGGAATATTTGTGCTGTAGAATTATTGCCATTCATTTCCACAATACCCAGCGTGCAGGGTGTTGGGTGCACAGTCATAGAGTAGGTAGCATAACAACCTGAAGAAAGCGAATAAGTAATAGTAGTGGCACCTACGGCTACACCTGAAACTATTCCCGTAGAGGAGCCAACCGTTGCTATTGATGTGGAAGCACTGGTCCACGTGCCGCCGGATACAGCGTTAGTGAGCGGTGTAGTGATGCCGACACAAACAGCATGCGCACCTGCAATGGCTGCAGGCGCGGGGTTCACCGTTACCGTGCGCGTAGTAGTATATGGTGTGCCTGATTTATATACGGTCAGCGTTATGGGGAAAGTCCCTGATGCCATATAGCACATGGTCATAGTGTCAGTTGCAGCCATTAAGCCACCGCTCCAACTCCACCTGAGGCTATCGATAGCCCCCGTGGTCGTATTGTCAAAGAAAAGGCAACTACCCTCGCAAACAGTCAATCCCGGTGTCACTGTGTATGAAGGGACAGGAGTGGCTGTTGAAGTTGCTGCAGAAAGGTTAATACTATCTACTGCAAATGAAGGATCATTTCCTAATCCGTCATTATTATTTATCCACCTGAATCCGATCTTCACATTTGGGTTATTATTAGCAGTGCTAGGAAGCGCAACGGAATGAAAGTTCCATATTCCCTGACCTCCGCCACAAGTTGTTGTTACCGCCGGTGAGGTTAATAAAGCCCAGCCAGTCCCATCATTATACCACACATTAGCATAATCAATCCCAGTCTGTCCGGTCAAAATATAATAGAACCGAAGCGTGATGGTATATCTCCCGGTGCAGTTAATTGTGGGAGATTCAGCACGTCGGTCCGTTGTTGGATTTGTTAACCCCCCTGCATCGTAAGATGCCCCCCAATCGCCAAGTGTAGTAGAACCAACATGTAAAGTAGCCCCAATATCTCCAGATGCCCCGCAAGTTGAACCGCAACCACCGGTTATGTGTCCTGCTTCTTGACAGCTTACATACCATTGGTTATAATTTGGCCCTTCAGTTGTGAGACCTGTAGTTAACCCCCAGGCCCCGTTTGGACCTGAATAGCTTGAAACTACAGTTCCCGTACCAACCGAACTACCCGTAAAATTTTCTGTCCAGAATATCTGTGCGTTTGTGTTTAACGCAATGAAAATCACAAAAACCGTAAGTATATTTTTCATCATAATCATTTTTTTGAAAGATAATGAAAAAATAATACAATTAGAAAAAAATGTCATGGAATAACCTTTATCTGCCGTCAACGTGCAGCTTATGGAACAGGCGGTGTATTGCAGGAGCAAGGATAAAACCAATGTTAGTGATAAATACAACCCCGCTGAACAGCGCATATGCCGACGAAAATACCTTCCCGCTGAAGTTATCTATCTGTACTACGGGGCCCATACCACTGAGTATCATAGAAGCGTTGTGCAATGCATCTATCCAGGGCACGTCTGCGATATAATGGTATCCGAATACACCCAGCAACAGGCAGAATGACAACACACCTATGGCGATCAGGAGGTTAATAAGTATCCGGCTGTAGTAGACTTTTACGGGAGCTAAAGGCTCGGTCTTTTTTTCGTACCTCCTCTTCATGATCAATGGCATTTAAAATGTTCAAAGGGCTCTTTGCAGGAATTACATTTATACAGCGCTTTGCATGAAGTTGGCCCAAACTGGCTGACAAGTTCTGTTTCTTCCGAGGCACAGCGGGGACAACTTACCTTATCTTCCTCAAACAAACCTAATGGCTGAAACGCCTTCCTGTTGGGCGGGGCTATACCGTATTCTTTCAGTTTGACCTTACCTTCCTCCGTCATCCAGTCGGTTGTCCATGCAGGGCTAAGTTGCGGCTCAATGGTGACGTTCTTTACCCCATGGCTTAATAGTGCCATCCTTATACCCATAGCGATCACATCCATAGCAGGGCAGCCACTGTAAGTAGGTGTTACAGTTACCTTTACCCCATGCTGGCCGCTTTGCTCCAATATCTCCACATTGCGCACAATGCCGAGGTCGAGGATTGTGAGCACCGGCACCTCCGGATCTGTAACTGCTGACAGCCAACCCATTACTTCTTCACTGGTCATACTGCTTTTGTTTTGTTTTAAAAAGATGGTTGTTCACCATTACGCTTCCATCCGGCGCCCTGGATATAACCAGTGCTTTGGCGGGGCGCAGCACCAATTCATCCATTGCAAGGTAAGTGGGTTTGGGAACATTCGTCAATTTATACCTGATCTCTCTCGTGCTATTCTTTACAGTGAAATACCTGGACGCCCTGAACCACATGCCATGATTATCCACACTTTTGGTAGACAGGGCATCGTATGCAGTATCTTTTTTTCCATCAGCATTCACCAGTTCCAGCGTCATATATGGCGAACGATAATCCTTATTATCCAGCAGGAACCAGCATGAGAATTCATATACCTCGCTGTCTTCAGCTGGGCGCATTGGAATTACCGCCAGCACAGAGCTGTCCTTGTCAATTGCAGCAATACCTCCATTCCCAAAAACATGCGCCGCATGGCCACTTTCAAAATGGTCGATATATGTCGTCCCATGATCATTGATAATGGTATCCTGCCCGCTCATCAACGTCAATATCGCTTCAATACTGTCTGCATGCTTTCTGTCATTAGCGACTAGCCTTTCAGGGTAAAAAGCATAAACCAGGCATTGCGAAAAATGTCCCAAATACTCTGCGGCCTCCAGCAAATACCTTTGGTCATCATTTATAGGGTATTCGTCAAAGCGCAACATTAATAATGGTTTGGCACTCTTAATATCGCGCAGCACGGGCTTGTCTGCAAAAGGCCCTCCATCTATCTTCACCTGCTTCATAGCCTGGGACCATGACGAACGCGACATCATTACATCCATAACAGGCAAATGTAACTGCAACGACGCTTTTGCCGCCAATGTTATCATCCAGTCAGGGTTTCCTGCCCACAGCTTTTCGGTGCCCGTATGGAAGAACGGCTCCATGAGTATTGCCTGGAAATCAGTTCCCGCAAATTGATGTTCTTTCAGAAAACCCGCCCAATTTTGCTCATGCATTGAGAACCACATGTCATAGTTGTACAATGCCGACTTCGACAGCCTGCGTGCGTATTGCACGTATCCGGAAGCTTCATATGCCCAGAAACCTGCCGCCAGCGCAACTACCCCATACGCCACAACCATTTTTTTCCTTGCAGCCATGTGTTCATAGAACTGGTACAGCACTACAACAACATAAACAGCGGCTATGTAATAAAATATCCAGCTAAACCTGCCCAGCGACCTGAACTGCTTAAAGATGCCCATATATTGCATCAGCCGCTCCATATGCCACTTAAAAGGGATACCCATACTGAACAGCAGTATGGTAAAGGCCATAAACAACCACACCGGCGAAAAACCTGATCGCCCGGCGATAATATTGAGCCGCCGCTCCTTTATGCTTTTCATAACGCCAGCCACCAGGCAAATGCCCAGCGTTATGATCATGACCATGCCAATATACACATAGCCCTCACCGCCGTCTGCGATCAGGTAAGGCCTTTTGGTATCCACAAACGGTTTCCACACCGGCGAATGGACAGAGGTAACAATTTGCTTTAACCGTGTACATGTTTCGTATATGGTGTTAAACGGCGTGGCTGGCCTGTCGGTCACGGGGTCGGTCAGTTTCATAATTACCCCCATCACCGCGAGTACAAGGATGGCCGAAGCGAACAAACGGCCCGTATGTTTCAGTGTGTCCGAAAGCGGCCCTTTTCTGAAAATAAAACAGCCAGTCATGTAAGCTGTAACCCACACCAGCAACATGGCCGCATAGTAAGGATGTATAAAGGCCATTATACAACCTGTAACAAAGAAGTAGACACAGTAGCGCCAGTGCGGGGCGTCATTATACCTGGCAGTCCAGTAGAACAGCATGGGTATGATGCAGGTATAAGATAACGCATAATGGCCCTGCAAACGCAGCAACTGCGGGGTGAATATGCCTATGATACATGCAAACACCATAGAAACAAAAGGGGACACTTTGAAATGCAACAGTGTTTTATACAGGTAGAGAACAGACAGCACATAACTAAGCCCAATAAGCCACCACATCACGGTTAATGCGGTGCCGGCATTTATACCATTGCGGCTTGCCAGCAATACGGAAATAACAGGTTGCCCATCTGTGAAAACGATGTGTTCGCCGTACGGGTAATTCATGCCTTCGAACCAATATCCCTTCCCGTACAGGCTGTGGTAGAGGTAGGTAAAACTGTTTTTAGCCCCATCGCCCCCAAGCTCTGCTATCACCCTGTCTGCATGTATAATGAAGTTTTCCAGCGAAAACACAACGAGGGCCACGGCAACAGCAGTTGTTACCGCAAACCATACATTCATGCGCATTTTACTCATGTGCTTACTTGAAAAGCAATTGTATAAAATTGAACATTTCAGGCAATAAGATACGATAATCCATTTTCCTGAAACGGACATTTTCTTTTAAAGCAATGGGAATGGCTTTAATTCTGAATTTTTTACTTTTAAAGCTATTACGGATAAATTCGAGGTCGAATAAATATCTGTCGATGGTTGTTTTGAGGAATATCTCCGCAACCGGCTTTCTGAAACCTTTTAGTCCGCATTGTGTGTCTGTAATGGGGATGGATAAAAACAGCCGTATCAACATTCTTAAGAAACGAGAAATGCCCCTGCGCAAGGGTGGGATGTGCGTATAGTATTGTTCATTTTTTACGCCTACGCCGAGATCATATTCATTCCTGTTTAACCCGTCATGAACAGCAAACAGACTTTCCATTGTATATGGGAAATCAATGTCTGTGTAGATAATAATATCACCGGAGGCTTTACTAACGCCCTGTCTTAAGGCATAGCCCTTGCCCCTGTTATTCCCGTACCGTATTATGCGCAGGTCATCTATTGCCGGCACCAGGAAATCCAATGCAGCTTCAATTTCATCATTTATTGGGCCATCCAACACTATGATCAACTCTACGGGCCCATCCACTTTATCGCAAAAAGTGCGGTAGGCCGTACTTACAACCTGCTCCCAGCCGGGAGGCGGATTGTAACAGGGCAGTACTAGTGAAGTGGCCATTCAGTGAAATTAGATAAATATAAACGGATAATGCGGCATTATATTACCACTCCATACCAGGGTATGCACGCTGCATGAATTGAAGTTCGGCCAGAATATAGCCAAGATGCTCGGAATGGCGGCCTTCCTTGCCACCCTGCTGCATCCATACAGTTTGCGGCATAGTTATATTGGCTTCGGCAAACACATTGCGCACACATTCCGTCCATGGCTGCAATAATGAGTTAACGTCAACACCAATGCCTCCCTGATGGGCAGCTTTGTCTGTTTCGTTCGCGGTGAACAGTTCACCGGTATAGCTCCACAATTCATTTATTGCTTTTTGCATACGCTGATGGCTCTCGTCAGTACCATCGCCCAGCCGAACTACCCATTCGCTGCTCCACCTCAAATGATAGGTTACCTCCTTCAGAGATTTCTCTGCGATAGCAGATAATGTTTCATCCTTGCCTTTTACCAGTTCTGTAAAAAAGAAATAATTGAAGGCATCATAAAAGAAAGCACGTGCAATGGTATATGCCCAATCGTTATTAGGCTGCTCTACCAGCAATACATTCCTGAAATCCCAGCCATCGCGCAGGTAGGCAAGGTCATCTTCATCAACATTGGTTTCTGTATTCAGCACCTGCTGCAGTGCCACCGAGGTAAATACATCTTTCTTTTTTTCAGCAGGCAGCGCATTGAATTGTTCTGCCGCGTATTGATACAAACTGCGCGCACGGCCCAGATGGTCGAGCGATGTATTGGTCAATGCAATATCCTGCTCCAGTATAGGGCCATGGCCGCACCATTCGCTCAGCCTGTGCCCTATTATCAGGGCATCGTCAGCAAGACGAAGCGTATAATCCAGTAGCAGGGATTTGGGAATTGGAGATTGGGAATTAGATTCCATCGGTATCGCAGTAAGTTTAAACGATCATAAATCAAAAATCACAGATCACATATATTTTACCTCATCAGGCAAATTGTAAAATGTGGGGTGGCGATATATTTTGTCATTTGCAGGATCATAGAGCGAATCAGCTTCACCGGGATCTGATGCATGGATATATTTGCTCTCCACCACCCATATACTCACCCCTTCCATTCGGCGCGTATATACATCGCGTGCATTTTCTATAGCCATTTGCTCATCTGCCGCATGCAGGCTGCCTGCATGTTTGTGATCGAGCCCTGCCTTGCTGCGAATAAATACTTCCCATAAAGGCCATTCGCTTTTCTTCATTTCTTTTTCCATATAGTTATGAAACTATGCTGCTTTAGCAGCTTTTGCTTTTCTTTTTTCGGCATGCGCCATGGCTGCATCGCGCACCCACTGTCCCTTTTCCCATGCCGTTTTACGGGCATCGAGGCGTTGCTTATTGCAGGGGCCATTGCCCTTTACCACATTCCAGAACTCATCCCAGTTTATTGAGCCAAAGTCATAATGCCCGCGCTCCTCATTCCACTTTAGATCTTTATCCGGCACTTCCAGGCCAAGTACTTTTGCCTGTTCGGTAGTCACATCTACAAATTTCTGCCTTAGCTCATCATTAGTGAACCGCTTGATACGCCATCTTACACTTTGCTCGGTATGCGGACTTTCCGCATCGGGCGGGCCAAACATCATGAGCGACGGCCACCACCAGCGATTGAACGCATCCTGCGCCAGTTTCTTTTGCACAGCAGTGCCTTTAGAAAGTGTAAGCATTATTTCAAAACCCTGGCGCTGGTGGAAACTTTCCTCTTTGCACACACGCACCATAGCCCGGGCATATGGCCCATATGATGTACGGCACAGGGGCACCTGGTTCATTATTGCCGCGCCATCAACCAGCCAGCCTATAGCTCCCATATCTGCCCAGGTGAGTGTGGGATAATTGAATATAGATGAATATTTTGCTTTGCCTGTATGCAACTGGTCATATAGCTCATCACGGCTAATGCCTAACGTCTCTGCTGCACTATATAAATACAGCCCGTGGCCTGCCTCATCCTGCACTTTTGCCAGCAATACCGATTTACGGCGCAGGCTTGGGGCACGGGTTATCCAGTTGCCCTCGGGCAGCATACCTATTATTTCGCTGTGTGCGTGCTGCGATATCTGCCTGATGAGTGTTTTACGGTAATCATCCGGCATCCAGTCCTTAGGCTCGATGGTAATATCCTTATCTATCATCGCATCGAAATGCTCCTGCAGGGATTGGCCCATTTATAATAAAATTTATAGCTACAAATATACGATAATCCGCCTAAAAGGTTTCCTGATGCTGGTCATTTGCCATACAATATAACACGTCCGGTGGGCGATGTATATATTATATTATATCCTGAGCTTATCTCACCATAAAACCTGCGGAAATTTTCATTCTGCAATGCAGCGCTGTCATAGCACCACATCAATATATAGTCTATATCTACCCCCGACTTTTGTTTGTATACAGCTATGTTCCCATATGGGGGCAAATCCTCAAGCGGGCCAAAATGCTGGTATGGGCTAATGCCTTCTTTCCACTTTATGGGAAAATAGCCGGTATTTGCCTCGTAATTGTCCAGCACAATAAGTGGTTTTGCAGTGGCAAGGTATTGTGCGCCATGCCGGAAAGAGGCATTCCAGTCGGCAAGTGGTTTGCCGGTCTCATCTGCTCCTTCTACATTAAAGCAAAGCGGCAAGAGCACCGTATTGGGCTTTAGATATTTCCCTACGCTCAATAATTCCTTTTCTGTTCCAGAAATTCTGCCTATGCTGCCAAAACGCAATCCACTTAAAACAATAAAACATCCGAATAAAACAAACGCTCCTGCGCCTAATATTTTTTCTGAACGCAACCTGTACGCTATTATCAATACTGTCAGCACCATTACAAATAATTGTGTCCTCACGCTCATATCCATTGCCCTGCCTATTATATCTTCGGGGAAGAACAAATACACCAGCATCACGAATATCCATGTGTACAATAACCCGTCATACCTATGCACCTGCCGCAGTCCCCTGAACTTTATTACAACCAATACAAAAAGCAATAAAATTGTACTGCCGGCAATGGTCGTCCAAAGCAATTCGTTGTGGTCAAAATTCACGCCATGCTTGAATTGCGCCAGTTCTATCATGCGATACGGATGGGGCGAAAATTGCAACTGCAAGCCACCCTCTTTATTGGCAAACCATAACATAATTGCCACAAACGGCGCTGCAAGCAGCAGCAATTGCAATATAGCAGCTACCATTCCTTTTTTATTCTTTAAGGCTATACCGCCCGATACTGTGATCGCAGCACAGGAAACCATTGTTATACCAAAGGATAAGAGGTGCGTAAAAAACACCAGGAATAGGAACAGGAAGAATAGTAAGCCAGTCTTTAACCTTCTTTCTTCCAGGTATTGTAGCCATGCCCAGACCGTCCAGAAATAAAATGCTATACTGAATGAGAAATTATAAAACCCCTTTGTGAGCGCATGTGTGAAAACAAATAAGAAAACCGCAAGCAGCAACCACGAAACTTTACCGCTTACCTTCTTAAGCAGTACATAAAATCCACCCACATACACAAGCACATACAGCGTAAGAAATATTTTCTCGGCAACAACTCCATTCACAACGAACATGAGCAGCGCCAGCACCATTGTAGTAAACCAGTTTGGGTTTGGCTGCCACAATATTTCGTAGTAGCGGGAGTAAAATTCCGTATTCCTGCCAGCAACAAGGTCGTGCAGTATTTGTGCATTATACACGTGGCAAGGCCCATCGCCCGTAAGGTAATAACCGGGAAGCCATATCATAGCCATGCTAGCAACAATACCGGCAGCAAATAATAATACGGGAAGTTTTGCGGGGGTCATACTAGTCATAAATATAATGTACCTCGCTCCATTTATCTACTGTGCGAACAGGAACCTCAAGGTTACACCGGCACGGGTAGTGGTAGACGGGTAAGAATTGGATACATACGGGATGGTCTGCTGGCGGTCGTAGTAAAAATGCAGTGTCAGTTTCTGCGAAACTGAGTAGTCAATGGTTGGCGAGATACGTATCACCTTCTGCCCACGCGACACAACGCTGATATTATTAGCAAGGAATGTATTGCTCGACTTATCGTCCCGTATGCCTACGTCCATTTTGCAGATCAGTTCATTCTTCAGCCTCTTCACACCAAATACTGTGAAAGGCAGTCTAATACCTTTCTTACGGTACCCCAGGCCAAACACATATTCCGTGCTCACGTTCTCGCTTATCTGGTAATCGATAAGGCTGAGGCTCTGCATTTTCGATTTACGTATGTCGAATTTGGCAGTTACATTACTTTTGAACGCCACATCAATTCCTATAAGCGGGTTGAATGCCTGTGACATGGTTACATTGGGCACCTGGAAGAATGGTATATAGTTATGAGAGTTGGAGTCAAGGAACGACGGGAACCCTAGGCCATACAGGTCGTTAAACAGCAGGTTCGAATTGAACGAATTCATCGACATTGTACCCGTATAGGTATGGTTCAGGATGAAGTTCGAGAAGACTTTCTGGAACAATGGCAGCTTGCTAAGCCCGTTATAGGTAACCTTCCAGTTAGGCAGCGGGGTATAATACCTGAACGGGTTGTCGCTTACTTTGTCGTGCTTGTAATCCAGGAGCGCCGCGCTCTCTGCATTCTTACCCGAATATGCGGCAATAAATGCAGGTATCAGCACATCCTGCGAGAATGGTCCATATCCCTTATAGTAGCCGGGATTGAGCGGATCCGGCACACCCTTTGTGTATGGGTTGCTGAAACCAAGCCTGCGTGAGATTACGACCCTGTTGGCCAGGAATTCGTTGTAAGTAGGCGAGTTCACAGCAGTATTCTTGAACATGGTCTTCATTGTTACATTGGAGATATTGAACGAGCCACCCTCATAAGGGTTCAAATGATAGAAATCACCACCCCTGCGGTAGTTGGTATCGGCATATAATTCATTATGCGTTTTACTGAATGTCTTTGTCAACGTAAGGTCTATCCGCAGGTCTCTGTGCGGTATCACGGTCGCCTGGGCGTTCAGGTTGGTCGAATAATTCTGCTGGAACTGCGAGTTGAAGAACGTATCCCTGGAAAGCCTTTCTGCACTTGCCTGCCGTGCAAGCCAAGCTGCATCGGGCTGATAGCCATATACAAAGTCGAAACCCGGCGCCCCATTATAGTTGTTCACTCCCAGGAAGCGGGTGCTGTCCATATATCCCGGTAAAATAGTACCTGCCGACTGCGAGTAGTTCACCGTCACACGGTTCACCATAGTAAGGATATGGCCCACTATCTCCTCCGTGGTCGATAATTCCGGTACCTTGCTCCGCCTTAATTTCCGGGCTGCTTTACGTTCAGCTTTTTTCTTCTTTTTCTCTGCCGCGATCTTCTCTTTTTCCTTCGCCTTAAGCACTTTCACCAGCGAGTCAAGTTGCTTATCGGTCATGTTTGCAGTGTTCACGTTCTGCAACATCGAACTGTATTTTTCAGGCACGCGGCTTTTTACCGTATCCTTTTCAGCATGGCTTTTGCTTTTTGATACCGCAGGCCCAGGACGGGTACCAGCGCTGTCCTTGCTATCAGCTACATCTTTACCCGGAGATTTATCCTGGTCTTTTCCTTTTTGTTTGCGCAGGTCCTTTTCATTCCTCTTCGTATCACTCTTGCCCAACTCACTGCCAGGCGCCTTGTCCTTCATTACCTGCGAGCCCGGTTGCCTTTTCTTTTTCCTGGGACTGTTCAGCGCCTTCAGCCAGCGGTTCTTGTTATACAACTGCGTCATGTTAAATTCACCGCTCACAGTTTTGGTATTTGTATTACCAATGGTGTTACCCAACTCATGGGCTACCGGCGGTGCAGTTGTCCATGCATAAGTAGCCGAATAAGCAAGGCGGCAGTTCATCCAGTCGGTGATCGGCAATTTTGCCAACGGAACATTGTATGATGAATTGAATGTCTGGTTGTAAGAGTTATTGCGCCCGAATGTCCCGATCTGCCGCCATAGGGAATCCCGCTTTTGTTTGGAATCAATACGCCCGTATGGCTCATCTATACGCGATATGTTAGTAGCATTGTAATCGAACGACAAAGACCTCATCAGCTCCCACCGCAAAGTATAGTTCCGGGTCCAGGTAAAATTCTTATAAAAAGAAGGGGGGATACGATAACCGCTGCCATCATTAAAATCGCGGACCTTTATCTCTTCCGTTAACCTGTTCAGGTCATTGCGCATCGTAAATGTCGATGGCAATGGTGTAATATTAATGTCCTTTATCGGCGAAAGCCAGCGCGACCTCGACTTTATCATTCTCCTGAACGGCTCGATAGGCTTTGTCTTAATACTGTACATATAACCCAGTCCGTACCTTTGGGTCTTCAGCTCGTCTTTTTCTATAGTAGGGTTACGCTTGAGCTGGTTATTGTAGGAATAACTGAAATCAAAGTTCTTAATACTCCACGGCTTGCGTGTTTTTGTTGCCGGCACAGACGGATCTCCCTGTATCCTTACGTTGGTAAAGTTGAAACTTTTGATAGAGGTAAAATCCTGTGCAACATTCTTGATCGAATCCCTTGCTGCTTTGTTCCTGGCATTACTCAATTGGTCGTCGAGCTCCACATCCTGGTTATATGGGTCATACCTCGGCGTACTTGCGCTTTGTGTATACCCTGCAAAGAATGGCAACTGCACACCCCATTTTTTCGGCACCGCCTTGCCAAGGTTCAGGTTGGTAGACACATTGTACTGGGTATATTTATCCTGCATGCGCTGGTCGATCTTCTGGTCTATGTTGCCATAGCCGGGAGAGTGCATGCTGCCGGATAAATTCACATTACCAAGGTCGGCCATCTGCACGGATACTTTGCCTGCTGCTGCATAGCCGGCGCGATCGTAGATACCGGCCATACGCATCTCATCAAACCAAACCTCCACACACTTAGGCATCCCGTCATCACCTGGGGTTTGATTATTCTTCTTTGGGTTATACAATCCAAGCATTACATTCTTTGCAGCACCTATGTTGGGGTTACCCACTACAACTATGGTATTGCCTCGTGAATCTCTTACAGAATAAGGCTTTGTATTGGTAAACCCATTCTCATCGCGTTGTTTTTTTGCATTTACAAGGTCCTGCAACAACAGGTTTACCTGGTTATTTGCCGGCCAAACCTGGTAATCAAGGTTTGCGAATGGCTGGGTAACGGTGAGGGGAACAACGTATTCATAGTAGTTATTGGTAAAGTCGGCGCCGATACGTATAAATGCGGATACATCTCCATCCTTAATTACGGGCGACCCCACCATCGATTCAGCATGTATGAATGTACGCAGGTAAGTGAACTGGCGCATATCCACATTCACTTCTTTATACACCCCTCGCCTGTCGCCTTCCTGCAATGCACATGCCCTTAACGATAACGATTGCTCATTCATTTGTATCGGTCCGGGCTGGCCTGCATTACTGGCAGTAGTAAGCTGCCTGTTCACGCCGGGCGGCAGCACATAATTCACCGGTTCGCGCCTGCCGTTCTCTTCAATATTTACCGATGTCACAGTAAAATCTGTAAGCCCCTGGTTCTGCTGCGGGGTGTTCTCGTTAGGGTCGTTCAGGTTATAAATGCAGGTCCTCCATTGGTTCCGGCCTAATTCAAGTGTGGCAAAACGAAGAACAGTACTGTCTTCCCAGCCACTGAGGAACATACGCATGAACCTGATAGACCTGAAGTCGGGTATGCCGCCTATCCTATGGGAGAAGTTCCGCACAGGTATCTTGAACTGGTACCACTTTTCAGGCTCCGTTTGTCCGTTCGGCAGTTTTACGCCACCCGGGTTCTCCTGGATACTGATAATGTAATTTGTACCCACCTGCATATTGGGTGTAAAGTCGATACGGTACTGGAAGTAACTTTCCGATTGGTTGAGCGTATTGTCCCTGTTTATATCTTCCGACTCCGGTATTGTTGTTGACGAAGTTGTGGTTGAAGCGGTAGGGGCCGTTATCGGTGAGTTGCCGTGCGGCCTGTTATACTTCATGTAACGGTTCGGGATGTACAGGCCGTCTCCGTTATTTGCAGCATCGTAGTCCGCGCCACGAAAGAAGTGATAGTTATCGGTGGCCGGGTCATTATATGCTGCAAGGTATGCCGGGTTGCCTGCACCCAGCCTTGTACGCAGTTTTTCCAGGTACCCGGCAAAATAGGTCCGTTCGTCCACCTGGTCGGGCGCAACAGCAGAATCCAGCAGGCCGTCGTAACCTATATCCTGCTGCTGGCGGGCAGTGGGATCATTATCGAATGCACGGGTTATCTGCTGTTCAAACCTTGGCACGTAGCCAAAAGCGGTAGTATCCAGTTTATCCCTGTCAAACGGGGAAGGGACGCCATTTTCAAAGAACATCCTGGAATCTTTCAACACATCTTCCGACACATTGCCGAGGTTAAAGAACAGCGAACCGCCTTTTGTGGTACCGCTTTTGTCATGCACAAAAGGGTCCATAACCCAAAACTGGATGTACTCTACATTTGACGCCTCAAAGTCTGTATTGTCTATGGGGCGTGTGATACCTGCCCACCTGTCCTCTGGGCGAAGCAGTAAACCGTCATTATCAATATTGGTCGCATCAAAGTTATACGGGCCACGGTTTTTAGGAAAATAGCTAAGGTCAAACGTGCTCAGAATTGTCTGGTAAGTGGTCAGCCCCCTGTTAGGGAATACGTCTTTCTGCTGCACTATCCTGATAAAGTGCTGACGTGGATCTTTGGTCACATATGCCGGGGATCCGCCACCTCCGTCAATAAGCGTCTGTTCAATGTAGTACCATCCCAGGCTTGCCCGGTTGTCATTCACCCGCAGGTTGTTCTGCAAACCTGCCTCAGGAAAAAGCTTCCTGTTGTTGATGCCAATGGCGCCAAAAGGGGTAGCCGCCAGCGACCATGCCTGCGACGGAAATTTCAGGTCATACGTGCTGCTGGTACCTTCAAAATTATCAATATACACAGCGCCTTCGGGGTCAAGTGCTGCTATTTGCCTTGGCTGCCCCGGCAATAACGCAGCAACTTCTACATTGCTGTTCAGGAAAGAAGGAGCGGTTGTGGAATACACCGGCAGCTTATCCAGTGCCCGTGTTAACGAAGGTACTTCGGTCTGGTAGTTCGCATCAACGCCAAGCACCGTATTTTTTATGGGGTCTTCCCCATAACTAACCTGTTGCGTGAACGGCCTTTCTGTAAGCCG
This sequence comes from Flavipsychrobacter sp., assembly GCA_021155965.1. GTDB lineage: Bacteria > Bacteroidota > Bacteroidia > Chitinophagales > Chitinophagaceae > Nemorincola. The sequence goes on from JAJNBJ010000018.1 coordinate 53,820, forward strand.
CATGAATGTGCCGCCCAGGGTCAGGTTTTTATTCAGGTAATAATCCAGGCGCGATCCCATAAAATTCTGCTGCTGGAAACCGAATGTTGCATTATCCTCATATTGTATGTTGATAGGTACACCTGAGTTCAGGATACCTGTGTTCAATATTTTTATCCTGCCAAGGCTGTAGTCCATAGTATAGTCCTGGTTTTCCACCAGCCTCGTGCCACCGGCAGAAACGGAAACAGAACCCGGCGGAATATTAAAGCCACCGAGGAAGATATCGGAGGACGATGACGACTTATAGCTGCCGCGCATGATATAGCGGTCTACCTGCTGGAATTGCTGTGCCACAACTTTGGTTGAGTCATACAACACCTGGTAAACGTATTTTTTATACAATTGGGGATCAGGCGGAGTACCCAGTGCACTTGCAGAAAGGTCGCTGCCAAAAGGCTCCAGTACAGGGAAAATGATCTTGCCTTGCTGTGTATTGATAGTTGTGCCTTCCACAAAATCGAATATACCATCGGGTACAGGTTCATTCTGCGCATTAAGGCGGTCCAGGTTAAGCAAAGTGATAAGCGGAATACCCTTCTTAGGGCCATCCGGTATATACCTTAGGTCGCCACCGGCAGGTTGCTGGTACAATATGTTCAGCACAAAATTATCTTTTGAAACGCCCAGCCCACCCAATGCATATACGTTTTTCATCATCAGGTCCCACACAGGCAGTATAGGCCGTGCTGAAGTACCTTTCAATAATTTCAGGAATATAACTTTTGAGTTGGTGGTATCCGGCGGCAGGTCTTCTGCAAACTCACCTACCTGGTAAACCTTGCCTTTGTATGTGTACCTGAATGCAACGCCCAGCACATCTTCCGGGTTCATCTGTGTATTCAGCATGATATAACCAAGCTGTGCATTGTAGGAAAACTCCGACGGCGAAAGCTGGCGGGCTGTAGTAGCCTCAAAATCCTGCCCCTGTATCAACCCCATGCCGGCAAGCGTGCTCACCGCAGAACTTTGCTGGCGGCTGAACTGGTTTTGCGTCACCTGCTGGTAAAGATAGTTGGCATTGTTATCTGGTAAACCTCCACGAACCGGTGAATTAGGATTATACATCGACTGGTTGAACGGCTGCGCTTCACCAAGGTCCATAAAACACTCTACGTTACGCACCCCATTCACTACCCCGCTCCTGTTCGTTATCCAAACCTGTATCTTACTGATATTGACATTCGAATGTAATTTCGGAAAGTCCTTCAGCGCATAATTGTAGTTATTGCGGAAATATTGCGCCAGCAGGAAGTTCTTATTTTCCTCGTAGCCACTAGCCTTAATGGAGATCTGCTGAGACTGGGCGCCGCCCTGGATGGTTAAACTTTTGCGTTGCGATTTCTGCTGGGATAGTACTGCAGTAACCCACAACCTGCCAAACTGCAATTGTGTTTTCAAACCAAACAATGACTGCACACCGTTGATAAGGTTACTCTTCAAAGGAAAGCTCACATTGCCCGCCTCTATCTTTTTGAGCATTTCATCTTCCTTGCCGTTGTAATCGAGTTTCTGTATGTTCTGGTAATCGAAAGTGGCCTTGGTGTTGTTGCTTATGTTCAGTTTCAGCTTATCGCCCACCGTTGCCAGCAGGTTGATGTTCATCTGCATGTCAAAATCAAAGATGCCATATTTCTGGGACCGTTGCGGCAGCGTTGGGTTCTTGATGTTCTGCCAGCTGCCGCCAAAAGTAACGTCCACATTACCCTGGGGCTTTACCTGTATAGAGTTGCCGCCGAATATGCGGTCGAAGAGCCCTTCTTTGTACATAGTGGGCAGCTCAGGCTTTTTGTTAAAGAGCATTAGCCCATCCATGCGGCGCTGCCAGTAAGCATCTTCATCTGCCTTGGCCCTGTACTTTGAATATTCATCCAGGGTCAGGTAAGTTGGGTTGCGTAAAAACTCATTGCCCAACCTGTCGCTGTAGTTATACTGCTTGGTACGGGGATCGAAATCAAAACCGCGCTGTGCCCCCTGCGGGTCGTTAAGGTCTATGCTTTTCGGGTTATTGTAATCAGTCACAGGGTCGCCTGTTCTGTCATAGATGGGGAACCTTAATTTTCTTGCGCTGTCATCAGGCTTTTTTGTACTGTCCGGTTCGGGTGGAAAAAATTCAAAACGCGGCCTGTAGCCACGTGCAGCGGTATTTGCTATTACCGCTACAAGCACTATCAATAATAAAATAATATATCCTAAATTACTCTTTCGCTCCAAACCTTATACTTTAGTGATTTTTACAAAGCGCGTAACGCTTGTTTTATCAGTTCTTCAACCGACAATGAAGATGCATTATCAATTTTCTTAATTGCACTTTCAGCCCCCCCCCGATTAATGCCTAAATTCACTAAAGCTATTAACGCATCTTCGTGCGTTGTATTGTGCATTACGGGCGATTTTGCACCTATATTTTTGCGCCCGGATAATTTACCTTTTAGCTCTAAAATGATACGTTGGGCCGTTTTGCCGCCAATGCCCTTAACACGCTCCAGCGTTTTGGCGTCTTCCAGGGCTACTGCACGCTCCAGTTCATCAGGGGTAAGTGACGATAAAATTATCCTCGCGGTAGCTGCCCCAACCCCGTTTATATTCAATAATTGCCTAAACGTAATACGCTCATCCTCATCAGCAAAACCATATAATACCCAGGCATCCTCCCGCACCTGCAGATGGGTATAAAGCCTGCATTCTTCCAGGCCCTGGATCTTGCTGTAGGTCTGTAAAGTGATGTTTATTTCATAGCCTACCCCATTCACTTCCAGGTACAGCAACGATGGTGATTTGTAGGAAAGCTTTCCTTCTAAATATGCAAACATTTTTACAAAAGTTTTTAACCCGCATGGAATACATGCGATAAAAAAAGGTATGATCGCTCATACCGCCGGAAAGATACAAACTTTATACGAGCCCTGCCGGTGTTTAAAACAAAAAAACACACACTGTATCATGATTAAGAAAATAAATATAGGTTACCGGATAAAATAAAAATTGCCATAGCGCTGTTTTGATATAAACCAAAACATATGAGATACCCCACACTTATTTTCCTGCTTGTAGCGATCGCTTTTTATGGCTGTACAAATAGTAGGCAGGCAAACACAGCCAACAGCATTAATCCCGTAATAGGCGATTATCAGTTTTGAAAAGAAATTTGGCGACAAACCCCGAACAACCTCCGATGAAAAGGCCAGGATACAAACCCACCTTGATTATGTAGAAAACCTCTTGCGCAGCAAAGATGTGAGCAACATGCTTCCTGGAGCCCGCGCTAAACGGACACATATATTGAACCTGCTGCACGAGTATAGTGCAGCAGCTAAATTCCCTGCAAACTACGACCACCCGGAGGAAAGACGGCCCTGCTTTATTGACAGGAACGGGAACATATGCGCAGTAGGGTACCTGGTAGAACAAACAGCAGGAAGGCCGCTCGCAGAAAAAATAAACAAGCAGCACCAATACGACAAGATCGCTGATATGAAAACACCTGAACTACTTGCCTGGGTAGAAAACAGCGGCCTCACAAAAGAAGAATGCGCAATGATACAGCCTCAATATGGCTACATCAACCCAAAAGACCCGAACTATGTGAGTACCGAAAATGGTGTTACTACAGCGGTCTGGAGCGGGCTTAACGTCTCACTTGCGGCAACAAGCTCAATCCGCACCATCAACAACCGGCCTGCAAAAACAGCCTCGCTGCTTGGTATTATTTCAGGTGCAGGACAAATCGTCTATGGTTCGCTCACCATACCCAAAAAAGAAGGCGGATGGTCAGCGAATCAATGGAACAATTCTCAAAGATCTGTCTCATTCATCAATATCGGCGTAGGGGCAACTGCCCTTTTCCTGAATACCTTTAACTATTTCTCAAAAAAACCGGAGAGCAAAAACAGCTACGGTGTTTACAGCTTTCCTACGCAGGATAACCAGACAGGGTTGGCATTTTCTTATACGAGAAGATTATAAAATAGAGGTCTATTTCTTATCACCTCGTTTAGCTTCAAGCATGCTCATTTCCTTTGCTTTCACCAGGAAGTCGGAAGCAAAAATAAATGAGTTGAGGCGCTCGTTGTTGCTGAAAATGATGTCTTTGTTGCTGCCCTCCCATTCCTTATTGCCCTGGTACAGGTAAACAATGTGGTCACCGCTTTCCATTACAGTATTCATATCATGGGTGTTGATAACAGTGGTAATTTTGTATTCGAGTGTGATCTCTTTAACCAGTTTATCTATCACCAGCGATGTTTGCGGATCGAGGCCGGAATTAGGTTCATCGCAGAAAAGGTATTTAGGATTGAGCACAATAGCCCTTGCCAGCGCTACGCGCTTTTTCATGCCCCCGCTTATTTCAGCCGGGTATTTTTTATTAGTGTCCACCAGGTTCACACGCGCCAGCACTTCATTCACGCGTTTCAGTTTCTCGCGATAACCCTGCTTCGTAAACATATCCAGCGGGAACATCACATTGGCCTCAACGGTCTTACTATCAAACAACGCGCCGCCCTGGAACAGCATACCTATCTGCTTGCGTACTTCCTTCAACTCCTTTACATCCATTTTTGTTATATCCTCGCCCTCATAAATCACCGAACCGGAAGTTACCGGCATCAGCCCTATCATTATCTTCATCAGCACTGTTTTACCGCTGCCGCTGGTACCAATGATGAGGTTGGTCTTGCCTGCCTCCATCTTCGCAGAAACATCGTGCAAAACCATTTTGCCATCAAAACTCTTCTGTACGTTCCTTAACTCGATCATACCCCAAATCCCTAAAAGGGCTTCATTATTTTTTCGTATTCGTTCACTTTAAAAGTACACAACAAGAGTAAGCCCCTTTAGGGGTTTGGGGTATCACACCTGGAAAACCCCCATCTTAAATTCTTTGTTAACCTGCGAATGATTTGCCGCATTGATACCTTCAGAAATTACAGATCTTGTTTGTGCCGGGTCAATTATTTCATCCACCCAAAGCCTTGCTGCTGCATAGTATGGTGTTGTCTGTGTTTCATACCTGTCAGTTATCACTTTCAGCATTTCTTTCTCTTTCTCAGGTTCAATGGTTTCCCCTTTCGATTTCAATGCTGCTACCTGTATTTGTAACAATGTCTTCGCAGCCTGCTCACCACCCATCACCGCAATTTTTGCATTTGGCCATGCATAAATAAAACGCGGATCATATGCCTTGCCGCACATAGCGTAGTTGCCCGCACCATATGAGTTACCTATGATAATGGTAATTTTCGGAACCACTGAATTTGCCACCGCATTCACCAGTTTAGCACCATCCTTAATAATGCCCGAATGCTCACTGCGGCTGCCCACCATAAAGCCTGTCACATCCTGCAGGAACACCAGCGGTATCTTCTTCTGGTTGCAGTTCATGATGAAGCGTGCTGCTTTATCTGCACTATCGTTATAGATCACGCCACCCATCTGCATCTCACCTTTTCCGCTCTTCACAATTTTGCGCTGGTTGGCTACAATACCCACTGCCCAGCCGTCCACACGGGCATAACCACACACAATGGTCTTGCCATAATCTTCTTTGAACTGGTCAAACTCCGAGTCATCAACAATACATTTGATTACATCCACCACATCAAAATTCTTGTTGTTCAGCGGCGATACCAACCCATAAATATCGTTAGGGTCCTTCTTTGGCGCCTTAGCTTTCACCCTGTCATAACCCGTACGTGGCTGCTCGCCAAATTTATCAACAATGCGGCGCACCTGGTCCAGGCATTCCTGCTCAGTTTCAAATTTATAGTCAGCAATGCCGCTTATCTCGGTATGTGTTTTAGCACCACCTAATGTCTGTATATCCACATCCTCGCCTATGGCTGCTTTCACAAGGTATGGGCCTGCAAGAAATATAGACCCATTGCCTTCTACCATCAGCGTCTCATCACTCATTATAGGCAGGTAAGCACCGCCTGCCACACAACTGCCCATCACAGCCGCAACTTGTGGTATACCCATAGCGCTTATCTGCGCATTATTGCGGAATATCCTGCCAAAATGTTCTTTATCAGGGAATATCTCGTCTTGCATAGGCAGGTACACACCGGCACTGTCCACTATATAAATAATGGGCAAATGGTTTTCCATGGCTATCTCCTGCATGCGCAGGTTCTTCTTGCCGGTAATTGGGAACCACGCACCTGCCTTCACTGTATTGTCATTAGCAACTATTACGCACTGCCTGCCACACACATAACCCAAACCCGCAACAGTGCCACCCGCCGGGCAGCCACCATGCTCCTTATACATCTCGTAACCTGCAAAAGAACCTATCTCCGTAAACACACTACCCTTATCTATAAGGTATTGTATGCGCTCACGTGGCGGCATCTTACCTTTTTCGCGGTTTTTATCAATTGTTTTCTTCCCTCCCCCCAGGTTTATAACAGCTTGTTTCTGTTTCATCTGGCTCACCGCCAGCTTCATCCCGTCTTCATTTTTATTGAATTCCAGGTCCATCCGGTTTTTTATTTTAGGGTGCAAAAATAGGTGGATAAGTTGAGAGATGCTAATAATATATTATTTACCCTAATAAATATTATATTAATGATATTATAATCAAGTTTCAAATTATCCTGAGCCATGAATTCTTTTAACTTTGCTCTATGTCATCCCACAAGATCATAATTGCGATAGACGGGTACTCCTCCTGCGGAAAGAGCACGCTCGCAAAAGAACTGGGCAAAAAACTGGGATATAATTACATTGATAGTGGGGCCATGTACCGTGCCATCACACTCTACTTCCTGCGCAACCATATTGATTATACCAACCCGGTAGCTGTGCTGGATGCTATTGCCAATATTAATTTGGGATTTGTTTTTAATGAGCAATTGGAGCGCTCGGATATAGAACTGAACGGTGAAGATGTGGAACCTTATATAAGGGACATGATCGTTTCGGAAAAAGTGAGCGAAGTTGCAGCCATACGCGAGGTGCGTGCATTTGCAGTGGCACAGCAGAAACGCATGGGCAGAAAAAAAGGGATAGTAATGGATGGCAGGGATATAGGCACAACCGTTTTCCCCGATGCCGAACTAAAGATATTCATGACCGCCGACCCTGATGTACGCGTAATGCGGCGTTTCCAGGAAATGTACGCCACCAATCCACAAATAACTATAGATGAGGTGCGACATAACCTGGAATTACGCGACTATATAGACAGCACACGTGAAGAGAGTCCCCTGCACCGTGCTGATGATGCAATATTGCTCGACAACAGCAACCTCACCAAGGAGGAACAACTGGAAATTGTGCTGGAATGGGTAAAAGACCGTGCAACCAATCCCCGGGTAACTCAATAGTCTATAACGACCTCAGCCACTTTATTGTTTCATCCCTTGTTTTGCCCAGCTTTTGCTGTATCCTGCCCAGCAATTCATCATCTTTCCCTTCTTCATACTGCAGGTCATCATCAGTAAGATCGCCACTGGCTTGTTTTATCTTACCTTTCCATTCGTTCCACTTGCCTTTGAATTCTAACTTATCCATAAACTTTCTTTTATAGGTAGGATTAAAATTTCATGCCACGTTCGCCCCGGTGTTCCCAACCAACAATCTCCTACAACACCCGTCATTGCGAGGAACGAAGCAACCTCACACAACACAGTCATTGCGAACCCCATAGCCTGGCCCTGAGCCCGCAGGGGTAATGCAACCTCACGCAACACAACTCAAATCATTGAGACAAATGAAAAGACATTGTTAACGAAATAAATCCCCCGAAGTAACGCAGTCTGCTGATGTATGCACTCCCTTTACATTGCGGTAGCAAACTTAGATAACACACCAACTGGTCGAAAGGTCCCGCTTGCGAAACCGCACTGGCACGCCCCTTCAAAAATAGATACATAAACACCTATTTCGCCCTTCAAAAAATACCCTTATTTTTTGCATCCTCAGATCTTGCCAATTCGCATCCACACTGCAATACGCCGCGAAAAATATTTTCCTTGACGGTACTGTTTCTGTACCTTGACGGTACTATTTCTGTACCGTCAAGGATTTTCAATTTTTTTTGCAAAAACATGATGCAGAACTTTACACGGTTACAACCCGCTTTGCTAGGAACGTTATAAAAGATCTTTGCAGTTTATGGTGAGCTCGAACCATACGTCTCTGCGCCTTTGCGGTTAAAAAAATTACAACCAAAACTTATGACTTATGACTTACGACTTTTTATACCTTTTACCCCGTTTTTTATACCCTTTTATACCCCTTTATACATGAACATAAAAACACATAATATCCACCACAGCGCATTTCAGCCGCATCCGCCAAAATTATTAACCGCAAACGGCATTTTCAAAAATTATACCCTCTCTGACGTTACATTTACATTGCAAATCATAAATCGCATATCGCAAATCACAAATGACATTACCTTTGCACCTCAATAAAAATATCATGCATAATAAGTTTTTATTCAGCATACTTGCTATTGCTATACTTGCATCCTGTTCAAAATCACGCATAAAAGAGCACCAGGAATGGGGGAAATTTTACGAGAAACACGGCATAAAAAATGCCTGCTTCATGCTGCGCGATAACAACCACGAATCCATACACTACTATAACAAAGACCGGAACATACAGCGCATCACCCCTGCATCCACTTTTAAGATATTCCTTTCACTGGCTGCCTTAGAGTCTGCCGTAGCCCCCGATGACCAGTTGGTAATAAAATGGGACAGCGTGCAGCGTAAGCCCGACTGGGACAAAGACATGAACCTGCGCGAGGCACTCACATCAAGCTCTGAGCCTTACTTTAAAGAACTGGCCCGCCGTATTGGCCCCACAAAGCTGCAGCACTACCTGGACACTGTGAAATACGGCAACATGACCATGGCTGGCAACATAGATGAAGTGTGGACAAACCACTCATTGCAAATATCAGCCGATGAGCAAACCGGCTTCCTCAAGAGGCTCTACTTTGCCGAACTGCCATTTGCAGAACGCACCCAGCGTATTGTAAAAACCATGATGCTGCGTGAGCAGACACCAGGCTATAACCTTTACTACAAGACCGGCACATGGCATACACCGGACACCACTAAATTTATATACTGGATAGTAGGATTTGCAGAGCGCATAGAGCATGTAAAAGAACCGGAAGGCTCAATGAATAAAAGTGATACACGCAACTATCCTTACTTCTTCGCGCAGAATTTTGAGATGCCAATTGCCGACACATCAAAAGACTGGTTCAAAACGCGGCTGGAGATACTGCACGATGTGTTGAAAGAATATGGTGCAATACCCAAGTAAGGCTATTACAATGCGATCTTTTTGCTACTTTTAATTATATGAAATACATCCTTTTAGTTTTCATTTTTATTGTATCCCACTCGGTAAAAAGCGAGGGGCAATCATATAAAATGTCTAAACGGGATTCTTTACACAGGTTACAAGAAATAAAAAGTATTTTGGATGATACGGTACTGTGGTCAGAAAGTTTAAAAAGTATTTTAAGGTCCGACACAGGGTTTGATGCTTGGGGTAAAATGCCAATTCATATGCATCATACCGAAGACCGCCCAATAAAATTTTCTCGAGCACATAGATTTATATTAGACTCCCTTGATGAACCTGAAAAATGAAACTGTAATACAATCAGATTTTCATTAATTTAGGCAGCAAGCACAACTCAAAACAACGACTATGGAATTTTCAGCGCAGCAAATAGCCGGTATACTCAACGGCAAGATAGAAGGCAATCCCGATGTGAAGATCACTAAGCTTTCCCGGATAGAAGAAGGCGTACCCGGTTCTATTTCTTTTCTTGCCAACCCGGCATATACCCAATACATCTATAATACTAACGCTTCGCTGGTAATCGTCAATAATGATTTTGCGCCAACAGCCCCGGTTTCAGCTACGCTTATCCGTGTAGAGAGTGCAGCAGCAGCATTCGCCAAACTGCTGGAAATGTATAACCAGGTGAAGCTGAATAAAGTTGGCGTATCTAAGCTTGCATACATTTCAGAGAAAGCAACCGTCGGCAGCAACATTTATGCAGGTGAGTTTGCCGTTGTAAGCGATGGCGCTAAAATTGGCAACAATGTAAAAATGTACTCCCACGTTTTTATTGGCGAGAATGCAGTTATTGGCGACAACACTACCCTTTTCGCCGGCGTAAAAATTTACTCTGATACCATTATCGGCAAAGATTGCATCATTCACTCAGGCACGGTAATAGGCAGCGATGGTTTTCGTTTCGAGCCAAGCCCGGAAGGCACAAAAAAAGTACCGCAAATAGGCAATGTAGTCATTGAAGATGATGTGGAGATAGGCGCTAACTGCGCTATCGACCGCGCCACCATTGGTTCTACCATCCTGCGCAAAGGTGTTAAGTTCGATAACCTCGTGCACATAGCACACAACGTAGAGATCGGCGAGAACAGTTTCTTAACTGCATGCAATGTAGTTGCAGGCTCTACAAAGATCGGCAAGAACTGTATGTTCAGCGGGCAGGTAGGCATTGTGGGCCACCTGGACATTGCAGACAATACCATTGTCACTGCACAATCAGGCATCTCTAAAAGTATCAAAAAGCCCGGAGGAGTCTATATGGGCTCTCCTGCGTTCGATGCCAATGTCTACAGGAAAGCATTCGTACACTTCCGCAACCTCGATGCAATTGTAGAACGTATTAACAAACTGGAGAAACAAAGTAAGGCAACTGAAGAAAAGTAATTACGCTACCTGCTGGTAAGCTTCCAGTTCTTTCTTGCCGATCATCCTGTTCTCGTCAGCATCCCATACCTTAAGGCGCAGGCAGGCAGCAATATCTGACGGCATTAAAGTAGTTATCTTGGCGTCCTGCAATTCAGGAATAGCCGCCATAGCTTCCGGCAGGCGATAGAACGGTATCTTCGAATTAAGGTGGTGAATATGGTGGAATCCGATATTTGCTGTAACCCACTGCATAAAGGGGTTCAGGTCCATAAAGCTCGATGATTCCAATGCTGCATTCGTATAACTCCACTCTACATTTTTCTTGAAAGTAACTCCCGGGAAGTTATGCTGCGCGTAGAAAAGGTAAGCACCGAGCATATGCGACAAGAAGAAGGGCAGGAAAAATGCCAGCAGGAAAGTGAGCCAGCCAAACTTTATAAAAATGAATGTACCGATCGCAACGTGCAATGCCAATACTACCAAAGAATCCCAGTGCCTGCGGGGGCTGCTGATGAATGACGAAATGCACATGCCATAGATGAATGTAGTGAAATAGGCAAAGAACATATTTATGGGGCTCCTTATTGCCAGGTAAGCAAACTGTTCACTTTTTGATGCCTCCAGGAATTTCTGCCTGGTCATTATAGGATAAGACCCAATGCTGGCGCTAAACAGTTTTGCATTATGGTTGTGGTGATGGTCGTGAGAACGCTTCCATATATTTGGCGGCGTTATCATATAAATGCTAAACGACGTAAATATGATATTTGCCAACCATGAGTTGCGTAATATAGTGTGGTGCTGGTAATCGTGAAATATGATAAAAAAGCGGGATAGCATCATAGCAGTAAATACGCTACAGGCTATCCTTACCAGTATCATACCAAAACTATTAAAATCGCTCATGTAAACGTTCGCCACAATGGTCCCTACGAGCAGAAAAAATGAAGTAAGCATATAATACCAGCTCTTCCACCGTATCTCTTTTGCAAACGGCTTTGTTGCCAATATCAATTCTTTCCCTGTTAGCATGAATAAAATTATCGCGCAAATTTACGTAACAATTCAGGATAATAAAAACCAGAAAATAGCTATGTATTAGAAATGATTGTTAATCATTTCTAAAGTAGGGCAATGATCACCAATCTCTTTTTAGCAGCAGGAGCTTTGCAGCGAAATAATAAACAACACACCATATAACTGTAACAATGACATACGTGTTCATTGATACGGAAGGGCCTCCATTTATTAAATTCTTTGCCATGGCCATTAATGGGAAAGGCAATAGCTCATCACTTGCCTGTAGTGGCAGGAGGTTAAATAATGGCAGATCCATAAAATGATTTCCTATTCCTTTGGCAATATTCTCTATTATCATTGCATATAACAAAAACAATCCTATGGCCAGACCGCTTCTTTTTATCCATATAGCAATAAACAATGCAAATCCCATATAATTCAGCGACAACAGGAAGAAGTAACCCACCTGCTCAATTTCAGTGAACATACCATCCAGTGAGCCGGAGTTAATAACACCGAATATCACACCCAGGAGAAAAAGAAATACAGTAGCTGCAATGCACAGTGCAAATACTATTAGCACCTTGGCATTAAGGAACTGCTCCCTGCGCCAGCCATCTATCACATTTTGCCTGTGTGTGCGGTAGGCGTATTCATTGGTAGTTATGATAATGACCAGGATAGACAGGAACAGAACAAACACGCTACCCCAAAAACCGAGATTACCCCAAACACCCGGGAACGAATATGCTGTATCTATGATATTAATGCTGTTCTTGCTGCCTAACTGCAAAAAACCACTGGCGATCTCATAATTCCAAATTGGCAGCAGCAGCGCAAAAAGCCCTATCAATACCCAAAAGGTACGATAACGCTTTACTTTGAGCCACTCTATAGCCAGCAGTCCTTTCATTTTCAAATTAGTTGGTCAGCTCCATGAACTTAGATTCCAGGCTTCGTTTCTTCAGTTGCAGGTGAGATAGCACTATGCCATTCTTCATACAATGTTCATTCACCTGCTGCGGCTCTATGCCTTCACATGTTAATTGTAACATTCCATCTGCAGGTCTTATTTTCTTGACACCACTCATTAACTGCAAGACACGCTCTAATTGCGCCATATCTGCAGCTTTCACTTCCAGTTGGTCTTCGCTACGCAGCACATCATCTACGGGTCCGTTTAACAATAGGTTTCCTTTTTTCAATATTGCCACATGTGTACATACTTTCTCCACTTCATCCAGTAAGTGGCTTGCAATAACTATCGTAATACCTTCCCTGTTCAACTTGCGTATCAATTCTCTTATCTCTGCTATCCCAGCAGGGTCAAGGCCATTGGTAGGCTCATCCAACACCAGCACTTTAGGACTACCCAACAATGCTGCTCCAATCGCCAACCGCTGCTTCATACCCAATGAATAGGTCTGAAATTTGCTGTGCTGCCGCTCACTCAAACCCACTAATTTCAATACGCGCTCCCGGTCTTCTAAACCATGTTGCCTGATAGCAGCAGTTATCTCCAGGTTGTTATACGCTGACAGGTAATGATAAAAGTTAGGCGTCTCCAACAAGGAACCTATTTGCCTGCGGGCATCTTCATGCTTCATTCCATCAAACCAGCTATAAGTTCCGTTATTGGCTTTAAGCACATCCAGTATGATACCTAACAGTGTAGTCTTGCCACTACCATTAGGGCCCAATACGCCAAACACGCTGCCTTCAGGCACATCAAACGATATGCCATTCAAAGCCCTTATCGGCCCATAAGATTTGGAGACATTTTGTATGGAGAGTATAGACTGCAAGTGCAAAAATGTACTGCAAGATTGCAATAAAAGTGTTAAGAGATATACAAATCGCGCTGCAGGTCGTTGCCGGGTTTTACGGAATATGGTGCAAGATCAGTGATACCTTCACTTTTCAGTACATCCTCATCCAGGAATAGATTGCCTGTACACTCTTTTACCGGCCTTCTCAGGATGTAGTAGGCGCAATCAGCCAATATCTCCGGCTTACGGCTGCGGTTCATCAATTCATCACCTCCCAGCAGGTTCTTTACTGCTGCTGTAGCGATTGTTGTTACCGGCCACAACGAATTAGCCGCTATCTTCCCTTTGAACTCCAGCGCCCACCCCATGGTCATCATGCTCATGCTGTACTTACTGATAGTATAACCAATGTACGGTTCTATCCAGCGGGGATCCATGTTTAGCGGCGGAGAAAGCGTTAGTATATGCGAATTACTTCCTTTTTTCAGGAACGGGACGCAGTGTTTCGTTACCAGAAAAGTACCGCGTACATTGATACTATGAATGAGGTCGAAACGCTTCGTTTCTGTTTCTTCGGTATTGCTTAATGATATAGCTGATGCATTATTGACCAATATATCAATGCCGCCAAAAACAGTAACAGTTTGCTGCACTGCTTTTATTATCTGCTCCTCATCGCGTATATCACATTGCACCGCGAGACCTTTACCACCGGCTTCATTTATTTTATCTACTGCTGAATAAATAGTTCCGCCCAGGCGAGGATCTTCTTTCACAGATTTAGCAACCACCGCAATATTTGCACCTTCACTTGCCAACTTTAGAGCTATAGCCTCGCCAATTCCCCTGCTGGCACCTGTTATAAATACGGTCTTGTTTTTAAATAGCATTATATATACGCGTTAGTTCCCGAAGGTAAGAATTGTGGGGTGAAAGGTATAATTTCGGCATAAGCCCGTTTTCGGTTAATAATCTTTAGCGGGTGACGGCGAAATGAGCCATGGGCAATCATCTTAATTTTTATTTTCAGGTATAAAAGGGTATATTTATACCCCCAAAAGGTATAATTATACCCCTAAAAGGTATAATTATACCCTAAAAAGGTACATTTTATACCCTGCCTCTTAGTGAGGTCGAAAGTCATAAGTATCTTCCCTAAATAGGTGCATTAGCAGCTAATGCCGGCTTAAGCAAAGTGCATTTTCTTAAGCCAGGTAATGCAGTGTAATACCGTGGAAATTCCAATTATTTCAAAGACCTTATTGAAAGGCACTATCTTTTATCCTAAAAAAAGCAGCCTTTATTGTGTAAAGTTCACGAGGATATTTAAGTTGAAAAAATTTAATTTCCTTGACGGTACTGAAACTGTACCGTCAAGGTTTTTTGGCTTTTTGAAAGCTGCTATGGTGGCGGGTTTGAGTTTTGAAAATTTATTTTTTTAACGCATTATCTGATCAGGATTTAAGATAAAAGGATTTGCAGGACACGTGTGTAGTGAGCGATGTTTTTTCCGGTAGGGGACATCAGCTACAGTTCTCCCGTCGTTGAGGTCCTCGCCAACGGACCAGGCTAACGCTTCTGAGAGACATCGGCCAGGACTATATACAAAAGCTTTAGCCAAACATACGCAGTTTGGCTAAAGCATGGTAATTATTGATTCTTAACCCCTGCCTAAAGACCGCGAGTATTTACTTCACCCCGGCCCTCTCCACAGGTGGAGAGGGTGACTGGCGGAGAGAGTGTGTAATACCGTTTAGACATCAAAAGTCAGCATGATAAATGTCACGCAAAGGCGCAGTCCCCGTAAAGCGTTTAAGATCGCAAAGGGGGTGTAAAGCTATGCCTGTTTTCGATGTCGAATCAGTATAAAAGGCAATGCGAGGTAAATACCAAGGCAACTCACTACAATACTTACTCCCCATCCACCATACCAAAGTGCATGGGCTCTTTTACACCTGTCCAGCACTGCCCGCAAAAGATACCATTGGCTGTCATGGCATCAATAAACTCCTCACTCCACTTACCTACACTACCTATCGGATTGATCTCCGCATTCAGGTCTATTGCCGCACCCCAGCTATGCACAGAAAGCACAGGACTTTCATGTAGCTGAAACAACTGGTAACCCCTGAAATAAGTCATTATTTCATCATGCAGCCCAAGGTGTCCCAGCCGGGTAAAAGCATCATGCAGCATTGGCCTGAAATGTTTATGTATCCTTATTTCCGGTAGCGGGAACCATGGATGCAGTTTACCTACATGCCAGTTAGTTATCCATTTATTCTCCCACCCCGCTTGTCGCGGGTCGCCGTAACGGGTATATAGCACCAATTGCGCAGGGCCCGAAAAAGCCGGAGGTATTTTCAAATCTCTCTCTTCAGTTCTCATACCACTATCCTCCTTTCTCTAAGACAAGTAATTCAGCCCGAAAAGCGGGCGGGTTTAACATTACATTAAACCATTCATCTTAGTGTAGTACAATTATAATCAGTTTATTAACCTTTGCCTTAATGATTCATACAGAATCATGCCAGCAGCCACGGATACATTGAGCGAATCGAAATTATTAACCATAGGAATTCTTATAAGCTGGTCGGCGCGTTTTAACACTTCTTTGCTGATGCCTGTATCTTCAGCACCCATCACTATTGCTGTGGGAATTGTCATATCACACTCATAAACAGGAATACTGCCCTTCATTTGTGTGCCCAGGACCTGTATACCATTCAGCCTTAAAACGTCCATAGCCTGCTGCACAGAGGGTGTCCGGCACAACAATATTTTATGCAGCGCACCCGCTGATGTTTTAATTGCTTCTTCTGTTAAAGATGCCGCATGAGATGTGGGTAAGATAATCCCCTGTGCACCACAACATAATGCGCTACGGGCTATGGCGCCTACATTGCGCACATCGGTTATACCATCCAGCAACAAGAACAAGGGCACATCGCCTTTTTCCACTACATAAGAAATTCCAGCCTGCAGGTCCACGTATTGCAACAGAGAAGTCCACGCTACAACACCCTGGTGTTGCACTTTTGTTAAGTAGTCCAGTTTCTCAACAGGTACCTGACTGATGGGGATGTTTTGCTCTTTTGCCTTGTGCTTTATGGTATTTATCTCCGGCCCGGTGGCGCTGCGCAGCAGGAATATTTTCTCAATAGTAACACCCTGCTCCAGTGCCTCCAGCACAGGCTTGCGGCCTACAAGTAATGGTAATGAGCGGGTTTGTTTCATGAGTTAAACGTACTACTTTTTTACAATAGTGCCATCGTCAGCAATAATAAATGAAGTATTGTGAGATTTGGCAACAATGGTTTCATCTATAATATTACCCAAGCTATCCCTTTTAAACTCTGCTGTTGAGTCCTTCATATTGATGAGCACGTCTTTTGTAATAGTATAATTGAATGTTCCAAAATAATTTTCATCTTCCCCACAACCTGTACGTATAAAAAGCTCTTTACTTGATATCAATTCTCCTTTATGCGTAAATGTTGCCACAAAATGTCCTTGATAATCACCATACGTATCTGCTAATAACAACGCTATATACTTATCTTTTTCACTAATTTTCCCTATTACACGAAGTTTAAATCTCTCGTCACAAGCATTGGGCAAATATTGATAAATGATTGTGTCTTTGCCAATGAACTCTATGCAGTTCAAATCTTGTCCACAAGTGGCGTACAATGGGGGGTTAATACTCTTTATATTCTTCACGATACTCTCAAAATCCTTCGTATCATTTGACACACACGAATTAAGCAAAATAAATAGGATGCTGATCAGAAGAATATGTTTCATATAAGCTACTTAACCTTAAATCAAAAAGCGATACGGTAACCATATCGCTTTTTATAAATCCTTAATTCCTAAAACCAAATTCCTAAATAATTATCCCATATTATGGAACACCTGCTGCACATCATCGTCTTCTTCTACCCTGGCTATCAGCTTGAACACATCTTCGGCTTGTGCTTCACTTATTTGTACGGTATTCAATGGCAGCCATTCTATTTCTGAAGATATTGGGGTGATGCCTTTTTCTTCCAGCGCTTTCTGCATACTGCCAAAGTCCTGGAAACTGCACCTTACTATTATGTTCCCTTCGCTATCTTCTCCTACTTCGTCCAGGCCGTAGTCTATCAGTTCCAGCTCCATGTCTTCCATGTTCAGCCCTTCGGGTTTCAACTTAAAAACACCGGTTTGCTTGAACAGGAAACTTACCGAGCCGCTATTACCCAGCGACCCGCCACCTTTTGTGAAGTGAGAGCGCACATTGGCAACCGTACGCGTTGTATTATCAGTGGCAGTCACCACCAATATAGCAATGCCATGCGGCGCATACCCTTCATACAACACCTCATCGTAGTTGCTGGTATCTTTGCCTAAGGCGTTCTTTATTGCAGCCTCTATCCTGTCCTTGGGCATGTTGAAGCCCTTGGCGTTCTGTATCACGCGGCGCAGCATAGGGTTGGTGTTGGGATCAGGGCCACCCTTTTTAACTGCTATTGCAATTTCTTTACCTGCGCGGCTGAATTGTTTCGCCATGCGGTCGTACCGCGCAAACATACTTGACTTTCTTACTTCAAATATCCTACCCATATATAAATACTAACTATTTCAGAATGAGGCGGCAAAAATAAGCATTGTTTTGATTCTGCTCTAATGAAAAAGCAGAAAGTCGCGACTTTCTGCTTTAAATATATTCAGATATATGCTTCATATCCTGACCGTAAAATAAAGTACCACAGGCAAATTAAGTGAGCCGCTGCTGATCTGGTTTTCTGTATCCTTGTTAGTCGGTGTTCCGTTATTGGCCACATTATACACTTTCGAGGAACCAACCATGTAATAAAAACTTGCTTCGGTGCCTAAAGCAATTCTTTGGGTAAAATCATATCTTAAGGTAACTACAGGGCCACCGCCATAGGTAATCGCCAGGGTTGAACTTTCGCTGAAAATAGGAAATGACCCGCCGGTTTCCATCACTTTTATGTTCTCATTATGATAATTGCCTGCCAGGTCAACCCCAAGGCCGGCTACAAAATTTTTGTACACACTTTTCGACCATATGACACCAAAACGCAATTGCACTGAGGTCAATTTGCTTATTGTATCTAAAGGAAAGAATGCAGGGGCACTTTTATTTTTGAGTTTATGGAACTGTCCCCCCAGTCCAGCACGAATGCCGAAGTCTGACCTTCGTGAATTTTCGGCATAGGTAAGCAGGTAAGGGTTTGGCTTTAAGTTGCCGGTAATATCCTCAGAGATCACCTGCCGCACCAACTCATTCAACTGCACGCCAATAAAATGATCGTGCATACGTTGTCTTTTAGCCACAGTATCCTGCGCAAAACAGGCATGTGCGGCCAACAATATCATTGAACACAATACGACATTGATCTTCATACGCATCAGATCTTCACGATAAGGAAGAAAACTATTGGCGAATTGAATGTGCCACGGCTTATGTCATCGGTCTCATCGGGCGGATTATTGAATGGCCCGGGTACCCCCCTTGTAACGGTTACAGACCTGGTCTCTTTGCCTGTTACATAATAGAAACTTGCCTCAGTACCCAGCAATACCCTCTCTGTAACATGATAACGGAGCCATGCCTGCGGCCCGCCACCATAGCTTGTGAGCGCTGTTTTGGTGTCAGTTGTTGTAGGTACAGACGATGAATTGACAGTGCTTATGGTATGGTCGTCATCGTTATTATACACGAGGTCGAGCCCCGCACCTGCACTCCATTTATCAGCCAATTTGAACAGCTTTTCGGCGCCAAGCCTTACCTGCATATCGTTTATTTTGGTTTCGGTCTCTACAATGCCATCATTGTTCTTAAATGAATTGTAATTATAACCAACGCCAAGCCTCAAACCCAAACCGGTCTTTCTTGAATTAATGGAATAGATAAGCAGGTATGGATTGGTGTTGGTATTAGCATTGGTGTTATTGAAGTTGAACACCTGCCTTATCAGCCCATTCAGCTGAACGCCAACATACATATCCATTGTTTTTTCTTTTTTTGCCTCGTCCTGGGCATAGGAGTGGTGGAAGCATCCGGTCAAGAGGATGGCTGCAATGATCGTTTTCTTCATACTTATTTTACTTTAAACGGATTGGAGAATTTTGGGTCTGTTACAAGGTCATAATCGGTTAGCGTGCCGAGGAATGCGACAAGCGCCTTTTTATCAATGTCTGATATATTCATCATTCTTGCTTTACCTGATGTATCCTTCAGGTTCCAGTCGAGATTAACGCTGTTGTTGACACCTTTGCTGTAGTGGTCTATCACCTCTTCCAGTGTTTTATACCTGCCATCATGCATATACGGTGCAGACAGCGCTATATTACGCAAGCCCGGCGTCCTGAACTTGCCCTCGTCGTTTTTACTGCCTGTAACTGTGCCAAAGCCCTTATCGGCATATGCCTTATCAAGCCCGATATCCCTGAAATCAGAAAAAGTATAGTAGCTTGAGAAAATACGGTGGCAATTCTGGCACTGGTATTTGCTGATGAACAGGTTGTAGCCATTGTATTCCTGTGCAGAGAATACACCGGGATTGGAAGGCGTGCCGCCAAAAAACTTATTGGGCCCCATAAACTGGTCGAAACGGGTATTGCGCGACCGTATAGAAGCAAGGAATACTGCAACACACTCTGATATCCTGTCGGGAGTAATGGTATTATCGCCATATGCATTCGTGAACAGGCCCGGGTAAAAGTCAACGTGTCCTAATTTTTCCGGCAATGTATTGAAATCATTGATGCCCATCTCCACATGGTTTGTCACAGGGCGCGCTATCAGGTTTTGCAACACATCTTCCCTGCCATCCCAGAACAATGGCGCACTCTTTTTTGTGATATTGTCGTACCTAAGGCTGTCGCCTGTAATATTGGCGATCATGGGGGAATTCCTGCCTGTGAGCCTGCCTTCATACCCTACGCTGAATGCTACATTATCTGCAAAGCCCGCGGCCTGTTTGTGGCACGATGCACAGGAGATAGCATTATTGAGCGACAAACGGGTATCATAAAACAGCACCCGGCCCAATGTGGCCTTATGGTCAATGTTTTTATTTGCATACTTAGTAGTATTATAAGTATACGCTGTTGCCGGGAGGTCTAAGTAAACTGTTCCGGTGGAACTACCTGATTTTTTCTTGCAGGAATAAGCAATTACAACGATCGTTACAACGATGAAAAGAGCGAACACTTTTCTCATAAGGTAAGTTTTAATAGTTAGGAATAAGGCTATCCTTAGTAAAAATAAATATTTTTTTGAAATTAAAAAATTTTTACCCCACACTTACCTTGGCACATAGATCACATACTTTTCCTCAAACGCCGGTTCGGGGAAAATATTGTGCACACTCCATGCCCTGACTACCTTTTTCAGCCCCGATTCCTCTATTTCCTTACCCAGGTCGCCACCTTTAAGGCATACAAGGCCGTTGGGCAATTCCTCACTTTTCTGGCCCTTCCTGATAACGGGATTGATCCATTTCCACAGTTCGCCCAATGGGGCAACCGCACGGGAAACCGCAAAATCAAACGTCCTGCCTTTTATCTCTTCCACCCTGCCATGTACGGTTTGTACGTTTTTAAGCCCTGTGCCTGCAGCAACTTCGTTCACCACCTTTATTTTCTTGCCAATACTATCCACCAGCAAAAACTTCACCTTAGGGAAGAATATAGCCAGCGGTATGCCGGGAAACCCGCCCCCCGTGCCAATATCCACTACCTCGGCACCATCATCAAAATTGCAAATAGCGGCAATAGCCAGCGAGTGCAGGATATGCCGTTCATATAAAGCATCTATATCCTTCCGGGAGATGACATTTATCTTTTCGTTCCACTCTTTATACAAACCCTCCAGTTTGCCAAACTGTTCCAGTTGCTCTCCGGTAAAGTCTGCGAAGTATTTCAGTATTATGTCCACTGCTGCTTGTTTTTCCAGGTTATCCAGGGCAAAAATACAAAGTTATATACCGCCCAAGCGGGGTCAAAGATGGGAAACAAAAAGATAAGGTTCTTCTCAAATATTTTTCCTGATGTTGCAGACCAGATAAGCCAGTAGCCTTTGCAACGTATGCCTGCCAATACCATAGCCAGTTTCCAGTCCACCATGAACATGAGCAGGAAACACAGCCACATCAGCGCATGCGAAAAGCCATATGCCCCCAGCAACAATTTAATGCGGGGTTTATAATACTTGCCTGCAGAAAGGTGCCTGCGTTTCTGCATCGCCCATTCTTTCCACGTTTCTTTAGTATCAGAATAGGTAAAAGAATCTTTAAAGCCCACCACAGCTACATTATGGGCATTTCCGGCAATGCGCACCAGCATGTCATCATCGCCCGATGGTGTTGCATTCCAGATGGGGTCCTGCTGTGCTTTTTGTAAAATGCTTTTCGTACACGCCATATTCCTGCCTACGGCCATGTATGGCACGCCTGCCAGCGCATAAGTGCTGTATTGCAAAAAGGTATGCAACGTCTCCCACCGGGTGAATGCGTTCAGCAATCCCGGCTTGCGGTTATAACCACCATAGCCCACGACTATTTCTTTGCCTTTTATAAACGGTGTTGCCATCAGCTCCAGCCAGTTTTCGCTGGCAGGTTTGCAATCTGCATCAGTAAGTACCAGCCAATCATATTTTGCAGCCGCAACGCCCCTGCTTAAGGCATGCTTCTTGCCTTTCAATGTGCGCTTTTCATCCGGCAGCACTATCACATCCCAAAGGTTGTTATACTGCTGCTCTAACTCCTTCAATACAGTGGCTGTATCATCTGTGGAGGCATCATTCACTACTATCACTTCAAACGGCGCATCATACTTTTGCGATAATATAGCCGGCAGGTTCCTGCGCAGGTTGCCCGCTTCATTTTTGGCGCAGATGATCACACTTACCCCCTGTAACCCGCTCTCGGGCATATGCGCCCTTTTAAACAAGGCTATAATGCGTATAAAGAAATAAAGCGCATAAAAGCCCTGCATCACTATTGCCGATATGAATAACCAGTACAGGAGCATTCACGTATAAAATGAAATGGAGTACCAATATAGTACTCCATTTACAAATAGAATAAAAAGCTTGTTACAGGTTCTTTACAACAATATCATCAAACTCAACCATTTCTGAATTCTCTATATACAACTTGATAGAAGTACCTTCAGGTATCGTAATCTCTTTTTTGAACAGCATATTACCGTTGGCATAAAAAGCTGCCTTGCCATCCTGGTAGCGGATCTCCCACTTATTGGGATCACCTTTTTTGTTGATCACCGTTTGTACGCCCCAATCAACAATGGTCTCATATTTTTTAGCAACAGTGTCATATTTCAGGAGCCTGCGGTCACCATCAGCATAGGAGAGGAAATAATAGTCTCCCAATATTACACCATACGGATTGTACTTACCTTCCTCTTTCACATTCTTGATCCATTTTGTGTTATAGGTAATAGAGTAGCTGGTAGGCGGCAATTTAAAATCTGGCAGCTTTATCCAGTAGCCACCACCTTTACCGGTAAGGTACTTCTGGCATTCAAGTATCATTTTTCCATTCTCTATTTTTCTTATCACATTGTTGGTCTCACCGAGGTTCCAGCCACGGTCATTTTCTTGAAAATGTTCTTCCAGCAATACTTTCCCTGATTGTGCGCGAATACCGGAAACAGGCAAAACGAACAGGAACAAAACGAATAAGACAGCATTCTTTTTCATACTATGTTTTTAGCAGTGTTAGTAAAATATTGATGCACACGAAAGTAAGTATCAAATGAAGTTAAAACAATACCACTAAATACTGATTTTTGAACATAATATTATAAAAAATTGCCCATTTAAATAATTATCCCTACATTTATCCGCAGCGATCTGCCCGATGAACCTTACAAAATTCATACTTATACCTCTTTTATTGCTGGTGTATAACAATGCACGTTCACAGGTATCTACCCCTAATATTGATTTTGAATATGGAAGTACCGCTAATTGGACATTTTTCACCGGTGGCTGCTGCCCCATAAACAGGATCGCTACCACGCCAGCTATACCGGGGAGGCACACACTTACACCAGTATCCGGCCCAACAATTGACCCTTATGGGCTGTTCCCTGTAGTGGCGCCCGATGGGGGCAGCTATTCTCTAAGATTGGGCAACGATACTGCGGGTGCGCAGTCAGAAACTGCGCGTTACATAGTACGCGTTCCCACAGGAATGGTTGATTTCAGCCTTGTTTACCGTTATGCAGTAGTGCTCCAGGACCCGAAACACGATGCTACTGAACAACCACGGTTTGACGTACGCGCCTATGATTCGCTCACCCTTGGACCTTTGCCATGTTTTCAATTTTCCTACGTTGCCGACTCGGGTTTACCCGGCTTTTATAACGCCCCTTATCCGGATACAGCGGTAAGATGCAGGAACTGGTCAACTGGCACCATTAACCTGGGAGGATGGGGCGGCAGAACCGTTATAATAGACTTTGCCACCGGAGACTGCAGCCTCGGCCAGCATTTTGGCTATGCTTATGTTGACATGTCGTACGGCCTGTTCGCTATAAAAACGGTGTCGTGCGATGCAGATTCAATAACACTCAACGGGCCACCAGGTTTCAATGTTTACTCGTGGTACGATTCCACTACCGGCGTTCTTGTTGATACAGCACGCAACTTTAAAATACCCAAGCCTGCGGCGTCAAAAATTTTTATGCTGGTGCTGATGCCCTACCCGGGCTACGGCTGCCCCGATACCCTGTACACAACAGTACTACCCGAGCCTAAGCTGTTTCATGCATGCCCTGATACGGTGGTTTGCCCTGGCGGCAATGCGAGGTTATATATTATCCCCGAGGACACAGGCACCATTACCTATGAATGGTCGCCGGGAGGTGTTGGTTGCCCCACATGCCCCACCACATCGGCAACTCCCGCTGTAACAACACAATACATTGTCACCGGGACAAATAGTATCGGTTGCTCAAAAAAAGACACCGTCAATGTGTTGGTCACTATGGGTATTACACAACCTGCCAGTGACACTTTTATTTGCCAGGGAGGGGCGGCTTCGTTAAGTATAGCAGCCACCAGTGCTTTTTTGCCACTCAGCTATGCATGGTCGCCCCCCGGCGGCCTTAGCTGCACAAACTGTGCCGCGCCTGCGGCAAGCCCGGGAACTACAACCACCTACAGCGTGCAGGTAACCGATGCTATGGGATGTAAATTAAATGACCAGCTAACGGTTTCGGTAGACGATATGAAAGTTGACCCCAAAAATGAAATTATTTGCGACGCAGTTGGTGTAACCCTGAGTACCGGCACAACATCGGCCTCACCACCCTTCACTTACTCATGGCTGCCCGCAGAACAGATCAGTTGCGACGATTGCCCTTCGCCCTATGCTACGCCCACATTAACCACTACATACACTTTTACCGTTACCAATGCAAAAGGTTGCAGCACACAAGGCAGCATCAAGGTGATCGTTGATACGCTGTTGTTACACGCTATGCCGGATACGACGATCTGCAACGGATTCCCTGTGATCCTTATCGCTGCGGCAAAAAGCAAAGCAGGCGTAGACGTAAGTTACACATGGGCGCCATCCTTCGGGCTTAACTGTGCCAATTGCCCCGCCACAGAGGTGCATCCCCCTGCCACAACCGTTTACACCATCATGGCTACGGCCGGCGCATGCACCGTTTACGACTCTGTGACCATTACCATTGACACCTGCGATATTTATATACCCAACTCCTTCACCCCGAATGCTGATGGGTTGAACGACATTTTCCGCGTTGTAGGGCACCTGGATTATTTCCACGATTTTTCTTTCAGCATTTATAACCGGTGGGGCCAGCGGGTATTTTATACAGAGGATATATCCAGCGGCTGGGATGGCAGGTATAAAGGTATAGATGCCGAACTGGGCACCTACTTCTATATGGTCTTATACAGCCTGTATGACAGGAAGCATATGATGAAGGGCGATTTCCATCTTATCAGGTAAATTTTCACACTTTTTACATTTTTGGCATACAATTTGCATTCTGTATATTACACATTATTTTACCTTTTTATACCCATCCTTTGCTCTATAGAAAAATATTACCCGTAATTCTTCTGCTGGCATTATACACTGATGCCATATGCCAATCGTCTAACCCTAATATTGACTTTGAGGCTGGCAATACCTCTGCCTGGCATTATTTCATAGGCTTTTGTTGTCCCATAGCTACGCCTGGCAGCACACCTGCCATTACTAACAGGCATACGATCACTACCGGCAGTACGCTTGACCCCTATGGTTTTTTTCCAATTGTAGCGCCTGACGGAGGTAGTTATTCACTCAAATTGGGCAATGATATTAATGGGTCGCAGGCAGAAAAAGCCCGTTATTATATACATGTTCCGGGTGGCTCTTCGGATTTTATGCTGATATATCGCTATGCGGTCGTTTTCCAGGACCCCGGGCACCTTCCTGCTGAACAGCCCCGTTTTGAAGTGAAGGCATATGACTCGATCACAAATAACCTGGTACCCTGCGCGCAATTTCTGTATGTATCCGATTCCAACCTGCCGGGCTTCAACAGATCTACGGTTGATACGTCAGTATATTACCGGGGCTGGTCCAGTGGAAGCATCAACCTGTCAGGCCTTGGGGGCTCCACTATCATTATTGACTTTGCGACTGCCGATTGTGGCTACGGCGGGCACTTTGGCTATGGCTACCTGGATATGACCTATGGCTTGTTTGCCATTACAGCTGTGGCTTGCGACACGGATTCCATCACTCTTACAGCACCGCCTGGCTATAATGTGTATGCCTGGTACGATTCCACTACCAACACCTTTATAGACACCACGAGGTTACTGAGAGTACCCAACCCGTCTGTACCCACCACCTACAAGATCGTTATGCAGCCATATGTGGGGTATGGCTGCCCGGACTCAATCTACACCAGGGTAGTTCACTCCAACCTGTCCACAAACCCGTCCAACGACACCACTATCTGCCCCGGCGATACAATTAGCCTGCATATGGGTGCTACCGACACGGCACTGCCGCTCACGTATTCATGGTTGCCATCAACAGGAATAAGCTGCCCCACCTGCGATACTATATCTGTTGCACCATTGGTAAACACACAGTATGTGGTCTCGGTCACAAATCCTATTGGTTGCTCCAACACAGATACCATCAATGTATCTATGGCCATGTCCATTGATCGTAAGAACGACACCGTTCTGTGCAAGGGAACCACTATTACGTTAAATACTGCCGCAACCGGGTCATTACCACTTACCTACGCGTGGTCGCCACCATCAGGTTTAAGTTGTACCGGATGCCCCTCTCCTGTCGCAAATCCATCTGTTACTACTACTTATTTTGTTGCGGTAAAAAATGCTACCGGGTGTACAATAAAAGATACCATAAAAGTAACCCGAGACGATATTGGTATTATTCCAATGAAAGATACTGCCATTTGCCTGGGGAATAGCATCACCCTGCATTCAATGGTTACCGGAACAGCATTACCATTTCTGTATAATTGGCTATCTTATGCCGGGTTAAGTTGTACTGCATGCAGCGACCCTATAGCCAGCCCGACTGCCAAAACAACTTTTTTTATGAGGGCTACCGATATATTTGGGTGCCCTGTAACCGATACCGTTACAGTTTCTGTTGGCAACATAATTTTAGATCCCACGCCTGCAAAAACAATATGCCTGGGGGCAGGTACAACACTTTCTCCCGGAGCTATCTCTGATGCAATGCCGCTTACTTACTCCTGGGCTCCGGCAGCAGGGCTCAACTGCGACAACTGCGCAGATCCGTTTGCTAACCCTCTTGCAACGACTATTTATACCGTTACAATAGTTGACACACTGGGTTGCAGACAACAAACAGCAATAAATATAACTGTTGACACACTTTTGGTAAACCCGATGAACGACACGACAATATGCCGGGGGTTTCCGTTAGTGCTTTATGCACATGTCACCAATACTGCAAACGGCCTTAAATATTCCTGGAGCCCCGATGATGAACTCAATTGCCCAAATTGCACGTCTGCAATAGCAATGCCCCGGAAGTCTCTTACCTATACTATCACGGTAACAGACAGTAATTCATGCATAGCAACAGATACTGTGAGGATAACCATAGACCCATGCGACATCACCATCCCCAACGCCTTCACTCCCAATGGAGATGGCCTGAATGACCTCTACCGCGTATATGGCCACCTTGACTATTTCCGCAACTATTCATTCAGCATATACAACCGCTGGGGTGAGCGTGTATATTATACAGAGGACGTTAATGGTGGCTGGAATGGAGTATACCAGGGCGTTGACCAGGAACTGGGCACTTACTTCTACATGGTGCTTTATACGCTATATGATGAAAAACACATGATGAAGGGCGACTTCCATTTAATAAGATAAGATTTTTTCTTATCCGATGCCTATATTTGCAGCCCATTTCATGAATACCATTGAGCAGATACGTAAGTGGTGCAACGGCACATGGCTGGCAAAGGCCGATAACAATGCAGGTATTGATACCCTTGCAATAGATAGCCGTAATATAGAACACCCGGCAAGCTCACTGTTCATTGCCCTGAAAACCTCCCTCCGTGATGGCCATAGTTACATACCTGAAGCATGGCAAAAGGGCGTGCGCAATTTCCTCGTCTCCAACGATATGGATACTACGGGTATCAGCGGGGCGAATTTTATACAGGTAAAGGATACCCTTACTGCTTTGCAGCAAATTGCAGCCAACCACCGTAAGCAATTCAAGATACCGGTAATTGGCATTACAGGCAGCAATGGTAAGACCATGATCAAAGAATGGTTGTACCAGTTGCTCAGCGGCCAATATAATATTGTGCGCAGCCCCAAAAGTTACAACTCGCAGATAGGTGTACCGCTTTCGGTATGGCAAATGGAGGCAGAACACGAGTTAGGAATTTTCGAGGCAGGCATTTCGCAGCCTGGGGAAATGGAGAAACTCGAAAAGATGATCCTGCCCTCTCTGGGCATTTTCACCAACATTGGTGAAGCCCACAGCGAGGGCTTCATGAACAACCGGCAGAAGATCAACGAAAAACTGATGCTGTTCCGCCATACAGCGCAACTGGTCTATTGCCTCGACCACTCAGAGCTTAATCAATGTATCATCCAGTTCATGCACCAGGTGCGCAGCGCCAATACTGAAAACCCCTTACAGCTCTTCACATGGTCGCAGAAACAAGATGCCGACCTGCGCATAACCGATATCGATAAATCAGGTATTAAAACCACTATATCCGCCCGCTACAAAGGCAAGGAAACAAGCATCACCATTCCTTTTACGGATGATGCCTCGGTTGAGAATGCTATCCATTGCTGGTGCCTGATGCTGTTGTTAGGCATAAGCTCGAAGGAAATAAAAGCGCAGATGCTGCTCCTGCAGCCGGTATCTATGCGACTGGAACTGAGGCACGGCATCAATGATTGCACAGTCATCAACGATAGTTATAACTCGGACTTGACATCCCTGCAGCACGCCCTAAATTATCTTGATCAGCAAAAACAACACGGACAGCATACAGTCATCATGTCGGATATACTGGAGATAGGCCGCCGCGACCTTGATCTGTATGATGAAGTTGCAGCCCTCGTTAGCAAAAGGACCATCAGCAGGTTCATAGGCATAGGTCCTGCGCTGTATAAGAACAAAGCCTCCTTCAGGAAACATAAAAAGCTGCGCAGCATATTTTTTAAATCAACAGAAGATTTTTTAAAGAACTTTCACCTGCTCACTTTCAATAAAGAAGCCATACTGCTGAAAGGCGCCCGTGTGTTTGCTTTCGAGAAAATAGGCATGCTGCTGGAGCAAAAGGTGCACCAGACTGTAATGTCTATAGACCTGTCTGCCCTCACCCACAACCTGAATGTTTTCCGCGCAGAACTTTCTCCCGGAGTAAAGACCATGGCAATGGTGAAAGCATTTGCCTATGGCAGTGGTAGCTATGAGATAGCTAACCTGCTGCAATATGCCGGGGTGGATTACCTAAGCGTTGCCTATACTGATGAAGGCATTACCCTTCGTAAAGCAGGCATTAAAATGCCTATCATGGTGATGAGCCCCGATGCGTCCTCCTTCGACCGCATGATAGCGTGGCGGCTGGAACCTGAAATATTCAATTTCCGTTCGCTCACCGAGTTTATGGATATTGCCCAAACGCTGGAAGTAAAAAAGTATCCTGTGCACATAAAACTGGATACCGGCATGCACCGCCTGGGCTTTAACCCCGGCGATATGGAACAACTGGCAAAGCAGGTAAAAGAAAGCACAGGTATACATGTTGCCAGCATATTCAGCCATCTTGCAGCAAGCGATGATCCCAATGAAGATGCTTTTACTAACGGACAGGGAGAGCTGTTCAAGCAAATGAGCCAAACACTCATAGACGCTTTAGGCTACAAACCCATGCTCCACCTTTGCAATTCTGCTGGTATCATTCGCCACCACCACCTGCATTTCGATATGGTGCGTCTCGGGCTTGGATTATACGGTGTAGACAGTAGCAATGTATTGCAAAGCAAGCTGAAACAAATAAGCACTTTAAAAACAAACATAGCCCAGGTGCGCACCATACCTGCCGGTGATAATATTGGCTATGGCCATCACACCATTGCCCCAACCGATATGCGCATAGCCACCATCTGCATAGGCTATGCCGATGGCTACCCCCGCTCATTAGGCAAGGGCAACGCCTATGTGCTGATACATGGCAAGCAGGCAAAAACGCTCGGTTCCATCTGTATGGATATGTGCATGGTGGACATCACCCACATCCCCGAAGCACAGGAAGGCGATGAAGTAATTGTATTTGGCAAAGAGCTGCCCGTAACCCAACTCGCAGCGTGGGCAAACACCATCTCCTACGAGATCATGACCAGCATTTCACAAAGAGTAAAGAGAATATACGTAAACGAGGAGTAGTTGATAGGTTGACAAGTTGATCAATTATCCAATCACCTTCTTATAGTATTTTATCATCCCCTCCATCGGGCTTTTGATCACATCTCCTATCTCCAGTTCGTATTGATGGCAAAGGTTTCCCAACACATCTTTGAACTCATACGCCACCGAGCCGGAGAAATACAACGGCATATTCCATGTGTTGCGGTGCTTCAGTATGCTGGTATGGAAGAAGTCATTCAGGCAGTCTTCTATAATATTCTCCACCATGTAGTGCCCCCTGTTCTCTTTCAGCATCACGACAAATGATGCCAGGTATCTGTTAGGATTGGGCTGGTGGTATAGTGTATTGATGATCTCCCGGATATTATCCCCAAAGCGCATTTCAAAGTCAAGCCTCAACTCTGCGTCAAAAGTACCATAGGCATAGTATTGCAATATGCGCTTGCCCATATAGTTGCCGCCACCCTCATCACCGGCTATATACCCCAGCGATGGTTTTTGTTCTCTTATTTTCTTGCCATCGTAGTAGCAACTCGTGCTGCCTGTGCCTAAAATACTTACTATACCGGGCTTGTTACCACACAACGCACGACAGGCAGCCATGATATCGCCCTGAACATCTGTTTTTTTAATACCAAAGTGTTCAGTAAGTATCTCCTTCAGGAAATTTTGCTTCGCAGGATTGGCAGCCCCGGCGCCATAATAATGCAGATGTTTGGCTTCATATTTTTCATTATTCCATGGCAGTTCTTTTTTTAACAAATTGGTGATCATATCCCTGCTCTGCAAATACGGGTTGATACCCTGCGTGCTGAAACGCATAGGCTTCTTGCCCTTGCGCACAAGGCACCAGTCTGTTTTGGTCGAACCGCTATCTGCTATCAGGTATGCCATGGATGCGTATTAGTAAACAAATATGCAATATTTGATGTGATTTTCCTAATGGATGGTTAATAAAATTTAAAGTCATTCCAGGTGGCATTTATTTGGTAGTTGTGGCTAGTATGAAGAGATGGAATTTTATAGTGCTGATGCTATGTTTAACCCTATCTGCCGCCGGACAGGCAATTGATAACACCCTGTCTTACAGGAATATAAACAGCGATAAATACCTGCGCCTCAATTATGACAATGATGTTTTTGACCATACCGACGGCTACTATTCGCAGGGCGCTCATATAGAGGTAGTATCGCCGGGGCTAAAACATTTCCCACTGACCAAAATACTGGCGCACCCTGCTTACTCACACATGCGTTACGGTATTGGCATTGAGCATGATATGTACACCCCATCGAGCATAAAACCTGAACTGATCCGGCAGAACGACCGTCCCTATGCCGGGTGCCTGCATCTGAAAACTTTCTTAGTAGCAACCGATACCGTAAAAAAGCAGCGGTTCTCGTCAACCGTAAGCACCGGCGTTATTGGAAAGGCAGCCTTTGGTGAAGACATCCAGGTATGGGGCCATAAATTCCTGGGGCAGGCGCTCCCGTCGGGGTGGTCGGAGCAGATACACAATGATGTGATATTCAACTACCAGGTGAACTACGAAAGGCAATTGTTTCACTATCGCAATATACTGTTGCTAAGTGCAGATGGTATGGCACGTGCCGGCACATTAAGCGATAAACTGGCCATAGGCAGCACTATTATGCTGGGTAAATTTGATTCGCCATATGGCAGCCTCAGAACAACTAAGAAATTCCGGTTCTATATATACGATCGCCCGGAAGTGAGTGCAGTTTTTTATGATGCCACACTACAAGGCGGCTTGTTTGATCTTAATAGCCCCTATACTATCAAATCAAACAATCTTAACAGGTACACTTTCCAGAACCGCGTAGGCGCAGTAGTGAACTACGGCAGGTTATACGTGGAGTATTTCCGGACAATACTCACTCCTGAATTCAAAACAGGCACCAGCCACGCCTGGGGTGGGATACAGCTAACCATGAGCCTGTAAAACCCATTTTCTCTTTCTTCCGTATATCACTGTATGGGTTACAGGCTATACACATCCATATTAATTTTACTCGCTGCAACAGCTAATGGACAAGCTATCAACAATACCCTGTCCTATAAAAATATAAACAGCGATAAATACTTCCGCTTCAACTATGAGAATGATTTCTTCTCCGGCACCGATATGTACTATACACAGGGCATTCATGCAGAATTGGTAACACCCAGCCTGAAACACTTTCCTTTAAGTAAAATATTGGTTCATCCAAAATACAGCTACACAAAATACGGCGTCGCTATAGAGCATAACGGCTACACTCCCTCCAGCATCAGCAGCGATGCAATACTTTATGGCGATAGGCCTTTTGTTGCCTGCCTGTTCCTAAAAACCTTCCGTATATCTGTTGATACAATAAAAAAGCAGCGTTTCTCATCATCCATAAGCACCGGCCTCATGGGGCAAGGAGCAGGCGGCAAAGAAATGCAGGAAGGTATCCATAAATGGACAAGTAGTATAACACCCCATGGCTGGTCGAACCAGATATGCAACGATGCCATCCTCAACTACCAGGTTGACTATGAAAAACAATTGCTGTACTGGAACAAAATATTCGCAATGGATGTGCATGGCATGGCACGCATCGGCACACTAAGCACCAAAGCCGCCTTGAGCACTACCCTTATGCTCGGCTATTTCGAAAACCCTTTTGGCACACAGGCAGCCAAAGGCCCCGAATTCCGCATATATGCTTATGAACATCCGGAGGTAAGTGTCATAGGCTATGATGCAACCTTACAGGGCGGATCATTCAACAATACAAGTCCATATACCATAAGTTCCGGCAATACAACACGGGCAGTCTTCCAAAACCGTTTTGGATTCGTGGTCATGTACCGGAAACTATACCTGGAGTACTTCCAATCCATGCACAGCAGCGATTTCAAAACAGGTAATTACCACGTATGGGGTGGTATACAAATAGCGGCTTGCTTTTAGGTACATGGCAAATATTTACCTAAAAGAACCTCAGTTTAAGAACAATAATCATCCCCCTTACTGACTTTAGTCAACTTACCTGCATGCAGATAGTTGTAATATTACAGCATGTATCATACGAGACTTTTGCTACCTGTTTTGCTATTGGCATTATCTGTAAGCGGGCAGGCTATTGACAATACGCTATCTTATAAAAACATTAATAAAGACCAGTATTTCAGGTTAAGTTATGAAAACGATTATTTCTCTGCCAACGATTACTATTACACACAAGGCATTGCATTAGAGTTGGTCACACCAGCCCTAAATAAAAGCCCGCTATACAAAATACTCATAAAACCCATTTATGGTTATAGTCGTTATAGCTTAAGTATTGAGCACAATGTCTATACACCTTGTTCTATCAGGAGCCATGATATCATATACGGGGAACGCCCGTTTTCCGCGTGCATTTTCCTCAAAGCATCCCGTATAACAATTGACACTATAAATAAAAGACGGCTTTCTGTCAGCCTGACCACCGGCATCATTGGGCCTGCCGCGGGTGCCGAGGAATTACAGGCAGGAGTCCATCGCATCATGCCGCACAACACCGCACCTCTTGGCTGGTCGAACCAGGTGCAAAATGATGTTATCCTCAATTATCAGGTCAACTTTGAAAAACGACTATACTCCTACGGCAGCTTCTTTGAACTGAGTGGCTTCTGCATGGCCCGAGCTGGCACTTTAAGTGACAAAATAACCGGTGGAATAGTATTACAGGCCGGCCATTTTGATTCTCCATACAGACATACTAAAAACCGCAGGAAAAATTTCCGGCTGTATGCATATGAACACCAACAGGTCAACGTGATAGCCTATGACGCAACCTTACAGGGCGGACTTTTCAACAGGAAAAGCCCATATACACTTGGAGCCGCAGAGATTGCCCGCGGCACGTTCCAAAACCGGTATGGTATCGTACTTGTTTACCGCGGTATATACCTTGAATACTTCCAGTCGTTCATAACAAGTGAATTCAGAAGAGGGCGGGACCATCGGTGGGGTGGCATACAAATAGCAGTAGGCCTGTGATCTTCACTCATAGTTCACACTACTTGGAGACGCCCCTTTAGAGGTTTGGGGCAAATACTATATTTTTGTCCAAAACACAGGCTTTGTCCGCTATAGTATTTTACATAACATTACCATTCATTTATCTTTTTTCGCTGCTACCCTTTCCGGTGCTCTATGCCATTTCCGATCTTATCTGTTTTGTACTGTACGATTGCCTCGGGTATCGCAAAGCAGTAGTATTTCAAAATCTCCGCAATGCCTTCCCCGAAAAATCTGAAAAGGAGATCAGCAAAATAGCACGTGCCTTCTACCACAACCTGTGCGATTTTATGGTAGAAACTTTCAAAATACTCACCATCAGCAAAAAAGGTATTATTAAACGCTGCAAATTCAACCCCGGTGCATATGCCCTGTTCGAGAAATACGCCGCAGCAGGCAAAAGCGTCATCATGGTGATGGGACATGTAGGCAATTGGGAATGGGCTGGCCACCCTTTTAGCCTGTTGTGCAGGCATAAACTGGTGGTCATCTACCACCCACTTACCAATAAGCACTTCGACCACCTCATGTTCCGCATGCGCAGCCGGTTTGGCACTTTGATGATACCCATGAAAACATCTTTCAGGGAAATGCTGGCACGCAGGAAAGAGCTTACCTGCAACGTATTCATATCAGACCAGACCCCGCAACCTGAAAATGCATACTGGACAACTTTCCTTAACCAGGATACACCCATATTCAAAGGCACAGAGGTGATCGCAAAAAAACTGGACCAGCCTGTCATATATGCGTGCGTAAAAAAAGTAAAGCGGGGATATTATGAGATGTTTGCAGAGTTGCTGGTTGAAAACCCTGCATCTACATCTGAAAATGAAATATCTGAATTGCACACACGCAGATTAGAAAAAGACATAATAGCCATGCCCGAATCATGGCTGTGGTCTCACCGCAGGTGGAAATATAAACGCCCTACCAATATGTAGTAACGGCAATTGCAGGCATCAATGCTTTATTTACATTTTTACAAATAATCATTTCCCTCTTTTAATTGAAATACTTTATCCTGTAATAGTAAAACACAATGAGGGAACACCGCATTGTATCTATTAAAAACCGACCTTTGCCGCCGAATTAAAAAAACTAAGATCAAAACATGGCAAACTCTTTTGTAACAGTAGGTGACAGGTTCCCGCAATTCGAGAAAAAAGCAGTAGTATCTATCGAAAAAGGAAAAGAATTTAAAACAGTAAGCAATAAAGACATTGAAGGAAGATGGGCAGTAATGTTCTGGTGGCCGAAAGATTTCACTTTTGTATGCCCCACCGAAATTGCAGAATTCAACAAAAACTATACAAACTTTAAAGACAGGGAAACGGTGCTGCTTGGTGCTTCTACAGATAACGAATATGTGCACCATGCATGGCGTGTGCACCATAAAGACCTTACCGACCTGAAGTACCCTATGATCGCAGATACATCAAGGAGCCTCGCTGAAGAATTAGGCATCCTTTCAGCCGAAGAAAAAGTAGCATACCGCGCAACTTATATTATCGACACGGAAGGTATCGTACGCTGGCTGTCTATCAATGACCTGAGTGTAGGCCGTAACGTAGCTGAAGTGCTCCGCGTACTCGACGCACTGCAGACCGATGAGCTTTGTCCCTGCAACTGGAATAAAGGCCAGGAGACGATAGACGCACCGGTAGGTTAATTTCTCTAATACAGAATGGGTGCAGAAATAAACACTTCTGCGCCCATTTTAAAATATACAGCATATGGATTCCGCTATTACTAATGAGACCGTAGCCAGCCTTTTTGAGGACCTGGGCATAGATGCTTCGTATACTTCCGCCAGCCTGCATAGCCTTGCAAAGGTCAACAGCAAATACCTGCGCGACCTGAAACTGAATGTATCCACTACATTGGGCAGCGGCAATCTATCCCGCAAAGAAGCATACCTGGTGGCCCTTTCGGTAGCTGTCAATGAAAAGAACAACGTACTCATAGCAGCATTTGAAACAAAAGCACGATCTGAAGGCGCTTCAGATGAAGAAATTGCTGAAACACACGCCTGCGTATCGCTGATGAGCGCTAACAATATATTCTACAGGTTCCGCCACTTCATGCATTTGGCTGAATACTATAACCGCCAGCCTGCCGGCCTGCGCATGAGCATTATGATGAACCCCACGATGGGCAAAGGAATGTTCGAGTTGATGAGCCTGGTACTGTCTGCCGTTAATGGCTGCGAACGCTGCGTAACCTCCCACGAAAACTCAGTAAAAGAGCATGGCGCCGATGAACCCCGTGTCCACGACGCCATCCGCATTGGTGCGGTAATCAAAAGCCTCTGCGTAGTGATCTGATTTCTTTTCTGGACATAATTCGGGAAGACCCTTTAGGGGGACTTACGCCTTCACTTCTCCCGGAGGCAAAATAACCGTAAAGGTGCTGCCCTTACCCAAAGAGCTCTCCACCTTTATTTTACCGTCATGCGCTTCCACAATGGCCTTCACATAACTCAGTCCCAGCCCAAAACCCTTCACATTATGGATATTGCCGGTATGCGCGCGGTAGAACTTCTCAAACACCCTTGATTGTGTTTCTTTATCCATGCCTATACCGTTATCCTTCACCTTAATGGATAACATACCGTTGCC
Organism: Flavipsychrobacter sp.; assembly: GCA_021155965.1. Lineage (GTDB taxonomy): Bacteria > Bacteroidota > Bacteroidia > Chitinophagales > Chitinophagaceae > Nemorincola. The sequence goes on from JAJNBJ010000018.1 coordinate 91,022, forward strand.
TGTATTCAGTGTCTGCACTTCTATGCGCGGCGCATCCTTCGAATACTTCATTGCATTGTCCAGCAGGTTGAAGATGATGTTGGAAAAATGCACCTCATCTGCATCTATCGTTGGGTTGGTTGCGCCAAGCTTCAAAGTAAGCGTACCATTTTTCTCCTGTATCTGCAGTGCAAGGTTGTCTGCCACTTTATTGATGATCTGGTGGGTATCCAGTTGCTGAATGTTGAGTTTTATTTCCTCCTTCTCCAGCCGCGCAGCCTGCAGTATCTTTTCCACCTGCTTGTTCATACGCTTGTTCTCCTCTTTTATCATGCCGCTATACAGCTTTATCTTATCCGTATCATGTATCACCTTCTCATTGGTGAGCGCATCAATGGCAAGCGATATAGTAGCAAGCGGCGTTTTCAGCTCATGTGTCATGTTATTGATAAAGTCCGACTTGATCTCCGAAAGCTTTTTTTGGTTGAACAGGGTGCGCACTGTCACAAAGAATGCCAGTATTATTATTGTGGTGAACACCACGGATGCTATGATCATCCACAGCATTTCTTTTATAACGGCATTCTTATCTTCATGTATAGACAGGAACAGTGTTTCCCGTGCCCTCACAGCATCCTCGGGATTCAGCTTGATACTTTTGGATGTTGTTATATACTCAACCCTGAACGCCGGGGATTGTAATATGCTGAACTCAAAATAATTGGTAATACAAAACTCGAACGGCTGTTTGATGTTATTCTGTTTCAGTTGCTTTTCAATAATTTCATGTATCTCTTCGCTGGTAAAAACATTATCTACCCTGAAATTATTCTGCAGGTAAAATTGTACATCTTCCTCTTTGAACAATTGCGCCCCCGTTTTGCTGATGAATTTGCTGTGCAGCACTGCCCGGGTCTGGATCAGCGTATTGTCCACCGACCGCTGGAACTCCTCATGCTTCAGCTTCAGCGCATTGTTTATCCACGACATCTGGATGAACAGGATGCCCACAACCGAAAGCGTAATAAGAACAACAATGAGCGGAAAGATTTTCTTCATGCGCAAACAAAAGTACTTAAGCCTCAGGGCTGGCACATAACACAAGATACGGTTTAACGCTGATTTAACTAATATCCTATATATAAGTTAAGGGCTATTTTTCAAAAACCACGCTATCAGGCTTTGCGCCATGCTTCACCAGTATGTCGTTTATATCACTTATCATCTTATCAGGCCCGCAGATATAAAAGTGATCATTAAAATCAGGAACATATTGCTTCAGAAAATCCTCATTTATTCGCCCATATAGGTATTTATTGCCGGTTTCCCCGGTGGGTTCAGCACTGGTCAGTATATTGATAACATTATCTCCCAGCATTATCTTCAGCTCCTCCTCATAAATAATATCTTCCGCCGTTTTGTTAGAGAACAGCAATTTATTCCCGGCCAGTTTGCCATCCTTATGCAGTTGCCGCAATATGGCTATAAAAGGCGTTATACCCGCGCCGCCCGCAATAAAGTATCCGGGGCCCTTATATTCAATAGCGCCCCACACATCCCTTATTATCAGCTCGTCCCCTTTTTGCAGTTGGTGTATCTGGTCGGTCACACCATTGTGTGCTGCATATCGCTTAATGGTAAACTCAAGATAATACTCATCGTTCAGGCATGTAAAGTATTCGAACAATATTATCCATACTTAGTTTTTTTAAAGCACTATTCAAAGCTACGGTTCACTTTATTCATACAGCAAATATTCATGCCATGAATTTTCGTATACCCATATCTATACTCCTTATTTCGGTTACCTTTGCACCATGTTGCATAGCTTGCCCAAAGACGATAATTACCTGCATAAAGGACTCAGAAAGCAACTGGTTCAAACCCTGCGCGAGAAAGGAATAAAAGATGAGCGTGTGCTGGCCGCCATAGAGACAATTCCCCGCCATTTCTTCCTCGATCCCGCCTTTGAACGCCAGGCATACGAGGACCGCGCATTTCCTATTGCGGCAGGGCAAACCATCTCCCAGCCCTATACTGTAGCTTTTCAAACCCAGTTGCTCGAGTTAAAGAAATTCGACAAAGTGCTGGAGATAGGAACCGGCAGTGCCTACCAGGCTACCGTACTTGGGGAACTGGGCGTTACGCTCTATACCATAGAGCGCCAAAAGGAACTATACGATTATGTTGGCAAATTTTTCTTCCTGAAGAAATATCCCAACATCCGCCGCTTCTACGGCGATGGCTTTGAGGGCCTGCCTTCTTATGCCCCTTTTGATAAGATAATCATCACCTGCGGCGCACCATTTGTACCCCCAAAACTGCTGGCACAACTAAAGCCCGGTGGCATTATGGTGATACCCGTTGGCGAGGACGGCAAACAAAAAATGCTGCGCATCATTAAAGAACCCAACGGCAACATAATTGAAGAAGAAATGGGCGACTTCGCCTTCGTCCCCATGCTCCAGGGCAGGAACCACAAATAGAAACAACAAGAGCTGCAACCGCAGCCTCTAAAATTTATCAAGTAAATCCATTAGTCAAGTAAATCAAGGTTCAGACTAATCCCGTGCATCCCCCTTTATCCTTAACCTATACCGCTTCTCCCCTCCCGGGTTATTGACCGCATTAGACTGTATCCAAACATCTTTATTAAAAACGCCTTCAAGTTCAGACGTCTTCACTCCCAAAGTAATGGCACCTTTCTCCCCCGGTTTTACCGGTCCTTTAGGCCATTCCACCCTGGTACACGAACATGATGGCCTGACATCCAGAATAAGAAGCGGGTCATCCCCTGAATTTTCAAATTCAAAAGAATACAGGGCCACAGGACCTCGCTTTACTATGCCGAAATCATGTACCTCTTCTACAAATTTAAATTTAGCACCCTGGGCAGCATCACCCTGTGCCCTTAACATCAATGTGCCCATCATCAAAACGGCAACAAGAAATAGATTTTTCATATCTGCAATTTAAATAACCCAGATCAAACAACAAGGGCTGCTCTTGCAGCCCTCGAATATCCTTTAATCCTTAAATCCTGATCAGTCTTTCGCCTCACCCTTCACATACACCGTATAGCGCTTCTCCCCGCGGGGGTTGTTCACAGCGTTTGAAAGTATGTATACTTCCTTATGGAAGACACCATGCAGCTCTTCCGACTTAACACCTAAAGTTATTTTGCCTTTTTCACCTGGCTTCACAGGTGCTTTGGGCCAATCCACATTCGTACACCCGCACGATGGTTTCACATCCATAATAATGAGTGGCTGGTCGCCTGTATTAGTAAACTCGAATGAATACGTAGCCACAGGCCCGCGTTTCAGCGCACCAAAATCATGGGTCTCTTCTACGAATTTAAAAGCAGCCCCTGGCTTAGCAACGGCATTTTGTTGCGCCTTTAAACTTGTCGCGCCGATAATTAAAGCTATAAATAAGAATATCTTTTTCATCCTATGCAATTTAGAAACAAAAATGCTAACAAAAAGTAAAGGTTATTTTATTGGTTCTGCCGGTGGCGGTGTTGGAACTGTTTCCCGCCTTATAGCATTTTCTGCCGCCGGTTTCACATAGCCGGTTATGTGCAGCTTCATCGGGTTCTGCTGCGCGTTAGAGGTAATGATCACATCCTTATTGATGGGCCCGACACGTCCCTGTGTATTATAGGTGACATGTATCTTACCCTTATGCTTCGGTAAGATGGGCTCTGTAGGCCACTTAGGCACTGTGCATCCGCATGAGCCCTTCGCCTGGGTAATGATGATAGGGCTCTTACCCACATTCCTGAACTCGAAATCACATTCAGCGCTTGGCCCTTCCATTATCTCCCCGAAGTCATGCGTTTCTTCCTCAAACTTGAACTTGCCTGCATTGGGGTCTGGCGTATTTTGCGGCGGCGGGGTTTGTGATACAATTTCTCCGTCAGCCGGCTTGCCCCCCACTCTTACAGGCACGTCTTTCACTTTAGGCCTGCTGTTTTGGGCATAGGCGCCTGCACTCACCGCAAGGCATAACAATGCCATGAATACTTTTTTCATCTTCGCTTGCTTGTGTTATTAGTTAGTTTTCAGCATAGAGCTGTTTTGCGGCACTGAGGTCTCAGGCGCTTTCTCCACATTACCTTTGATGGTCAGCACCTTCGTACCTGCATTAGATACCACGCTGATGGTCTTGGTAAACGCATTGGGCCTGCCCTTGGTATGATAAGCCACATTGATAGTGCCCTTAGCACCCGGAACTATCGGCTCCTTAGGGAACGAAGGCACCGTGCAGCCACACGATGGCTGTGCTTTTTCTATAATTATCGGCTCTTTACCGGTATTGGTGAATACGAACTCATAAGTTGCATCCGGGCCTTCCATCACTGTGCCAAAATCGTGGGTCATATCCTTGAACGCCATATTGTCTGCTGTCAGCGAGGTAGCGGCAGCAGCAGGTGGCGTAACTTCAACCTGCACCGGTGTTTTCGCGGTTTCAGTGGCAGCTTTTTTATCCTTTTTATCTTTTTTGCCCTGCGCCATCACAACGCCCGAACATAAAACCAATAATCCTAATGAGAGAACAGCCTTTTTCATTTTTTATAATATTTACAGTTTAAATTTTAGAGTATTACAGAAAAAACAAATTTAGTACCAAATTTCTGAAAAATGTCTTTTTTTATTGTTAAAACCTCTTCAAAATCCTTAATCCACAGCTTTTTGCACCTTAAAAACAAAACATCTATCCCGCGCCTTTGCCTGCCCGTACCGAAGAGGTACGTTCGGGCGGGCGCCTCTGCGTGATGCTTTCTTACCCGCTATCATTATATAGACAATCTAACTTAGTTTTGCCCCTACGTGACACACAAATTTTTAATTATACAAACCGCTTTCACCGGGGATGTTGTCCTGGCAACAGCCCTTGTTGAAACCCTTCACCTCAATTATCCCGGTTCACAGATCGATTTCCTCCTTCGTAAAGGCAATGAAGGTTTACTACAGGGCCACCCCCACATCAACAACCTGCTGGTATGGGATAAAAAAACAGGTAAGAATAAAAACCTCTTCAAAATAGCCCGCCGCGTGCGCAATGAAAAATATACGCACGTTATCAACCCGCACCGTTTTGGTTCATCTGGCTTCATCACCTGGTTTTCCAGGGCAAAGTACAAGGCAGGGTTCGATAAAAACCCTTTTGCTTTCTGCTACACCAAAAAAGTGAAGCACGCCATCTCAGAACCCTATACCGAACACCCGGTGCATGAAGTGGAACGCAATCATCAGTTGGTAGCCGAAATAACCGTAAGCGAACCCTCAGGCCCCAAGCTTTACCCAACACAGGCTGACTATGAAGCCATTGACCGGTTCCTCGTTAAACCCTACGTTTGCATTGCGCCTGCATCTGTCTGGTTCACAAAGCAATTCCCTGCCGATAAATGGGCTGCAATGATCAGTGAACTGCCTGAGCAGTATCGCATCTACATTATAGGTGCACCATCAGATAGCCCACTAGCTGAAACCATTATGAGCAGCACCACGCACCCCCATATCGCCAACCTGTGTGGCAAGCTCAATTTCCTGCAGTCTGCCGCACTCATGCAGAGCGCAGATATGAACTACACCAACGACTCTGCACCGCTGCATTTTGCATCATCGCTCAATGCGCCTGTTACTGCTGTGTTCTGCTCCACCGTGCCTGCATTTGGCTTTGGCCCGCTGCGCAACAATGGCAAGGTGGTGGAGATACAGGAGCGCCTCTACTGCCGCCCTTGCGGGCTGCATGGCCACAAGCAATGTCCTGAAAGCCACTTTAGATGTGCCAAAGAAATTACTAACCTGCAACTCCTATGGTGGATCTCGAAAGCGACATAAAGAACTGTGTTGGCACGCTGCTAAAAGGCGGCACCATCCTCTACCCCACCGATACCGTATGGGGCCTGGGCTGCGATGCCCTCAATGAAGCAGCGGTTGAAAAGATATTCACCATCAAACAGCGGCCTAAGGAGAAAAGCATGATCATACTGCTGGCAGATGCGCGGGAAGTACTGCAATACGTTGCCGCCCCGCCACCAGATATTATTGCCATCATAGAAAGCTTTGACCGGCCAACTACAGTGATATACGATGGCGCCCTTGGCTTCCCTGATAATGTGGTGAACAAAGATGGCAGCATAGCCATCCGCGTAACCACCGATCCGTTTTGCAAAGCCCTCATCAAGCGTTTCCGCAAACCGCTCGTCTCCACCTCCGCCAACATCAGCGGCCGACCCACACCATCCATCTACAGCATGATAGACAGCAATATTATCATCAATGTAAATTATGTTGTAACCCACCGACAAAATGATGACACCATAGGTGCACCATCAAGAATAGTGCGGATAAATGACGATGGGGAGATTGATGTGATACGGGCTTAGCCAAATCAAAGCTGTCATTCCGAACGGAGCGTATCCCGAAAACCGGGAGGAACGCAGGGAGAAATCCCCTGAGACCTAGCAGTCTGCTAACACATGCACTTCCTCTCCACGGTGGCAGCAAATAAAATAATGAACCCTGCGCGTGTTGTTGATCACAGAATAATACCAATTAGACATTGAAAACAGGCACGGCAATGTGTAGAGACGGAATGCATTCCGTCTCTACGTAACATGTCTGTTTTATGCATGGAAAGCAATTATGGATAACGAATTTTGATGCCGAATTTTAATGTTCAAATAGAGTAAGGCCAGCAACACCAGAGCGTAGAATATAACTTCGGTGGGCTGTAATTTACAGCCCACCGAAGTTGATCCGACTCATTTCCAATAACCTTCAACCCACATCCAGCCATCAGGGGTGTTGGTCCAGCGGCCTTCCACCCAGGTTTTAGCGGGTTGTAATTCTACCCAACGGTTACCTTCCCATGTCCATTGGCTGGTTCCTTCGTCCCATGTCCAATCCTCACGGACATACACGTAGTTTGCTCCCGGTGATACAACCTTAGTATACTTCGGAACCCTGGGCTTTACTTTTACGTAATGCACCTTTTCCTTTACTTTGACTTGAGCGCTCACAACCGATGGCGCAACCAGGCCTAAACCTAAAACGAGCAATAGTACTTTCTTCATAATATTTCTGTTTTGTTCAGGAACGACCCCACAAAAAATATACCATGAGATGGCACATTGTTTCATCCTCACAAAGCCGTTTCTCAATATCAATAAGTTATGTCCGCGAAGGGAAATCATGGGCTTGAGGATTTAGGGAAAGTACGATGCGGGAGTGTGTAATTCGCGAGGGAAACCCTGCCGGTTGCCCGTACGCAGCAAGATGCTACTGCCAGTGAAAGTGTGAGGATTGGTCAGTAAATATCCTTGCGGTCCCCCACTTCCCGTATATCTACAAGCAGGATAACATCTTCTATAGCGTATACTACACGGTAATTACCTATTCTTATTCGCCAAAGGTCAGTATAACCTTTTAGCTTTTTACAACCATGCGGGCGTGGGTTTTCTTCAAGCGAAATGATCTCAGGTATGATCTTTTGTACAGCTGACGCGGGCAATTTTTGAATATCTTTTTCAGCTCTTTTTGAAAAAACTACGTTATATTTTTTCATTTGAGCTTTCCTGCCTTCTTTAAATTGCTGATAACTTTCTTCAGGGGCACCTTCTCATCATTCTTCCTGGATTCCGCGATAATTCCGTCAAAAAGGTCTTCCAGTTCATCATCATACTTTTCCAGGGTCTTAATATCTATCACCACGGCCTTTTTATGGTTGTGTTCATCAGTCAGATAGCTTATACCTTTCATCGCTTTAGCATTTAATCTTCAAATTTACACATAATTTCTTACTGCCGGCATGCCATCACAGCTTCACAAACTTCTTCACCACACTCCCCTGCTCACCTTTAAGAATGATATAGTATAATCCGGGGGGTAGTGCTTTTATATCCACCTCTTCCTGTACTGCATAAATTGGTTGTTGGATAAGTACCTGTCCCATACTGTTAGTTATATTAACGGAACTATAAGACCTTCCCGGCATTTTGATCAATAAATGATCCGTAGCCGGATTAGGATAAATATCAACAGCATTGGTATTATGTACGTCCGAAATCCTGTTAGGGCATATATATATGTTTTCCACAGTATTAGTAAGCACTACAGGATTATCATCAAAGTAAATACCTGCGCGGTTCGGTATCACAGTACCACTTCCCAGACCGCTGTTCATGCTGATATTATATACCACCATACCACTATTCAAACCATGATGTGAGCTGTCTAATAAATTTATATTTGGGAAATCAAACTTAACAATATTATACCCTGCTATTTTGTTGATAGAAATATCCATGGCCGCTGTCGCTGTAACAATTCGCAGGGATTTAGGGTCCAGGTTATTAGGTAAGGTATCTAAAACATAGATATTAAATGCTGTATCGTTGCCCGTATTTTCAAAACGAATGGTGTAGGTTAATTTGGTAGTACCGGGTGCAAGGCAGCCACCGGGACTAACTGCGATATCATTAGGGTCATACCCTGATTGCACATCGTCAATTCTTATCATAGCATTATTGGAAGGATCCACGTCTCCCACAACGGGATTAATGGCATAATTTGTCATTACAGTATCTCCATATGGGAGCAATACTCCGGGAGTTTTTTCCATGTCCGCTTTTATTACGTACGGCTTCGAGGTTGAGGACAAGGTACTTATATCCCAGGTGATCATATTGCCTGCAATAGAGGTCGGAGCAGGATGGAATTGCAACGACGTTGTATATTTGGCGCTTAACTGCATGGTTACACTTGCAGTTGGAGGTGTGCAAAGTAAATTATCAAGAATGATGGTTCCGCCAAAATGATGGACCCCTGCCCTGAACGAAGTATTTACACACAGGTCATGTCCGGGCGTCGTACTGCATGCCAGGCCCAGGTTAGTTACCTTGGCATTATAAGTTTTATTTCTTATGGTGTCTTTTATCAGGTTTGCACTTGGGCATGCAACAACTAAGCCTTGTGAAACTGAAATAACTTTCAACGTATAAATATCGCCGGGGTTTCCGTAAGCTATATAGCTTATTCCACGTGTTGCCGAAACAGTGTCCAATGTCACCCCATTTGAATCAACCTTTATCTGTAAAGGCAGATGGTTATCCTTTTCTCCCGCATCTTTCATACAGTTGCTGTTAGCATCAATGTAAAACTGGATAGGTATTTCTTTGCACATTGCGAATTTATAAGAATACCGGAGTGTATCTATGGGCGTAGTTCCATTGTATAAAATGTGCATGATAGTGAAGGTACCCGATTGGGCAAAATTATGGCTGACTACTGCCCAACCACTACTTGTAATGGTTGACGCGACACTGCTACCATCCCCAAAAAAAGTTTTCACATTCATGCCCGCCATATAATTTTTGGGAACAATAGTTATCTCAGGTCCGCTGCAATAATTTGTGATAAAAACCACTATACTATCCGATCCCTGATCGGCTGTCATCTGCAATTTTCGTATGCGGTTATTTCGGAAATCGGCGATCATAAGGTCTCCTTTACTATCATAGGCAAAAGCAGCCGGCGAGTCCAGGTCTGCCTGGATCGCTAATCCGCCATCTCCTCCAAATGCCGATGCTCCGGTACCCGCAATAGTGCTTATAAACCCTGTTGTTGAAAGTTTCCTTACACGGTGGTTGCCAAGATCAGCCACATACATATCTCCCATTGGATCGACGATCATATCCTCCGGTGCATACAATTGCGCATTCGTTGCCGGTCCGCCATCCCCGCTATAGCCACTCGTACCATTACCTGCAACGGTAGTAATTATTCCGGAGGCGTTTACCTTTCTCACAACATTATTACCATAATCAGTAATAAATATATCCGGCCCGTAAACCCTTACACCATATGGCTTATTCAATGTAGCAGCCGCAACTGCCCCTCCATCCCCGCTATATCCTGCTGTTCCTGTGCCAGCTATCGTGCTGATGATACCGGCGGGCGTTACTTTCCTGATAACATGGTTTCCATAATCCGCAATAAGAAGGTTCCCACTTGCATCAAGGGCAATAGATGTAGGGCAATTTAATTTCGCTGCTGTCGCAGCCCCACCATCCCCGCTATACCCTGCACCACCATTACCTGCTACCCGTGTAATAATGCCGGCAGGGCTTACTTTTCTTATACAGCTATTACCATAATCTGCAAAAATTATATTACCACTGCCATCTATAATAATACCTATCGGCATTTTTATCCTCGCAGATACTGCCGAACCACCATCTCCACTAAGTCCGGCAGAACCGGTGCCACAAATTGTAGTTATTATGCCTGATGCCGAAATTCTTCTTATCCTATGACCATTACAATCTGTTACATAGGTCGCACCTGCTCCATCAACCACCAATCCATTCGGGTGGTTTATACTTGCCGCTGTGGCAGGTCCGCCATCTCCTGTGGAAATTCCGGCACCTGTACCTGCAATTGTTATTATTTTTGCTACCTGTGCATCAGATACTATTGAGAAAAGAGATCCATACAAAAATAAAACAAGGAAAGAAAAATACTTTTTCATAAGCATTTATTTAAAGTGTGAAATTATTTATATCACTATTATTGTAAAGTTAGCCACTTGCTTCGATAAAAAAATAGGTATAAATACCTATTTTTTATTTAAAGAATATTGTGTATATAGTGTCGAAAATTGGCCCCTCAAAAAATATCACCAAAATCAGCCCAAACCTTTGCCCACAGCGAAAACTATTTTCCATCACGGTACAGAACCAGTACCATGACGGTACAGAAACTGCACCGTCATGGTTTTTCAATTTTGCAAACCCCTTTCCATTGCAGAACTTTACACGGCAAGGGCTTCAAACTAAAAAAACTCGCGGTCGTCGCGGGGAACGAAGCCCGTCCGAACGGCATGGCCGGGCGGGCGACCTCAAGTAAGGTGATTGGCGAAAACAAATGTTTACGCAGATCGGAGTGGCTGTCTCGCATCAGTTATGCCGATTTTGCCTATTGATAATCAATCACTAAATGCGCAAAAAATGCGCAAATAGTGCGCAAAAAAAGTTATATTATTTGTTGTGGTTCAGTTGTTTAAACATATACTTGTTGTACCAAAAAAAGCTGTGCAACAGCCAAATTGTAAACCCACCGACTTATGACTTACGACTTACGACTTACGACTAAACTTTGTACAAAAGAAGAGCTAAGCCTATTTGAGCATATAAGCACCGCGGCCCGCGGCCTTAACATGCACAGCTACCTCATTGGCGGCTTTGTGCGCGATAAGATATTGGGCCGTCCCACAAAAGATGTGGACGTGGTGTGCGATGGCGATGGTATTGCGCTGGCTCATGCAGTGGCTGCATTGCTGCCGCACAAGCCGCAGGTAAACTTTTTTAAAACCTTTGGCACGGCGCAATTCCGCCACCATGGGTTTGATGTGGAGTTTGTTGGCGCACGCAAAGAGTCTTACACATCAGATTCCCGCAAGCCGCAGGTAGAACCCGGCACCATTGAAGACGACCAGCTTCGCCGCGATTTCACCATTAACGCGCTTGCCATCAGCCTGAATGAAGCAGATTACGGTAAGCTCATAGACCCATTCGGTGGTATTGCAGACCTGGAGAACAAAATAATCCGCACGCCACTCGACCCGGATATTACTTTCTCTGATGACCCCCTGCGCATGATGCGTGCCATACGCTTTGGCAACCAATTGGGTTTTACAATTGTTGATAGTGTGTTTGATGCTATTAAGCGGAACAAAGAGCGGATAAGAATTATCTCACAGGAACGCATCACCGATGAGCTGAATAAAATAATGGCAACCCCGAAACCCTCTGTTGGTTTAGACCTGTTGTATAAGAGTGGCCTGCTGAAAGAATTTTTCCCGCAGGTGGTAGCCCTGGCTGGTGTGGAGATAATAGAAGGCAAAGGCCATAAAGATAATTTCTACCACACGCTGCAGGTGGTGGACAATGCAGCAGCAAAGAGCGATGACCTTTGGCTGCGCTGGGCGGCCCTGCTGCACGATATAGCCAAACCGGCCACCAAGCGCTACGAAGAAGGCCACGGCTGGACGTTTCACGGCCACGAGGTAGTGGGCGAGCGCATGGTGCCCAAAATATTCAAGCAACTGAAGCTGCCGCTGAATGAGCACATGAAGTATGTGGCAAAACTGGTAGCCCTGCACCTGCGCCCCATCAGCCTGACCAAAGAAGACATCACCGACTCTGCCATGCGCCGCCTCCTCTTTGATGCCGGTGAACAACTGGAAGACCTGATGATACTCTGCGAAAGCGACATCACCTCAAAGAACAAAGCGAAAGTAAAACGCTACCTCGAGAACTTCGAGCTGGTAAAAGAGCGGCTGAAAGCAGTAGAAGAAAGCGACCGCATCCGCAACTGGCAACCTCCGATAGACGGTGAAGAGATCATGAAACTCTTCAACCTGCAACCCTCGCGGGAGGTAGGTGTTTTAAAAACAGCCATAAGAGAAGCCATATTGGACGGCATCATACCCAACAACTATGAGGCTGCTTATAAATTACTGCTGGAAAAAGCAGGAGAACTAAACTTAAAACCCGTAAACACATGAGCTACTTCTCTATCAGGTAACATTTCCTGTTCAGCCGCCCCTGGAAATCGAATGGCGTAGTTGGGCCGGTAATATCTTTAACGGTGAGCGCGGGAATACTGTCCCTGTCCAAAGCAAAGTTCTTATAATTATTGCTGAAGTAAATGCGGCCACCCTCATCGCAGCCCTTCAATAGCTTTTTCAGTAGCATCACATGGTCGCGCTGCACATCGAAGTTGTCCTCCATGCGCTTGCTGTTGGAGAATGTGGGCGGGTCGCACACAATGATGTCGTAGCCGTTGGCAGGCATATAATCCAGCCACTCTATCACATCGCCGTGTATAAACTCATGCTTGTCGTCTTTGTAGAGTTTGTTGTACTGCATGTTGCGCTTGGCCCAGTTCAGGTAAGTCTTCGAGAGGTCAACCGATGTAACCATCTCGGCCCCGCCAGCAGCCGCATACACACTGAAGGAGCCAGTGTAGCAGAAGAGATTGAGCACACGTTTACCCTTGGCCTCATCGCGCACCACACCTCGGGTTATGCGGTGGTCGAGGAAAAGGCCGGTGTCCAGGTAGTCGGTGAGATTGATGATGAAGTTAAGCCCACCTTCGGGCACAATACGCTCCACCTTCTGCTCATCAAACTTCTCGTACTGTCCCTGCCTGCCCGCCTTGCGTTGCCGCACCTTCATGAAGATATTGTCTTGTGATATCTCCAGCACTGTTGCCAATACTTCCCTGCAACTCTGCAGCCACGCTTCATGCTCTTCGTCTTCCATACCATGCCTGCGCTTATACTCTGCTGCGTGAACCACACCATTATACCAGTCTATTGCAAAAGGAAACTCCGGCAGGTCGTGGTCATAGAAGCGATAGCAGGCTATCTCCTGCCTGCGCGCCAGCTTGCTGAAGTGTTTGTACACCTTCTGCAACCTGTTGGTAAACATCTCCAACTTTGAGTCGTAAGTCATAAGTCGTAAGTCGTAAGTAAGCTCATGCTTTCGATTTTAGGTAATTAGTTGTTAGTGTTCTTGCCCAGTAGCGTGGTACATTATGGTCATTCTGCAGGAATGCTACTACATCATTTGATTTCTTATCTACCGCCTTAAAGCCGTCCAGGATCTTCTTCCATTCTGCCAGTTTCCTGCCTGTCTTTTCTATAACATGTTGATCATCAACATCCCAATAATCGGACTTCATTTTCTATGGTTTTCAGCAAATATAATTTGTATATTAGTATAAAAATAGGCGTATGCGAAAAGTACTGTACTTATTGTTGTTCCTCGTGACTCTTGGCCCTACGATGGATGCACAGATCATTACCACTATTGCCGGGAGCAGCATTTCAGGTTTTGGTGGGGATGGTGGCATTGCTACTGCGGCCAGTTTATTGAATCCCCATGGCGTTGGGGTAGATGCAGCAGGCAATGTATATATAGCGGATGCCGGCAATGACCGTGTGCGCAAGGTGAGCAGCTCCGGTATTATTACCACGTTCGCGGGCCTGAGTACGGCAGGCTATTCCGGCGATGGCGGGGCGGCCAGTATAGCTCAATTGGACTTTCCTGTGGGAGTAGTGGCGGATGCCGCGGGCAACATATATATACTGGACGGGGGCAACTCGTGTGTGCGGAAAGTAAATACCTCCGGCATTATCAGCACCTATGCAGGCACCGGCACGGCAGGATATGGCGGCGACGGCGGACCGGCCACCGCAGCGCAGATGGACCTGCCGGCAGGCATTGCAATAGACGGCACCGGGAACCTCTATATAGCCGATGTAAATAATCACAGGATCAGGAAAATAAGCACAGCGGGTATAATAACCACGATAGCTGGTACAGGCGCTACAGGATTTACCGGCGATGGCGGGCCCGCAACTGCTGCGGACCTGGGGTTTCCCTATGGGGTGGCTGTAGATGGAGCAGGCAATGTATCCATAGCTCTGTACTATGATAACCGTATACGCCAGGTGAACACATCCGGCACCATAAACACTATTGCCGGACTGGGCAGCGCGGCATTCAGCGGTGATGGCGGACCGGCAACTGCCGCAGAATTTGACGGCCCATGGGGACTTGCAGCTGATGCCGCCGGCAATTTATTCATTGCCGATAATAATAACAACCGCATACGCAAGATCAATACATCCGGCATCATTTCTACCATAGCCGGAACAGGCTTTACCGGCTTTGGGGGCGATGGCGCACCGGCTACCACGGCGTGGCTGAATAACCCGGCAGGGGTGGCCCTGGATGTGAGCGGAAGGGTATTTATTGTTGACTACCTGAACCACCGCATACGCAGAGTGGGTGCGGCAGGCAATACTCCGCCTGTATTTACCGGGGGGGCTACCCAAAGCATGTCTCCATGTTCGAATGTGCTTACGCCGATCAATACGTATATGGAAGTGACAGATGTGGATGCCGGCCAAACAGAAACGTGGAGTATAGTTACCGCACCGCTGCACGGCACTTTGGTGGCGGCATATACTACCACGTCAACCGGGGGAATGATAACACCTACAGGATTATCGTACACTTCTGCCCTGGCATATACCGGCATGGATTCGTTTACTGTGCGTGTGACAGACGGCACAGCGGCTGATACTACAAAAGTGATAGTTACTGTACTTGCTTGTGGAACAACAAGCCTCAATAAACCGAAACAGAATTTCTTCTCTGTATCACCGAATCCGAGTTCAGGAACTTTTACAGTTAGGTTATCTGAAAACTTTGGTAACGCTTACATCACAGTTACCGATATGACAGGTAGAATAGTACAAAACCTGGAGGCACCTACGACAATGCAAAGACAAAACATAAATATTACACTAAAGGGGCCGGATGGGATATACTTCCTGCGCGTGAGCGGTGAACACGGCGTGCATTGTGAAAAGGTGATCCTGCGTGCGGAGCAATAGCTATTGCCTTCTCAAAGTCTGATCGACCGGGCTGTTTATTTTCTGCTGGTTCCTGTCAAGCGGCGTTAAGCTGCCATTCTTATTGATGAGATAATATGACTCGCGGCCTTTTTTGTCAAAGTCGAGCACAATGTTATTGCCACCTGACTTAGATATGTAGTTCCACCTCCCTTTACGGTCATTGGTTATATCACCACTCTTTGTACCAATGTATTTATCGGTCAGAACATAGTCACCGCTTTTGGCATGCAGACTATATCTCAGGGAAAGTGTGGATGTTATACCTATACAATCGGCACAAGGCAGTTTGCCAACATACCTGCCGGCGAGTTTACGCATATTTATTTCAAATGGTGTGAGCGTATCTTTTTTTACCGGCACATACTTCGCCTTTCTTGACAGCAGATAGTGATCTATAGGTTCAATAAGCTTTAACTGCGGGTCTATTTTTCTTATTGTACTGTCATCAACCCACATAAAGAATAACACTTTGTCCGATCCATCCACCTGCAGTATATTGGTATTCTCAGCTATAATATTATCCTCACCATCATGTATGGTCCCTTTCAGTACTTCCCATTTACCGGGTGTTTGCGATCTCAGTATCCTGCCATCAGGCTTCTTATATGTTTCGTCCAGCATGAAAGCACCGTGGTCGGTATTCATTTTATGATCGAGTTGCAATACTGTGTAAACGCTGTCATCCTGTACCATTATGGTGCCGCTGTATTTGTCACTCAGTATCGCATTTGTATCAATGACCGGTTTTGTTACTTTCTTTTTCTTCTGTGCATTGGCTGGAGTTGCCAACAATAAAATAGCAAAAACACACAATATCTTATACGTCTCCGGGTAAACCATGGTGCAAAAATAACAAAATTGTGTATTAGCAAATACCGCTGAAAATCAATTAGTTCGTATATTTGCAACCTCATTTATCGGAAGGATATTGAAATAAATCCTGCAATTTTGATCGTTCTTTTCCATTTCTGCTGCGTTGCAAACGTCTTTAAATAGTTTACTATTCGCAGATTTTGCGCCTTGCACAAAAGAAAAATAACTAATCAACTTAACAAGATCTATTTCAATATCCTTCCTTAACAAAGAAGGTACACCATGCCAGTGTTACACAACCGCGTAAACAATGAGGAACTGAAACAGCGTATGTTGGCCGAGACCGAGCCACGTACCACAGTGTCCTTCTACAAATATTTCCCGGTAGCGGAACCGGTAGCTTTCAGGAACGATCTCTATATCAGACTTACAGCCTTAAAGGTTTTTGGCCGTATCTATGTGGCGCACGAAGGCATTAATGGCCAGGTAAGTGTGCCGGCTAGCAATTATGAAGCTTTCAGGGATACTTTATATGGTGCTGCACCCGAACTGAACGGCATCAGGATGAATATTGCTGTTGAGGACGATGGAAAATCTTTCTGGGCATTACGTTTTAAAGTCCGCTCAAAGATCGTTGCCGACGGTATAGACGACCCGAATTTCAACCCGTCAAATACCGGTAAGTACCTCAAAGCAAAGGAGTACAATGAATTAGCCGATAAACCTGATACTATTATTGTGGATATGCGCAACCACTATGAATATGAGGTGGGGCATTTTGAGCGCGCTATAGAGATACCATCAGATACCTTTCGTGACCAGCTACCTATGGCAGTTGATATGCTGAAGGACAAGAAGGACAAGAATATTATTATGTATTGCACCGGGGGCATTCGTTGCGAGAAAGCCAGCGCCTACATGTTGCACAATGGTTTTAAGAATGTCTTTCATGTTGAGGGTGGTATAATAGAATATGCCCGTAAGGCAAAAGAGGAAAACCTGCCATTGAAATTCAAAGGGAAGAACTTTGTATTTGATGAGCGCCTGGGCGAGCGAATTACCGACGATGTTTTAGCACAATGCCATATCTGCGGCAAGCCGTGCGATACCCATACCAATTGTAAAAATGATGGCTGCCACCTGCTTTTTATCCAGTGCGGGGAATGTGCAGCCACTTATGAAGGCTGTTGCAGCGTAGAGTGCAGAGATGAAAAAAACCTGCCACCCGATGAGCAGCGTGCGCGCCGCGCAGGCCGGGAGAACGGTATGATGATCTTCAACAAATCGAAGCAACACCCGCTGCGCAAGCACAGGGACCAATGGAAGGCGCAGCGGGAGACTGAATAAATTGTTCTCAAACCCAAGATATTATAGGCATTTTACGTCTATCTTTAGGTAGCCTATGAAGGGAACATATATCCTTTTGATCTTATTGCTTGCTGGCTTTGGCGGTTATTCGCAAACTGCATCAAGGCTTGTTGGCTTTTCTATGTATTCTGGTATCGATACGCTGGGGCCGTGTTTTGATTCAGCAGCATATTTCAAATATTCAATGGACAGAGGAGGTGAGATGTATTCCATCCCCTCAAAATTTTCTTATGGATATCCTATACTTAATTCTTATCCATTTGGCTCAACAACCCACGACCTCGTTAGTAACAATCCCGGTCTTACAAAGTTCGATTCCGCATGGAAAATTAATCCACACGGCACTCAATTAAGTGAACAAATTTTTGATGAAGCAAATAATATCATTTATACCAGAAAAAGGTTATTGATAGATAACAGTAGTCTACGTAATTTTCGCTCTATGTCATATAAATATGACATTCACAATCATCTTACTGAGGAAGTAGATACAGTGTGGTCAAATTACGGATCCTATGGAATATATTCTGTTACTTTTCATCAATATCAGTATGATTCAATCCGGAATTTCATTTCAAATATTACATATTCCCTTGAAGGCAGTGACACTAACTCAAAATATGGGTATGTCTATTTTTATGATAATAATGGGAATCTAACAGACGTATGCGAACAATATTGGGATAAAGCGAATCATTTTATGCGAACAAACCGGTTTACAAGGTTCTATTATACCTTAAACCGACCGGATTCATTTGATGTCAAAGATGTTTTTTCATACAAAAATGATACGTTCCCTTTTTTTTCTGGAAAATATTATTTCTCACCATCAAATGATACAACAATCGTCGAATATTACTATTGGGTTTCAAGCTTAAATATACTTTATCACCGTGTTACAAACTTATATGATGCACACCATAATAAGATTTCTATGACTATGGAGAATTTAAATTCGTCTGTAAGCAATTATAAACCTGACAGATTTGAATATACTTATAATAACTTCGACCAAGTAACATCAGAGAAATATTACATAACGAACACAGCAGGAACCTTTACGCTTAACTGGCTATACCGATATTTCTACGAAACCTACATCCCTGGCCCACCTTATGTAAAAAATAACCTGGATATCTACCCGTCACCTACGAAAAGTGACCTGACAATGAAATTGTTATGGCAGGATGCACAGCCTTTTGCAGTCTGCATTTACAACTCAGTTGGGCAAAGAATAATGCAATGGGATGAACCCGCTATAAAAGAATACAAAAAAACAATCACGCTGCCAGAGTTAGCTTCAGGCAATTACTTCATCCAGGTAAACAGCGGAAAACAACGAATAGTAAAGAAGTTTGTGATCAACTAACTTTCTATACTGTCTTCGCCATTTTCAGCAAATTAGCCACTGCCTGCGGACGAGGCTGGAGCAGATCTTTTGCTATTTCTTTCAGTAAGTTTGCGTCTTGCAACAACATACCTCCGCCATTTATCAACTTATTGTGTGTGTGGCCGGCGAGGTTGTTTCCAGTAAATTTCTTGTGTAAAGTTTTGTGCATTAGCTATATTGGTTTGGTAAAAAACGCAGACACCGGCCAAATATTGTATTGAAAATAAAAATTAATGTTAAAGCCCAATAACAAGACGAAAAATAATAGGGATTTTTAATAATATTAGTGTCTGTTTCAATAAAACTCAATGAAAACCATAGGTATAACAGGCGGAACGGGCTTTATAGGCAGGCATTTGACCCAATTGCTGGTTGAAAAAGGCTATAAGGTCATCATTTTCAGCCGGTCGGCCGGGAAAAAAGGTGACGGGAATGTCTCCTATGCTCATTGGGACCCTGATAAAAGAGAGATAGACCAGGCAGCACTGGGTAAAATTGATGGCATCATCCAGCTTGCGGGGGCATCAGTAGCCGAAAAAAGGCTTACCGAAAAACGTAAACAGGAAGTAATAGACAGCCGGGTGCAAAGCACAAACTTTCTAATATCTCAGCTAAAGGTTCATGCGCCTGGTTGCAAAAGCTTTATTGCTGCATCAGCTACAGGCTTTTATGGCCCTGACCGGCCCGGGATGATGCCTTTTACCGAGGCATCCCCGCCATATAACGATTTTTTAGGTGAGACCTGTCGCCAGTGGGAAGCTGCTACAGAGAAGGCAGGCAACCATTTCAGGACTGTTATTATCCGCATAGGTATAGTATTGGGCAAGGATGGCGGTGCTTTTCCGGAACTGGCTAAACCGTTGTCATTTGGGGTTATGCCAATACTAGGTTCCGGCAAGCAAGTAGTGTGCTGGATAGACATAGATGATCTTGCCCGGCTATTCCTCTTTATGCTTGAAAATGAAGGCCTTTCGGGAATTTTTAATGGGGTTGCCCCCAATCCGGTTACCCACAAAGAGCTTATGTATGCCATAGCAAAGGAAAAAGGCGGACTGAAAATACCTGTGCCTGTACCTGCTTTTGTACTGAAAATAGCATTGGGCGAAATGAGCACCGAGATACTGAAAAGCTGCACGGTAAGCGCAGCTAAAACCCTCGGTACCGGCTTCACTTTTCGTCATCCCGACCTCAGCGGCACCCTGAAAAGGCTGAGCAAATAGCCGCAAGACACCCTGTTTTTCGGGATAGGGGCTGAAATATGTGCTGCCTTTCGTATTTTGGGGGTAAATCTATGTGCAAGATTAACCAGTATTGATTATATTAGCGGCAAAATTTATTATAAAGCGGTCTTTGCAAAAGGCGTTTTAAACAGAACTATTATGCATTGTAAATCAATTTTCAGGGCAGGAGCGTTACTTATTACGGTTTCTATGTTGTTTGCTGCCGCCTGTACCCCCAACGCTACCAGTAACATTGCCGATGACGATGATAACGGTGGTTATGCCTCAGATGCTTCGAGGATAGAATGGGCGAACAATGATGTGATCTCTATTTGTGATGCTGCGGGCTCTGTTTATAACGGCGCTTACCTTCGTACCACCGGCAATACACTTGGCACCTGCGCTACTGTAGGTACAGACACTACACACACTCCGCATACGCTTACTATCCGTTTTGGGCCAACTGATTGTGTTTGCCTGGATGGCAGGAAGCGCAGGGGCACCATTGTTGTTTCTTACAACGGGCGGTATAATGACACAGCTCAGACACACACCATTAATTTCGACAATTACTACATCAACGGCAACAGGCTGACGGGTACCATAAAGACCATTCGCATAGACACCACTGTATTGGGCAACTGGTACTATTCTGTACTGGCGAACGACTCTATGAACATCAGCCCCGATCCGCTGAAAAGCATGTTCGTAGTGTGGAAGGGCAACCTGTTACGCAGGTGGGTGCAGGGCAATACGGTGCCGAACACTACCAGGCAGGATGATGTGTTCTCTATATCAGGCACAGCAACATTGACAAGGCCTAACGGACATACATTTACCTGTGCCATTTCGTCTCCTTTGCAGTTTGCTACCAATTGTGATTTTTGCCAGGCAGGGGTGGTAGATGTGACCGGCTACACCCCACCAGTGCGTGTGCTGAACTATGGCTTTGGTGGATGTGATGCTGCAGCCGACCTGAACCTGAACAATGCAGTGTACAAAATAACATTGACCAAGTAACACCATATTATTCTTTTCCAGGGGCGGGCTACCGCCCCTTTTTTTATGTTACAAACACGATAGCAATATATCGCAGGCGGCGTGTATCTCATCGTTTGTAATGGTGAGTGGCGGGGCTATGCGGATACAATCAGGGGCGAAGAGGAACCAGTCGGAGAAGAGGTGTTTTTGCAGGCAGCGTTGCAGGGTCTCTGCAACCTGTTTGTCGGATCCGAGTTGAACGGCAATGAGCAAGCCTTTGCTGCGGACTGCTTTTATTGCCGGGTGCTTTAGCAGTGATACAAACAGTTGTTCTTTCTCTGCTACACTGATGATGAGTTTTTCATCGAGCAGAAATTTCATGGCAGCCATGCCTGCGGCGCAGCATACGGGGTGCCCACCGAAGGTGGTGATATGGCCAAGCACCGGGTTGGTGGTAAGTGTTGCCATATGCTCACGCGAGGAAATAAAAGCGCCGAGCGGCATGCCGCCGCCCAATGCCTTGCCGAGTAACAGTATATCGGGAACAACATCGTAATGCTCTAAACCCCATAATGTGCCTGTCCTGCCAAAACCCGCCTGTATCTCATCAAATATGAGTAATGTACCGGTACCGGTACATTTTTTGCGAAGCTGCTGCAGCCAGTCCGGATATGGCGTTATCACACCGGATTCTGCCTGTATGGTTTCTATAATAACACAGGCTGTATGCTCATTGATAGCAGCTAACAGTTCTTCTGAATTGTAATCGTAGTGCCATACACCGGGCATTAACGGACGAAAGGCATTACGCCAGTATTCATCGCCCATTACACTGAGTGCACCGAGGGTATTGCCATGATAGCTTTTGTTGCAACTGATGATATCTGTGCGACCGGTGACACGGCGTGCCAGTTTGAGTGCGCCTTCTGTGGCCTCTGCACCTGAATTAGTGAAGTAAACACAGTTCAATGTTTCCGGCAGATGATCGGCGAGCAGTTTAGCATACTGCACTTGCGGACTTTGCACTACCTCGCCATACACCATTACATGCAGGTATTCATCTGCCTGTTTTTTAATAGCCTCTACCACTGCAGGATGCCTGTGGCCTATATTGCAAACGCTGATACCACCGATAAGATCGAGGTATTTATTGCCATCAGCATCGTAGAGATAGTTGCCGGATGCGGAAACTATCTCCAGCCCCACCGGAGCTGGTGAGGTTTGTGCTACGAACTGCTGGAATAACTGGCGGTTGATCATCTGGATGCCGGATGCTTTTTATTATGTAAAAATAGCTTTTTTCTGAAGAGCCGGACACTTACGTTTCTTCATCAAAATATATCTTGTAATAGCTCTTGCCTAGTTTGGCGTCGTAGCCTTTTTCTATCAGGCTTTTATCGCCGTGGATATAGACGTGGAAATTCTTATCGAGCTTGAGGACGCTTTTGAATACACGGTTCTGCTTTTTTACTGCCTGTGATGAAATATCAAATTCAGTATCCAACTCGAGGCCGGCTTCTGATGCATATACATCCTTAAATTTCTTGAAGGACTTGATCACTTCCTTATCGCCAAAAACACTTTCCAGGAAACCGTCTTCCTCAAAGGTCTCGTTGCCTTTAAAGTAATCCACAGTGCGGTTGAGGTAGTCTATCTTGTCGGTCTTGGTCACTTCGTATTCCTGCTCCAGTTGTGTTGTTACAAAGTTCTTACAGGTATCCAGGTAGTTGTGCGTGAAGTGGTAATTGTCGTTAGCAGGACGAAGGTTAAGAAATTCATCTTTCCAGTATTGTGCTTCATTGCCACGGCTTATGTTATCTATCACTGCTACCACATAGCCTTTATCGTGCTGAGTATTGACGATGATACAGCCTTTGTCCAGTTTATTGATGTTAGTTCCTTCCTCGCTGCTTATCCTATAATCACTGCCGTCAAAATCAGGCTTCAGGAAAGTATCCTTGTTCTCCGATTTAAATATACCTATAGCGTCCACTTCTTTATTCTCATAATGGCAGCCCTTAAAATAGGCCACATACAATTCTCCATCTTTTACTTTGGGATGCACAGAACATTCATAGAGCAGCCTCCCTAATTCCTTGGACGACTTTACGAAGCCTCGCGGATTGCCGAATACATCGGCAGCGATGTTGTACACTTCGTTCTGGTTTAAGCGATTCACATGGGTGAAGTTGTACAGTGGCACATTAACAAAAGGCTTGAGGAAGTAGCTTAACAGTACGGGCGCCATATCGGCATTCTGAGCAAGATCAATAGTATGCTCAGAGAATTTATACCCTTCATCGGCAGTTTTGTTACCTATACGGTGCACAATTATTTTAGTGAGGCTTGCTCGATCGAGTTGCAGCATTTTATTTATTTAGGAGTGCAAAGATGGGGAAAAATATGGGAGTAGTTTGCTAAGCTCGAGCAAACCACCCCAGCCGGTCGCAGGCTCCCGGCATCCCCTCCTAAAAACAGCTACCGTGTACCCACAAGTTTGAATAGCTTTGTGAAAAATAGCACACATGAAAAAGCTATACATTCCTGATTTCACTAATCGTTTTAATGATAAACGAC
>JAJNBJ010000019.1 GCA_021155965.1 Flavipsychrobacter sp.
CCACAACAGTAGCCGTATTAGAACATCCGTTTGCGTCGGTGCCTGTAACTGTATATGTTGTTGTTACAGTTGGGCTGGCGGTAACGTTTGCCCCTGTAGATGCCGATAATGTTCCTGCAGGCGCCCATGTGTAGGTTGCAGCACCACTTGCTGTTACCGTTGCCGATGCCGTTGCACAAATCACGGAACCAGCGCCTGTGCCGACTGCCGGCAAAGGATTAACCGATACCATCACGGTTGCAGTATTGACACAGCCGTTGGCATCCGTACCGCTAACTGTATAAGTTGTGGTTGATGAAGGTGTAGCCGTTACACTTGCGCCCGTTGAAGCGGACAATGAGGCGGAGGGGACCCATGTATAAGTTAAAGCGCCGCTTGCCGTCAATCCTGCAGATACACCTGCGCAAATCGTAGTAGCAGTGCCTGCGCCGACTGAAGGCAACGGATTAACTGTTACTGTTACTGTAGCCGTATTACTACATCCTGAAGTACTCCCGGTCACCGTATATGTTGTAGTAACGGTTGGCGAAGCAGTAACACTTGTGCCGGTAGATGCCGATAAGCCTGCCGTCGGCGCCCAGCTATATGTAGCTGCGCCGATTGCATTCAATACCGTTGATGAGCCTGCGCAGATAGCCACATCGGGGCCACCGCTGACTGTTGGCAGTGGGTTTACCGACACGGTTACCGTAGCTGAGTTGATGCAGCCATTGGCGTCAGTTCCGGTTACAGTATAGGTTGTAGTTGAACCCGGGGTAGCAGTTACGCTAGTGCCAGTAGTTGCTGACAATGTAACGCCTGGCGCCCATGTATAAACAGATGCGCCGCTCGCTGTCAGGCCTGTTGAACCTCCGGTACATATCCCTGCATCAGGTCCGCCGCTTACTACGGGTAGCGGGTTAACAGATACTGTGACCATTGCAGTATTTACGCAACTGTTGGCATCTGTTCCTGTAACTGTATAAGTTGTGGCAGATGTAGGGTTTGCGGTTACGCTTGCTCCCGTTGAGGCGGAGAGTGTGGCAGATGGCGCCCATGTATAAACTACTGCGCCACTTGCCGTTAAACCTGTTGATGAACCAATACAGATGGCCACATTCGATCCACCGCTCACAGAAGGAAGCGGATTAACGGTTACGGTTACAAAGTCTGTATTTACACAACCATTGGCGTCGGTACCGGCAACGGTGTAAGTAGTACTTGAAATCGGGCTAGCTGTTATGCTGCTGCCGGTTGATGCAGAGAGCGTGGCCGCAGGCATCCATGCATAAGTGACAGCACCGCTTGCAGTAAGTGGCGTCGGCGATCCTGCACATACCGTCGCAGCGCCACCGGCGCTAACTGACGGTAACGGGTTAATTGATACCGTTACGCTGCCTCCCATTGAATTGGTACATGTTGTTGTTGTATTGGTTGCTATAATAGTATAAGTACCAGCGGCTGTTTGCGAGCCAAAGCTGAGCGCTGAACCGGTTCCCGCAACAGGGCTGCCTGAGGGCGATGCGCCCAAATACAATTGATAATCGACTCCTGTTTGCGACAAGCTTGGTAACCAGGTAAGCATTAGGAAGAGGGTCTATTGTAATAACTGCACTGCCGGTCATTGTGCCAAAGCAGCCGGTTGATGTATTAGTGCCAACCACCGTATATGTGCCAGCAGTTGTTTGGAGGCCAAAACTGATGGCAGAACCAGTACCAATTACCGGGCTGCCAACTGCCGTAGAACCAAGGAACAGTTGATAACTTATACCGGAAGTAGATCCGCTCAATCCAACGTTTACACCTGCACCGCCGGAACAGTAGCTGCCAGTGCCGGTAACGGTATAGCTGGTTATGCCAGCCGCAGCATTAATAACCGCACTGCCGGTCATATTGCTGGTACATGCGTTTACGGTATTAGTTGCCACAGCCGTATAAGTGCCCAACGTTGTGAACATTCCAAAACTAATTGACGTACCGGCTCCAGGCACGGCGCTTCCAACAGGTGAGCCACCGCGATACAGCTGGTATTGGATACCGATCGCAGAGCCTGCAAGGCCAATCGGCAAACCAGGGCCACCGCCGCACACCGAGCCTCCACCAGTCATTATAACCGGAGCAGGAGAAGTGAGTATGGAGACGACCGTACTACCCGACATTCCGTTCACACAGCCGGGCGCGGCGGTACTAGTTACCGTTACTGTGTACAATCCTGCTAATGGTTGCGCACCAAAACTTATTGCAGCACCGGTGCCAGCTACAGGGCTGCCTATTTGAGTTGAACCTCCTTTAATCAATTGGTAATTATATCCCGCGTTAGAACCCGACAAGCCTATTGTGGCACCTGCCGTACCCGAACAGTAAGGGCCACCGCCAGTAACTGAATGAACACTTGAATACGGAGTTACTGTTACAGTAACTGTAGCCGCATTAGAACAACCAATGGCACTTGTACCTGTTACGGTATAAACAGTGGTTACAGTCGGCGTAGCAGTCACATTCGCACCTGTTGATGACGACAAACTTACCGCAGGTGCCCAGGCATAAGCAGAGGCACCGTTGGCTGTTAACCCGGTTGACAACCCGGTACATATAGCAACACTTGAACCTCCGCTCACGGTTGGAAGAGAATTAACACTAACCTGAACCGTAGCGGTACTGCCACATACGTCTGTTACTGTATAAGTGATTGTGGATGTTGGGTTAGCTGTTACGCTACTGCCGGTTGTTGCAGACAAGCCGGTAGAAGGTGACCACCTGTATGATGTACCACCCAAGGCCGTAAGTGTCGTAGATGAGCCATTACATATGGTAACATTTGAACCAGCACTTATAGGCGACGGGGTATAAACTGGAGCCAATGCATTTACAGTACCTGTTACCCAGTTTGATGCAGAGCCCGACAATGCAGAGTTGACCAGCGTAGCATTCCGGCCGTTACCGCTATAATCTATGGCTGTTGTCAACCCTGTATTAGTACCACTGGAAATACACTGGTCTAGTGTGTAATAAGCAACAAGGTTTGTCTGCGCACCATTCAATTTGCCTGACATATTGTTAACGATTTCTCCATCGCACAGTGCACGATTCCAGATGCGTATCTCATCAACCACACCATTCAAATACGCTCCGCTTCCCAAATTCGTTCCATCGTTTACACCGAAAAGAAGAAACAGTGCTGAGCCGGAACGTGACCATGTGCCCGTGGTAGAAGAAGATGATGCCACGCCATCCAATAATCCGTCAAGTTTACTGGTAGTTGCATTATACCTGATAGCGGCATGGTGCCAGGTACCAAAAGTTATAAAGCCAAGGCTTACGGATGTGAGGCTCCAAACCCTTACTTTCACTTCGCCTGTGCCGAGTACTTCTATCCAGGTATCATGCCAGCCACTGCCAACTCCACCGGGCCCTTTTTCAACAACTACATCGCCGGCTGCATTTGCTTTAAACCACAGATCAATTGTCATACTTGCGCTGCCACTTGAGAAACTGGACCACAGGTCTGGAGTGATCATATAATCATTAGTGCCGTCGAAAGCGACGCCATTGTATCCACTTACGGTTATATTAGTTGTTGCGGAGTTGATGCATCCGAATCCGTTAGTAACTGTGTAACTAATGCGGGCTGTACCTTCCGATACACCGGTTACAACGCCCGAGGTGCTATTAACAGTAGCCACACCTGTTGCCGAACTGGACCATACACCACTTGAAGTGGCATCGCTTAAAGTAGTCGTATTATATAATGTTAAAGTAGTTGTGCCGGTTATAGCCGAAACAGTTGGCAATGAGTTTACAGTTACCGTAACTGTGGCCGTACCCGGACATCCTGCCGTATTAGTGCCGGTTACTGAATACGTAGTTGTAACGGTTGGTGAAGCTGTAACGCTGGTGCCGGTAGTCGAGGATAAACCTGCTGCAGGCGTCCATGTATAAGTGCTACCGCCACTCGCAGTTAGCGACGTGGAGTTGCCGGTACATATCGCAACGCTTGAACCTCCACTGATAGATGGAGTAGGATTTACTGTAATCGCAAATGTACCTGGTGTACCTGTACAGCCATTGGCAGATGGTGTTACGGTAACAGTCCCGGTTATCGCGGAGCCACCACTGTTGGTTGCAGTAAATGATGGCAGATTACCGGATGTAGTATAGGTAGCCTGTACATACAATTGCTTTGGCGTTCCCCCGCATGGGTCTCCAAATACTGCATTTGTAGCAGGTATTGATGCAGAGTTATTCCCAAGTAAATACCCTTGTACAATAGCCAAGCTGCCTGCAGCATGGCAACCACTAATTGCGTTACTACCACATGATCCTGTAGGCGTGCCATAGCTGGCAAAAGTGACAGACGTAAATACAGCTCCGGAAGGCGCCGTCATCACAACTGTACCGCCTTCTGCTGCGGTACCGCATATTGTGCCTGATCCTGCGCCTAAACCAATCGCCGTATTGTTGTTTGCCCATGTGAATGTTGTACCACCCACAGGTCCGGAGAATACAACTGCGGATGTAGTTGCGCCGTTACAATAAGCAACATTTGAAATGCTGTTCACAGTGGGCAAAGGGTTTACGCTTACTTGCACTGTAGCTGTATTTACGCACCCATTGCTGTTTGTACCTGTTACGGTATAGATCGTTGTGCTGGTAGGATTGGCCGTTACACTTGTGCCTGTTGTAGCAGACAGGCCTGATCCCGGTGTCCAGGTATAAGTATTGCCACCACTGGCAGTGAGTGCTGTTGAACCGCCGCTGCATATTGTGACATTTGAACCGCCGCTGATCGTAGGCAACGCATTTACGCTTACTGTAACCGTCGCAGTATTAGAACAGCCGTTGGTACCGGTTACTGTATAGGTGGTAGTTACAGTCGGTGTGGCCGTTACACCAGCACCAGTAGATGCTGATAATGTAGATGAGGGGCTCCATGTATAGGTAAGGCCACCACTTGCGGTAATAGCAGCAGAATTGCCTATACAGATTGCCACATTCGAGCCTCCACTGATCGAGGGCAGCGAACTGTTTACTGTCAACGTCACATTATTGCTTGATGTCATTGCACCGTTAGACTCAACAACCAGCACGCTATAAGTACCGGCATCACCTGATACAAGCGAACTAATGTTGTATGTTGTATTTGTGGCCCCAATGATATTGACACCATTTTTACTCCACTGATAACTGATTGTATTTGCAGTATTGGTTGGCGTCGCAGCTACAGACCATGTATAACTTTCTCCTACACATTTTGTTGCGCCCACAGGCTGAGTAGTAATGGTTGGAGGTGT
Source organism: Flavipsychrobacter sp. (assembly GCA_021155965.1). Taxonomy (GTDB): domain Bacteria; phylum Bacteroidota; class Bacteroidia; order Chitinophagales; family Chitinophagaceae; genus Nemorincola. The sequence continues at coordinate 5,271 of JAJNBJ010000019.1, forward strand.
AACCGGGGCGCTCGTACAACTTGTCCCTGAGCACCCCACATAGGTACAACTTGCATACACTGCACCGGTTGTTGGGTTCACATATACGATGGTGAAATTACCACTGGTAGGCAGGTTTACGTTGAAAAAACAATAATCAATAGAACGGTCTCCACCAACAGTAGTAAATGCAGTTGGCGGCCCCATAACTGCAGTAGAGAGCGTTGTGCCCACATAAATTGCACTTACAGCAGGTTCAAAAGAAGGCGTTACAGTACCTGCATATACAGCCGTAAAATTCCCCTGTTTTGTAAGGGATGCACAGCAGGTCGAATACTGAAAAGCAGTACCGGGAACGTTTGTGGCCTGCGCCGGAGCTGAGCCGCCGGAGCCGGCGCAAACGCCAAGGTTATTTCCATTGTTACGGCTTTCGAATGTTGGGCACTGCGCAGACGCTAAATTGGCAAAAAGAACAATGCTACAAAGCAGGTACAAAATTTTTTTCATAAAAGGCTGAATTTGAGTAGTTTTTTATATTCAAATAATCTTGGTGCGCAAAAATGAAGAAAATATGTAGGCTTTAACCCGTTGGCGGAATTAATTTAGAAATTAAAAATACTAACAAATCGGCATATTAGATGGGATTATGCCTATTCCTTTTCGATCTTAGCTTTTAATGCTTTGTAGGTGGTATCGTGAACTTTAGGATTTATCTCCTTTTCTATTTCTGTAGTATCTGCTCCCATCTGCTTTAATATCGTCAAAAGCAATCTGGTTTGCAGCCTAGCATTTTTAGCTGTCTTAGTAATTTCAAGTACTTGTTTTAAAATCGCATAGTGTACGATTGCGATAATGATACCAATAACCAGGTATTCCATGTTTTGTGGTAATTAAGAGAATAAAAAATAGCGTAGCCGAAACTCTTTTGCTTCTCCAGGCTTACCACAGCCGCTTGACACAAAAGGAACAGCTACGCCATTATGGGCGCACTATTACAATCGTACTGTGTCAAGCCTGCTACACTTTATTTGTGGTAATTCGGAGAAGCAGTTTTGATTTTAATACTACAAAGTCTTTACATAGGCATTAATTGATCCACACAATATTAAGAAAAGTCACTTTATTTATAGCATAGGGCATATTTTAAGCAGCCTACAGGTTTACCAGTAACGAACCTGTTTATGTATTGTAGTGCAGTCATTCCGCTAACTTTTGCTAATATCCTAGACCGATAACCAAAGAAAGATTTAGCATAATTCCGTTGCATCATAAACTGGTCACATAGCTGTGAGAATATAGTCTCTATTCTCTTGCGTATCCGTTTCAAAACATATGGAGCAGCTATAGCATTTTTCTGGTTATTCCGCAATGGTGTTTCCAGACATATCTTTCTAGTGCTCCAAAGATTGTCTTTTATACTCTGGTTGATATATCCCTTATCACCTACTACAATGCAATTGCTTAATGCGTTTCCTACGTCTTTAAGAAAGTAAATATCATGTATGGAGGCCTTACCTATATCCATCAATTGTATTACTCCATTAGGAGCACAAACACAATGCATCTTATAACCGTAATACCATTTATTCTGTGCCCTGCAATAACCTTTATCCGGTGCTGTATACTCCATCTCTTTTCCTATTTTGCTGCGTTCCATTCTTGCTAGTTTACAAATCTCTAATGGCATACTGTCTATTGCATATACTTCAGTTATATCGTTTAGCCTATCAGCCATTGCCTGCCTTACTACTGTCTGGTAATTGAACAATGACTTTCTACGATCATTGTATTGTCTCCGGCTTAACAGGTTAGGGAAGTCGTTTTTGTATTCGGTATGGAGGATTGTAAATAACCTGTTCTCACTATCTATGCTCAGGCATTCGGCTGTAATGCTTAACGCTATAACTTCTATATCGGTAAATCTGGGTTTTAGGCCAGGACGTAAGAAGTTCCCTGTCTCAGGGCATTGAGTGCCAAGAGTTTCCTTTATAATAGGCAGTATCTTATCAAAAGCGGCTTTGATACTGTACACAAGCAGAAAATCTTTGTTCTATCCAAGATTTTCCTTACATTTGTAGTAAGGAAAAAATAGTGGAGGATACCGGAATCAAACCGGTTGCGTTAGGTCTCAAGTCTCCCGCAGAACATCAGTCCATCCCCCTAAGTTTTTTACTAACATTTAGAAAGTCTTGCGCGTCCTCGAAAAACAGCAAGACTTTCTTTTTTATTCCTAATCAGGTAAAAACTCAGATTTACAATCTCCGTTTTCATCAAACCATTCTAACAGTCCGTAGTAGTAATATTTAATATCCTTGTCTAACTTATCTCTTTGAAAAATCCTGTCTAAATTCTGTTTAAGTAAGCCTGCTAAATTCGATTTAGCATTAGTATACGTTTCTCCCTCGTCACTAATGCTAGTATCGTTGTATTTCTCTTTTGCCAGTGTAAGTATTTGAGTAAGTGTTAAGAGTTTCTTTTTTCTTGAAAGAATAAACTTGGCCTTTTTAGTCCAGCTCCATTCCTCGTTGTAATCAACTCGCTTTATTTCGCTGGGCAATAGCTTTCCGCCATTTAATGCTTTGAGTATTGCACGTTCTTTTTCAATAGCAGATTCAGTTTCTTCTTTAATTTTTATGAGATCAGTAAGTCTTTGCTTAGTAGCCTGCTTTAAGAGTGCAAGCGTTTCGGGAGAGAAATTAATAGTTATTTGTTCCGACATGGAAACAAATGTAGGAGTATTTTTGAAATTTTATCTAGTTTTTTAATTTTTCTAGATAATTTATTTAAGAATAGATTAAAATTAATTCCGCCAACGGGTTAGGCTTTACATATTTTTATTATCCACAAAACACATATTTATATATATACATTAATTTTATTATTTTTTATAAATGATAAGTTAATAACAAGTAATTAATTAATTTTTATAATTATAAACAATATAATTTGCTTATAAATTATCTGGTTGTTAACAAAAAGGTCTCGCGGCATATACCACTTAACGCCAGTGCCTGTTGTGCCTTGGATGAACAAAAAAAGGATGAAGGAGAGATAGGGTGTGGCTGTAATACATCTACCGGTGCAACAGCCAAAATGGGTTCTTGCTGCTAAATCCAAATTTCCTGCATCATTTCATTGAGGATTCAGTCATAGTTAGGACAAGAGTCATTATTAATACTAAAAGCCAAGCAATGAGAAAAAAACTAATTCTTACGGTAACTGCACTAGCGCTTACTACTGGGGGTATCTTCGCCTACTTCAACACGCAGGCGTCTGCCTCTGCAAAAGCCGGTTGCGAACAAAATTGCCCTTCGTCATGCTGTGATGATGATGGGGGATGTCCTCCCGACTGCGACTACACGCTATGTAAATGTTGCGGTATCACATTAAATAAAAGCCGCTGAATTGCGGCTTTTATTTTCATTAATGCGAAAAACAATTTGATGCACAGTCAAAAGATAACTTCAATTTCTTCTGTTATCAATCTACATATCCACTAAGAGATGAAATACTGGAACTGATAGAAGGTAATAAACCAGCTTTACTACAGCGAAGAAAATAGGCGACTGAATACTCGCTAAGATGTAAGCTTCGTAGATACCTTGTGAACGGGACTGCAAAATACTTCCGATGCAACTTTCTCTAAACTTTTACCGGGATTAAATAACGTTACAGGTCGCATACTATATTATAGTTTTTATTGTTGGTTATTAGATGTTTATAGTAAAACCATAGGAAATACAAACCCAAAAGAACAGCAGCAGTTTTTAAGGAGGGCTGAATATATTATTGCACTCCTGAGAGTAGTGTTTTTTGCCGATTCCGCTTATACAGACTATAGCATAGAGGACAACTTCATGGATGCCGAATCTGTAAGAATGATGGTACATCGTAAAAGTAATAGCAAACGCCCCGACCAGCCTCTATTGTAAAGACTGTATGAGAAAAATAATGGAAACTACCTTTTCAGAGGTAAAAGCACTATTTTTAAGAAAAGTACATGCCGTTACTTTCAAAAGGATTTTTAATAAAATTGTTGATGTTCATTATGGCTACAACCTTAGCTACCGACTTTGATTTATCATTAAAATAAGAAAGCCGCTCTGGGAGCGGCTTTCAGTACTGGTTATTTTGAGAACTGCAACTGTTCGTTGCTGGTGCTGTTGTCATCTTTAAGCGAGATGAGATTATCAGACTTACTTACGAGCGCCCAGTCATCATTCAGTTCCAGTAAACGGCTATCAGTGGTAATAAGGCTGATGGCAAATTTGGTAATGCCATCGTCCTGGTATTGCCTCCATGTGCCAGTAACCGTTGTGCCACTCCTCACTGCAGACATTGTGCCATCTGCAGCGAACTCGAATGTATAGCCACTGTAATGGCTGGTCTTGTTATCGCTTCTTTCTGAAAGCAGTGTGAGGCTCCAGCCCGAACCGGGTGTGGCTGCAGAAGACGATGAACTTATTGGGGTAACAGTCTTGCTGTCATCATGTGTACAAGAGCTGAATGCCAGCACAAAACAGCTGAGCAGTATGATTAGATTTTTCATTGAATTATTAATTTAAGTTTTAGAAAATTGGCGCACCAATACAATGGCGCGATGTAAACAAATAGATACGCAATACCTAAACTTCACGGCATATAACCATGAGGCGAGCGTTTTAGGAAAATGTTTGTGTTACAAAAAACGAGAAAACGATCAAACCTGGGGAGGCTTAAACAAGGCACCTGCGGAAGGGTCGGGGAAGAACTGCCTTTTAAAAGGAGAGTAATGAGTGCCTGTTAATTCATGACCGGTTTGAAGAGGTAATGTAGTAACCACATAACCGTAGGCCTCGAGCGAAGCCCTGTCAGATTTCTTAAACGGCAGTTGCATGTCCTTGCTGTCATCATCTGCAACACCATCATCGCCTATGTAATGCATGAAAATAAAATCCACGAATGTGATATCTGGCTTTTGTTGCTTATGTTCATGGTAATGATCAATTAAAGCAGGTACTTTTAGAAACTGCTGTAAAGGTGTTGTGTACAGCAGGACTATAAGAATAAGGCAGTATGAACTTATCTGTTTTAAATATGTCATTCTTTTCGCTAGCGTAAGCTTATAGTTACAAAGGTATTGAACAAAAGCAATACGCAAACTGCTGAATCCTCTATTTTAACTTATATTTTTAGTGGCCCCTCCGGACCTGGGTTAACGAGCACTGTATGCACCGGGGATCATTGCCACTGCAAAAAACGGGCTGTGAACAATGGAATGGGAAGAATTTAAACTTTGATAATTAATATCCATAATCATCCAGGGGCCTGCCATATAGGACGGAAAGTAAAAAGACGGCGGATTGGTTATAAATTTTATTTCGGGCGCAAAGGTAATGAGTTTTTTAATTCAAATTGCTGCGCAACAAAAAAAGATCTTGAACATTCTATCTCCCTGATAAGAAGCGGCTGATATATCAAAATAAGCCGCAGGAGAAATACGTTATATTTACGTGATGCGTGCGCAATTGCTGTTTTTTATAGTATTGTATCTAGGTGTTTCTGTTACAGCAACAGCACAGATCGCCACGTACCAACTCAGCCTCAGGGATTCTACTCTGAATATTCTTTACGTTGGTGTGTCTAACCGGGTTGCCATTACAAACCTGCCTGCCAATACAAGGGTAAAATTTGAAAATGAGTTCCTCACTCCCTACAACAATATTTATAACCTTACCCCCCGCAAACCTGGCAATAGCGCATTGTGCGTTTACAATAAAACCAACAAAATTATCTTCTCAAAAGAATATACAACCAGGTACTCAAGCGGTGTTCCGCTACAGGTAGGAATCGTAAAGTACCCTGTTGCAAGCGTGAGCGATATATTAGTAAAGCCGGCGCTGGTTTGCTATACAGGCGACTCACTGAAACCTTGGTGCCGTATTGTAAGTTATGACATGATGCTATGCACAAATGATACGGTAGAAACTAAGAGCTTATCAGGGGATAACCTCACGAATATACCCTTTGATAAAGACATACAAGACAAAATAGCCATGATGAAAAATGGCGATAGAATTTTCATAGAAAATGTTAAAGCCATCGGACCGGATAAAACCATGAGAACGCTTGTCACTATACCTATAACAATAGCATTTACAATAACCGATACAGCTGTTTCGTCGCCCTACAACCGGAAGTTCAGGGATGAATTAAGGGTGGTTTTGGATGCAATGGTTGTATCTAATAGTGTGAAAAGTAAGGGAGGTGGCCTGCTCGAAAAACTACAAGAGGTGGCTACTGACAGTGAACTGGCAGAACTGACCGACCATGAAAATACAGCAGTAAAAAACTATGCCTTTTTAGCGTTAACCTCCAGGAAGAGTATGGACCCGTTTCCTATTCTCATGAAACACTTCAACGATACAGATCGGGTTAACACCCGGTCTGTAGATGTTGGCATTTCGTGGCCTACCAATGAATACCTCCTTTTAAACGTATATCCAACCGGCCGGCATTCAGACAAGTATAAACTGAACGAGACTCAGCAGGCAACAGTTGACAGCATTATGCTCTTTGACAGTACCAACAAGATCGGCGTGCGCGACCTCATGCTCCGCTATATGAAGCCTGAGCAGAGATTCTATGACCGGGTAAGAGAAATAGCGTTATCAGGCAAGCAACCTATCGCGGTGCTTATACTGGCTAAGTACAAAAATAAACAAGACGTTGACCTGGTAAAAAGATCGTTTGAAAAAGATGAGTTCTATGCTGTATGTGCTGCGCGCGAATTTCCTCACCCCGCATTTTACCCACTGTTAACAAAAATGTTTAAAAAAGAGTGGGCAAAATTGGAGCCATACAGCGAATATGGCAAATGGGGAGTGCTGTGCGAGGCACTGGCTAAGTACCCTTCAGCGGAAACCCGCAGGCTTTTTGAAAAGATCACCACATTTAAAGGTGAATATGATTACCTGCAGTTAAAACACTCGCTGCTTGTAGCAATAACTAAATTCCCAAACCCGGAATTTGAGCCACTTAAGAAAAAGATCAAGCTTGATGAATCTTATAAGTACGGAATGAAAGATGATATAGAACGAGTAACTTGGTGACAAAAAATTAACTTTGATAGACAATATCAATTAAATGGACTATACAAGAGTATTTAAAATGTCATTTGCGGGTGTGTACCCGCTGTATATACAAAAGGTGGAGAAAAAGGGCCGCACAAAAGCAGAGTTAGACGAGGTTCTTTGCTGGCTAACAGGATACAATGAAAAAACATTGCAGCAGCAGATAGATAAGAAGAACAGCCTCGAAACTTTCTTCGCAGAGGCAAAACTTAACCAAAATGCTTCAAAGATCACGGGTGTGATATGCGGCTACCGTGTTGAAGAAATAGAAGACAAGCTGATGCAGAAGATCCGTTATATGGATAAGGTGGTTGATGAGTTGGCAAAGGGAAAAGCAATGGAGAAGATCTTAAGAAAGTAATGAAAAAACAACGCTTTCCGCTCTGTTTCTCCGCGCTTACCTCAATCCTCTATCGCCTCAATACCCTGCTCCTTCAACCTTTCAAGGTGGTCTTTCATTGCTTTGAGCTGTTCCGCAGGGTGGCCCTGCCAATCTGTGATCTCACCGGTGACCCTAAGCGGCTCTTTTGTACGGTATGACTTTGTGGGATTGCCTGCGAATTTTTTGTCTGTCAGGTTGGGGTCATCTTCGATCCGGCCTGTAGGCTCCACTATATAGATCCTGCCGCGGCCTTCACCCAAGGCAAGCTCAGCGCCCCAGGTAGCGGCATCCATCGTAGCAGTGAGATAAACATAGGCCGCTTGCTTCCTCGCTCCGTAGTTTGAATTATAGCCCGGCCCTATGAGGTCTCCTTGCTGCAGATCAGCCTTTGTGCCGTGAAAGTATTGTGGTGAGCTGAATTCGTTAGCGGACATTGTAAATTTCTTTTAACGAAAATATGATTTATTCGCACGCAGAAATACAGGTTAAGTATTCACTATTTATTTCAAAAAATATGCTGCATAATTATAAACAGAACAATATCTTGCACTACACTTAAAATATACTATGTCAAAAATAAACAGGTTCAAATACCGGATGAGTAAAGAAAGGCTGGAAATGTTCAGCGATGGAGTAATGGCAATAGCTATCACGTTGCTGGTACTGGAGATAAAGATACCCAGCCATGAAAAGGTAGAAACGGCAGGTGGCTTGTATAACTACTTAACGAAGATCTGGCCAAGCTATCTGGGTTATGCAATGAGCTTCTTGCAGATAGGTATTTACTGGTCTAACCATCACTGGTTGTTCAGTTTCATCACCAAAACCAATCACGTATTTAACATGCTGAATGTACTGTTCCTGATGGCAATATCTTTCGTGCCGTTTACCACGGCCATCTTCAGCGACTTTATCTTATCTCACGGGCATTTCAATGCCGCAGTAACTGCTTATTGCACAGGGCTGTTAATGCCTGTAATAACTGTATGCCTGGTTGTTTTTTATGCAGGCTACAAACGCAGGCTGATGCCCGCTACACTTAAGCAATCGTTTCTAAATGAACAATATATGAAACTGGCAATGGGTCTTTTGATGGCTATTGCATCTGTTGCACTATCTTTCTCTTACCCTGTGGCATCTATAGTTATTATTGCTGTAACATTTCTTATTTACCTTATTCCGCCAACTCCGCCGGAATACGAAGAAGGGGCTATTATACAGGAACAAAAACACCACTAAAGCGGGGCGTGATTTGCCTATTAGTTTTTACCTTTAGGGAACAATAAAAAATAATAACCATGTCAACAAACAGCGTTACACTGCATAGGGTGCTTAAAGCATCTCCTGAAAAAGTTTACCGTGCATTTACAGATGCCAATGCCTTGGCATCGTGGATACCACCTTATGGGTTTTTATGTGTTGTTCATGAAATGGATGTGAAAGTTGGCGGCAAGTACAGGATGTCGTTCATCAACTTCACTACCGGCAACGGTCATTCTTTTGGCGGGCAGTATGTAGAACTGAAACCGAACGAATTCCTGAAGTATACCGATAAATTCGACGACCCGAATCTGCCGGGGGAAATGATCACATCGGTTTGGATAAAGAAAGTATCTGTAGGTACTGAGCTTAAGATCACGCAGGAAGGTATCCCTGCGGTGATACCGGCAGAGGCATGCTACCTGGGCTGGCAGGATTCATTAGACAAACTGATCAGGCTGACAGACCCGGAAATTCCAGACGGAATGTAAAGCGAGAGCGAAGGAATAATGCGCAGAGCGATTTGGAACGCTCCTACTTCAAAGGTTCAAAGTGTGCTGTGAAATGTCTCAGGAACTTTGGCTCTTTGGTGATCTTTAAACCCCGGGTGTTTGCAGCGTTCTTCATTGCCTCGTCAAATACTTCTATCACATAGTCTATGTGGCTTTGTGTATAAACACGGCGAGGTATAGCCAGCCGTACGAGCTCAACCGGTGCAGGTATGAGTTTGCCCTTATCATCGTACTTGCCAAACATCACAGAGCCGATCTCTACAGCACGCACGCCGCCTATTTTATACAACTCACATACTAGAGCCTGCCCGGGATACTGCTCTACAGGAATGTGCGGATATAATTGGCCAGCATCTACATATACTGCATGCCCGCCAATAGGATATATAACAGGCACACCTTTAGCACGTATATGCTCACCAAGGTATTGCGTGCTTTTTATACGATAGTTAAGATAATCTGCATCAAACACCTCCCTGAGGCCAATAGCAATTGCTTCCATATCCCTGCCGGATAACCCGCCATAGGTGGAGAAACCTTCGTTGATGATCAGGAGGCTGGTGCATGCTTCAGCTAATTGTGCATCTCTCAATGCAAGAAATCCACCCATGTTCACCAAGGCATCTTTCTTAGCACTCATAATAGCACCATCAGCAAGAGAGAACATTTGTTGCGCTATCTGGCGGTATGGGACATGCTTATACTCTTCTTCAAAATGATGTATGAAATAAGCGTTCTCGGCAATACGGCAGCAGTCAATAATAAAGCGAACTCCATGCTTCCTGCATATTGCAGCAACATCTTTCGCATTTTGCATACTTACCGGCTGGCCACCACCACTGTTGTTTGTAACAGTGAGAATAACAGCGCCAATGTTTTGTACACCATGCGAAGTTATCAGTTCATCAAGCCGTGTCACATCCATGTTGCCTTTGAAAGGATATTCAGATTCCCTGTTCTTAGCCTCGGGTGTGGGTATATCAATTGCCTGTGCACCATTAAACTCAATGTTGGCACGGGTAGTGTCGAAATGGGTATTACTGATGAATACCTTTCCCTTACCACCAAGGTAACTATATAAGATATGCTCTGCTGCCCTGCCCTGGTGTGTTGGTAGTATATACGGATAGCCTGTAAGGTCCTGTATCTCATACTGCAGGCGTTCCCAGCTTGCGGCACCTGCGTAAGATTCATCTCCACGCATGATACCTGACCATTGCTCACTGCTCATAGCCGACGTGCCGCTGTCTGTCAGCATATCAATAATTACCTCACGTGAACGGAGCAGGAAGGGGTTGTAATATGCATTGCTGAGATATTCTACCCGCTGCGCCTCAGTGGACATAGTAATAGGTTCGACTGATTTGATCTTGAACGGCTCAATAATGGTCTTAAACTCCATAACAAAATAAAAGGCGCAAGTACGGAATATCTGAGGTTATAAATCCTGACGTAAATCATAACGGCAACGTGATTGCAGTCATAAAGCACTACCCGGTTTATTGATTGTTTTGCGTTTTAAAAAAATAAGATGGCCAGGTTAGAAAAGCGCTCGTGGGCAGAACCATTCAAAATAAAGATGGTAGAACTGCTGAAGATGACCACCAAAGAACAGAGGATAAAAGCAATTAAAGAAGCCGGATATAATACTTTCCTGCTTAAGTCGGAAGATGTATATATAGATCTGCTGACGGACAGCGGCACATCGGCTATGAGCGACAGGCAATGGGCCGGGCTGATGCAGGGCGATGAAGCCTATGCCGGCAGCAAAAACTTCTATACGCTGGAAAGAGCCGTAAAAAAATATTATGGCTATAAGTACCTGATACCTACTCACCAGGGGCGGGGCGCGGAAAATATTTTGTCGCAGGTGATGATAAAGAAAGGCGATATCATACCCGGTAATATGTATTTCACCACCACGCGCCTGCACCAGGAACTGGCAGGCGGCACTTTTATAGATGTTATCATAGATGAAGCACACGATTCGGAAAGCTTGCATCCTTTTAAAGGAAACATTGACCTTGACAAACTTAAAGCTGTTATAAAAAAACATGGTCCGCATCGGATACCCTATATATGTGTTGCCGTGACAGTGAATATGGCAGGTGGCCAGCCGGTATCCATGCAAAACCTGAAGGAGTTGCGTGCATTGACCAGCAAACACGGTATAAAAATTATGCTGGACATGACGCGTATTGCTGAGAATGCCTTCTTCATCCAGCAGCGGGAGAAGGGATTCTCGAGGCGATCTGTTGCCAGCATTGTTAAGGATATCTGTAGCTATACCGATGGCGCAACGTTCAGTGGCAAGAAAGATGCATTGGTGAATATAGGCGGCTTCCTGGCGCTGAATGATGCAGAAAAGTTTGAAGAGGCAAGCAATTTGGTTGTTGTATATGAAGGACTACACACATATGGCGGCCTTGCAGGCCGTGATATGGAAGCCATGGCAATAGGTATTGAGGAGTCGGTGCAGGATGAGCATATGAAGGCAAGGATAGGGCAGGTATTGTACCTTGGTGAGCAATTGACAAAAGCAGATATACCAATAGTATTGCCGATAGGTGGGCATGGCATTTTTATTGATGCAAAGAAATTTTTGCCGCACCTTACGCAAGACCAGTTTCCGGCACAGGTGCTGGCTGCAGAGTTGTATGAAGATGCGGGAATACGTGCCATGGAGCGCGGCATTGTATCTGCCGGAAGAAATGCGAAAACAGGCAACCACTATTACCCGAAGCTGGAGCTGGTACGTCTCACTATTCCACGCAGGGTATATACGCAGGCGCATATGGATGTAATAGCCGAATCGGTGCAGAGCGTGTATGACCGCCGGAATAAAATAAAAGGCCTTGCAATGATCTACGAACCAAAATACCTTCGTTTCTTCCAGGCAAGATTTAAGAAATTGGCTTAATAGTCGCTTCCATTTTTTCGTGATGCTTATTTTATGCAACTTTGGCTCCTGCTATTCCTAACCAACAGCCATGTATAAACTTATCAGAACAAACTCAGACAATACCGATTTTCAAGAACTGGTGGGGCAATTAGACAAAGACCTTGCCATACGCGATGGCGATGACCATGCATTTTATGCGCAATACAATAAGATCGCTGCTATAAAGTATGTGGTGGTTGCGTATGAGGGGACTACCCCTCTAGGTTGTGGCGCCATAAAAGAGTATGAGGAGGGCACTATTGAAGTAAAACGAATGTTCGTAACCCCGGAGAAAAGGGGAAAGGGCATCGGCTCGGTAGTTTTGAAAGAGCTGGAGAGCTGGGCGAAAGAACTGGGCTATGCCAAATGTATTTTAGAAACAGGAGAAAAACAGCCGGAAGCAATACAACTCTACAAAAAGAACGGCTATAACATTATACCCAACTATGGGCAATATGCTAATGTGGCAGCCAGTGTTTGCTTTGAGAAAAGTGTTTAATATAAACCTTACAAGTAGTGCACAAATTCAAAGCGCCCATAAAGATCATAGGCATTAACCCTTACGTTGATGTGCCTGAAAAAATATTAAAGGATATTTTTAAGAAGGCCGGGAGAGATAAGGGGAAGTTCCCGATATGCGGAGAGGTGAACGGGAAGCCTTATAAACAAACACTGGTGAAATACAGCGGCGAGTGGCGGCTCTATATCAACACTATCATGCTAAAGAACTCGCCTAAACGGATAGGTGAAATTATTGAAATTACCGTGCAGACTGATACATCAGACAGAACTGTAAAACCTCACCCAAAATTTGCAAAGGCGCTTGCTGCAAGCAAAGAAGCGAAGGCTGTTTTTGACAAGCTCTCACCATCTCGGCGAAATGAGATAGTGCGGTATATAGCTAATCTAAAAACAGAGGAAAGCGTGGAAAGGAATGTGAACAGGGCTATTAGCTATCTTCTGGGAAAGGATCGGTTTGTGGGGATGAGCAAACTTAATTAAACTAAAAGCCCCCAACCTTAGTTGGGGACTTCATTTAAAATCTGCATCCAAAAACCTACTCCAGATCAAATCTATCTAAATTCATCACCTTCGCCCAGGCAGCTACAAAGTCATTCACAAATTTTTCTTTGGCATCGTTGCAGCCATAAACTTCTGCTATAGCGCGGAGTTCGGTGTTTGAGCCGAGGATGAGGTCAACACGGGTGCCAGTCCATTTAACCTCGCCGGTTTTGCGGTCGCGGCCTTCAAACATTTCTTTTGTGCCATTTGAGCTGGCAGCAGCCGACCAAGTTGTGTTATAATCGAGCAGGTTCACGAAGTAATCGTTGGTGAGTGTGCCGGGGCGTTTAGTGAATACACCATGTTTAGAGCCATCGTAGTTTGTGTTCAACACACGCATGCCACCAATGAGCACTGCCATTTGCGGTGCTGTGAGTGTTAACAGTTGTGCTTTATCTATCAGCATAGCCTCAGATGAGGCAGCATACTGTGATTTCCTGTAGTTGCGGAAACCGTCGGCTATGGGATTCAATACAGCAAATGAGTCAACATCTGTTTGGTCCTGAGCTGCATCGCCACGTCCCGGAGTGAAAGGAACAGTTACATTGTAGCCTGCATCTTTTGCTGCTTTTTCTACCGCAGCACATCCACCAAGAACAATAAGGTCAGCCAAAGAAATTTGCTTACCACCTGTTTGCGCACTGTTGAATTCTTTTTGTATTCCCTCCAGTGCATTTAACACTGTTGCTAGTTGTGTGGGATTATTCACCTCCCAATCTTTTTGAGGCGCCAGGCGGATGCGAGCGCCATTTGCACCACCCCGTTTATCAGAACCACGGAATGTTGAAGCCGATGCCCATGCTGTTGATACCAGTTGTGATACCGTGAGGCCTGAAGCGAGTATTTTTGATTTTAGCGCAGCGATGTCGTTACTATCAACCAGTTTATGGGTTACTGTAGGTATAGGGTCCTGCCATATCAATACTTCTTTTGGCACTTCCGGACCAAGGTACCGTGAAAGCGGGCCCATATCGCGATGCGTTAATTTGAACCATGCACGCGCAAATGCATCTGCAAACTGATCGGGGTTCTCGAAGAAACGCCTTGATATTTTCCCGTACTCAGGGTCAAAACGCAGCGAGAGGTCTGTGGTGAGCATAAAAGGTGCGTGCCGCTTTGATGGATCGTGTGCATCAGGTACTGTTCCGGCACCTGCATTGTCTTTGGGTTTCCATTGGTGTGCTCCTGCAGGGCTTTTCGTCAGCTCCCACTCAAAGCCAAACAGGTTTTCGAAGAAGTTGTTACTCCATTTTGTAGGTGTGGTTGTCCATGCGCCTTCCAGTCCGCTGGTAATGGTATCGCCACCTCTTCCTGTACCGAAGGAGTTTTTCCAGCCGCAGCCCATCTCCTCAATACCTGCTGCTGCAGGTTCCGGGCCAACGTGTTTCTCTGCATCGCCAGCTCCGTGGGTTTTGCCAAACGTATGCCCTCCGGCAATGAGCGCAACGGTTTCTTCATCATTCATGGCCATGCGGCCAAAGGTCTCGCGAATGTCTTTTGCGGCAGCTAATGGATCGGGATTGCCATTAGGGCCTTGGGGATTTACATAAATAAGCCCCATCTGCACTGCCGCAAGCGGGTTTTCCAGGTCGCGCTCGCCAGTATAACGGTTATCGTCCAGCCATTTGCTTTCAGAACCCCAGTACACATCTTCCTCAGGTTCCCACACATCCTCACGCCCGCCGCCAAAACCAAACGTTTTGAAGCCCATAGACTCTAATGCGCAGTTGCCGGTGAGTATCATCAGATCGGCCCAGGAAATTTTGTTGCCATATTTCTGTTTTATAGGCCACAACAACAGACGTGCTTTGTCTAGGTTGCCATTATCAGGCCAGCTATTCAGCGGAGCAAAGCGTATGGTACCGGAACCTGCCCCACCACGGCCATCAGCAATCCGGTAAGTACCCGCACTGTGCCACGCCATGCGTATGAAGAACGGGCCGTAGTGCCCGTAGTCTGCCGGCCACCAGTCCTGCGAGTTGGTCATCAGCTCAAAGATGTCCTTCTTCACAGCGGTAAGGTCCAGCGAATTGAATGCTTCTTTATAATTAAAGTTCTCACCCATCGGATCGGAAAGAGAAGAGTTCTGACGAAGTATGTTTAACGGTAATTGGTTGGGCCACCAATCGCGGTTATGTGTGCCACCACCGCCTGTATGCTTTGCGTGTCCGCCTGTGAACGGGCATTTTGCTGCGCCATTACTTTTTTGTGCTGCAGTACCTGCAGAGATAGTATTTTCCATATCGTAAATATTTATTTAATCAAAATAATTTTGGGTTCAATTGCCTCATTTTCAACTGCGGAAAGGTAACAAAATTAAAACTCCACCGGAAATGACCTTAATCATTGCGTTATACACCTATCATTATTTTCAATGGTAATGTTTACAAAATCCTGACATTTCAGTGAACTAATTTCAAAAATATTTCTTAACTTAGATGTAATCAAGATTTCTTACAAATTTAATTTGGCCGTTGATGAGAACGAGAAAGGCAAGTTATGTCATTTCGGAGGTGAAGGCGCAGGTGAAACAACCATTTGCTGAATGGTATGTAGGTACTACCGAATGGGACGATGTGTGGACACGCACAAAGACAGAAATGATGGTATTTTACCTTGTGGACACCGAAGCTACGAAAGATGCTTACGAACAATTAGTGAATGCAGGTATGACGGGCAGGAAGCCGATAGGCGATCGGCCGCATTATTTGTACCTGTATCATAAGGACGGCATACTGCCCGACGGCTTTTTGTTTTAAGCAAGGTAAAAAAAGTCCACCGCATCCGCCCCGTTAACGGGGCGGGTTTATATCTTTTCTTTACCGGATTATTTATACATTAGCATTGTACACCCCGAAAATATAGCGGGAGGAGATGAATGCTTATGTTTGCACCGGTGTTAGATAAACCTGTTGCTGATGAATTGAAAGCGCACAAGCGCCAAATGCGCCTGATGGGTAATGCGTTTGAAATTACTGTTGTATCAGGCGATACTGAATTTGCCGGTCATTGCATAGACAGGGCAGTAAATGAAATAAGCAGGATAGAAGCCCTGCTCACCACCTTTAAAGACGATAGCCAAATCAATCTTATTAATGCAAATGCCGGCGTACAGCCGGTACAAGTAGACAAAGAAGTTTGTGACCTTATAGCCAGATCGATTAAACTATCTGCACTTACGCAGGGAGCTTTTGATATAACTTATGGTTCCGCAGATAAACGTTTCTGGAATTTCGACAGGAATATGCGCTCTCTACCTGATAAAGAAACTGCGAAACAGGCTGTAAGGCTCATTAATTACCGCGACATAGTGCTTAACCCCAATAATTGCACTGTCTTTTTAAAAGAAAAAGGCATGCGCATTGGTTTTGGTGGCATAGGCAAAGGTTATGCCGCCGAATGTGCAAAGCGTTTGCTGCAGCAATTGGGCGTGCAAAGCGGCATAGTAAATGCATCGGGCGACTTGGCAGCATGGGGCACGCAGCCCAACGGACAACCCTGGACGGTGGGCATAGCTGACCCCAATTTCAAAAATAAGCCATTCTCTTACCTCAACATCTCCGGTATGGCAATAGCTACATCGGGCAATTATGAGAAGTTTGTGGTGATAGATGGCAAGAAGTATTCACATACTATAGATCCAAAGACCGGGTTCCCGGTTTCGGGTATTAAAAGCGTTTCCGTTATTTGCCCGGATGCAGAGATTGCGGATGCAATGGCTACCCCAATTACTATTATGGGCATAAATGCCGGCTTGCACCTCATTAACCAAATGAAAAATATAGCCTGCATTATTATTGATGACGACGATAGATTATATACCTCGGATAATATTAAACTCAGTGCTGCGTGAGACAACTGAAATACATATACCTACTATTAACCGGCTTATACTTTTTGGCATGTTTGCCATCATGCACAGCGGTGAAGGGTTACCAGAAAAAATACCTGAATGATGCTGAAATGGCATTGCACGCAAGGAAACTCGAGAAACCTGAGATAAATTTCCAAACATACCGGGAAGGGGCATCGGGTGCTAATGGTGGAAAAACAGGCGGAGGCTGTGGATGTAATTAGGTTATGAGGAAACTATCTTTATCCATACTCGCGCTTTTCTTCCAGTTATTTTCTGCTTTTTCACAGAGTGATACATCCGCATATAAACAAAGAAAGCTGAAACCGGCGGAGGTCAATTTTATTACGAGCTATTATGTGCAGGATGGTGAGAATGCAGCGGTGACGGGCGGTGTAGGCTCGGAAAAGCTTACCGATTTTGCGAACATACTGGAGCTGAAAATAGTTGGCGGAGATAAACGTGAGCGGCAACATAATCTAACACTCGATGTTGGCTTTGATCATTACAGTTCAGCATCTTCTGATAAAGTTGACCCCACCACGCTGTCATCTGCCTCGTCTGAAGATGGCCGCTTCTACCCTTCTATTACTTATGATGTGACCAACAAAGCAAAGACGCTAACCGCAGGAGGCATTGCTTCTTTTTCCATTGAGTCTGATTATACGTCTTATGGCATTGGTACCAACATCATTAAAACATCGAAAGACAAGAACACAGAAATAGGACTAAAGCTGCAGGCTTATTTTGATTACATATTCATTTACTACCCAATAGAGCTGAGATATTTTTATGGCGATGGCGACCAGGCGCCACGCACAACTTATAATGCTTCGCTTTCTTTTGCGCGGGTGATAACGCCCCGGCTGCAATGTGCTTTGCTTGCTGATGTATCGTACCAGGATGGCTTACTCGCGACAAGATTTCAGCGGGTGTATTTTAAGGATGGCTCAGTGCAACCTGAGACATTACCTAACCATAGACTCAAATTGCCATTGGGGTTGCGAGCCTCTTACTTTTTGAGCAACCACTTTATAGCGCGTCTGTTCTATAGATTTTATATAGATGACTGGGGCATAACCGCACATACAGCAAGCTTAGAGGCCCCAATTAAAATAGCCCCTACCCTTTCGATTAGCCCATTTTACCGGTATTATGTGCAGAGCGGCGCTAAATACTTTGCGCCTTTCAGGGAGCATGTACCAACGGATGCATTCTATACCAGCGATTACGACCTCTCGGCTTTCGACAGCCATTTTTTTGGCGGCAATTTGCGCTTTGAACCGGAGAAGGGAGTATTAGGCATCAAACATTTTAAAATGCTGGAGCTACGGTATGCGCATTATTTACGCAGCACGGGTTTGTTTGCAGATATTATTACGCTTAATGCACAATTCAGGTAGTACGAAAACCGGGGTATAATTTTCGGGATGCCCGTTTTCGGTTAATAATTTTTAGCGAGTGCCGTGAAACACGCTGTGGGCAATAGTATGCATTTTACCTTAAGGTATAAAGGGTATAAAAGGGTATAAAAAACGGTATAAAAGGTATAATTATACCCTTCCTTTTTAGGTAAACAACAATACAATATTTCAAAGAACTATAGCAGTTAAATGCAGCAAAATCTGTGCCAAAGGTGAGTGCGGAGAAACAGATTGGAGAAACAGTGGCAACTTTAACAAAAGCTTTAACTGCTGAAAAAGAGCGCTTATGTTCTACGCTTTTTGTTATGGCTCTATCGGTTTAAAACGTACCGTGATGCGGTTGTCTCCTATTACTCAGCAATGGTTCGAAACTCACCATGACAGCATATCCTATATAAGGTTTGTTGGTGAGGATATCAGCAAAGGCAGAAATATCAGCTTTCGTACCTTGATGCCGGCGAGTCCTGCGGAAAAAGCGGAGACTCCCCCGAGACAGAGAAAGCATTTAATAAAATGTTCTATTTTTATTTTTGCATTCGAATTTATTAGAAGTGAGTAACAAGTGGCATATTGAGCCTAAAGACGTATATCGTTCCACAATGGAGGGCGGAACGGGCGTTAGAAAAAATTCAAGGCAGTCGAGGGCATTGATTGAAAAAGAAATACATATGGATCTAGTTCATCGCCCAACTAATATTGAGGTGCACGGAACTATGAAAGGTAACGGCACAAGGAAGGAATTAACCTCACTAAGAGAAAACCTTTATAATCAGTTGTATACAGAACTTGAAAACAAAGTCGCAAAAGCCTTGAAAATACCGGGACGATAAACAAGAGAAATAGTTACTTCTTCCTCAAAGCCTTAAACTCAGAACCTTCCTTCCATTGCGGCCATTCTTGTCCGTAGGCGAGGCGTTTGCCTACGTTGAAGAGGAGGCGCAGGTTATCGAGGCCACCTTCGAATGTCCAGGTGGGGTCGTATTCGTCTGATGGCTGATGGTAGCGTTTGTTGGTGTACTCATCGCGCAGGCGTTCGCCTTCTGTTTTGCCGCCTTGCACCATGTCGGTGCCGCCACCTGCATTCAATGCAGGCACCCCTTTCTTCGCAAAGTTGAAATGGTCTGAACGGAAGTAACCACCTGCTTCCGGTTTTGATTCGGGGGAAAGGTAACGGCCCTGTTCTTTGGCTGCTTCTATAAAGTAATCCTCCATATCGCACTGGCCACGACCACCAATGCTTATGTCTTTGGTTTTACCATGCGGGCTCACCACATCCATATTCAATGTGCCCACTGTTTTATCCAAAGGATAAATAGGATGCTCTGAATAATATTTAGAGCCCAGTAGACCCTGCTCCTCCGCAGTTACCGAAAGGAAGATGACCGTGCGTTCCGGTTTGCCTTTCCTGCTGTTGAATGCTCGTGCCATTTCCAGTAGTGCAGCAGAGCCACTGCCGTTATCGAGCGAGCCATTATAAATACTGTCACCTGTGGTATCCGGTTTGCCTACACCAAAGTGATCCCAGTGGGCGGTGTAGATGATGTATTCATCCGGGTGCTTGCTGCCGGTTATTTTCGCAATAACGTTCTTCGACATGTTATACACCGTACCTATCCTTGCTTTGGTAGCCAACTTAACACCCAGTGGTACTGCTTTAAAGCCCTGCTTATCTGCTGTTGCCAATAATGTGGTGTCCTTACCTGCGGCCGCCAGTAACCGTTTTGTTGCATCGCCACTCAACCAGCCGTTGAGTGAACAATGATATTGACTGCTGCCGCGTGTATCCAAATACAGGTTTGATTTACCCCATGAATTTTGCACCACGCTGAATGGATATGATGCGCCTTTTGTATTGTGTACTATCAGGCAGGCTTTTGCGCCCTGGCGTGCTGCTTCTTCATATTTGTACGTCCACCGGCCGTAGTAGGTCATGGTGCGGCCTTTGAAGATGGTTGTATCGCCTGCATTAAAGCCGGGGTCGTTCACCAGTAACAGTACTATTTTACCTTTAACATCAATACCTGCATAATCATTCCAGTTATACTCAGGCGCAACTACACCATAACCGGCAAAGATCACTTCTTGATTATCCAGCGACAGCACTGAATCTGTATGCTCGGTAGCAAGCACATAGTCGTCAATATTCTTTAGTTCGAATGAACCTTTTGTTCCCTGCACTTTCATGGTCGGATCTGCGTTTACGGTTATGTCCACCAGCGGCACCTCCTGTATGAAGGTGTTGCCGTTACCCGGCTCCAGGCCAAGGCGGGCAAACTGGCTGCTCATATAAGCAACAGTGCGTTCCTCCCCAATAGTGAACGGCCTGCGGCCCATAAATGAATCGGACGACAGTACATCAAGGTGCGCCATAAGGCTGTCGCGGTTGAAGGTGTCTTTGTCTTCGGCAACCGGCTGGCTGCATGCTGTTGCCAGCATACCCAGGAGGAAACAGTACGGAACGTAGCGCATTGGTATAATTTAGAATAATAAATGTACTCGAATTCCGGCATAAGTTAATGGGTGATAAAAAGGGTGTTGTGAGCCGGGTAATATTTGCCAATTTTGAAGCATGGAGATCAAACCTCTTGATAAACTCAGCTTTCATAAATTATATGCTGTAAGAAATGAGGCGTTCAAAGATTATGTGCGGCAGTGGACAAAGGAAGAATTCCAGGCCATGCTGCACAGGCGGGGATATGTGCCTGAATTATCGTTCGGTGCTTTCGATAACGATGATCTGGTAAGTTTCACTTTGAATGGCACCGGCGATTGGGCCGGGCAAAAGACTGCATACGATACAGGTACGGGAACTATACCCGCATACCGTGGAAAGGGGTTGGCCACAAGTATCTTCAATGCATCTGTACCTTTTCTGAAACAGGCGGGAGTTACCCAATACCTGCTGGAAGTATTGCAGGATAATACAAAAGCTATTTCAGTTTACACCAATATAGGATTTACGATCGCGCGCAGTTTCAATTATTTTGTACAGGATGTCGCTAACCTCAAATTGCCCGCAGTTATTCCTGCTTCATATCAATTGCGGACTATTAATACTCCGGATATAAATGAGGTATCTGCATTTTGGGATTTTATGCCATCATGGCAGAATAGTCATGATGCAATAATGCGCAAGTCGGAAAATTTTGTAATTGTTGGTGCATATGATGGCAATAAATTGGTTGGTTATGGCATCATAGAGCCAACATCAGGCGATATACCTCAACTGGCAGTGAACAAGGGATACAGGAGGCAAGGCATAGGCTCAGCCATTTTAAAAGAACTGTTGCAGCATAACCAATCTTCAGCTATCAAGGTCATCAATACAGATGCTGCATATGAGCCTATGACCGCATTCCTCCAAAGCAACGGCATACCGCAAAGTGGCGCACAGTTTGAAATGATAAAACAATTGGGTTAATTTCGAGGGATGTTCGGTAACCTCTTTAAAAGAACAAAAAAAGTTGTTGCAGATGTCCCTGCAAACAACACTTTTGATACCAGCCCAATATATCACTGCCCGGTCTGTAACTCGGATGTTGAACAATTTTTGCCTGTTAGCAATGATTACCTGGAGACACTACGGAGATATGAATTCAACTACCCGCTTTCTGAAATAGAAACTTTCAACCCACAAGCATATAGCTGTCCTAAATGCAACGCTAGCGACAGGGAGCGATTGTATGCACTTTATTTCCTGCAACAATTTGCCAGCGTAAACAAAAACAACAAAACAAATCTCATTGACTTTGCGCCTTCGCCAAGTCTGTCCGCCTTTTTCCGGAGGTTCGATTTCATCAATCACCGCACTGCTGACCTGTATATGGAAGGCGTAGATGATGTTGTTGACCTGACGGATATGAGCCTGTACGCTGATAATTCATTCGATATATTTGTATGCTCGCATGTGCTTGAGCATATTGAAGACGACAGCAAAGCAATGCGTGAGCTATACCGTATTCTGAAACCCGGTGGCCGGGGCATTGCCATGGTTCCTATATGGACAAAAGGAGAACTGGTTATTGAGAACCTGCCCATTACAACAGAAGCAGAACGCTGGAAGTATTACGGGCAGGGCGACCATGTCAGGCTATATAATCGCGCAGGATTTTTGGGGCGGTTACAAAATGCAGGTTTTAAAGTAAGTCAGTACACAGTAAGTGATCTTGGCGAAACGGTTTTTGCCAGAAACGGCATCCATGCCAATTCCATCCTTTATATAGCAAGCAAGTAATTCTACCCTGCGCT
Source organism: Flavipsychrobacter sp. (assembly GCA_021155965.1). Taxonomy (GTDB): domain Bacteria; phylum Bacteroidota; class Bacteroidia; order Chitinophagales; family Chitinophagaceae; genus Nemorincola. Next base: position 28,044 of record JAJNBJ010000019.1, read on the forward strand.
TTTTTATATCATTGATTATCAATGATATAAAAATATTTTGTTGAAAATTTTGTGAAACCAAAAGGTTTCATATATATTTGCAACCAAAAGGTTTCCTATTATGAGAAGAGATGTGTTCCAGGCAATAGCCGACCCCACGAGAAGAGAGATACTGAACATGGTGGCCTACAAGCCCCTGAATGTAAATACCGTTGCCGAGAATTTTGATGTGAGCCGGGCAGCCATTTACAAACACATGAAAATACTGATAGAGTGCGGGCTGATAGATATGAAACAGCAAGGCAGGGAAAGGTATTGTGAAGCAAAGCTGGAAAAACTAAACGAAGTATCAGTATGGGTGGAACAATACCGGAAGTTCTGGGAAAGTAAACTCGACAGCCTGGAAATGTATTTAAACAAACTTCAAAACAATAAAAACAATGAGTCAAAATAATACTGCCAACCGCGAAATACGAATGTCAAGAACACTGAACGCACCGGTGGAACTGGTGTGGGAAGTATGGACCAACCCTGAACATATTGCGCAATGGTGGGGACCAAATGGTTTCACCAACACCATTTCTAAAATGGATGTGAAAGCAGGTGGCGAATGGAACCTGGTTATGCACGGACCAGATAGTACCGACTATAACAACAGGAGCATATACAGGGAAGTGGTAAAACATGAAAAGATCGTGATGGAGCATATGTCTGCCCCGCACTTTATTGCCACCATCACGTTTAAAGCAGACGGTAACAAAACCCACCTGGACTGGCATATGCTATTCGACAGTTCAGAACAATTCATACATGTAGTGAAGACATTCAAAGCTGACGAAGGCCTGAAACAGAACATAGATAAGCTGAACAAGTACCTGGAAACACAACTTTCATTACGTAAACAATATAAAACAACCAGTATGGCAAGAACAAGCACCTATCTCAATTTCCCCGGCAATACAGAAGAAGCATTCCTGTTTTATAAATCGGTATTCGGCACTGAATTCAGTGGCAATGGCATACGCAGATTTGGCGACCTGCCTGCAGCCGAAGGACAACCCCCATTATCTGATGCAGATAAGAAGCTGATCATCCATGTGGAGCTACCTATACTGGGCGGGCATATGCTGATGGCGACAGATGCACCTGAATCGATGGGCTTTAAAGTGAATTTTGGCAATAACTATTACATCAACCTGGAACCGGATTCAAGAGAAGAAACCAAAAAACTATTCGAGGCACTCTCTGCCGGTGGACAAATAACCATGGAACTGGGTGATATGTTCTGGGGTGGCTATTTCGGGACGTGCATAGATAAGTTCGGTGTTAATTGGATGTTCAATTACACCCAAAGGGAAAATTAAGAATAGCTTAAACAGACTAAAATGCAAGCAGAAACTTTTACGCTAGAACGTACATTTAATGCTCCGCGCGAGCTGGTATATAAAGCATGGACCAACCTGGAACACCTTGCACAATGGTGGGGGCCAAAAGGGTTTGAGCTGCAGGTTAAGAAGCTGGACCCGCAGCCTGGTGGCATTTTTCACTATGCTGTCATTTCTCCCGCCGGTGATGAGATATGGGCGAAATTCATTTTCCGTGAGCTGGTTCCGCCTGAGCGATTGGTTTTTATCAGCTTTTTCTCCGATGCAAGCGGTAATATGGGTAGCCATCCATGGGCACCCGGCTTGCCCAAGGAGTTCTTGAACGTGATCACGCTAGCGGAAGAGGCAGGCAAAACACGGCTCACGATCACTATTACACCATACAATGCCACTGCTGCACAGTCAGATTCATTTGCTGAGTCCAGGCCGAGTATGCAGGCAGGCTTTAACGGCACATTCGATAAACTAGACGACCTCCTTATAAAATTAACCTAAACAGAAACACACACTATATGAAAAAGACAGCCATCATTTACTGGATCTCAACCATTGTGTTTGCAGGGCTTATGCTTTCCTCTGCCATACCTAATGCCTTGGCTACACCTGAATGGGTGGCGCTTTTTGCTATGCTGGGCTATCCTAAGTATCTCGTTTCCTTTTTGGGTATTGCGAAAATACTGGGTGTGATCGCCATACTTATTCCAGGGTTTCCTCGCATCAAAGAATGGGCATATGCCGGACTGGCGTTTGACCTTATCGGTGTCGTTTATTCAAGTTTGGCTATGGGGCCGTTTAACCCGCAAATGTTATTTATGCTGATCTGGATAGTGCCTGGCATCGTTTCTTATATCTATCACCATAAAAAATTAAAACTCAAACAACCATGAATAACCAGCCATTTATAATAGAACGCGTTTTCAATGCACCGGTATCACGGGTATGGAAAGCCATTACCGATGAAACCGACATGCGCCAATGGTATTTTACCCTTCCCGGTTTTAAAGCCGAAGTAGGTTATGAATTCAATTTTACCGGCGGACCAGACGACAGGCGATACCTCCACTTGTGCAAAATAACAGAAGTAGTACCGGAACAAAGGTTGACCTATAGCTGGCAGTATGACGGTTATGAAGGTAATTCTTTTGTAACCTTCGAGCTGTTTGCAGAAGGTGATAGAACGAGAATAAAGCTCACACATGCCGGACTTGAAACTTTCCCCGCAAATAACCCTGACCTTGCGAAAGAGAATTTTGCTGCAGGCTGGACAGAATTCATTGGTACATCGCTTAAGGAATTTGTAGAGAAACAATAAACCATGATCGAAGTATTCAGAACAAATGTATGTGAAGAAATACAGGCCAGTGAGATCATTGCGCTGCTTCAGCAACATTTCCCTGGCAGCAAAATAAACTTTGACCTCGAAGACTGTGACAAAGTATTAAGAGTAGAAGCTGATCACATTTTACCCTATCCGGTGAGCAAACTACTGCATTCGCATGGGCACCTATGCGAAGTATTAGCATAAACACATTATCTTAGAATCTTTTTCACACACCCGATCCAAATGAGCAATCACAGTAAGGACATTTCTGTAGCTAAAATATTTTCCATTATTAAGCAGTCGCTGAATGGTGAGCAGCAGGACTATACCAAGGGCAGCATACCACGTGCGGTAGTGCTGCTGGCTATACCTATGATACTGGAGCTAAGCCTGGAGAGTGTATTTGCTGTGGTAGATATGTTCTTTGTGGGTAAGCTAGGGCAAAATGCCATACAAACCGTTGGGCTTACAGAATCTGTTATCACGCTTGTTTATTCCGTTGCTATTGGGTTGAGTACTGCAGCTACCGCTATTGTGGCACGGCGTATTGGCGAAAAGAATGTAGCAGGTGCAGCGCATGCGGGTGCGCAGTCGCTGGTCGTTTCTTTCCTGGTCGCCACTATAGTAACCGTTGCAGGGATGGTATTTGCCGGTGATATACTTAACCTGATGGGTGCCAGTGATGAAGTGGTGCGGGAGGGAACTATATTCACCCGAATCATGTTTGGCGGCAGCCTTGTTATTATACTGCTGTTCCTGATCAACGGTATTTTTCGCGGAGCGGGAGATGCAGCTATGGCTATGAAAAGCCTGTGGTTAGCGAGCCTTACCAATATTATTCTCTGCCCAATATTGATCCATTTCTTTGGGTTGAAGGGTGCAGCTATTGCTACCGTTACCGGCCGTGCTACGGGTGTGCTTTATCAGTGTTATCACCTTTTTAAAGGCAGCGGTATCGTGAAGTTCAACAAAGAGCATTTTGGGTTTGATGGCGCGCTTATCCAATCAATAATAAAGATCGCATCCCCTGCCACCTTCCAGTTCATCATTGCCAGCGGCAGCTGGATAGTACTGGCGCGGCTGGTTGCTGAAACTGGCGGCACTACCGCATCTGCAGGTTACCAGATAGCCATACGCAACGTGGTGTTCTTTATTCTGCCTGCATGGGGATTAAGCAATGCAGCCGCAACCCTTGTGGGGCAAAACTTGGGCGCGAAGGAATTCCACCGGGCTGAAAAGAGTGTCATGCTCACTACAAAATACAATGCCATATTCATGAGCTTTGTGATGCTGTTGTTCGTATTTTGTTCAAGGTTCATTATACGGCTGTTCTCGCAGGATGAAGCAGTAGTAAAGTATGGCGCAGAATCGCTGCAGATAATAGGTCTGGGTTATATTTTTTATGGTATCGGTATGGTAATGACGCAGGCACTAAATGGTGCGGGCGATACGCGCACACCTACCATTATTTACTTTATTGGTTTCTGGCTTTTCCAGATACCGTTGGCTTATCTGCTGGCATACACATTCAACCTTGGGTCAAAAGGCGCATTTATTGCAATACCTGCAGCAGAAACATTGATCGCTATAGTAGCCTGGTACTACTTCAAAAAGGGTAAATGGAAAGAGGTAAAAGTGTAGTTGCAACAGATGTGTTAACTTAGCTATATGCAATTCGACAATTACACTATCAGATATGTATCTATAGACGATCTACATGATTACTTCAATCTCATTGATAACAACCGTTTGCGGTTGGAAGATTTCTTTGCGGGAACAGTAGCCATTACCAAAACGATAGACGATACCAAAATCCACCTTGAAGACGTAACCACTAAACTGGCACAAAGAAAATATTTTCCGTTCGTGGTGGTTGATAATACTACCGGCATGATCATCGCTTCCATACAGGTGAAAAGCGTGGACTGGAGCATACCAAAAGCAGAATTAGGCTATTATATTGATGTTCATTATGAAGGCAAGGGCATTATCAGGAAAGCAACTGCGCTGATCATAGATTTTTGCCTGAACGAACTGAAAATGGAGAAAGTGTATATCAGGACCCATGAAAGCAACATCCCCAGCATAAAGGTTGCCGAGAAAAATGGGTTTGAATATGAAGGCACCATCCGTAAAGATTATAAAACCACGAGCGGAAAAGTTGTAGATATAATGTATTTCGGTTTGCTGCGCGAAAATAAGTAGGGGCTCAAAATTTTGCGCCCCTACAATACAATGTGATCGTCCATTGTCTTATTCCACTTTCACCATCTTCTCCTGCAGCATAGCATCCCCTTCTTTAAGGCGTATGTAATATCTGCCGGCCTGTACATTCTCCGCTTCAAACTCTACTTCAAAGCGGTGCCCCCTTGCCGGGAACGGCTGGTTCTCGAAAACAGGCTGTATCATCGTGCCCGCGGAATCATACACACCTAAGGTCAATGTCTTAGGGGATTCAGTACGTATCTCAAACTGCGCAATAATCTTTAGCATTTTCGGATTGTAGGCAGGAGAACCCGGGTTTTGCTCATCGGGCACTAATGTGTAGTAGTCGGGCTTAGGCTTTCCGGTAGTAGCGCTGATCAGTTCTATCAGTTTTTTAGATACCACATCTCGTGCAGGGTCATACACCCCACTCAGCGAATGATCATTCGTTATAGCCCATACCGCATGCTGACCCAGGTAGTCGAATAGCGCATTTGTTTTAATGAAACGCAATATTTTCACCAGCGTATCGCTGCCTATACGATCGAAAGAGTATGCGAGGTCTCTTTTCGGGCAGCCTTTTGGTGCGTTGCCGCAAAAGGTCTGCACCAGCACCTCTCCCTGCGCATGCGGCAACACAGCCAGCGTTTCCTCTCCTGCAAGTACCATAGGTTGGTAGTTGCCTTCATCTGGTTTCAGTATCATGCCCAGGTCCACTGTTATCTGCATCACCGATTTGGTGTTATTAGTAACGAAGAGCTTCGTGGTCTTGCCCGTGTACATACCCTCAACGTTTACCGCTGTAAGCTTCACAGAATTATCTTTCAAGGCTTCTGACAGGCTTTTTTTAGTATTGGCTGCGGTGGCTGCCAGTGGCAGTACAAAGAGCAGGAAGATGCACAACAGGTTTCTCATAAATAACAGATTTTCAGTAAAACAACGAAAATAATAGATCAACTAATATACCGGAATACCGCGAAGAGGGTAAATTACCACGAAAGTGGTACAACAAACGGCAGGCTACTATATTATTTTTGTAATGACCCAACTTCTGAGGCAAGGTTTACGTCTTATTATGTACACAGGGTTAAAAATTTGAAAAAAATCGGAAGAAAAATTTGGTAATATCATAAATTTTAACTTTTTTGCATCAAATAATCTCAAAAAACACTTCTCTATAGGCGAAACTTCTACTTAACCAACATTTTCAAACGTATGGCGTGATCGTTACGTAACGTTTAAAACCGGTAGAAGTTATGCGCTTTCTCCATCTATCAGATGCCGAACTCATCCATGAATATATTCATGGACATGAACAAGCCCTTGAGGTATTGATCAACCGTTATAAGGACAAGGTGTATACCTCTGTCTACATGCTGGTAAAAGATAAATACCTGGCTGAAGATATTTTCCAGGATGCCTTCCTGAAAATGATCAAAACCATAAAAGAAGGCCGCTATGCCGAGCAGGGCAAGTTCCTGCCATGGGCAATACGGGTTGCCCACAACCTGTGTATGGACCATTTCCGCCGGTCGAAACAGCAAATCCCGGTTACTTTGCCGGATGGGCAGGACATTTCTGTACTGTTTGGTGCCGGGGATATGGCATCAGACGGCATAGAAAAACGCCAGGTACACGAAAGTGTGCGCAAACTGGTGGAAGGCCTGCCGGAGGAACAAAGAGAAGTAATTGTGCTGCGTATCTATTCCGACCTTAGCTTTAAGGAGATATCAGAGCTTACGGGAGTAAGCATCAATACAGCCTTAGGTAGAATGAGATACGCATTAATAAATCTTAGAAAGTTAATAGAAGATAAGGAATTGGTATTGCGCTAAATACCTTTTTGCCCTATATTTGTGCCCCGTATGCCCAAACTACCCAGTTTTTTTTACAACGGCCCATTGGTCGAAGATAGTACCGTAACCCTGGATGCAGACACCGCCAAACACATCTGGCAGGTATTACGCATGGTTCCTGATGACAAGATCCTCCTTACAGATGGCAAAGGCTCTGTAGCCGAAGGACATATACATGTGGCAGAACGCCATAAGTGTAATGTTTCTGTCGGCCCGGTATCGTACCATCCCCGCCAGGGCGGCATTTTACACCTTGCCGTAGGTTTTACGAAGAACAATAGCCGCAATGAGTGGCTGCTGGAAAAAGCGACCGAACTGGGCGTGGGCACTATCGTCCCGCTCATTGCTTCCCGCTCGGAAAAAACACACATCCGCCACGACCGCTGGCACAAAATATTGCAATCAGCCGTGCTGCAATCGCAGCAATATTATATTCCGGTATTAACGGAGACCATGCCATTCAAAACCGTAATGCAGCAATATGGCTCAGTATCCCAAAAATTTGTAGCACATTGTTTCGATGATGGGAACAAGCGGCCAATTTCTGAAATGTTAAAACCTGCAGCTGAGACCATTTTACTCATAGGCCCGGAAGGGGATTTCACCCCGGATGAAGTAAATTTGTGTGCAAAGCATGGGTTTACACCTGTGTCTCTGGGTACACAAAGGCTGCGTACCGAAACCGCTGCAATAGCAGCTGCAGCCTGGTTCAATCTGAATTTTTGATGCGAAAGGTTAGGTTTTTATTACTGCTCATTATCACTGTTTTTTTTAGCACAGGCTACTCCAATGCCCAGGGCATGAAGCTGGGACTGATGGTTTATAATGGCGGTGGCGATTGGTATGCCAACCCTACTGCACTGAAGAACCTTGCAATGTTTTGCAACGAACAATTGCATACCAACTTCGATCTTACCGAAGCACATGTAGAGGTGGGCAGCCCGGATATCTTCAATTACCCTTTCATTCACATGACAGGCCATGGACGCTGGGCACTGAACGATGCCGAAGCGCAAAACCTGAGGAAATACCTTGAAGGTGGCGGATTTCTGCATATAGATGATAACTACGGGCTTGACCCTTATGTGCGTCCTGCACTAAAAAAAGTTTTTCCTGAATTGGAACTGGTGGAGCTTCCTTTTAACCATGCTATCTATCATCAGAAATTTAATTTTGCAAACGGTCTTCCCAAAGTACATGAGCATGACAGCAAGCCTCCCAAAGGCTATGGGCTGATCTATAAAGGCAGGGTGGTATGTTATTACAGCTTCGAAACCGACCTTGGTGATGGGTGGGAGGATCCCGATGTGCACCGCGATAGTCCTGAAAAACGCACGCAAGCATTGCAAATGGGGGCGAATCTTATACAATACGTTTTTGCCAACAACATTATAGAATAAAAAAGCAGGCTCTGGAAGCCTGCTTTTTTATAGTTGCATCTAACAATTATTTCTTTACCAATTTCATTTCCATTGTTTTATATTCGCTGCCACCTGCAGGGGTCATAAACATTTCCATGTAGTGATTTTTGTCATCTACTATTTTGTAGGTTTGCCTCATCTCGCAGTCTTTGCCGGTAGTGCAGTCGGTCATTTTTCCCTTCAGGTTCATTGTTTTGGTCGCCTCATCATAAGTTCCTTCCATAACCATGATGCCTGTTCCCATATTATCGATCCATGTGTTTACAAACATTTTCTTAGAATTGTCGTAGGCTAAGGTGCTAGTACCCTCAAAAGGCATTCCACCCCAATCGCCTTTGTGTGTCGACTGCTGGTAACGGCCTCCAAAAATCATTTTATTCTCGCAGGAACCGGTACTTTTAGTTGGTGGCTTCGATGGATCCATCCACATCGTGGTCTCTGTATTCCATTTACCATCAGATGTAGCAAGCATTTTGTGCATTTCACCAGGTGTGGCATACTCCATCATTTTCTTCATCATAGTAGCAGAATCCATTGGTGGCGGAGCTTCTTCCTTTGCAGGTGCGGTTGCAGTTGCAACCGTATCAGCCGGCGGTGTAGTAGTTGTTTCAGTAGTGTTGTTGCAGCCTATCATTGCCACAACAACAAATAGTAAAGCTGTCTTTTTCATAGATAAATTTTTTGCCAAAATATAAAAAACTTACCGATGTTTCAAACCTATATAGAAAAACAAATTATTAAGAATAGGTTTTCATTTCGTTTAGTACATTTATCCCCATGCGGTGTTTCGGGGCATTTTTCTTTTCTCTTTCCGTTTTATTTTTTTCATCGGCTTATGGCCAGCAAAGCCAGCTGGATCATATAATGGAGGGGTATGCCGCAAATAATAGCTTTAACGGGGTCGCGCTTATAGTAAAAAAAGGAAATGTTTTACTCTCTAAGGGATATGGATATAGGGATATGGAACAAAAATTGCCCCATGTTGCCAACACCATTTTTCCCATAGGCAGCCTTACCGAGCAACTGACAACAGAAATGATCCTGTCGCTGGACAGCAAGGCTGCCCTGAGCCTAGAGGATAAAGTGTACAAATACTTCCCGGAGATACCTTACAGCGAAAGGATATCCATAAAAAACCTGCTTACCCACACATCCGGACTTGCTGATTACACTATCGATTCTATCCTCCTGAAAACTGGTAAAAAGAAACAGCCAGGCAGGAAGGAAATACTGGAATGGTTAACTACTAAGCCCCTGGCGTTTTATCCCGGAACAAAATATGCCTATAGCGCGACAGATTATTTTATTGCCGGGTTAATTGTCGAAAAAGTAGCCCGGTGGGGCTATACTGATCTTGTACACGACAAGATATGCAAGGTATGTGGCATGAGGCAGTCGGGCTACGACTTTGCTAACCTTGTTGATGACAACAAAGCAGTGGGCTATTATTCAATAGGAGCGAAGACAGTAAGAGCCCCGCTAACCGATACAGCCATCTCGTATTCATCGTTCGGCGCATACAGCACCACCGGCGACCTTTATAAATTTTATGTGGCACTGCGCCAGCATAAAATGCTGCCACAAGACTGGCAGGACCTTGCTTTCACCCCATTGAAAGACCAGGCTGCGCTGGGCTGGAAAGTTGAAACCATCTACAACAAAAAATTCATGGTGCATGAAAGCACCATACCAGGTTACACAGCCATGGAACTGTGGCAGCAGCAGGACGATGTGTTCATTGTTTTGCTGCAAAATAATATGAACCCACCTGTGCCGCTGACAACAGTAGCCGACGGTATATTAAAGGCTATCTATGGTATTGAGCCTAAAAAAATTGCTGAAAAGAAAGAAACTATTGAAAAAAAAGAGGGAGACCAACCCAAAGAACCGAAGCACTACCTTGAAAAATACGCAGGCGAATTTGAATTTACCCCTGAGTTCTCCCTTAAGTTCTATTTACAGGACAACCAGCTTTTTGCGGAATCGCCCACAATGAAAGCGATACTAATGGTGGCCGAAGGGCCCAACACTTTCAGGACAACAGGTGTAGCCGCAAAAGTGGAATTTGTGAAAGATAAGAGCGGCAAGATAAACAAAGCCATACTGCACCAGGGCGGCGAGAAAACACCCGGCGAAAGGGTAAAATAGATCAGTATTTCAACCTTGCTTCTACTTTGCGCAGGTATTCAAGGGTAGCCTTGCTTACAGTGTAGCGTTTCTCAGTAAAGGGGATCTTGAATATCTGCCACCACGATGAGAGGAATGCACCCAGGTGACCTTTAGAAACCCGCAGGTACTGAAAAGACCAACCAACAGCCGTTGATACGAAATACTTAAACGGCAGGTAGCGCCAAGCTACTTTGCTTTTATTGACCCACTGCATCTGCAACTTTTTATAGGTAGCAGGGCGGCCAAGTGGCGACTCCTTATGCATGACGGTCACACTATTGTCGTAGCCTATGGTATAGCCAGCATTCAGTGCACGATAACTTAATTCATACTCCTCCATGCCATAATGAAAATCTGTTGGGTAAAGGCCGGTCTTATCCATCAGTTCTTTTTTCATGATGTGCGCACCGCCTGCAAAGTAGGCAGTATGGAAGCGTGGCTTGTCTTTGTACTTATCGTATTGCTTATGCGGGAAAGCAGTTACCTGCACTTCTTTATTCTCGTAGTAGATGACCCGGAAAGTGATGATACCCGTATTCGCATCCTTAAAGAACGGTTCGCTGAACAATGATGCCAGCTTCTTTATATCTTCGGAATCGGGGAACACCATATCATCATCAATGCTCAGCAGCAGGCTGCCTTTAGCCATAGGTATGAGCTTGTTCCTGCCTTTGGAAACACCAAGGTTCACATCAGACCAAATATAGGTGGCTTTGATATCGGGGTTGGCATTCACATAATCGATTACCGGCTGGTATGACTCGGTTGACGCGTTGTTGCATATAAGTATCTCCTCCAGCACCTCCTCTTTACGGGCCTGGGCTTTGAGGCTCACCAAAAGCTCCAGCAGATCGGCACAGCGATTATAGGTAATGATGAGTATGGAAATACGGTCGGGCATTCTGTGGATAAATATAGCATTAAATGCCAAAATCAGTTTTCAGGACAGCCATTACATCCCCTATCGGCAAGCCCATTACGTTATAGTAATCCCCGTTTATCTTCTCAATGCCCAAAACACCTATCCACTCCTGTATGGCGTAGGCACCGGCTTTGTCATATGGCTTGTAATGAATAATGTAGTGCGTTATTTGCTCGTCCGTCAGCTTGCGGAAATATACTTCTGTAGTTACAGAAAAAGCTTTCTCTTTCCCACCCTTACGGATACAAACACCTGTCACCACTTTGTGCATCCTGCCCGAAAGCTGCCGCAATATTTCCTTTGCATTCGCTTCATCTCTTGGTTTGCCGAGTATATGATGGTCCAGCAACACAATAGTGTCGGCAGCAATCACGATCGCATCATTTACAAGATGAGATACCGCATCTGCCTTCTTCTTCGCCAAGTGTTCCGGCACCTGTTCACCCGACATGCCGGGCGGGTTGGTCTCATCCACATCGGCTACCAGCACCTCAAACTCAATTTCTGCCATCTCCAATAGTTGTTTGCGGCGCGGCGACTGCGATGCAAGTATTATTTTGGTCATTAGTTAAACGAATTCAGTTGAAAATAATAAACTACCAGCGAAAATACACCTAATAACATGATCACCTTCAGCCACCTGCTGGCTTTGGCATAGTGCTGGGTTGTAAACTCTTTATTCAGGAATACCCCCCATGCTACCACCGGTAGTACCAGCAATATAGACACATATAGAGACAAGACGATGTAATTACCCTGGTAAAGAACAATTGCAGCTGCCAGTAGCGGGATAACAACCAGCACAGACAGTGCTAAAGTATATCGTGCTGCAAATTTCAACCCACGCTTCACAGGCATGGTTACGCAACCTTCCGCTTCATCGCCTATAAAATCTTCCATGTCTTTCACAATCTCACGCATCCAGGTGAGCATAAAAGCGAAATACGCATAAATACCCAGCACCCATACCGGCAACTTATACATGGCGTGATGTAATACCGGCTCATATACAAGCAGCACAATTATAGTGAGCGCAGTAAGCAAAGAGACGGCGATATTGCCTGTCATATACTGCCGCTTAAGGTCGGTGGAATAGAACCACAACAGCAAGGTACAGGTTACCTGCAGCAGCAACCATTCATAGTGCCGGGCATAAACAACTACATATGCTGCCAGCAGCAGTCCTATTACATTCAGTACCGTATGTGAAATGATCGCCTGCTTACGGGGTATTGCTTTTTCCAGCACTACCTTCTCAGGCCGGTTAATGAGGTCTATTTTAATATCGAAATAGTCGTTGATGATATATCCGGCAGCCGCAATGAGCACTGTAGATATAGCCAACAATGAGAAATTAAAGAAATTAAGCACGGCAGGCTGTTCAGGTAAAATAACACACCACCACACAAGTAACTGTGTAAGCAAAATGATTGCCAGGTTCTTCCACCGTATCAGTTTTAGCCAGGCCATACAGAACGAAAAGGAAAAATTATTTACCCCAATTCCCAGGATCCACGCGCCACTGCCCTAAGGTTTCTTTTTGGTCGGATGTGATGAGTTTTTGTTCTTCACATACTTCCATCAGCGCAGCGTAATTGCTTATTGTGTGTAGCGGCAAACCTGCTTTCTCAAAAGCCTCATCTGCTACAGGGAAACCATAGGTAAACAATGCACACATACCCAATACTTCAGCGCCCTGTTCACGCAGCACATCTACCACTTGCAGGCTGCTCTTACCGGTCGATACCAAATCTTCCACCACAACAACCTTCTGACCTTTTTGCAGCACACCTTCTATCTGGTTGCCCATGCCATGCTCCTTGGGCTTAGAACGCACATAGATGAAAGGCAATTTTAAAAGATCGGCAGCCATTACACCATGTGCTATACCTGCCGTAGCCACACCTGCTATCACTTCCGCATCGGGGAATTTGTCCAGGATCATATTTGCCAGCTCGCTTTTTACAAAATCACGTACATATGGAAATGATAATACTTTACGGTTATCGCAATACACTGGCGACTTCCAGCCTGATGCCCAGGTATATGGATTCCCTGGATTAATTTGTAATGCTTTGATCTGCAATAATTTCCCGGCAAATTCTTTAGGTGTGCTCATAATGAGCGCAAAAATAACGAGGGCGGAGCAAAAAGGTTACTTTTGCATATGGGTTTCTCACAAAAAATATATTTCAACGATAAACAGCTTATCCTTACCACCGACAGGGAAGAATACATCAGCGCCCATCCCGAAGCAGAAGGTTATTTTATCTACGATGGCGCTACTGCACGCAGTTTCCAGCAGGCTACCCAGCACCTGGAAAAATTTGGCGTGGTTGGTGCAATGATCGAAGATGTATCAGAAGAATCATTAACTGAACAGTTGGCTGCAATGTACCACACTATTGATGCCGGCGGCGGGCTGGTATATAATGAACTTGGCGAGATACTGATGATCTTCCGTCGGGGCAAGTGGGACCTGCCCAAGGGCAAGCTGGACAATGGCGAAGACATAGCCGCCTGCGCCCTGCGCGAGGTAAAAGAAGAGACCGGCCTGAATGAATTGACCCTTGGTGAAAAAATAGGTGAGACCTACCACATTTACAACCAGAAAAGCGAGGATATCCTGAAACGCAGCACCTGGTATACCATGCACGGACGAAGCGCCGATAAATTGAAGCCGCAGAAGGAAGAAGATATAATGGAAGCGCTATGGGTAGGCAAAAAAGACCTGCCGGCACTCGCAAAAAGATCGTACGCACTCATCAGGGATGTGCTGGAACAAACCGGTGACCTGCAGAAAAGTTAACGTTTCTGCATCATACCATTAACACGTCTGCAACACCAGGTAGGGTAACTTTGCATAAAAATACGTGTGATGGCAAGATTTACTCCAGTGCGTTCGGTTCAAAATATTCGCCATGGCTGGCACCTGTTCAAAAATCGCAGAACAATGTGGCAGATGGTTCGTGAGATAGTAAAAGGGCAATACAAAATGTCTTTACCTACACTTGCTATAATAGTAATTTCCCTTATATACATTATCTCCCCTATTGACATTGCACCGGACTTTATCCCGGTACTTGGCTGGCTGGACGATGGACTGGTCCTTTACTTCCTGCTTAAACGTTTCACATCCGAAACACAACGTTTCACCAGGCACAAAGCAGCGGAACGCAGGTCACACTGCTGATATCACTCATTACATTTATTTAAGAATATATTACCATTCTTTTTTCGTAGTTTTATAGAAATGTCATCTTTTAAGCTATCCAGCGTAACCGCGATCCTGGCAACTATGATGTTCTGCCTGTTCGCTACCCACGGAACAGCGCAGGTTCAATGGCAATTGAAAAAAAACGAGGATGGCATTAAAGTCTATACAGGCAATACACCAAATTCCAATTTCAAATCGATAAAAGTTGAGTGTACTGTAAATGCCACACTCTCCCAGCTTGTTGCTTTTTTACTGGATGTAACAAAACAAAAGGACTGGGTCTACTGCAGCAAGGACTGCCGCCTGGTAAAAAGGGTAGCACCAAACGAGATCGTTTATTACTCTCAGCTGGAAGTACCATGGCCTGCTACCGACAGGGATTATATATCGCACATCGTTATCACGCAAAATACGCCGCATGCATTGGTCATTGAAGCAAATACAGAACCCGATCAATTGCCCCAAACACCGGGTGCGGTACGTGTGAAGAAGTCTCAGGCACGCTGGGAGGTTACAGCTATATCGAAAGACCAGCTAAAAATACTCTATACAGTTTCCTTCGACCCGGCAGGATCTCTGCCTGCATGGCTGGTGAATATGTTTGTAACCAAGGGCCCGTACCTCACATTCCAGAAACTGAGAGAAGTGGCGAACAAGCCCGAGTATAAGAATGC
This sequence comes from Flavipsychrobacter sp., assembly GCA_021155965.1. Classification (GTDB taxonomy): domain Bacteria; phylum Bacteroidota; class Bacteroidia; order Chitinophagales; family Chitinophagaceae; genus Nemorincola. The sequence continues at coordinate 43,193 of JAJNBJ010000019.1, forward strand.
GCATGTGGATTTTATAAAAGACTAAAACTTCACCTCCTTCGGCATAAACATGCCTGCTTCGCCACCGTTACGTATCACATCGCGCACAAGGGTGGAAGAAATAGTAGAATATAATGGTGAACAGGTGAGGAATACCGTTTCTATATCCGGTGCCAGCATACGGTTCATATCGGCTATGGCCTTTTCGTATTCAAAATCGCTGATGTAGCGTATGCCACGCAGTATGAAATGTGCATCTATTTTTTTGCAAAAATCCACCGTTAAGCCTTCGTACCCGGCAACCCCGATACGGGCCTCGTTCTTAAATATCTCTTTTATCCAGCCAATACGTTGCTCTACGGTGAACATAGGCTGCTTGGATGAGTTGATGCCAATACCTATCACCAGCTTGTCGAACATATTCACTGCCCGCTCTATAACATCTACGTGGCCGAGCGTTATGGGATCGAAAGTGCCGGGAAATAAACAAATGCGTTGCATATTATGCAGTTGGTTGTGTGAAAAAAGAAAAAACCGTTGTCCCGTAGTTCTTCATCTTTAAAAACCTCGGGTGTTTTTGATAATCATTCCGTGGGGTATGCTCCAATACAAAGATACCATCCGGCAGCAACATATTCTTTTCGAAGACCAGGAGCGGCAGGTCATCAATATTCTGCAGCGCATAGGGTGGGCCGGCAAAAATAAAGTCGTATTGCGCGGTATTGGTGTTCATGAACTTAAAAACATCGCCCTGGATGATGTGCAGCTTGTCTGCAATATCCAGCTCTTTAGCTGTTTTTTTAATAAAGTCAATTGTTATCCGGTCTTTCTCTACAAGCGTAAGGTCTCCTGCCCCACGCGACGCCAACTCATAGCTGATACTGCCCGTACCCCCAAAAATATCAAGGGTTTTCAACCCCTCGAAGTCTATCATGTTATTCAGCATATTAAACAGGCCTTCCTTAGCCACCTCAGTAGTAGGCCGTGCGGGTATACGCGCAGGCGGACTGAACCTCCTGCCGCCAAATGTGCCACCTACTATACGCATGCTACTAATTGTTGGGTAAGATAGATGGCGCCATCCCAGTTTGCAGTAATAGAGCGGCCATTACCGGCCCTCAGCCCCGGGAAGTATGCAGACAATTCGTTAATGATACCGTGTTCGGTAGCGCTGATGGTGTTGCACCTGAGCGATATTTTGGATGGGGAGATATTGTTCTCCATACACAGTTGCCGTATCTCGAACGCGATGTCCTCGGCGCAGGTATAGTCGAACACCCGGTGCCACAGCAATTGGCTATAGTTATGCAGGGTAGCGCACACCTGCTCTCCTGTAATACAGCATTGCAGGTACAGGCTCTGTTTGGTAGAATTGCAGAAATGGTATGCCGCCATAGGCTGCACCACAGCCTTCCTGAAGTTTATCTTTACCAGTTCGCTGATGTCCATTGGTGCTGACAAAATGTAGCGTGCTTTATCCTCTTCGAGGGTGTATGCTTCTATCACATCTTTCTGCTCCACGTAAAAAATATGCTTCAGCCAGTTCTTTGCTTCGTTCTCATCATAAAGGGCATCAGGTATAATCAGGTTTTTATTAGAACAGATGAAGACACCCTTCACCTTATCCTTCGCTGCCAGCAACGGTTCCTGGGCAAACATGTGTTCAAAAAAATTGATATCCCAAACAAGCCTGTTTTTGGCATACCCGGTATAATGCAGCGTAAGCAGTTCTTTGGTAACATTAAACCCGGCCACGAGCATACCCCGCTGCACGAGCACCAGCACCACTGTTGCCAACCGAGACATCATTCCGTCATCGTCCTGGGCATTGTAAACCTGCTCGTATATATTATTATTTGCTGCCTTCATTTAAAATACACACAATTATAGAATAAATTTGCCAGAATGTGCATATAGGATGAAGGGCAAAAGTAGTCTAAAAACGTGCATTGCTTTACAAATGCATTAAATTTCGAACCAAACATTACCTTATGAAAAAAACTACTATTACAGCTTGGTTAATGCTGATCTGTTTTACATCGTTCGGACAGCAACTGGACGTGGACCTGCAGCAAGTATCTGCTAGTATTGTTGCTGAAGCCAAAAAACTATATAACTCAGAAATGGCATCGTGGTATGGAACGGATATTTTTCTTGAAAAATGTCCTAATAAAGATGTAGTAGATGGATATTTTTCTTACAACGATGGTAATGTGATCAAAAATATTTTCTTTTCTAAAGGATTGCATCCCAAAGTTGTCTTTTCATCCACTTTCGACAGCACCTTTAATGTTAAAAACGCAAGGGTTGATTTGAACGAGAGGGCATTTACTAAATTAGAAGAAGATTATTTTATCATTCGTGAAAGAGCATTTTTGGCCATGAAGGAAGATACTATGTTCCAATTTTATAAGAACACGAATCCAAATCTTGTACCCTTGATAACAGGTAATGAAAAAAAAGTTTATGTACTTACCGGGCCGAAAGAAAGTGGCGTTGTAATTTTTGGAAATGACTATTTGCTAACCTTTGATAAGGATAACAACCTAGTAAATAAAGAGCGCTTGCACAATAGTATGCTGTCAACAAATTTCAAAGGTGCAGATAGCACACAAGTGGGGGGTATTCATTCACACGTAATTCCAGGTAGAGGGGATTTCATTACTGCGACCGACATATGTACGCTCATGTTGTATGGAAAGTACACAAAGTGGAAACAGTATGTAGTCGTATCAGCAAAGTATTTCTCATTCTGGAATTGTGAAACAAATCAACTCTTCATTCTTACTACCGAAGATGCAAAGGCTCACTTCGAACAAAAGAAAAAAACAGATTAAAAAACCTACAGATCTTGAACGAAACCGGCACAGTAAATAACCTTGGCGTATCTACCACTAACGGACAGATATTAAGGCTTGCTGCGCCTATATCGCTGGCTTTGCTGATACCACAGTTGAGCTTTTTTGCCAATACGGTGTTCCTGGGCAGGCTGGGCATACGCGAACTGGGTATTAACGGCATTACCGGGGTATTTTACCTTATCCTGTCTATGATAGGCTACGGCCTTAGCAACGGTATGCAGATACAGATGGCACGCCGTGCAGGCGAGGGCGATAAAAGAGGGCTGGCTGAGACCCTTACCAATGGTGCGATGCTTTCCATAGTGTTCTCGCTGGGGCTTATGCTGCTCACACTTTGGTTTTGCCCCCTGTTATTCGGATACAGCCTTAACGACGGAGATAATTTTTCCTTAAGCATAGGCTTCATCTATATTCGGGTATGGGGCCTGCCATTCCTTATGATCAGCCAGCTTATCTCAGCCTTTTTTATTTCCATAGGGCGTTCAAAGCTGCTCATCTATGGTTCCATTGTAGCAACGGCTACAAATATCCTGTTCGACTACCTGCTTATATTTGGCAAGGGTGGGTTTCCGGCAATGGGTTTCAAAGGCGCTGCACTGGCATCGGTGATAGCTGAAATATTATATGCCATCACCATGATCAGCATGTTCTTTGGTAGTAAGCTAAATAAAGAATTCCCTGTCTTTAACTTCCGCCATTTCGATCTTGAATTATCGCAACGTTCCCTGAAAGTAGCATCCCCACTTATTGTGCAGTTCTTATTCAGCATTGGTGGCTGGCTGGTGTTTTTCATTTTTATAGAGCATTTGGGTGGGCAATCGTTGGCGGCATCGCAGGTACTGCGCAATATTTTTGGGTTAGTAGGTGTGGGCACATGGGCATTGGCCACCACATGTAACACCATGGTGAGCAATATTATAGGCCAGGGCAAGCGCAGGGAAGTGGTTGGCGTGATCATAAAAATATGCAAGCTTAGCTTCCTCTACGCTGTGGTAATTTGCGTGATACTGCTTGCTTTCTCGCAGCAATTCCTTTCTATCTACTCCAGCGACCTTTCCCTGATAGATTTTGCCATTCCCAGCCTTCGTGTAATTGTGCTGGCTACACTTATTATGTCGCTCTCCACCGTGGTATTTAACGGAGTGGTTGGCACAGGCAATACCCTGGTAAACCTTACCATAGAAATGACCTGTGTGGGCATTTATCTTGTGTATTGCTATTTCATTATTTACGTGTGGCATAGCCCCTTATACCTCTGCTGGGGCTCAGAATTCGTTTACTGGATAGCCCTGCTCATAGCCGCCGGCTTTTACCTGAAAAGTGGCAGATGGAAAGGAAAAGACATCTAGTTTCTTTGGAATTATGGAATTACTGGACTTTTGTGTCTGTTATTCATATGAGAATGCCGTTTCTGCTATTCTTACTGATCCTTTGTAGCATCGCCGTATCTGCTGAGGACTATAAAAAGTGTACGTATCGATACTTCAAAAACAAGAAGGTGTCAACCTCTGAATGTTATGATGCCAATAACCGTTTTGGCAAAGTCCGTGCCTATAACCTGAAAGGTGAACTGATCTATGAAAATGAGATACGAAAGATAGGCGGAAGCGCACATGTGCAATTTGAGTATTATGCCAATGGCGCAGTTAAAAAAGCATCCTGGCGTAGTGCGCCGGATGGTGGCATACAATGGTATAGTTCTGTAACTACTTTTTCAGAAGATGGCAAGAAGACCGGTGAAACAGAGCATAACTGGGACGACTACCACCACGTACGTACAATAAAACAAGAACCTCCCAAACAGTTCGTAAAGAAAGATACTTCCAATGTTGTTACCTGTGCCATTATTTATTCATCAGAGTTTTGGTTCATTAACAAAACGAAATATACTGTAACAGTAGATGCAACACGGGGAGAAGAACATTACACTACCACACTAAAACCCGGTCAGCAATTAAAAGGAGGGCAGCTTGTGCTTGCCGAACAGTTTGACAATATTGAGAAATATTATAAATTTTCAACACATACTACTGGCATGAGAGGTCAATACCTCCTCATTCGCCCATCGAAACAAGCGCCTATCGATAAAACCAGGGAAGTAAGGCAGTATTATTATGATATAATAGCCATTAATGAAGATACACCACACTATAAAAGTGTTAAACCCCTGGAAAGTTACCAGCAGCATTAAATCTTAAAAGCAAGAGAGCCGCACTTAAAAAATGCGGCTCTCTTGCTAAATCCCAACCCCTGGGAAATTATTCGTTCTTATCATATGCCAGGTTGAATATCTGGTCATCACCCATCACCAGCCACACTTTGTCCATATCTTCGTTGGTGAATTTGTGATGGAAGCAGAAATACTGGTAGTGCGTTTCACTGCCTTTTACATTGTATTCACATGCATAATCACCATCTTTAGCTACCGTGGTATAGCTGCGTATCAGCTTGCCATTCTTCAGCAATATCATGATCTTGTAGTTATTCCAGTCCAGGCTGTTCTTAGCATTATTGATGATGGCAGCCTTCACATTGGTATATGGGTCAACATCTTTCCCTTCCACATAGTTGTAGGTAGTGGGGTAAAAACCGAATACGAAATTGATAGTTTTACTATCGTTACTGATCAGTTCGTAATAGAACGGATTTTTCTTCTGGGCGTTCGATGCTATCGAAAGGAGCAGAAGGGCGGCGAGCATTAATTGTTTTTTGAACATATTGTGGTGAGTTTTTGTGTTATAATTATTATGCAATATTAACTAAGGCTAAAGCTAATGAAATACCACTATCGTGGTATTTTTCAGCTTTATATAGCCAGCGCATACAGGCCTTTAGGCTTGGGAAAAACTTTATTTAACGCATCGGTACGCGAATTCACCTGCAATTTTTCATATATATTATGAATATGCTTGCGCACAGTTTCTATATTAATGAACAGTAGTGAAGCTATCTCTTTGTAACGATAACCCTTTGACAGATAATCGAGTATCTCCTGTTCCCTTGCCGAAAGCTTGTCGAGCTCCTTATTTACTTTTTCCTCCTTCGCCTGAAAGAAAGTGAGCACTTTCCGGGCTATCTGACTGCTCATAGGCGCTCCGCCATTGTAGGCATCGGCAATTGCCTCCAATATCTTTGTAGGAGTGGTTGATTTAGTGAGGTAGCCCGTAGCACCTGCCTGAAGCGCATTGAATATATTCTCCGGGTCCTCCAGCGAGGTACACATAATGAACTGCATCTCAGGGCATAATGCCTTCAGCTTTCTTACACTCTCGATACCGGTAAGCCCGGGCAGATGTATGTCCACCATCACCACATCTGGTTCCAGCTCGGGTATGGCGCTTATTGCGTCTTCGCCATTTTCATAAGTGGCCACGCATTTATACCCCTCGCTGCCGTTTATCAGTACGGCCAGCATATCGCGGGTGTCTTTCTGGTCTTCTATTACTGCTACTCTGATTGTCATAACTAAGTATATAAGATGATGTAAAAGTACTCACCAGGCAAATACCTGCAATTACATTAAAGTGGTATTTTCCCTGAACAGCAGTTTTTCGAACGGTACAGTTATACTGATAGTGGTATTACCGGGTACCGAAGCAATGTTAAACGCTCCGCCTATCTGCTCTATGCGCTGCTTCATATTCCTCAGGCCATTCCCCCGCCCTTTTAGATGCGTCATGTCAAACCCCTTGCCGTTATCCTGCACTCTTATGTTTAATAAATTATTGTCCACAGCGAGGGATATGCTGATCTGGTTTGCTTGTGCATGTTTGATACAATTATTGATCGCCTCTTTCGATGTCAGGAATATATTCCGCTGCGCTTCCCTCAATATGCGCATCTGTGGCACAATATCCGGAAAACGGAGTGTAACATCTATAGGCATATGCTCCAGGTAGTCTGCACAATATTCCCTTAATCTCGCTACTAATTGTTCCAGCGTGGTATTTTCAGGGTTAAGCACCCAGATAAGATCGCGCATATTGTCCACCAGTTCTTTAGAGGTCGATGAGATGTGCTGTATATCTTCCTTCAGGTTCGCATCACCCGCAACTTTCTTTTTAGCCAGCTCTGCCATCAGTGATATTTTAGACAGGCCTGAACCAAGATCGTCATGCACATCTTTGGAAATACGTAACCGCTCCTTATACAGTAATTGCTGCTTCTCCAGTTCCCGTGTTCTTGCTCGCACCTTTTGCCTTACGTATAACCGTATACTGAGCACAGCTACGGCAACTGCTACAATAACCGACAATAACCTAAACCACCACGTTTCCCAGAATGGCGGGTGTATGATGATCTTCATCGTCAAAGGCTCCTCATTCCACACCCCTTCGTTATTGCTCGCCTTCAGCATGAACGTATATTCGCCCGGCCTGAGGTTGGAGTAACGCACCCTGTCATTGGCAGTATATACCCAGTCTTTATCCAACCCCACCAGCATATAAGCAAAGTGGTTTTGGTCCGGACGGGTGAATTCAAGCGCCCGCAGGGAAAAACTGACCGTATTTTTTTTATACGGCAGCTCGAGTACCTGTACATAATTAGCAGTATCCCAAGCAAAGAGCGAATCGTTGATAAATATCTCTGCAATTGCAGGCTGTGCCGGGTGCACGTTTGGCTTCACCTGCACCGGGTTGAACCAATTGATACCAGCAATGCCTCCAAAGTATAGCGTACCGTCTTTACCCACATAATATGCTCCGGTATTGAACTCATTAGATTGCAGCCCGTCTTTTGAAGTATAATTAATAAAGTCAGCGGTTATTTTTTCCACATAGTGCACTTTTACAAACGACAGCCCTTTGTTGGTGCTTATCCAAAGCATACTATCGTTCTGGGGTAGTATAGCATATACACAACTGTTTGCCAGTCCCGCAGACTCATCAAAAGTGGCAGTCTTTTTTGAGATCGTATTATAAGCCACCAGCCCTTTTTCAGTGGCTATCCATAAAACCGGCGTACGGGTACTCTTATAAAAATGCCGGACAGCTATACGGTCGAAGGCTTCCTCGAGCACCTGTAAAACTGTATCCTGCAGCATCCTGATCTTCAGGTAACCACTTCTTTTGCCCACATTTATCACACCATCTTTTTCCAGGTGAAGATTATAAGTATAGGAACTTACATGTTGGCGGGTACGGTTAACACGTGGCCTTTTTATCACAACGGCATCACCTTCAAAATACAACGAAAAAAAACTGAGGTTAGTGCCTAAAAGATAATGGCCTTTCTTCCACTCCACCATCGAAAAAATGATAGGGTCCTCGGGTGAATTTTCAAGGGTCAGGGGCAACCTTGCCTGTTTCTTTACAGACCCGGTCAGCCGGTCAAGCCAGAGGATATAACTCCCTATTGCCGCTACCACATAGCCGGCAGAGTCTTTGAACAAAGTGGATACCAGGAATGTTTCTATCGGCACGTGTAGCGGCACAGTTTTCTGCTGTTGTGTTACCGGGTCATAAATGATCAGGCCGTTGTTATAAGTCCCTATCCATATTTTCCCGGAATCATCCCGATAAATGCTCTTTGCCATAAATGAGCTACCGTTCCCTATCACAGATACATCAGGTGCATAACAGAAAAATTTAGGCTGCTTTATATCCAGTTTGAATAAGCCATTACCTTCCGTTCCCACCCATAGGTTTTGCGAGCGGTCTATGAATAAGCAGTTGACGGGATTATTCTGAAAACTAATTAGCTCAAAGGCACGTGTGCCCAGGTTGAATTTCCCTATTGCACCGTCATTCATACAGCCCAGGTAAACCGTATGTGTGGCTTCATCCTCCGCGCAGCTCTCCCATATCATTGGCTTGTTGCCCGCCTCATTTTTTAGTGGCACAAACTCTGCATTCCTGGTGCCGGTATTATAGAAATATATACCACCTACGGCAGTAAGCAATAGCCTGCCATCATGCAAGAGGTTAACACTGGTAATATCGTTACTATGCAGCAGCCGTTCATCTTTTTGTTTCTTTTTATCAAAGAATAACAGCCCCGCATCGTCTGCTATCCACAAGCCCTCAGCCGTAGTCACACCATTATAGATGGGAAAAACCCTGGGCGATTTTAACTGCAATGAGTCAGTAAACGGGTACAAGGTCTTTTGCAATGTTGTGGCGTTGATCTGAAAAACACCTATCCGCAATACCGAAGCCCACACATACTCACTATCCATTGCTAACAGGTGAGCGGCATTTCTGTTTGCATCGTAGTCTATAACAACCTTGTATTTTCCATTCCGGGTATTCATAAAAGACAGCCCGGCATCCGTACTCATCCAGAACCGGTTAGCCCTGTCTTCAAAAACACTGGAGTTGATATTGCGGTCCTTCATTTGCGATGCCAGCGTATCATTGAACCGGCTTTTATACACCACAAAGTCTTTGCCATCATATCTATCCAGCCCATCGCCGGTGGCAAACCACATAAAACCATGTGCGTCCTGTAGTATATGATTGACTGAATTTTGAGACAGTCCATCCTCCACAGTTATATGCTGCAGCCGCAAAATGCTTTGAGCATTTAGCTTTTGTGAGAAAAGAACACTTAAAAAAAGCAGTAGCTGTTTCATTATAATAGCCATTAAAAATATTGCTATTTAGCGGATAATTACATACCGTTTAGCGGGTATTTAAGATCAAATGTGCCCTTTGTATAGCTTTGGCTAAAATCATGTGAGTTTTGTAATATTGTTTATGGAAGAATTTGAACTTAAAGGGTACGGCGGGTCAATAAAGTTAGTTATCAAAGAAGTACCTGACTTCCCTCACTCAACCAGCCCTTTTGGCGGATATGATGCATCTTGTTCTGTAAAAATCAAATCGCCGAATTATGAGGTAAATGATTTAATATGGATCACTACCAATGATATTTATGAATTTTGCCACCAAGTTCAAATTTGCCAGGAGCAGTTATGCGGTGAAGCCATTTTTGATTCTTATGAAAAGAATTTGAAAATGCAGGTTGTATATGATGAAAGAGGGCATTGTATTATTAAAGGCGGTCTTGAACGAAATGGTGAGGATACTTATAGACTGATATTTGAGCTAACAAGTGATCAAACCTATATTAATGCTTCGTTGAAACAGATGCAAGCTTTTGTTCAAAAATATGGCGGAGCAACGGGTATCGAACATTGAATAAGTAGCCTGAAAGGCTTCACTGCGAATGACCCGGATGAAAATTTTTTAACCACAAGGGTACCAAGGCATAACACAGAAGATACAAAGAATATCTTTGTACCCTTTATGAACGACCTTTGTGCCCCTTGCGATTAAATTTTCTTAGAATTCAGCGTTCTTCGGTGTGCGGGGGAAAGGAATTACGTCGCGTATGTTGGTCATACCGGTAACAAACAATACTACGCGCTCAAAACCCAGCCCGAAACCCGCATGCGGCACAGCACCAAAACGGCGGGTATCCAGGTACCAGTACATCTCATCCACAGGTATGTGCATTTCCTGCATGCGCTGGGTTAGTTTATCCAAACGTTCTTCCCTTTGCGAACCGCCCACTATCTCACCAATACCCGGAGCTAGTATATCCATAGCCGCTACAGTTTTGCCATCATCGTTCTGGCGCATGTAGAAAGCTTTTATCTCTTTAGGGTAGCCCGTAACAATTACCGGCTTTTTGAAATGCTTTTCCACCAGGTAGCGCTCATGCTCGCTCTGCATATCTATACCCCAGCTCACATCATACTGGAATTTCTTCTTCTTGTAAGCAGGTGACTCCAGCAGTATGTTAATAGCATCTGTATACGTGATGCGCTCAAATTTATTGTTCAGTACAAATTCCAGTTTTTCTATCAGGCCAAGCTCGCTGCGCTCGTTCATCGGTTTTTGCTTCTCCTCATCTGCCAGGCGCTGAGCGAGGAACTCCAGGTCTTCCCTGTTGTTCTTCATGGCATAGTCAATAATATATTGCAGCAGGTCCTCGGCAAGGTCCATGTTGTCATATATATCATTGAAGGCAACCTCCGGTTCTATCATCCAGAATTCCGCAAGGTGGCGTGCTGTATTCGAATTTTCCGCACGAAAGGTAGGCCCGAAGGTATATACCTCGCTGAAGGCCATAGCACCCAGTTCTGCCTCCAATTGCCCGCTCACAGTAAGGTTGGTAGCACGGCCAAAAAAGTCTTCTTTAAAATCTATAGTACCATCCTCATTATGCGGTGCATTATCAAAGGGCAGTGTTGTTACTTTGAACATCTCCCCTGCACCTTCTGCATCCGACGCCGTGATGATTGGCGTATGCAGGTACACAAAGCCACGATCGTTAAAGAATTTATGTATGGCGTATGCCAGCGTATGCCTTACACGGAACACTGCGCCAAATGTATTGGTACGGAAACGCAGGTGCGCTATCTCGCGCAGGTACTCCAGGCTCGGCTTGTTCTTAAGCTGCAGCGGGAATTTTTCCGGGTCGCACTCGCCAAGTATCGTTATAGTATCTGCCTTTACTTCGTACTTCTGTCCCCTGCCCTGTGAGGGTATCACCGTTCCATCCACGCTTACAGAAACACCGGTATTAATGGCTTTTACAATTGCCTCATCGGTGCCCAGTTCTATCACCACCTGCAGGTTGCCCATGCAGCTCCCATCATTCACGGCTATGAACTGGTTATTGCGGAACGAGCGCACCCATCCCTTTATATTTACTTTATATTCGCTTTTATCGCTGTTTAAGATGTCTTTGATCTTTGTCCTGCGTTGTGTCATATTATTCCCGCATACGCGGGCAGTTTTTTGAGACCGCGAAATTAAGGCTAGTTTCTATTTAGAAAAAAAGTATTTACGTAAGTTACTTTACAAAAAAGAGGTACTTGACCGCCAGCACCAGCAAAAGCCCACCGAAAATTCTCTTTAAGGTAACTTCTTCCAGGTTTAGGGCAAACTTACTGCCAAAGTAGCTGCCAACAACAAATGCTACCATCAGCACGCCTGCTATTTTAAAGTCCACGTAACCGGCTTTATAATAATTGAACACCGCCAACAACCCTATCGGCGGCAGCATCAACGCCAGCGATGTGCCCTGCGCCATCTTCTGGCTCATGGCAAATACCATTACCAGCACAGGCACTATCACCACACCACCTCCTATACCTACCAAGCTGCTGAGTACACCTGCTAATAAGCCTATTGCCAGCAAACCCATTATTGTCATCATGTTCAAATTCATATTGATATTATTTGAGGTAAATATTACTGCAAATACGCCTATCGCTTTACAAAGAAAAAAATATCAGCAAAAATACAAAGGAAATAGCTCTCATTTACGTCTATATGCCTGGGAGCATATTTTCACCACCCCGTGCTCATTTTAAAAAGACTAATCTGTTAGCCTATTTGAGACAATAATTATTTACTCCATTCGTTTTTAGGTTTCGTTACAAAAAGATAACAGATGACGTATAGCACGTTATATCCAAACGATTATTTTTGGCAAAATATTTTCCATTCCTGTAATTGTTTTTCAGGGGTGGACTTATATCTTTGCAAACGCACAAAAATTTTTTATCATTAATTATATCAGAAAACACAAAAACTAAAATCAAATTTATGGCAGAAGTAAAAGCGGCGGCCGCATCAAAGGGAAACGTTGCCGGGAAACCAAAGAACTCAAGTAACTTTTTAATGAATTTTATAGTAGTGGTTGCCTGCATTGCGGCGGGTATACTTATCTACACATTCATCCTCGGCGACGCATCGCACTTTTCTGATGCCGAAAAACATCACCCAAAAACCGGGGACATATTAGGCCTCATGTATTCCGGTGGTTTCGTGGTTCCTATCCTTATGGCTACACTGCTCACGCTGCTTTGCTTCATCGTAGAGCGCGCGCTCACCATCTTTAAAGCAAAAGGCAAAATGGATGCAGGCGAATTCGTTCGTAAAGTGCAGTACCACCTTGCTAACAAGAACATAGACGCTGCTATCGCTGAGTGCGACAAGCAGGCAGGTTCTGTAGGTAATGTTATGCGCTCGGGCCTTGTAAAATACCGCGAGATGACACACAACACCGACCTGGATACCGACCAGAAAGTGCTGAGCATCCAGAAAGAAATTGAAGAAGCTACTGCGCTGGAGCTGCCTATGCTGGAGAAGAACCTGGTGTTCCTCTCAACCATCTCCTCTTGCGCTACGCTGCTGGGTCTTTTCGGTACGGTATTGGGTATGATCCGTTCATTCGCGGCTATGTCCAGCGCTGGCGCACCCGATGCTGCCGCACTTGCTGCAGGTATCTCTGAGGCCCTTATCAATACCGCCCTCGGTATCGGTACATCATTCTTCGCTATTGTGGCTTATAACTTCTATACTACTATTATAGATGGTATCACTTATGGCATAGACGAAAGCGGCTTTACCCTCACACAAAGCTTTGCTTCTACATACAGGTAATAACTATATTTCATGCAGGCAACAATATTATCTGCATGAAATAAAAATATAAGCTGATTTGTGGAATTCGCAAAAAAGTGGATCTTATTAATTAAAGCAGAAATTTAAAATGCCTAAAGCGAAATTACCAAGGAAAAGTACACACATCGACATGACTGCGATGTGTGACGTGGCTTTTCTGCTGCTGACATTCTTTATGTTGGCAACCAAGTTCAAGCCTGATGAGCCGGTTGTGGTAAAAACCCCGTCTTCTATATCAGAAATAATATTGCCTGATGTTGATATTATGCTGTTAACTGTAGATCCGAAAGGACGTATATTTTTCTCTATAGATAACAAACTGAAAAGGAAGGAGTTGATAGACGAGGTGAATACAAACCGTAACCTGGGCCTTACAGACCAGGAAAAAACGGCATTTGCCCTCGGTTCGTCTATCGGCGTGCCGTTCGGACAGCTTAAGCAGTACCTGGCCGCTGCACCTGATGAGCAAAAGGCATTTGATGCTTCAGCCCCGGGTGTACCTGTTGATACTTCGGTATTATCAGTAAACAACGAACTGGCAGAGTGGGTAAAGAGTGCAAGGTTGCAAAACCCCAAGCTCCGTATCTGTATAAAAGCAGACGGCGATGCCTCTTACCCCAATGTGCAGAAAATAATCAAAACACTGGAAGGTTATAAGATATTCAAGTTCAACCTGATAACCAACCTCAAAGCAGTGCCGGAAGGAACTGCGGCCTATGCTGAAAAGCATAAGGCATAAACAAATTAAAGTAACTGGTGGGGAGGCCCACATAAAACAAAATATTGCGCCATGGCAGAAATGGATACCTCGAGTAGCGGGGGGCATAAAAAGGGCCCCGGGGTCAAAAAAGGTAAAAAATTAAGTACGCGTATCGATCTTACTCCAATGGTGGACCTTGGGTTCCTGTTGATCACCTTCTTCATGTTCACCACCACGCTGGCTAAGCCAAAGACGATGGAGATAAACATGCCCTACAAAGATGAGAAGCTGAAGGAGGAAGAGAAGAACAAAATAAAAAACAGTGTTGCGCTCACCGTGCTGCTGAGCAAAAACCACCGCATCTACTATTATGAAGGCATAGGTGATGATCCGAACAAGGCACCCGATCTGCAGATCACTTACTTTACACCTGCAAAAGGCATACGTGATGTGATCATCAAGAAAAAGAAGATGGTGGACGATATGAAGCGTTTAGGCCAGCTGACCGCCAAGGACGAAACAACGGTGCTTATTAAACCAGATACCACCAGCACCTACAGCGACCTGGTGAATATACTGGATGAAATGAACATCAACGACATAAGGGTTTACGCCATCATTGATATTTCTGATATAGAGCAGGGCTTTATAAAAGAGACCGAAGCAGCAAGCGGTCAATAATTAATAATAAGGGCGGCAGTGCCCCCGCAATGAAATAGAAAATGGATATTAATAAAATATTAAGCAGCGACTACTTAGACATTGTCTTTGAAGGCCGTAATAAAAAATACGGTGGCTATGAGTTGCGCAAAAACTACCCCAAGCGCGTAACAAGGTCGTTACTGCTGCTGGCGGGGGTGGCGTTGTTCACAACAGCGTATGCCATAATCAGCAAGAGTTTGAAGCAGGAAAAGAAACAAGTGGCTATGGTGAAACAGGTGACCCTGATGGACCCGCCACCTATCGACCCCAAAAAACCACCACCACCGCCACCACCACCGCCACCACCACCGGTGAAACCAACAGTGAAATTTACACCACCGGTAATTAAGAAGGACGAAGAAGTAAAAGAAGAGGAAGTGCCGCCACCACAGAAAGAAATAGTGGCTGCAGGCAAGGAGACAGTGAAAGGCGACCCTGAAGGAATTGACCCCGGTATAGTGGAGCCTGATAAAGGTACAGGTGTTGTGGAAGCACCACCGCCACCCACCATCTTCACTTATGTGGAGCAAATGCCGGCTACTGAATATGACATTAACCAGTACCTGCAGAAGAACCTGCGCTACCCCGATGCCGCACGCGAAAGCAACATAAGCGGGCGCGTGATAGTTAAGTTTGTGGTGAACCCTGATGGCACTGTAAGCGATGTTACTGTGCAGCGCGGCATTGGCGGCGGCTGCGATGAGGAAGCAAAGCGCGTAGTGGCAGCCATGCCTAAATGGAAACCCGGCAAACAGAATGGTAAAGCGGTACCGGTGTACTTTACCCTGCCCATCGTGTTCAAATTAGAGTAATACTGCGATATTTTTTTGCGAACGGCTGGCCTGAGGGACAGCCGTTTTTTATTGGATTGCTTTGGAGAGAAATCGTAAAATGATTAAATTGTAGTAAATTTGTAATGTGGAGACTGTAATCGTTCAGATAACTAATAATAAAGCCCTGAAATTATTAAAGGAGCTTGAGGATTTGCATCTTATCAAGATGTTGAAGCGGGACGTGCCTGCAAAAGAAAAGTTATCTGACAAATTCGGGGGTAAGCTGAATTTATCAGATGAGGAATACAAGAATTTCCAGGAGCACATTTCCCGAAGCCGCAACGAATGGGACAGCAATTCTTAATTGATTCAAATATTGTTATTGACTACCTGGATGGAAAATTACCACTGACAGGAATGTCTTTCATGAATGATGTAATCAATGCGATCCCCAATATTTCAATAATTACCAAAATAGAGGTGCTTGGATACAAGCCACCGGAGCATACCTATACTTTATTGACTGAGTTCGCAAATGCTGCAATTGTCTTTGACTTGAACGAAGAAATAGTAACCGCAACAATTGCGTTACGAAAGATCCGCAAGATCAAGACACCCGATGCAATCATCGCCGCTACTGCAATAGTGTTCAACCTGACTCTGTTAACACGAAATGTTACCGATTTTCAGAACATTAAAGGATTGCTGGTACTGAACCCATATGAAGTTAAATAAATCTTACTCCTTCGCAAACCGCCCTGCATACATCCCATTCACCTTTACGAAGTAGATACCTGCCGACAGGTGGCGGACATTCAATTGCACTTCTTTCTCTTTTGGAGCAACCCACGGCGAGGCCACTACCTCACCCAGCATATTAAGTACGGCTATGTTTTCTATTTGGCTTGTAGTGGTGATGGTTATTTCGTTGTGGGTGGGATTGGGGTAGATGATAATATTTGAACAACGTGATAGTAGTATTTGATCAAAAGATGCTCTAGCCATCGTTGTATAATAATTTGTAATCTTCCGCACTTGTGCTCCCCAATTGGAATAATAGATATTCCCAAACTGGTCAAGATAAATAAATTCTGGATGCATTTGCGTGCTGGTAGCCGGTGTACCTTCTAAGGCAGTAGCATGAGTGCTGGTGTCCCCCGCAATAGTGTATATAATGCCCGTTTGCGTATTTACCAAGCGGAAAACGTTATTACCGTTGTCTCCAATCACCATATTGCCCAAGCTATCGAAAGCAAAACTTATTGGGTTATTAACCTGTGCGACAGTGGCGGGGCCTCCATCTCCTGAATACCCATAAGAAGTTCCAACAACCGTAGATATTATACCGATTGTGCTTATTTTTCTTATCCTGCTCCCGCCGCGATCTGCAAAATAGAAATTACCATTTTTATCAAAACTCATTGTTGATGCGTAATTTATTCGCGCTGCCGTTGCGGCCCCACCATCTCCATGCCCTCCACCTCCAATTATACCAGTTCCCGCAAATGTTGTAATAATACCTGTGGCAATATCAATTTTTCGGATCTTCCATTGCTCCCCTATAAATACATTACCAAAGCTATCCAAATAAGCGTTATCAGGATTATGTAATTCTGCATTTGTTGCTGGACCATTATCTCCATTGAAACCAGAAATTCCGTTCCCAGCTATTGTAGTAATTACACCGGTTGCTGCATCTACCCTCCGAATACGATTATTTCCCATATCAGCAAAGTAAACATTGCCTAAAAAGTCGGCAAACAAACCATAAGGACTATTTAATTTAGCAAGCGTTGCTAATCCATCATCTCCAGAATAACCGCTTACGCCCGTACCAGCTATTGTTGTAATAATTCCGGCAGATGTAACTTTTCTAATTCTGTGATCAAGTGTAGCAATATAAAGATTATGTGCTCCATCCAAATGCCCTCAGTATTTCCAAGTTGAGCAGCAGTTGCAGCCCCCCCCCATCGCCAAGTGTAGTAGGAGTCAACCTACCGGCTACGGTATAAACTAACATCTGTGCGTTTGCTCCGAAGTGGAAAGTCCATAAAACCAGAAAAAGCACAATACGCATAGGGTAATAATTGTTGGATATTGCAATTTATTAAATAAAAATGGGTTTTTAACCTATTAATTGCAATGACATAGCGATAAATATGTGACGAAATTTGGTTACTTGGCGGCTTTAACTAAATTTGTGAGATATTCATCACACTAAAACAAAGAATTGTGGCGTACGAAAACAAAAATTTTGGAGAAAACAGGGGCGAAAGCCGTAATGAGAGCTTGTATAGCAAACGTATAAAAGCAGGTAAAAGAAGGACTTACTTTTTTGATGTGCGTGCTACCCGTGGTAACGATTACTTCATAACCATTACAGAAAGCAAAAAACGTTTCGACGATAATGGTTACGACCGCCATAAGATGTTCCTGTACAAGGAAGATTTCAACAAATTCCTGGCCGGGCTTACAGAAACCATCAACTACGTGAAAACAGACCTGATGCCAGATTTTGATTTCGACGCTTTCAACCACGACCAGGAGAATGAAGAAGGCAATGCAGCAGTTGCTGCTGCTGTTGAGGCAGTAGAAGCGGCAGAAACCGTTTCTGTTCCTGAAGTATCTGCCGTTGTTGCCAATGAAGGCGATAATGTGGATGACTGGAAGATCTAAGAGCAATACCAAAATCCAAATAACAAATTCCTAGCCTTTATGATCAGCATCATAAAGGCTTTTTTATGCTCTTTTACTGCCCGGTCTTTAATTTTCGGGCCAGTGCAATAATCCGCGACCGGAGTTTATCTGCTAAGGAAAGCGTTATCTCCGGCGTGGTTGCAGTTGTCACAGGCGCAATAGTACTAATGGCTTTCGCGTATCTTTCCAGGCACACCTCCATGCTGAATTCAGCCTCAGCCAGTTGCCGTGCAGAGTGGCGCCGTGTGGCAGCCGGAACCTCTGCAAGCCTGTTTATTTTAGCTACGGCTTCTTCAATATTGCCTGTTTCATACACACCCAGGCAATCTGGCGCCAGCGGGTGCAGCTCATAATCTTCTATACCGCTCACGCGTGTGCCCACCATGCCGCAACCGGCAGCAAAGGCTTCCATCATGGCTATGGGCGTGCCTTCAAAATCGGAGGTGAGCAGGAGGATATCCGTATTGGATAAGTGTTGCGCCACCTCTTTCTGGGATAACCAGCCATAAAAGGTTACATGCTGCTGCAGCCCTTCGGCCTTAATAGCTGCCTCGAGCGGCGCTTTTGCGTCGCCGTCGCCAATAACAGACAGGTGAAAACGAATACCATCCTTGGCAAGTGCTGCGCATATCTTCGCAAGGTCGGTGGCGCGTTTCTGGTAAATACTCACACGGCCCACATAGGCCAGTTGCAGCATATCGCCATGGATAGCGGCACTCCCGCCAGCCGGTGGCAGGTTGATGCCGCAGGGGATGGTGAAGATATGCGAGGGATTAAAGGCGGGTACCTTTTTTTGCACTGTATGATGCACTCTGTGGGATACACAGGCAAGCACTGCCACGCTGTGGTAATATTGTTCCGCAAGTTTATAATAATGCGCTTCATCAGCGTGCATCACGCCGACTATGGGGTAGCCGCGGTGCAGCGCTGTGGCCGCCGCCCATACTGCAAGGTCGTCAGACAGGATGATGGGCGTGCCCGCGGGAAGCTGTACCAATAGTTGCTTATAAATATAGGCCCGGTACTGCGGTGTGCCGAATTCAAATTCGTAGCCCGCTTTTGCGGTGATGGTTTTTACCGCATTAGGTTCTTTGCCCAAGAGCTGCAACAGCGTTTCCCTGCCTTTGGCAGAGAAGAATTCCTTTACAGGCTCAACAGTAACAAAATAGACTTCCAACCCCTGTTTATCATACGCAATAGCAGCATCAGCCATCCAGCGGGTGACACCACCCCTGTGGTAGGGATGGCAGAAGAATGCTATTTTCTGTTTACCCGCCATTCACCTGGTTATACCATTTATAAAAACAAACTATCCGCCACGGCATAGAATCAAACTCACGCCTGTTCTCCAGTATATCGTTCACGTATTGCTTCACCTTTTCCGCATTCAGCAATGTGCCGCCAAATTGTTTGCAGGCTTTATCTATATGTTCCAGGAACCATTCCTTGCCCTCGCCGCGCAACCACATTTCCTCCGGGGTTACAAATCCCATCTTATCTCGCCTGTTCGCAATAATCTCAGGTATGATACCGTGCATGGCATGCCGCAGGATGCGCTTTTTCACCCCGTGCTTAACAATATACCTTTCCGGCAGGCACTCACTTAGTTCCACCAACCTATAATCCATAAACGGCGTGCGCGACTCCACACTCCACGCCATTGAATTATGGTCCTCGTAGCGGAGGAGTGCAGGCAACGGTTGGAATTGCCGTTGCCACCTTAGAAATTCCACCATATTCGTGGCTATAAAAGTGAATATACCACCTCGTTCCGGCTTCGAGAGCCAGTCAATAGCTGGCGGGTTCTTCAACCTGTATTTAGCAGGCACAATGCCCCTGCCGAAGTTCAGCTGCAACGCACCCAACAAAAAGCCAACAGGCCATTTGCCTTTTTCTTTTTTGTAATGCAGCGCTTCATCATACAGTTCGCCAAGTTTCATTTTACGCAGCAGACCGGCATACATAGAAACGTCGTGCCCGCCATACCCTGCCAATTGCTCATCAGCCCCCTGTCCATCTATCATTACCTTAAGTCCAACCTCGTTCGTTTTCTGGAACACCGCCCACTGGCTGAAGATGGACGTGCTGCTGAATGGCTGGTCCTGGTGCCAGATGAGTTTATCTATGTCCTGTTGCAGCCATTTGAAGGAGGGGAATACCTTATGTGGGTGCGCATTTGTCTTGTTCACTACTTCTTCAGCAAATTTCCACTCATCGTACTTAAGGTCGTTAAAGCAAGCCGTAACCGTTTCCTGCCCCGCGAAATCTTCTTTCTGTTGGAGTAGGTCTGCCGCAATGCATACGATACTGGATGAGTCCAATCCGCCTGATAAACACGAACCCACTTTCACATCAGAACGCAGGCGCAGGTTCACGGCACTGGTAAGTGTATCCCTGTATAATGTTGCTGCTTCTTCGAAGTTCCTGAATTTTTGATTCTTACCCTCGGAGTACCAGCCTGATAAAAATGGTTCCATTTTTTCCGCAGACAGGTCAACCACGATATAGTCGCCCTGGCTAACAGACCTTATGCCCGTATCAAAAGTATCTATGCTGTGGTCAGTAACGCCGATGGCCAGGTATTGCCGGGCAATGGGTTCATTTAGCTCAAATTTGTAACCCGGGGCAGTGCGTATCTGCTTTATCTCAGACGCAAAATAGATAGCGTTATCGTTCTCATAATAATATAGCGGTTTTACGCCAAACCGGTCGCGCACGGCAAACAGTTCCTGGTTCTTTTCATCAAGAATGATAAAGGCAAACATGCCATTAAAATCATCCATGCAGTCTTCGCCCCATTCTTCCCATGCATGCAGTATTACTTCCGTGTCGCTGGTGCTGTGAAATTTATGGCCTATCTCTTCCAGCTCTGCCTTTATCTCCAGGTAGTTATATATCTCCCCATTGAACACAATAGATAATCCTGCCTGCGATAACCGCATGGGCTGGTGCCCGGTGGGAGAAAGGTCGACTATGGAAAGCCGCCTGTGCCCAAGGCCCACTTTGAATGATGCATCTTGTGGGAGGTTATCGTACTTCCAATGTTGTAGAGTAGACGTTGCTGTATCCTCACCTGCATAAATGTCGGGCGCCTCTCCCGGCGACCATGTCAAAAAACCCTCGTCATCAGGGCCGCGGTGCCTGATGACGCTGCAAGCGCGTTGCAGATCACGCCCGGTACAGCTTCGGTTCTTATTAATTATGGCAAGGATACCACACATGGTTATTGTATATACTTCAGGCTATCAGGCCCTTCGTTAAATAATAGGTCAATTATTGATAGGTTAGGGATAAATTCCCCTACCCACAACTGGCGATACGGCTTAGGCTCATAGCTCTGCCATACCAATTCTATGCCTGCTGCTTTAAAATCATCTTCATTTATATATCGCCTTGATCCGGCACCTTTACCACTCAGGTAAGTTGTCGCATTCAGGCTTTTAAGAATGGCAAGGATCTTTTCTTCGCCGTTCAACCCGGCGGCTTCCGGTATCTCAGACGAGCGAACGAGTTTAGTAGTAATACCAGCCTTAGCTACCGCAAAATTCATCAGGGCAATATTCAGTTCGCTGAGTACATTGTATCTGATGGTATAGATGGCTGAAAATTCATCCCAGTACTCGTTGAAGTGAGCTGCTTTCTGGTAAGCCAGCTTCAGGGTCTTTAGCGACTTGCTTGCCCAGTTCTGGTTATTATCTATCTCTACCTCGTTAAAGGTATTCAGCTCGCCGCGATTGGTAACGGGCACAGTAAGCCATACAGCCCCATTATTGGTCTTTATCTCTACACGGTTGCCGAATGTTTTTGCACGGGGAAACTGCACATCATCAAACAAAACAAAAAAGTCGCTCTTGTTTATTTTATTGAAATAGCCCACCCAGGGAATAAAATTTGGCTGATGGATGGCTACGGTCATGTAGTTACTTTTAGAGTCATCAATACTAAATGTCCTTGCTCGCCTGTTATCTCAAAATTCAGCCCTTTGTAAAAGCCCAGGCTTTGCGGATTATCATTTTCAGCTTTCAGGGTAACAGCGCCCTTGCCAAGACGTTTTGCGTCTTCCACAATTTTATAGATCAGCTTCTTGCCTATGCCCAGCCCATGCAGCTCTTTCGATACCACAATCCTGTGCACATGCAATGATTCCGGCTTTTCTGAGTTGATGATGAACGCACAAAGCCTATCGCCCTTGTAAACAGCAGAGCTCAATTCCCACTTGCGGTTCAGTTCGCCCATGTAATGTTCTAAAGTCCAGTAGTCGCCTTTCAGTTGTTTAGACATTTCAATCAGCCGCCCTACATTGTTTTTTACAATGTCAGGGGTTAACGGCTGAATATCTACAGTTGTATCCATGTTTTAAAACAGCAGGCGGATAATTTCAAAAGCTTCGGCATAATGGCTGCCAGATTGTACACCACGCACCCTGGCCTGTCCTTTCAGGAACTCTACATCAGAATAAGGCCTATGTCCCTGCGACGCATAGCAGTTAATGGCTTCTATTTTCTTATTTACATGCTTTTCCTCCAATGTTACGAAGCACGCATTGTTGAAGTCAAAGTTATTCCATGTAAGCTCGTAGCACAGTATCGAGCAACCCTTGGCAGCACGTATAGCTTCTGTAGTAATAGTGATATGATCCTGATGTATATCGTTTTGCGACGGGATAAAGATCACATCTGGATTTACTTGCTTTTTTATTTTCAATATGTCATCCAGTATCTCTTGCCGGTGGTAGCTGAACATACGCACTTTATAATTCAGCACATGCAGGTTTTCCGGCTTCACTCCCAATACTTCTGTGGCTTTCTTCACTTCTGTCACGAGTATATCTTTCGGGAACCCCGCCGGAACCGAATCCTCGCAACTGGAGAAAGCCACATAATGTACCTCGCAACCTTCCTCAACCAGACGGTTGATGGTGCCGCCGCAGCCAAATTCACCGTCATCGGTATGGGGCGCCAGTACTAGTGCTTTTTTGAATTGTTTGAGCATGCTATAAAACTATTTCTTTCCTTTTAAATGCGAAATAATTTTCTTTATTGTCAATTCGGCTGCATCGCCTTTTCCATAGGGATTACCTTTTCTGCCCGGTCCGGCATGCAACGCCTTTTTTATTTGCTTGTACATCTGCTCTTTCGACTTCGGCACTACTTCTGTCATCCAGCCAAGCTCAACCAATTCTTTCCACGATGTCTTATCGTCGAAATAGAAGATACACGGTGTTTTTTGGTAAAACGCTTCTTTCTGCACACCGCCAGAGTCTGTCACCACCAGTTTTGCATGTTTCTCCAGCACCAGCATGTCCAGGTAGCCTATCGGGTCTATTATGGTCAGGTGTTCGCAATAATAATCATACAGGCTATGCTCCTTCAGCATATTGCGCGTACGCGGGTGCAGCGGCAATACCACTTGTATATCTTTAGCCGTATCCACAAGGGCATCCAGTATTATCCTTGCCCGCTCCACACTGTATGTATTTTCAATGCGGTGCATGGTCACAAGTACGAATTCCTTCTTCTTCAGCTTCAGTTCTTTGAATACCTTTGCTGTTTTGTCCGCGATCTTATCAAATTGCAGAAGGGCATCATACATTACATCGCCGTACTGGCATATCGCACTTTTAGGAAAACCTTCCCGCTCAAGGTTTTTACGGCCAACGGCAGATGGTGCAAAAAGCAGGGTGGACATATGGTCGGTAACCACTCGGTTCACGTCTTCTGCCAGGTGTTTGGCATACATGCGCAGGCCTGCTTCAACATGAGCTATAGGTATACCCAGTTTTGCAGCAGCCAATGCGCCCGCAAGTGTGGAATTGGTATCGCCTATAGAAATGACCATATCTGGTTGCTCACTGATCATCACTTCTTCCAGCTTAATAAGCATTTCACCTGTTTGCTTTCCATGGGTCGTGCCCATGTCCACATCCAGTTGGTAATCTGGCCGGGGTATCTTCATTTCATCAAAAAACACATCCGACATATTCACATCAAAGTGCTGGCCGGTATGGAGGATAAAATAAGTGAGGTCTTTATGCTTTTTCTGGAACTTTTTTATAGCGGTAACCAGTGGCGCAGCTTTGATAAAATTTGGCCTGGCGCCTACTACTATACATAATTTCATTAAATACTATTTATATGTGTGGAGATTTTCTTTGTGGAGAATATTATTTGTTAACCCGGTCACTAATGAAAGAACAAAAATACACAAATAAGAAGTAATGTAAGTAAGCCATGAGTTATTTATGATAGCTCATGCAAACCTGATTTCATCGGAATTTGATTACTTTTATGCTTTCCTGTACCTGGTGTGCCCTTAAACTGTATAAAATATTTTTATACCAACAATCACTTTATATTATTTTTGATTTGTCTGAGCAGAAGAATTCATACCACCTGGTACATATAGTAGGTGGCGGAGAGCATAAAACACCACTGGTAGCCAGCCAGGTATTCGACCGGGCACAGGTGCAGGCAACTACTCCCGGGCCTGATAAGCCATTATCTGTTTCAGTATGGATAATAGTGCCCATGCGGGTAGCCTTCGAAAAAGACAGTAATGCTGTTATCGCAGGGCTGAGACAACGGTGCCCTGATGTTCGGATAGAGATCGTTGCCGGCATCAACCGGCTTAACAACTGGCCCGGCAGGGGCAAAACACATAGGTTAAGAAAGGCTTTAAAGGGACAGGTGGTATTTCATTGCCGCGGGGAAATGTTCTTTAAATGGCCGTACATGGTAAAGAAAAAAAGTGCAGGCGATGCCATTGTACTGGACGTACGTGGGTTCTATCCGCTGGAGCGCTTCATCAACGACCATCACATCTTAAGTACGGACGATATGACGGATGTACAGAAGGCCGTATATTTTAAAGACCTTGAGCGACTGCAATATGCGGTTGACCACTCTGAAGCGATAGCAACAGTAAGCGAACCATTACGCCAATACCTTATAGAGCATGTAAAAGCCGGGGAAGACACCACGGTTGTGCCATGTTGTGTGAAAAATACGGTACCGGATACTAAACGCGACCAAATAAGGCAGCACCTGAACATAAATGGCCGGGTAGCTATACTCTACCTGGGTGGCGTGCACAAAAACCAGTACCTGGAAGAGTTGGGTATCCCTTTCATGCAGTCGGCGCTGGTTCAGTCAAATAATAATGTTGCTGTTTTTATCACACAGAACAAGGACAGGCTGATACCGCTGCTCACCAAATTCAACCTGGATATGGATAGGGTGCGTATATTAAGTGTGCCGCAGAATGAAGTAGCCGACTATCTTACCGGCATGGACCTCGGGCTTTTACTGCGTGCGCCCTCAAGGCAAAACAACTTTTCCCAGCCGGTGAAATTCGGGGAATACCTGGGTGCCGGCGTGCCGGTGATACTGGAGGAAGGCACCGGGGAAATGGCCAATATGCTGAATAAATACGGATTAGGCTATGTGGTAAAATTATGGGAACAGCCAAAGCAGGATTTTGACAGGGAAGTAAAAAAAGCGCTTGACTGGCTGAAAGAAAACAGTAGCATGGTACGCAACAATACCCGTATGTTTGTGGAGGAATGCTATACATGGCAGGCCAATGTGCCCAAGGAAAGAGCTATGTATAAGAGAGCTTTGGAGAAAGCGAATAAAAAGTAAACGATGAAGAACTTTGCGATGATAGGAACCGCGGGATACATTGCTCCGCGACATTTAATGGCCATAAGAGATACCGGCAACAACCTGCAGGCTGCGCTGGATAACTTTGACAGCGTAGGCATTCTGGATAGTTATTTCCCCAATGCGCATTTTTTTACAGAATTCGAGCGCTTCGACAGGCACATAGATAAGCTGAGGAGAAAAGGCACCAAAATAGATTATGTAAGCATCTGCACTCCTAACTACCTTCATGATTCACACATACGCTTTGCACTGCGCAACCGTGCCGATGCCATTTGCGAGAAACCACTGGTACTGAACCCATGGAACCTGGAAGCGCTGAAAGAAATAGAGAACGAAACAGGCAGTAAAGTATATAACATATTGCAATTGCGCCTGCACCCCAGCATTATAGAACTGAAAGAAAAGATAGCCAACGGCCCTGCAGACAAAATATATGATGTAGACCTTACCTACCTCACATCGCGCGGTAATTGGTACTTCATCAGCTGGAAGGGTGACCAGAATAAATCGGGCGGCATAGCTACCAACATTGGCATCCACTTTTTTGATATGCTGTCGTGGATATTTGGCGGGGCAAAAGAAAATACTGTGCATGTGCTGGAGGCAGACAGGGCAGCAGGCTTCCTGCACCTTAAAAAAGCAAGGGTACGGTGGTTCCTGAGCATTAATGAAAATTACCTGCCCGGTGAGGTAAGAAAGAAAGGGCAGCGCACATTCCGTGCAATAACCGTCGATGGCAGCGAGGTGGAATTCAGCGAAGGGTTTGGCAACCTGCACACCCGCAGCTATGAAGAGATACTGAAAGGTAACGGTTTTGGCCTTGCAGAAGCGCTGCCCAGCATCAATATAGTGCACGATATACGCATGGCAACGCCCGTTGCACCAAAAGGTGAGTATCATCCGATGATAAAATCTTAACTTGGGCTCATGAAAAAATATTTGCTTATAGTTCTGCCATTGCTGATGATGTTTAGCTGCAAAAATGTGGCTAAATACCCCATGGATGAGCCCATGCCCGAATTGGTAAATGACGGCCTAATAGGCAAATGGCAGGCAAACGAAGACTCAGATAAAAATAACATCATCGTCATCACAAAATCCAACGACAGTTTTAAGTACGACCTGAAATACTGGGAGAATGGTGGCTCCAACCCAAAGTATGTATCACAGGTACACTTCTCAAAAATAAATGAAACACTCTTCCTCAACGTGGCATGCTGGGACGATATACGGAACGATAAAGTGTATTACCAGAAAGTAGGGTATATTTTCTTTAAAGTAGTTTATGCCACACCCGATTACTCGAAACTGGTATTGACAACAGTATCTGATACATCGTTGTGCAGTCTTAAAAGCGGGCTGGAAGTATTTAACCGCATAGCAAAGAACCTGAATAACAAAGCATACTACCACGATACCTTACACTTTTATAAACTAAACCCCTGACCCCTAAAGGGGAACCATCTATTGAGCTCCTGCAACTAATTTTCAGACAATGATATTTATGAAACAACATTTATTGAACATAAAAGAAGCCCCTTTAGGGGTTTGGGGCTTTTAGTCATGGATTATTACGTACACCCCACGGCAATTGTAGACGATGGCTGCGAGATAGCCGCCAATGTGAAGATCTGGCACTTCTGCCACATAATGCCGGGTTGTAAAATAGGTGAGGCCTGCAACATAGGGCAGAACTGCGTTATCTTCCCCGAAGTGGTACTGGGCAGGAACGTGAAGATACAGAACAACGTATCGGTTTATACAGGCGTGACTTGTGACGATGATGTTTTCCTCGGGCCGTCATGTGTATTCACAAACGTCACCAATCCCCGCAGCGCCGTTAACCGCCGCGGGCAATACAGCCGCACGCATGTGGGCAAGGGGGCAACAATAGGCGCTAATGCCACCATAGTATGCGGCCACAACGTAGGCGAGTATGCATTTATTGGCGCCGGCGCCGTGGTTACTAAAGATGTTCCCGCCTATGCATTAGTAGTAGGCAATCCCGCCAAACAATCCGGCTGGATGAGCCAGCACGGCCACAGGCTAATATTCAAAGATGGCATTGCAAAATGCCCGGAAAGTGGATGGGAGTATCATCTGGAAAATGGAAAGGTTAACAAAGTATAGTCTACTTCCCCCACGCCTTCAATATATTCCCAATCCCCACCTTAATATCCGTCAAGTCGCGGTTCAGTACAGAGCGCATTTTAGATATATCGGGCTGGCGGCGGGTCATATCGCCTTCTTTAAGCGGTGGAAGGTAAGCTATTTGAGATTTTGAGCCCGTAATATCTATGATTATTTCCGCCAGTTCTTTGATGGTGGTCAACTGGTCATTGCCCACATTCACCACATCATTCAGGAAATGGCTGTTCTTAAAAATATCTATAGTGAAATCTATGTTGTCCTGCACATAGCAGAAAGTGCGCGTTTGCGACCCATCGCCATAAATAGGAATTGGCTCATTCTTCAGCGCATAATTCAGGAATTTCGACATTACGAAATCTGCGCTTTGCTTGGGCCCGTAAGTGTTGAAGAAACGAAGAATAGTATAATCCAGTCCGTACTCCTGTTTATACGTACGGCAGAAGCATTCTCCCAGGTTTTTGATTACCGCATACGGCAGTTTTGAGTTCAGCGGTGTTTCATGCTCGTGCTGAGGCAGGTGCACAGGCTCTCCATATACTTCTGATGAGGATGAGAAAAATATGCGCTTCACACCGGTATTCTTGCTCAGCATAAAGATGTTCTCCATGCCCCACACATCATCCAGCACCATCTTTGGGTTATTGATAGTACGTAGCACCCCCACTACAGCCGCATAATGAAACACATAATCAAACCCATACCGCTCCATCACCGATGATATATCCCGGTAATTGTTCACATCACATTTTATGAAAACGCAATTGTCAGCCTTGGGTATATTCCGTTCGTAACCGGTGAGAAAACTATCTACCAGCACTACAAAATTGTCTTTATCCTTCAAAAGGCTATCTGCCAGTGAGCTGCCTACAAAGCCGGCCCCGCCGGTGATGAGTATTTTTGCCATGAAAATGGAATTACGGGGTAAAAATAGGGATTTATCTTAAGCCTTTAATGCTTCTGCAAACTTATCATACAACACCTTTGCATTATCTGTAAAGTTACCCCATTTATTTACTATGAATTCCCTTGCAGCCAACCCCATACGTTCTCTTAAAGCCCTGTCGTTGATAACCTCCAGCAATTTTTCTGCAAGTACTGCAGATTGCTGTGGCGGCACAAGCATACCATTCACGCCGTTCTCAATTATCTCCGGGTGCCCCCCAACAGTAGTCGTAATAACAGCCAACCCGCTCGACATCCCTTCTATAACCACATTGGCCATACCCTCGGCATGCGATGGCAGGCAGAAAATATCGGCTGTATTATACAATTTACTGAGTGCAGTAGGCGGCTGGTCTCGCAGAATAAGGATGTTTCCGGCAAGCCCCCTGTTATTCGCTTCACCCTCATAATCCACATCCTGCGCCCCGGCAAACACCGCAATAAGCAGGAAATTATCGTTTTGCTTCTTCACCTCAGCCAGCGCATCAAACAATTCCAGCCACCCCTTTCTCACGCTTGCAGTGCCTACATTCAGTATCACTATTTTCTCATCCGGAATATTATATTTTTCCCGCAGCTCCCTTTTCTCAGCCGCCGTTGCAGGCTTGAAGTTGTTATAGTCAACTCCCCACCCAACCATTGTATAAGGCAGGTTGGTACCCAAAAGCTTATTCGACTGCCTTGCCAGGTAATGTGCGCACGCAAACCGCAGATCTGCCCCTTCAAACACCTGCCTGAACTGGCTGAAAGTCTCCTGACTGCCATGTGGCCACAGCGCCACATCATCACCTATAGACAGTATGGCAGATTTTACCCCCAGCCTGTGTGCAGCCAGTTGCACCAGGTAAGAGCCCGGCAACCACTGCGAGTAAAAAATATCCTTCTTCGGGTCTAAAGTAATGTGCTGGTCTTTGAAAAATTGCGCCACGCAGTCTATAAAACGCTCGGTATAAGATTTCTTCACAAACCTGCTCGGCTTCATATTGGCCACACGCGGATGATAGACAGTAACGCCATCATACTCCCGTTTTTTGGGGTATCCCAGCTTATGAAAATTCTCCCATTCCGGGTGCAGTTTTGCAAATGGCGCCGGTGGGCTCCACGGCACAGGCACTATTACCTTCAGCTCAGCGCCATGATGAATAAGGCCTTTATACTGCCTGTGGGCAAAAATGCCCGCATTCGTCATGCCGGGATAATCGTAAGGATAAAAGGACGGGAAAGCCCAAACTCTCATGGCGGCAAAAGTATAAAAAGTAGCGTTGAGTTAGTTAGGATCCATATCTTTTGTCGTGAACCATCTTCGGAGAAAGTTAATAAAAGGCATAATTAAGACTTTGAACAATACAATATATGCAAGGCAAGACACTACAATAACTCCGCAAGAGACTAAACCCCACAATATCCATTTATGTAATGGAATAGTTTTTCCTTTTTCCTGAAGCTTATCATATAGCTGCCACATATGCACGGCTACGAGACACAATACGGCAACTAACAATATAAGTATATCCTTTTTACTGAGATTTAGTTTCAATTTCACATATACAATATACAAAAAATAAGCGAGAGCTCCATTTTTTGTACCTTTATCGCACCGGTATTCATGAGCATTTTTTCCAAAGTACGCACGGCAAAAAAAATAGTTACCAATAATTTAATTGGCAAGGGCATCTATTCAAAAGACACCCATAAGCACTTTATCATTGTCATGTACCATGGCATAGATAAACACCAGGATACAAAATTCAACCAGCGCTTTTACAGCCGCACCAATTTTGAGAAACACCTGGTAGCCTTCAAAAAGCAATTTAATATCGTTGCCTATACCGACCTTATTAATAATAATTTTTCCACAAAGCGGCCCAACATCATGCTCACCTTTGATGACGGCTATGCCAACAACTATAACTATGCCCTGCCCCTGCTGGACAAATACGGCGTGCACGCTTTTTTTTTTATAACCGGCCTCAACACTGTTGAAAAGAAAATACTCTGGGCCGATGCGGTGGATATAGTATCGCACTACGGCAAGGAAGGCAGTAAAGTAACGCTTGGTGGCAATGACTTTTTACTGCAGAATGGCACCTTCGTCAATAAAGACAATGGCCCGGACCTGCCCGCATACATACGTGCCAGCAAAAGCAGCGGTTATACTGAGAAAGATACCCTTCTCGGGCAATTGCTCGCAATTCACGATTTCACCAGGAACCATCAACTGGACGACTACTGGCAATTAATGACTGACGAACAGATTCGCAAGTGTGGGCAGAGTAAGAATATAACGGTAGGCTCGCATGGTTTTTACCATAATAATCTAGGCTCGATCTCCATCGCAGATGCAGTGTCCGAGGTAACCAGATCTAAACAGTATCTTGAAAACGTAACTCAAAAACCGGTCACCTCCATAGGTTTCCCCGATGGCTCCTACACAGAGCAATTAAATGATTCGCTGCCTGCCATCGGCATTACACATCAATTTGTAGTAGACTACCGCTATAACGATGCCGGCAAAAGGGATTTCACTTACGACCGGTTCGGGCTGTATCCCAATATGGGCAATACGCATAAGTTAATGTACAAAATCCTGCACGAATGAACATTTGCTTCTATACCGCCGAACAGCCCTCTGCAACCAGCCTGCTCAATATGCACTACCTCATAGAGCAAAGGCCGCAGCACAACTATACCTTCCTGAAAATAAGAAGCACACCCCAGGTACGATCCGGATTTGTAGAAAGACTGAAAAAGATATATGGTGAATGGAGGTTCGACGATGGCAGGTTCGACTTTGGCCGGGACGTTATTGCCATAGACAAACGATTGAAAAAAAACACACCACGTATAGACCATACCAAATTTCGCACAGCTTTCGCAGATACAGTGAACGATACCCCCAGCGAGCAGTTTTTAAAAGAAATAAAGCCCGATATCATCATACAGGCCGGGGCGGGAATATTAAAAGAGAACATTTTCAGCCTTGCAGCAAAAGCAACTATCAACCTGCACCACGGCATAGCCCCCGAGATACGGGGCATAGAATCTACGCTCTGGTGTATGTATTATGGCATTAAAGACAAAATAGGTGTCACCTGCCATTTTATTGATGCCACGCTCGATACAGGCATTATCATTAAACAGCAGGCACTTAACAGTAAGTCAACAACTCTCGCCGACATACAATATGAAAACTCTATGCTTGGCCGTGAAGTTTTATTGCAGGGTGTGGATATTTTGGATAAAGGCAACTACGGGGTTCACTCCGGCGGGCAGGTTGCATCATACTACTTTGGGCTGCCCGGCCCCACAGTTTATCCGGAACTGAAGAAAAGAAATTTCCAGGCAGTAAAAGAAATTAGCGGGAAGCCTTTTAAGATGAAGGAGAAAAAATACCTGCAGTTTTAAGGTTTACTCATCTTCTTCAACAATGAGGGGAAGAACAATATCATGTGATAATATAGCAGCTCTTTAACGTTCAGCTTCCTGGAATACCGGAAATAATTAGGCATGGTCTTTAAATAATGCCTGAACTTCTCCATACCATGTTTCTCCCTTGCCCCGTATATCAGCCTGGTTTTGGTCATTTCAAACAGCCGCTGCTTGATCAGGTCGTTATAGCGGAAGCCCAGGTATTCGTTCATCGTTGTGTAGAAGTTGAAAATGTTGTTGTAGGTACGCTCTATCTGGGCGGGGCTTTTAGTTAGCCCTCCTTCATGATTGCGGTACACCGACAATGGCTCCTTAAAATATTTCGCCTTACCCTTATCGGCGAAATATAGGTGCAGGAACAGGTCGCCGGAGAACGTAGTACGGTAAAAATCAGGGAATGGTTTTGGCAGAATATTCCTGAAGAACATAGTGGCCGTAGGCACAATGCTGACGTCCGTAAGAATGATATCTTCTACAGTAATGGTCTCCTTTTCAACTTCCGGAAAATAGCGGTCGCGAGGCAACCCCCAGTTCATCTCGTCCAGCACTTCAATATTGCCAAAGCACCATGAGCAATCGGAATGTGCATCAAGGAAATCAGCCTGCTTCTGTAACTTGTAAGGATCTATCCAGTAATCATCACCCTCACACAAGGCTATATACTCACCCTTACAGGCAGCAAATACCCTGATAGCATTCTCCATTGCTCCATGGTTCTTCTCGGATGGCAGCAGGTTAATGATGTTCGGATACTGAGCTGCATACTTTTCACAGATAGCACGCGTACCATCCTTACTAAAGTCTTCTCCTATTACCACCTCGAAATCAAAATTCGTTTTTTGGGAAACGATACTCTCTATCGCCTGTGCAATATATTTTTCGTGGTTGTAAGTAATTAAGAAAACGCTTACTTTCTTCATTGCCGCTACAGGATATTGTTCAACGATTGCGCAAGATACGCCATATCGGCTGTTGTGTACCTATGGTCTATTGGCAGGGGTAAAAGATCTGTAGTAATGCGCTTTTCTGTGGTATACCCTGGTTCCCTTTCCAGCACCTCTTTCCACAATGTGGGAATGAAAATATTTTTTGAGAAAAGCAGGCTCTTATCTACTGCTTTATCCAAAAGCAACGGATAGCACATAGGCACATCACCCTCACGTAAAGTACCGCTCATTAAGTTCATATGCCCGAATTGCGCATGCAGATAGCCAAAATTCTCCAGTCGCCTCTTTTTCACTGCATCGTAATCAATTCCGGAAAGTATCCGCTCGCTGAATTCTGACATACCCGTTATCTCACAATCCATCAACTCCTCATTCTGCTGAAAGAATGGATACCCTTCCTGCGCATATCCTTCCAGTCTTTTGTGCAAATGTGTGGTAATATACTTTTCATTTTTTGTCGTTACCGTGGCAAGCTCCACATTCTGTGGAGCATACAAATACCCCCCATCCGGCACGCCAAAAAATTTCCGGCACGAATTGAACAACCACGAAACCCCATCACCTTTCATAAAAAAGGCTTGCGTGGCATCTATGATAAGTTTGTCTTTATATTTTTCGGATAATGCTGCCGTTGCATCTCCTTTTATACCGAAGTAATTAATGCATAAGAAATACTCGCCCGTTTTTAACTCCGGCAATACCTTTGGTTCCAGTTGCTCATTTATCTCGTAAAAGCGGTATTGAAAATTGCCAACGTTAAAAGGCTCCAGTAATGAATCGCAGGTATAGTAAGGCACATAAACAAGCGTTGGCTTTATATGCATGAGTACATAATGAAGCGCAGCCCTGCCGTTCTTCATCCGGTAAGGGGTACCATGATAATGACCGCCCTCGCCATCTGACTCCAACTCAAAATAGCCTCCTATGCTTTTCATTTTATTCAAAACTACACTCCTTTAAGAACCCTTGTATTGCTTCTGGCGAATTAAACATCATCACGTCAATGATAGACAGCCACGGCACAAACTCATTACCCAACTGCGGGTAAGAAATGCCATGTGTCTTTATAAACTTCAGTTCCAGCCCATTGTTTCTGAAATCATCCTTATCATACAGTTCTTTACCGCCCGTGGCATTGAGGTAGGTATCTGCTCCTTCTTTTTTACAAATATCTATTACCCGGTCTTTAGCCTTTAACTCGCTATTTCCGTAGTGTGTAGCCGTAGTAACAAAATCGGTCTTCACACCTATATAACTGCATGTATCAATAATGCTCTTTGCTGCCAGTTCACCAATGGTATTAGATTTGCTGTTCAGCACACCGGACACAAGCTTATATCCTGTCTCATAATACGGTGCTTTACGATACGCCTGCTCCAGCGTCTTCATAAATTTATTCTTCCAACTATCATACAGCGCATGATTGATCTCTGTATTTCCTATCGTCACGAAGGAGCTTGCATTTTTCAGCGGCACCGTAAACACATGCGCCGCACCATTCAACAATATCTTATTCCGGTTTATCCAGCCGCCTTTAATGAAGGTCACATCATCATACACCACAAACCTATCCACAGCATTGATTAACTGGAAATACCCTATATAGGGAAAGATATATGGCTGCATCACGCCCAGCTTCATGCGTTGCTGATGATTATGTCCATTCTGTAATTGGATAACGGCAATTGCTGGTTCCTGATAATACATTGGAGATTTAGCTCATCACAAACCCTCCTTATGTCGGCAGGTTGCCACCAGCTGCCTAGCCCATCGTTGGTCCGGTCACCTTTAGCTTGCAGGTCTGCATAAAACTGCCTGCGTTCGGGCGTGTTATAATAATTCCATTTTAGCTCATCATTCGGCACCCCTCGCGTTAAGTAAGTAAATCTATCAGATGCGCTCATTATCCCCTTCAGCATCCCCTCCAGGTCAGCCACCGAGAAATACGCCAGCGAATCATTCATCAAATACTTCGTTGGCTTCACACCGGGCCAGTTTTCTTTAAACGTCTGCATATAATCAACCACACTACCCAGGCAGTAAGTAATATTCGCCGCCGGTTTAAACTTATTCGCCGCATCAATTATCGGCTGCGAAAAATCTATCCCTATTATCTGCTTCACCTTATCTTTCAGCTCATAAGTAAATAACCCATTCCCACAACAAAAATCCACCAGCACATCATCTTTAGAAAGGGCTAGGTCAATATTTATCTGCTTTATTATCTCATCAAAAGCCTCTCTGGTTATCGGCTTGCGGTTCACAGTGCGGGCCACCTGCAGGTACAGGTCATCCTCTGTCTGCACCTCCTCCTTGCCATACCGCTTCACGAGGAACTCATCCCAGAATTGCTGCCAGTTATCAAATTGCTCCATTCTCTTTTATTTACCTGTTATCAGTACATCCATCCGGTAGTTAGATATTGGCGGCACCTGGTTCTGCATTTTCCAGTTTAGTTGCAGCTTATCGCATACTTCCTGTATCTCTGCCGGCTTCCACCACTTACCCATACCCGCATTGGTAAAGTCGCCCTTTGCCTGCAGGTCATCATAAAACTGCCTGCGCTCCGGAGTGTTGTAGTAATTCCACTTTATCTCATCATTCGGCACACCTCTTATCAAAAACACAAACTCCCTGCCCGATATGTCTATCATCAACCGCAATATCTGCTCCAGGTCCTTTGGCTCAAAATACGCCAGCGAATCATTCATCAGGTATTTCGTCGGCTTTACACTGGTATCTTTCTTCAGATCCTCCAGAAAATCCAGCACATTGGCCCTGTGGTAAGTAACATTGGGTGCACTCTTATGCTGCTTTGCCGTTTCTATCAGGTGCGGCGAATAATCTACCGCTATCACCTGCTTGCATATCTTGCCAAACTCATACGTGCACAAACCATTACCGCAGCACAGCTCTATCAGCGTTTCATTCTTATCCAGCTTCAGGATCTCGGCAATGTTCTTATTGATGAGGTCAAATATCTCCTTCTTTATCGGCTCTTTATTTATGGTCTTCGCCACCTGGTAATACAGGTCGGCCTCGGTAGCCACCGGCACATTATGCCATTTCTTCCAAAAGTCTTCCCAGTCGTTAAATTGCTCCATTCGCCTATGCTATTGGTTATTTTGCACTCTTAATAATATCCTCGCTATAAACGCAATATCCTCCGCCTTCAGCGAATGATACATCGGCAGGCACAATACCCGCTTCGCTATATCGTCACTCACCGGCGTAGCATACTGCTTCACATATCGCACGCTCGACAGGCTCGGGTAAAAATACCTCCTCGGGTATATCCAGTTATCATTCAGCTTCTCCACGCTCTTCAGCAACAGCTCCTCCGATTTGAACACTACAGGGTAATAAGAATAATTCCACTCGCCGCCCGCCTGCACTTTCAACCGCTGCACATTCAGCTCAGCCAGTTCTTTGTCATAAATAGCCACCTGCTCCTTTCTCGATCGCAGTATATCATTTATATGCTTCAAATTCGCCAGCCCCATTGCCGCATGAAACTCTGAGTTCTTGCCATTGATGCCCACACATGCAAAACTCTCAAAGCTCTCAAACCCGAAGTTGCGCATATAGGCCATCTTCTTCAGCAGCTCCGCATCGTTGGTCATCACTGCGCCGCCCTCTATAGTATGGTACAGCTTGGTAGCATGAAAGCTCGTTGTGCTCACATCGCCATAGTTGAACACATGCTTGCCCTTATACTTAGTACCAAAGCAGTGTGCGGCATCATAGATCACCTTCAGCTTGTGCTTATCTGCTATCTGCTGTATGGCATCAATGTCGCACGGGTTGCCAAACACATGCGTAGCCAGTATGGCAGATGTTTTGGGTGTAATTAATTGTTCTATGCTCGCCGGGTCTATGTTGAAGGTTTGCTTATCTATATCAGCAAACACAGGCTCGCAGCCCTCCCACACTATTGCCGATGTTGTAGCCACGAAAGAGAACGGCGTAGTAATGATCTCCCCCTTCAGCTCCAGCGCCTTAATGGCTATCTGAAGGGCGATGGTCCCATTGTTCATATACAGCAGGTGCTTTGCATCCAGGTATTCCTTCAGCTTCAGCTCCAGGTCATTCACCAGCGGACCATTATTTGTCAGCCAGTTCCTTTCCCATATGCCCTTCAGGTACTCGGTATACTCCTCTATATCCGGCAAAAATGGTTTGGTAACATTTATCATCGTGTGTGCTTGTATAGTTTTATAAACTCCATCACCTCTGCGCCCCTTTACTACTTCTTTGCGCCCTTTGCGGTTAAATCCACTCGCGCCCTACCTCACCTCAAACTCCAAACTTGGCCTCACTGCTCCCAGCCACTTGCCATACCAGTTACCATCGCGCATACTGTCAGTCACCTCAAACGTCAGCAAGTCTTCCTTACCATAAATTATCGTGCTCGTATCCTTCACAAACAGGAGGTTTATGGTGTATATATCATCATTCAGCAGGTTGCCAGGTATGCGTAGCGTGCTGCTGTGCTCACCCACCGCCATCATCTTCGACTCCGTAGCCACATTAAATATGCACACTCCCGATGCCGTATACAGCAACAGGCTCAGGTTTATGTTCTGCTGCTTCAGAACCCTGAATTTAAAATGCAGGTCCAGCGGCGTGCTCACCAGTATCGCATCAGCATCCGCGCTTAGCTGCGGCACTATCTCTGCTTTCAATAGTTGTATATGCTCATTGCCCGGTGCATCCACTTCGCTCCAGTCGGTGGCAAGACAATTCTTCACCTCGCGGTTCAGGTAATTATTGATCACCTTATCCGTGCGGCCCATATCCGCTATCATACCCTGCTTCAGGTATAGCGCCGTCTTGCACAGGCTCTGCACCGCCTGCATGTTGTGACTCACAAAAATTATCGTGCGCCCATGGCTCGCCACATCGCCCATCTTGCCCAGGCATTTCTTCTGGAAATCTGCATCGCCTACCGCCAGCACCTCGTCCACTATCAGTATCTCCGGCTCCAGGTGTGCCGCCACCGCAAACGCCAGCCGCACATACATGCCGCTGCTGTACCGTTTCACCGGCGTATTTATATATAGCTCCACTCCCGCAAAATCCACTATCTCATCAAACTTCGCCGTTATCTCCCGCTTCGTCATGCCCAGTATGGCGCCGTTCATATACACATTTTCTTTGCCCGTCAGCTCCGGGTGAAAGCCTGTGCCCACCTCCAGCAGGCTCGCTATGCGGCCCTTTATCTTTATCTCCCCCTGCGTGGGGCTAGTCACCCGGCTCAGCAACTTCAGCAGCGTGCTTTTGCCCGCACCGTTCTTACCTATGATGCCCAGCGTATCCCCCTGCTCTATCTCAAAGCTCACATCCTTCAGTGCCCAGGCATAGTCGCTCGCCCCCTTTTTGGTGCGGTCGTTCTCTATGCCAATCTTTAAATATGGATCTTCTTTGCCCCGGGTCATAGCCCACCACCGTTTCAGGTCGTGACTAAGGGTGCCCGTGCCCACCTGCCCCAGCCGGTACAGTTTAGATATATTTTCTGCTTTAATGACTACCTCTTTACTCATTTAAGGGGCTACACAGTGTGTTTTTTGCAATATTATAAACGGTTGTTACAAAGATAGGAAAGTTGAAGTAACTCAAATAAAAGAATAGCTACATCGGATAAGGCAAACCGCATACCGCAGGAAGCATAAAGTTTTCTGCCGCTGTTGGTTTTATTTTCAGCAACAGCCTCGCGATGAACCACACTCGTATTATACTGTCAATCAAAAGTCCCTCCGCCCAACCCATAATGCCGCCTTTATTTTCCATAGATGGCAATTGCCTGCCCCACCAAAAACTTTGATAAAAAAATTAATTTTCATAATATTGTGATATATCCAAAGCGTATGAAACAACTAATCGCTGCACTCTGCATTATCGCTGCCTTTCATGCAAACGCACAAACAGTTTACCTCGCAGACACCGCTTTTGTTACCGATGTGGGCATCGGCGGCGCACCAACCAGTTGTAAAACCAACGGCATGATGTACAATGGACTTAGCATGGAGCGTACCGAGTTCATATGGCTGGCCGATGCGTTTACCGTTCCCTCCGGCGAGACGTGGGTATTCGACACAGTTATTGTGTATGGCTATCAGTTTGGCAGCACTACCACTTCTCCTTTCATGAGCTGCAACCTGCAAATATATAATGGCGCACCCGGGTTGGGTGGCTCGGTCATCTGGGGAGATACTATTACCAATGTTTTAAAGGGTGCTGCATTTACCGGTATATACAAGGTAGATACTATTGCAGCAAATGGCGGTCTGATGTCTGATAAGCGGCCTATCATGGCGCTTAAATTACATTTATCCCCGGCGCCAAGCCTCACTGCCGGCACTTATTGGTTGTCGTGGTCTGCCACTTGCGCTTCCACTTTTAATCCTGCAGTGTGCCCATACAAGGTTTTACCGGGCAGGTTAAACCCTCCCGGCCAGGTGTCCAGGATATTATATCCCGGCAGTTCCTGGCAGTATGCAACCGACAACGGTCTCAACATAGGCCTCAACAAGATCATCAAAGCAAAAGCAGGCCTTGCTGCGTTACCGGCAATTGCCGGTAACGCGCGCAACACATTAAGCCAGAATATCCCTAACCCATTCAGCAATACAACAGAGATAACATACAACCTTGCTGTAGCAGGTGATGTAACACTTGCCGTATACAACATTTTGGGGCAGGTAGTTGCTACACTGGCCAACGGCCATATGAGCGCAGGCACACACAGTATTACATTTAACGCTAACAACCTGCCACCCGGTTCCTATTACTATAAACTCTCTGCACCTGCAGGTGCCGAAAGCAAGCAAATGGTAGTGATGAAGTAGTAGTACGGTATAAAAATCGGCACCATTTTTTCCGCCGCTGTTGATCTTATTTTCTTGCCAACAGCTACGCGGAAGATAAATGCTCGTATTATCCAGCCCATCAAAGCACCTCAGCCCGTAATAGCACCTTTATTTTTCCGCAGATAGCAATTCCGCCACTCTAATTAATATCTCCCTAAAGTGCAACAAATATTCCCATTTATGAAAACAGCATCCGGAAATCGGTACCATTTTTGCACTACTACCACTATTATGAAAAACACACTACTCCTCCTTGCCCTGCTTAT
Source organism: Flavipsychrobacter sp. (assembly GCA_021155965.1). Classification (GTDB taxonomy): domain Bacteria; phylum Bacteroidota; class Bacteroidia; order Chitinophagales; family Chitinophagaceae; genus Nemorincola. The sequence goes on from JAJNBJ010000019.1 coordinate 83,597, forward strand.
TACCGGCCTCTCCTCCTGCTGCCACAAAAAGAAATGCATGGAGTTGAGCAGCATAGAAATAGAGCTGCACGGCTTCACCGCCGCCGATATGGACACCATCGAAGTTACTGGCTATGCACTTGGCTCAAACTTCGCACAAAAGACCCGCGATATGCACCTAACATCAGGGTACTCGCAACCGGGCAATAAATATATAGTCATGGACAACGGCAACTTTCTCTCCGACCAGCACGATTGGGAAGTACATATACCCGCAATTAATAAAACCATCCGCATATCAGGCTACGGTTACAACTCCTACAGCTGCAACAGCTGCCCCATAGACCGGGAAGATAAGGTCCGCACGCTCAGCACCGTCACGGCAAATGGCGTTATCACTAATGCTTATGATGTGAAGGTGTATAAATAATACCAGGCAACCATAAGCACAACCCACAATTCTCAAATATCTTTGTACTTTGTACAATAAAGATCACTGCTTATGCGCAGGCTAATCCTGTTTTTATACATTATAATTACTTGTTGCTGCAATACCTATGCACAAACACCTATGGGCTATGGCGTGGTCATGGATGTCAAAGATCCGGGCCGTGTCATACGCACTATCCTGGAAGGCAGCCCTGCCGCTAAAGCCGGCATTAAAGCAAAAGATGTCATACTCAGCATCAACGGCACCTCCACCACCGGCATGGACAACCAGGCAATTGTCACCCTGCTGAAAAAACAGGAACAAGCCAACCTGGAAATAGAAAGGGGAGGAACAAAGCTCACTATAAGCATTAGCAAAGCCCCTCTCTACACTTTCGACCGCAAGTGCCTTTCCGGTGATTGCGTTAATGGAGCAGGCCGCGCAATTTTTCTCCCCGATAATGGCGTGGAGTACGAAACAACTTTCAGTAACGGCGATATAGTTGGCGAATGTAAGATATACCGTAAGGGTGTCTTGCTGTATGAAGGAGGAGTAAAGAACCGTCAGCGCCATGGCGCAGGAAAAGCTTATATGGAAACAGATGACCATAGAGTGGTATTGCTGAAAGAAGGAACCTTCACCACTAACGTTCTAACCAAAGGTACCACCTACAATGAGGACGGCAGTGTAAACTCATACGGCAACTATGATAAGGAAGGCCGCCTTACAGAAGGCTTTTTCCAATACAGTTACCGCGATAGCAATAACTGGTATGTATGTGCCGATATTCGCTACGATGCCAATGAACGGCACGTACTCAACGGCCCGGCAAAGATCTACCAAAGGGATAAAAGCGGCAAACTGCAACTCATAGTAGAAGGTACGTACAGAAACGGCAAGCGCGATGGCCTCGTGAAAGAATGGGACTACACCGAGGGCGCACGCCACGAGATCACATACAACCACGGCATTGCCTCAGGAGGCACTATCTACCGCATCTCCGACAACACGGTAATAGGCAGGGACGTAAAATACAGGTCCGGATTCCCCGAGCGCATGGGCATAGACTGCATATACTCCGGCAAATTCAACTTTGGCAATGGCGAGAAAACGATAGCCCTAAAAGAAGGAGAGTTTTCCTGGCTCACCGGCATCAGGAAAATGAGTACAGAAACCAAACAACCCGAAACCAACCCACAAGCCAATACAAACACTACTACAACGACAACGCCAACCACAACAACTACTACCAACACTAATACCAATACAACTACAACATCGCAACCCTCAAAAGAACGACTGGAGCAATTCAAAAGAGAGCGTGCAGAATACAATTTCACCAGGACCGTAAGGGCTGTCTCAGCTAAAATGGAGCAAGCCACCGACTATATAAAATCTGCAACCCCGCAGAACTTTGATCATTCTCGGGAAATGTTCCTCTACTATAAAAAAAGCATGATCTCCGAGATCAATAAAACCCTATACGATTGGGAAGACGAATTCCCTGCATATTATACCAGTAAATTAAAAGAAATACGCAACACCATTCAAAATACCTACTTCCCCATGAAACCCGCACCACAAGAGCAGTAAAGACCTGTTCTAAGACAATAACACTTCAGCAGGAATACCTAACTTATGATGGAATATTTTTGCTATCTCCAGCGTCATTGGTTTTTTCTTATTCAGTATTGCCGAAACATACCCCTTTGTACCTATCGCACCAACAAGGTCTTTATTCTTCAACCCTTTCTCTTCCATTTTAGCCTTAATTGCATCTATAGGATCAGGTACAGGTATAGGAAAATGTACATCCTCATACTGTTTTATCAACAGTAACAGCACCTGCAATTCCTCGCCTTCCGCACTACTCTTGCTCACTTTCTTATCAAATAATTTATCAGCCAGTTCAAGGGCAGCCTGATATTCTTTTTTCGTCTTTATTACTTTCAGCTTCATGACTATTTCTTTTTATATTGAACGGTGGTTACATCTATCTTATCATATTCAGCATGCGTACCAAACCACTTTACCTGTATTGTCTTGTACTCAAATACCATTCTCACTACCAGCCTGTATTTATTCCCCAAAATATTGAACACCACCCTGTCATCAGCCACAATACTTGCATTGCCATACGTCCGCTTAAGCTCATTGAAGTTACTGAAGGAGCATTTTACCAGCTCATGATACCACTCCTGCAATGCAATAGCTGCTTCCGGGCACTTCTTACAATAATAAAGTAAGGTTGCTCTCGCGATTATATTGTACACCGCTCAAAGATAAGAAGTTTACTAATGGAAAACAAAAATGAGTTTTCCATTAGTAAACTACAGCACTTCAAAGAAAAGAACACTCGCGCCGTACAAGCAAGCTGTCTTGTCCTGAAATAGGTTTACAATCTTTGTAATCATGATTAGGAGGGAAGAAGTATCAAAAAAGCAGCAAATTATCTCAGAATATTTGAGTGGAA
>JAJNBJ010000039.1 GCA_021155965.1 Flavipsychrobacter sp.
TCATATTTAGATCTTCTGCCTTTTTGACCCTTAAAACCTTTCTGTCTTTCCATTGTTTACACTTTTAGAAGTGTAAGGTTTTTTCAGGACTAGACATAAGTCGTGAGACGTAAGTCAGTGGGTTCATGTTTCATATTATTGGTTCCCAAGCCGTAGTTATAACCCCTCCTTCGCAGTAATAGCTCCGGCGGGTAAATATGTAAAGTTCTGTATGATCTTTCTGCGAAAAAAATTGAAAATCCTTGAGGGTACTGAAAGCTGTACCTTGAGGGTACTGTTTCAGTACCGTCAAGGAAAAAAGTTTGCTGTGTGGGCGCGGGTTTGGGCTGATCTGGAGGGTATATAAACTGTACGCTTTTTTGTGGTGCGAATTTGCCCTTCCTGAACAAGAGTCCCGCCACACACAGGCTATTTTGTGTTAGTAGTAACCATCTATTTACTCTGCCACTCTTTTGCTTTCTGCCTGTTTTTGTCTACACCTTTTCCTTCCCAGTAGTATGCTGCGATAATATTCTTTACACTTTTATCACCGTAGTTATATGCTTTAATATACCATGCCAGTGCCTGCCAATAGACTTGATTCCCCTCATAGCATTTAGCAATCGAGGCTGACAGATCACTCTCTTTTGCTCCTGCTTTCAATGCTTTCTCATACCATATAAGGGCGGCTGAATAATTTTGCGTCGCGCCAAGACCAAATTGATACATAGCACCTACATTTGACATTGCTATTGCATGTTTACTGTCACCAACAGCCGCTTTAGTGTACCAATCCAGTGCTTGTTTGTAATCCTGGGGAATATTATTCGACGGCGACGCCGGGTCGTCATTACCTTTAAAATATAGTTCTCCCAATTGCCCCATAGCATTAACATTACCTTTCTCTGCTGACTTTTTGAACCAAATAATTGCCCGGGAATAATCCTTTTTTGTTCCTGCACCATTCAAGTACATCATCCCCAGTATAGCCATCGCATTATCATTGCCACCTTCCGCTGTTTTTTCAAATAATTCAAGTGCTTTCTCATAATTTTTTGAACTAAGAGCTGCTTGCGCGTCTTCATACATCTTTACCATTGCCAGCTTCTGCTCTATCGCGTTGACCTTGTTGAACTTTTGCCTGTCCAGATATCCATTGTTCCCACTCGCGTAGGACAAATACCTTTGCAATTCCGTCTTAAGCTCAAATAAAAGGCTATCCGGTTTATTCGGATCTGCTATTTTATCTAATATCATTACCCGCAGGTAACCTATCTTGGCATTCCAGCTTCCAAGAAGATTTTCAGCAGTGCTTAAATGCTGTAATGCAGAAGAATAATTCCCATCTTCGTAAGTCTGCTCAGCTACATCAAACTCAGCACGAGCCTTCAGGTCTTCGGAACTTTGGGTGCTAATGCGTTCGTTACCCCAGAAGTACGGATCTTCATTTCTTTCTTTTTCATAATTGCGGACTTTCAGGCGAAAGTGGTTCATGCGTTTGTATAGTTCGTTATTGAGCCCACCACAGTTGGTAGCTTTGCATTCATCCAGGAACATGTACTCGGTTTTGCTTACCATTTTCACCTCAGGTCCACTGAGGCGTTCACTTCCCAGGTAGCTGGTAGTAGTTTCTTTGATGCGACTGCCGTTACTGAAAAAAACAAGACCGAACAGTTTTGCGACATTGTTATCCGGAGTTGGGTGGTCTTGTATTATATAGCCTATCTTCTCGATATTCTTCATGTCGAACTCGTAAGTGTATTTAGTACGGTAAGGCGGTATTTTCTTGTAGTGAATCTGGTTACAATTTAGTTCGGAGGCATCCACGAACGTGTATGAAATACTGCATTTACCATTAGTGTTGAATTCTCCAGTATGCATTTTATATTTCACTGACGAGCAATAATTTGTATTGAGCTCTGAACTAGCCGGTAACAACCCCCACTCCTGGAGGAGCATTTGCTGAGCATCTTTCAAGTTAGTAGTTAATCCATCCTCATCGGGATTATTAGCGATAGTCATACTCCACTTGTTCCAGTTCAGCTGGCTTTTAAAATCTTCGTATGCAGATGATCTAGTTGTAGTGCTGCCGGAACTCTTATTACTTTTACTACTACCGCTATTGCTATTATCACTATTACTGCTATTGTCTTTGTTTTTATCCTTGCCACCAGCACCCCTGCAAGCTATATCGTTACATATATCGAACTTGTTTTCACCCTCCCAGCGGTAAACGTAACCCTTCTTAAGGTATACGCTTGCTGCCTTTGCATCGCTATTCGTAATACGCTCCCTTTCTTGTGTTGACAAAGTCGACATGAGAATTGGTATAGTCAGCGTTTCCACATTTATAATAGAATATGCTTTCTCGGTAGTAAAGCACTTGCCATTCTTACCATCAGTCAGTACCAGCTTACCTTCATGCAATTTTTTGTCTCCGAAGTATACTTCATATTCTACTATTATTTCTGCACGTTCATCTGCCCTGCTCAACGTATTCACAAAGGCAACATCATTGAAACCGGTGAGTTCGGTGGGTTTATTATTGTAGTATATTCTGTTATTAGAAAAGTAAAAAGGCTTAGAAAATTCAACAGACAGGCCGCCATTATGAGCATATACGGAATAAAATACCGACAACTCACTGAAAGACGGGCCGCCACATGAAATCACCTTATCTCCGCACTTGCCCTGGATGCCTTGTGTGCTCAATACCTTAGCGACATGGGGTTGTGCCCCCCCGGTTAAATTAGCAGTACCATAGCCGAGGATACGCTTTTCCTTCTGCGCATAGACTGAACAGGCATAAAACACAGAAAGGAACAGAAAGAAAAATCTCATGTAATTTTATTAAAAAGTGAAGAGAGCCAACATGCGAGAACAAATATAATAGTTTATTATTTTATTTCTCGACTTTAGTGACCCGCGAGAGTCGACGAAGCCAACTTTTGGTTTGTAATAGTCTGGCTGCATAGGCGAAGTTGGCCACATAATCTCCATTCTTCATCTTTCATCAGGCGTATACTTGCTGCACCTCACAGGATGAAACGGGGCATAGGGTTGTGAAAAAGGTGGTAAAGGAATAATGCTTTACTTTCTTGTTGAGCAAGTACTTAGCCTTGAGCGGTTGGAACGCAGCGAAGAATCTATACTCGCGAGTATAGATTCTTCACTTTGCAGCCGGCACACAAGGCTAAGCGCTTCAGTCAAACTAAATCACTATTATTTTGGTTAAAGCCGCTCACGTTATTCCTTTCCCCGGCCTAAAGGCTGGGGCTACTATTTCTTATCGAGTACTTTCAATATCTAAATGGATAATAAGATCATCAACAGCGGAGGAAAATCGGTTGCCAAAGAGTCGCGAGTGGGTTGCACCCCTACAAGGTGCGTGTGTTTGGAAACTATTTCCCCCGGCTTCACCGGGGCTACAAACATGTTACCCCTAAGGGGTAATTACATGTTGTTGTTCCACTGAGTGGTTTTAGATCACTGAGGATCTGTGAACAGTTTCACTGCCATCTCTTTATCATGCCCATAAATGTCGTCTGCAAAATGCTGAACGCCTTTATCATCTACCCATGCCGTATAATAAGTAATAATAACCGGCACGGGATCCTTTATTTTCACAAATTGTTCCTTCCCGCTGTTCATAGCGGCAGCTATTTTTTCAGGAGACCATTTTTCTGAGTCCTGTAAAAGGAAATTTGCCATTTTTACAGGGTCGCTGAGACGTATGCATCCATGGCTCAGGCCACGTTCATCTCTTTCAAAAAGACTTTTTTCGGGGGTGTCGTGCATATAGATATTGAAGCTGTTGGGGAACAGGAATTTCACTTTCCCCAATGCATTTTTTGCGCCCGGCCGCTGGCGTATTACCGGCAACCCGCCTTCCTGCCCGGTAATTTCCATGTTCTTTTTTGCCAGGTAGTTACTATTGCGTTCAATTGCCGGCAGTATTTCTTTTCTCACGATACTTGGGGGTACATTCCAATAAGGGCTGAAGACCACCTGGTTCAGGTTGCCAGAGAAAAGAGTTGTTTTATGTCCCTCAGCACCTACAACCACATCCATTTGGAACAAGGTATGCTTCCCGCTGTCTACGTATAATACGAACTCAGGTATATTCACAATTATCAGTTTGCCTTCCGGCCTGCTGGGCATCCAGCGCATTCTTTGCATATTGATGAGCAGTTGCTGTACTCTTGTTATTGCCGGGATATTCATATCCTTCACGAGGTCTTCTGTTATTATCCCGGTGGGCTTATACCCGTGGTTTAGTTGATATGTTTTGACTGCATTTTCTAACTCCGGGGTGAACAATGCAGTTGTGTCATTCCCGGTAAGCTCTCCGGTGATCTGCAGTCTTTTTTTTATGCTCAAAAGGGCAGGGGCGCTCGCTCCCGGACTATATTTTTTTGCATCGGAAGTAATTGCCGGCCAGCCCCCATTCTTTGCTATGGTGGTATATTTCTGAAGAGAGCCTTTCAACAGCATAAAAGGTTCGTTGGGTGAACCGTTTTTATTGTTATCTGCTAATACAGCTTCTGCTAACCCCATTACTGTATTTTTTTTAGCCGGTATATAGGTGCCAAGATTGGTATAGTCGGTTCCCGTAGTCTTACCATTCTCTTTTGCATATTGAATGAACCTTTGGGTTATCTGCAACTCTGTTTTTATGGTTGAAGGGTCTGTTGCAACAATTGTGCTGTCATCCTCTATCCTTAACCTGTCCAGCCGGTTTTCCAGCGATTTATTGAATTGGTCGCAATCATTCTCCGTACAGAATAAGCTGTGAAAACTAAAAGATTGTTCTATAAGCCCTGTACTTGCAAACCATGCATATTGATAATTGCGGGCATTATAAAAGTTGCGCATGGCAAAAGCCAGGCTACTATCAAGCTTTTCTGTTGCAATAAATTTTTCAATAATTGCACTATCTAAAAAGAGATCGTTGTAAGCGTTGTTCTTATCTATACTGACGTCCCGCGCTATCCTTTTGTCTTCAACGGTTACGGATACATTTCCCGATCGCTGCTCATCCTGGTCTTTGCAACCTGTTACAAATAAAATACCAATGGTGATAACTATTATTGCTTTAGGCATTAGTTGTTTGTACATATACAAACAACGATGTTAATAACCGTGCCAATAAACAGCAATGTGCTGGCAATATGCTTAAACGGTGCCAATACGTTTATCCAACTCACTCAGCGGGAAAGTTTCTTTGATCCTTATCCTGCCATTGTCCTCCTGCAAGGTGCAGCATTCTATTTTGGGGTCGTGTTCAAAGAACAACACCCAATTATTAGCCACAGCCTCATTGAGGAGTTTGTGCTTTTCTGCCAGTGTATCAAGCGGACGCATGTCATAAGCCATCACCCACGGCATGGATACGTGCGCGGCGCTCGGTATGAGGTCTGCACAGTAGAGGATGGTGGTGTCGTTATATTTTATCTGTGGCAGCATCATGCTGTCGGTATGGCCGTTCACATAACGTATGCGTATATCCTGCAGCCATTCTCCGCCATCCGGTGCTTCAGTGAAGCGCAGCAAACCACTTTCTTCAAGAGGAATAATATTCTCTTTCAGGAACGAAGCCCGTTCACGCTCATTGGGTGTTAGTGCCGAGTGCCAGTGTTTATGGTTGGTCCAGTACTGGGCTTTTTTAAATGCCGGCACCAATTTGTCTCCTTCCCGCTTAACAGAGCCGCCGCAATGGTCGAAATGCAGGTGGGTTAGAAATACATCAGTAATATCATCTGTCGTAAATCCATGCGCGGCAAGGCCTTTTTCTATGCTATCCTCGCCATGCGGGTAATAGAAGCTGAAGAACTTAGCATCCTGCTTATTGCCCATGCCGTTATCAACCAGTATTTTGTAATTACCATGCTCTATCAGCAGGCAACGCATAGCCCAGCTGCACATATTGTTCTCGTCGGAGGGGTTTACTTTGTTCCACATGCTCTTAGGCACCACGCCGTGCATAGCACCCCCGTCCAGCTTAAAATATCCCGCGTTTATTGTAAATAGCCTCATAGTGTCTTAGTCTAAAGTCAAAAGTATAAAGTAGAAAGAGATACTCCAAATTCCCAATAACTACTTCCCAATTCCTAACTCCCTACTCCCAATTCCAAATCCCTCTTTCTCAATGCCCTGTACAAAATCAATGCCCCCAATGCAAAAAATACGATAAGTGCTATGATCGCGCTCCGCATATCCATAATGCTGTCTATGAACCCGAACGAGAGCATCCCTATTACTATCGCCATTTTCTCCGTCACATCATAAAAGCTGAAAAAAGAAGTGGTATCCTGTGTAGCCGGCATTAGCTTGGAATAAGTAGAGCGGCTCAGCGACTGTATTCCCCCCATCACCAGGCCCACGATCGCAGCCAGCATATAAAACTGCATTGCAGTAGTCGTATAGTATGCGGCAATACATATGCCTATCCACATAAATACAACTGCCAGCAACACCTGCAAATTCCCGTAGCGCGCTGATAGTTTTGCCATGATGAATGCCCCCGCTATGGCAACCAGTTGTATCACCAGTATCACGGTTATCAATTGCCCTGTTTCCATTTTCAGTTCCTTAGCGCCAAAAATTGCTGCTGCCAGCATCACGGTTTGCACGCCCATACTGTAAAAAAAGAATGCGCCAAGGTAGGTACGCAATACCGGGTGTTCCTTTACCTGCTGCCACACTTCCTGCAATTTACGGTAACCCGAGAACCATATCCTGTGTGCATGCTCTCCCACGGCAGGTGGGTTGTCTGGCATTCTAAAAAAGGTGATCTGTGCAAATCCTGCCCACCATAATCCCACAAGCAGGAACGACAACCGTGCAGGGAAGGTAGCATCGGTGATGCCAAACCACTCCGGCTTAAGTACAAAAACAAAACAAATGATCTGCAGCAGCACGCTGCCAACATAGCCGTACGAGAAGCCAAGGGCACTCACATGGTCGCGGTCTGCTTTTACCGCAATTTCGGGCAGGTAGGCATTATAGAACACTAACCCACCGCAATAACCCAGTGCAGCCAATGCCGAGCAGATGATACCCAGTTCCAAAGTTTCTGCCTTAAAGAAATACAGGCAGCAGCATGCTATTGCACCGGTATAGCAAAATAACTGCATGAAACGTTTCTTATTACCCCTGTGATCGGCTATAGAAGAAAGGATAGGGGAGATGAGCGCAATAACAAGGTAAGCAGCCGCAATAGAATAGTCGAAGAGTGTGCTGTTCTTCACACTTATCCCGAAGAAAGATACCATATCACTTGTCTGCCCATCCTTGGTAGTAGTAGTGATCGCAGTATAATAAGCAGGAAAGATGGTAGAAGTTACTACAAGATTGTATGCCGAGTTAGCCCAGTCGTACATAGCCCATGCCCTGTGCAAAGACTTAGCAGGTCTCACTTTTTTAACAGACGCTTCAACCTCCACGGTTTCCATACGGCTAAAGTAGTAGATTTTAATGATTGTACTGTTAAATCAAAACACCTTGTGGGGCCCACAAGGTGTTTTGATTACAGGCAACTGCTAATTGTAAACTCTAATGCACCACCACCAGTTGTTTCGATAATATCTGCTGGGTGGTTTTCACCATCAGGGTATAATTACCCGGTGGCAGGCCCGATACCGAATAAGTGTAGGTAGTATATCCCTTATCTATCTGTGTCTTATCCATGAATTGCCGGACGGCCCGTCCCTGCATATCCATCAATTCTATACTGGCCTGGTCGGGGTCTTCCATAAAGCATTTGACTGTTATATTATCCACTGCCGGGTTGGGGCATACATCCAGCAGCTGCTGGCCGTGGTAATAATTGTTCAGCATCACGTTCGGGCTGGCAAGTATGTTGCTGTCGGCTATAATATTTTCATCACCGGGCTGATAAGTTGTGAAGACAAAGAACACGATCATCATCTCGTCCGTGGTCGCCTCGCCGGCACTCACGTCCTGCGGCGGGATATTTGGGTTTTCAGGATTGGCAGAGGTGTTATCGTAAGTAGCCTCTGCACGCACCCGTGTGCCTACCGACACCTTCTTCAGCTTGCGGAACATATAGAAGCCCTGCCAGTGAAAATCCCAGTCGGGTATACTCACATATTTATCAGTATCTCCTGTTGGCAATACGCCATACGATTTGATACTTCTGCCTATGAGGTGCATATGCGGAAATGCGCCCAGCATCGAAATGTCGCCAAACAATGCCAGAACAGACGTAGGGAGTTCTTCCTCAAATGTCTTTACTGTATTGGCAGGAATAAACAATGGCCCGCCCAGCAGGGTAAAGTTTTCATGGAAAAGTATAGGTAGCATATATACTTCGCGTATGCCAGTGGGAGGCTCAAAGAAGAAACGCACTTCTGTGCTGTCTACCAACCCTACAGAACCAGCTGGATAATGCACCTGGACTACAATATCAGCATTTTTAGGCAGTTTCAGTCCAAAGCCGTTCGGGTAGCTCATTGGCGCGCTGCCCGGCACCCAGACACCCAGCATGCTCACATTATCTGCTCCTACGCCCACGCCGCCAAAGTTGGGATAACCGGGACCCGGGCTTGCAGCATCAAATCCGGCACAGGTACCCGTAGTGTCTGCAAAAACCAATACGTGGTGCACAGCAGCCGGATTACCGGGTATGGCTTCAAAAGAACTGATGAATTTATCTACCAGCAAGCCACTGGGTATCACAAAGCATTGGTACACGTCTCCCGTGCTTGCAGTAGAGGTGAATACCGGTATTTTCACTTTCAGGTCGGGCGTGCCATGTATCATGCCGGTATTGGTATAAACCGGTGCAGGCGGCGCCAGCGATAAAGAGCCCGATGGTGTGCTGCCATCTACCCAGTCGGCTATAGTAGCAATATCAGTGGCAGACAACAATCGCTCATGTGCCAGTCGGCTGTATTTTGGGTCTGGCGGCCATGGGGGCATCTTCTTGGATGTTACAGCGGCCTTTATCATCCCCGAGTTCATCACCGCATCGCTGTATGTTGTGAGGGAGAATGGCGCAATGCCGCCATCATGGTGGCAACTGGTGCAATGGTTGTAGAGTATAGGCGCCACTTTGGTGGCCCAGTCGGGCACTGCGGCAAACAAAGCAACAGGTGCTAACGCCAATACACAACCCAGTAATAGTTTTTTCATAGGTAATTTCATTAAAACATAAAAATAGCTATTTATTGGCGGATAACCATAACTTTTCATCGCACTCAGCGTTTTAATGGGCTGCTTGGTACCTAAGATTTTTTCGTATATAAATAGCGGCTTCGGCAATGGTATTGATTTGATTAGCGTCAGCATCGGGAATGGATATATTGAATGTTTTCTCAAATTCCAGTATTAGTTCTATTTTATCCAGGTCATCTCCTTTAAGCTCTTTCGTAAAACTGGCTTTAATACCCGGTTTGTCTATGCCCAATTTGCTGGAAACTATTTTGCTAACAATATCTACGATCTCATCTCTGGAATAGTTGCTTGTGATATAATCCAGCCTGATGACTATTGTGCTCGAATCCATGTTAATTGGGCCACTAAAAGATTCCAAACCCGTTTTTTTAACAACAAGAGTGTACACATTGCCCGGTGATATATCGTGTGTAGGTACTACAAAATTGCCATCTGGGTCACTTTCCATTTCCCAGTTACATTCATATAAACTCCGGGTTGTATCTCTTATTTTTATTAAAATATTTGCCTGGCCCACTGCGTTGCCGTTTGCATCAACGATCCGCCCGGTTTTTTTGCTTGCATTGTATAAAACCTGCCAATTTTTAACAATGGCCGCACTATCGATTTGATCTATATCAATTTTTGCCTGTGATGTTTCTAATTCTTTTAAATAAAAAAATATAAAAACCATCGTGGTTATTAATAGTACAACTCCCGTTCCTTTACGCCTTAATAAATTGGTAGCCGAAGTAGAGTATTTGTTTAATTTGTATATTAATAGGTCTCTTATATAATTGCTGCTATTAGCGCCATTAATAGGTTCTAAAATATGCTGCGGGTTTTGGGCCTGCGCAATTAATTTACTTCTGTCAAATAGCAGGTACTCTCCGTAATCCAGGCAGGTTGCCAGCAGAGCTGCGATTGACTGGTAAGAGTAACCCATACTCGATGGATTATTGACCCTGTCTTCGAGAACCGGAAGTTTTTCATCAAAACTAAAATAAGATATATAGGGCACCTTAGTATTTAACAGGAAGTCCTTTCTGTCTATTTCTTCCGGCAACCATGATTCATATAACTCTTCCAGTCCTTTTTCAAAGAAATCGAACCAGTCTCTCGACAGAATAAATTCCGAATTGTCTATCCTTGTCGGCACAGGCAATAGCTGCAGGTTCACCCTGTCAAAAGGCAGCGATTTCTGGTTTTTTTGGGCACTCTTTGCTACTCTGAGTATCCCTTCAAATCCCTGGTAGGTAGGTGTAAATAAAAGCACCAGAATGTCCGGTAATTGTATGGTACACACGCCACCTATATCAGTTACACCTGTGCGACTGTCGATCAGCACAAAATCATAATTTTTTTTCCATTCTTTTCTAAATGTCTCTATTGCGTTCGATCCATTGCCTTTTTCATAGAACGCTGCAAAGTCAAACGAACGGACCATTTCATAGTATTGCTCGCTCCTGTTGCCTGAAGTCATCAGGTCCAGGTCTGTTTTTTCGATCTGTATGTTTGTTATACAACTTTGCCATTCTAACGGGCGCGTGTCCTCCTGTTCATTGGCACCATGGAGCAGATCTATGAGGCCGTTCTTTTTTCTTATTTCTTCCGGGCTGCTGAAATTCTTAAAGAAATTTTCTAAACCGGGAGCCTCAAGGTCCCAATCAATTATCAGGACTTTATATTGCCACTGTGCCAGCAATACTGCTATATTGGCCAGTGCCATGCTTCGTCCCACTCCACCCTTGTATGAATAGAAGGTAATTATCTTGCCATCTTGCTCTAATTTTTTTTTCATACCAGTTGGGGCAATGGGGGTGGGGGTGGATTGCGGCCAAGTTTATAATCGGAAATAAATTTTTTATAGGCATCCTCAAAATATTGGTCATCATACCATTGCGATTGCCATTTTGGAAACTCCTTATTTCGCAGGGTGGGGATAATGCTGAAGTCAACCCATTTCTTTATTTTCATGAAAAGCGCTTTCCCGTTTTTTGTATTTTTAAATGCCTTGCTGTTCGAGTTATATTTCCAGTCCAGTTCCAGCGGATACATATTCAGCACAAGGTCTTTTAATCCCTCATAGGTATACAGGTTACTTCTTTTTTCCCTTTCTTTCTCCTCATCATATACAAAAAGCACCGGAAAAATAAGCCCCGTATGATTATTTTTCTTTTTTATCTCTAGCTCTGTTTCCCTTTTCAGCATAGCTGAGAACTCTTTCGCGCACCAGTCTGATTTAAGAAAGTATGGAACGGATAAAATACATATCATGCATTTTGAATGGGCTAGTCCGTCTTTAAGAGAAAATTCAATAGACGCTCCTGTGGGGACATTGGTAAGGTCATGAAAAACCTGGGCTTTATCAATGGCCAGGCCTTCATACAAAGCATCGTATACCATAGGGAAAAAGATCTCCTGAACCCATTTCTGCCGTTCAGACTCATCCCATTTATAACTGATAAATACTTCGTGTTTGTAGTTCATTCGGTAGGTGAAAAGTTAAGGATTTGAACAATTATAGTTATTGATGATCACTATCCATGCTAATATCAGTATTATCAGTGTAGCATAAAAAATGATTAACGTTTTCGAAAATATGCTATTGCCCCATGTTTTATTGCCGCCTTCAAAACCTGTCGCATTCAAGTCATAATCAATACTGTCATCCTCTTTTTTTTGCCGTACCTCGTTGTAAAGAGACCGGTATAGTCGTTCCTGGAAGAGGAAGTATCCATCCAGTACCCAGAATATGAGTACCGGTATCAGCGAGGCATAGATATACATACCGCTTGCTTCTTTGCTCGACAAAGCGATTATGGCAGAAACAAGTGTTATTGTCCAACCCTTTATCAGGAACGAGTTTGAGGCCATTCTGCTGATTATCGACTGGGCATAATCCATGTGCTTATGTTTCTTCTCGTTCATTACAGCATTGTTAAACTGGTTTCGGAATTTCAATCACAAAATATGGAAATTATTTTAAATAAAATACCGTTAAAAGACGGTATTTTTGGTTTTTTTACCTTATTCTTGCTCGCCCGTTCTGGAACCACATGCTGCGCCCAACATATGTTACTGCGAGGAACGAAGCAGCCTCACGCAATACTAAGCCACTAGCGCTGGAGATATTACATTATTCCTGCAGATCCTTAAATGCTAAAAGAATTGATCCATTGTGTGCCCTAATACTCCTGCTTATTATTTTCCCAACATTGTGCGCAGCACAAACCACAGCTACGTTTGGCATTACCACACCAATACTCTGCAAAATAAACAGCGGCTTCAACAACAGTATGCGTGCCGAACTGTTTGGTGCTACCGGAGTAGGGGCTGCATTAAAAGTATCGGGATCCGATGAGAACTCGCTTACATACCTGCAGGTAGCAGGCCTTAATATAGATAGGCTCGCATTTCGTGTAGCGCCCGGGCATAGCCTGTTCATAGAGCAGTTGCAGCTCGATATTAACCCCAATGTGCTCATCCCTTCTAAGTGGGAGAAATTAAAGTACAGTGTGGGGTTTGGAGCACTATTCACTCTTGCGCAGGGCGGGGGTAGCGCCAGTTACGGCCAGTCATATAACAGTGTCATTGCTTTCGATGCAGACAGTGCTAAGAAATACATCGACGAGAAGACGCGAAGGATCGTGCCTTACTTTAAGCTTGGGCTGGTATGGGAGGTACACAGGAATTGTAATATTGAGATCATGGCATCCCAAACCCTGCTCAACTATTTTGATGAGGGTGCTAAATTCGGCTACTCTCTCAATTACCAATACCAGGAAGTCCCCGTCGGTTGCCAGCCTGCCTATTTCGGCCTGCGTTTCTTCTATTATTTTTAATTTTCTTGATATGTTGAAAATCAGAGTTACAAGTGTTATGGTAATTCTGTCCAATGAACTTCGCAAGACAAGCCTCCGTATTTCTACGGAGCAAAAATTACCCGGCATCACGTATTGCATAACCGCAAGTGGATAAATACATTTGTATCATAAAACTAACTAACATGAATAAGAAACTTTTTTCACTCGCACTGGCACTCGCCATAATAGGTATTCACAACACATATGCCCAGCAGCAAGACGCGCTGGATGTAGTGGTTGGTGGCTCTTTCGGTAAACCAAAGATCATGCCGCGCCTTGAGAAATTCGGTATCGCGCAATTATCGGTTACCTACAAGCTCACATCTACAGAGCGAGCCTTAGGTAAAGAAAGGGCAACAGGAAAAATGGCAGGCGCAAAGCTCACCGCGTTCCTCGAAACCACAGATGGCGAACTCACCAACGACGATTTCCAGGAGATAACCGATTACTTCTATGACTACTTCCAGAAACAATTAAAAAAGAACGGCATTGACACAGTAGCATGGAGTACCATTACCGCACAGGAATTTTATAAAGATGCTGATGGTAAAGTGGAAGCGGGTGATGAGGAGAAAGGCAATGGCCAGGTATGGAAGACTTTTAACGCGCACAACGGTAATATAATGTACGGTGGCAGAACGGCATTTGCTTTTGGTAAGATCAAAAAAGCAGCAAGGTTCAGTGACGATATTGGCGCACCGGCAGGTTTCTTCCACCTCGTGGTTGACTTTGCCGATCTTGCAGTTGGTGTGAAGATACACACCGGCGAATGGGAAGGCTTTATTGAGGTTACCCGTAAAACTTCTTATAAATATACTGCATCAGCTAAGCCGCTCATGAGGATCACCCCGCCAACACCAACAGGCCGAAGCACACTGCTGTGGAACGAAAAACAGCATGGAGAAGCCATTATTGTAAAAAAGGACATTGAATCTCCTATGCAGTACCATACTGCGGCGATACAAGACCCGTCAAGGATCAGGAGCAACGCTTTTGCTTTTGCAAAGTCTATGGATCCTGTAGTAATAGAAACTACACGCGAGAAATATAAAGCCGCAGCTAAGGCCGCACTGGAAAAGTATGTCGATGCGTTTATAGCCAAAGCGCTTGAGTTAAAGAAATAATCCATTATGGTGAACCCGCTTCTAGTTGAGCGGGTTCGCCACCAAATGGAACACAGAATTTATCTTTAGTTCAACACCTGTAGGCGGCACAGCATTTATGCTCGCACCCAGCCTGAAATAAATAGTATCCTGCAGGAAGTAGTCTTTAAGATTTACCTCGGTATTGGTTTCCAGGTTCAGCGTGTTGGTGCCTTTGGGCACATTGTTCTGCGAGGCAACCAGTTTCTCAGGCAGGTTCTTAGCTGAAATGTATAGCTGAGCATTGTCGAGAAAGTCGAAATTTTTGTCCGGCGGTGTTTGTATTTGCAGTGCCAGGCTCTTAAGATAAACAGTGGTCACAAGATGCGCCGCCGTACCATATTGCGACACGTACTCCTTTGAGTTAGTCGCAAATGCGACAGATGGTAACGACAAAGCAACACTGAAAGGTAAAGGTGTGCCTGGGTCTCCATCCACTTTCGGTACAGATACCTGAGCACTGTATGGTATATCTTTATGGATATTGGCAAGGTTCTTTATTTTAGTGCAGGATGCAGCTAGTACTACAAGGGCGATAGCGGCAAAAATGGTCTGTTTCATAGTGATTGAGTTTAGGTTCAATACATATATAACAAAAGCTGTGCCGTAATCGCTGTTTTCTACGTAATTTTGTCTCCCTTTAGGTTAAAATGAGCAGATCGGTCGCATTTCATACATTAGGTTGTAAACTCAACTATTCAGAAACCAGTACACTAAGCCGCGTGCTGGAAGCTGAAGGTTTTGTTAAAAAGGATTTCGAGGAAGCTGCGGATGTGTATGTGATCAATACCTGCTCGGTTACCGAGAATGCCGATAAAGAGTGCCGCTACATAGTGCGCGGGATACAGCGCAGGGCGCCAAATGCTATGGTGGTTGTTACCGGCTGTTATGCCCAACTCAAACCTAAGGAGATAGCGCAGATAAAGGGTGTTGACCTGGTGCTGGGTGCTGCAGAGAAATTTAACCTTGCGGCACACCTTAAAGAAATAAGCAAAGGCCCTGCAGATGAAGGTGGCGCTAAAATATGCTCCTGTGATATTGAGGAGGTTGCTGGTTTCCACAGTTCATATTCAGTAAATGACCGTACGCGTACCTTCCTTAAAGTGCAGGACGGCTGCGATTATAACTGCAGCTTCTGTACTATACCACTTGCCCGCGGCCACAGCCGCAGCGATAGTATTGAAGGTGTACTACGCAATATGCGCGAACTTGCTGCTAATGGTACTAAGGAAATTGTGCTTACAGGCATTAACCTCGGTGATTTTGGCAAGGGTTATGATGGTGGTAAATCAAAAGAAACAACCTGCTACGAGCTGATAAAAGAAGCGGATAAAATAGAAGGCATAGAACGTATCCGCATCTCATCCATAGAACCCAATCTGCTGAGTAACGAGGTCATAGAATTCGTTGCGCAGTCTAAACGGTTTATGCCGCACTTTCATATTCCGTTGCAGAGTGGCAGCAATACTATACTAGGTGTTATGCGCCGCAGGTATAAGCGAGAGCTTTATGCCGATAGGGTAGCCTATATAAAACAACTGATGCCACATTGCTGTATAGGTGCAGATGTGATAGTTGGCTTCCCCGGCGAGGGAGATGATGAGTTCAAAGAAACCTTTGATTTCCTGCATGGCATCGATGTTTCGTACCTGCACGTATTCACATACTCTGAACGTGCCAATACGCTCGCCGTAGATATGAAACCTGTTGTCCCCATACAGATAAGGCATGAGCGTAATAAATCGCTCCGCAACCTTTCTTACCAGAAGATGCAATACTTCACCGAGCAGCACCGGGGCTCAAGACGCAAAGTGCTTTTTGAAAGTGCGGAGAAAAGCGGTATGATGGAAGGATACACTGACAATTACATCAAAGTGCAATCACCATATAAAGCTGAGTGGGTTAATGAAGTGGTGGAGTGGGGGATATAAAACAAAAGCAAGCCATCGGCTTGCTTTCAGTAACAATATTAGAAGGAACTATGCAGGTTGCGGCACCATGCCTAATTGCTGTACTATTGCCGCATTATCCATCTGCACCCAGTTCTCAATAGCTTTGCCATCTTTTACCTCCCGGTGTTGCTTTATTAGCAAGTCGTTCTTGTGAAGGTCAAACTGCCCGAAAAATGAAAGGATATAATTGAGCTCTTCATCAGCGACAGAACCCATCTTTTTCATATGTTGCCCGGGGAATCCCGACATGCAGCGAATTTACTTATCTTTCCCGAAAGTCCATACCAGCCAGGTGCCCTTCAGCCACTTGTACCTGAGGAACATAAAGCGCAAAATAATTGTTACCGGGTTTCGTTTTTGCCGCCAGGTTATCAGAGGGCGGATCCTGCTTCCTTCTTCCTTGTCATCATGCAGGAATAAGGAAGAATATGCATTGTAGAACAATCCTTTCCCTTTGTGATGTAAAAAAGATATAGCCATGAGGTAATCAGAGGTATCACCGTGCACACCCTCTCTGTACCTGCCGAATTTTTGTGCGAAATTTCGTCTCCTTATGTTAGGTGTGTCGCTATATTGATAGAATTTTAAATGGTTCATATTCCAGAATTTATGAACCATTTCCGAGAAACCCTTTTTATGTGGTTTCAAACTCATACGCGGCTTTTCGATAGCCCAGAAACGGATGTAATCAATTGTCTGATCATCGTTCATTATCTGCAGGGCATCTCCAAAATGCTGAGGGAATGAATCTAAAGGAATAAAATCTTCCTGTATATAAAGTGTGTACAGGGTACTTACAGCATCCATACCCTTATTAATGCAGTTACCTACTCCTTTGTTCTGCCATGTGGTTAAGAGCCTGAAACCGTATTCTTGTTGCAGCTTTAATATCTCTTTCAATACTTCAGGCCTGGAGGCGTCGTCTGATACAATTATTTCTTCGAATGAACAGTTCAGTTTTGCAAGGGAGGCGAGTAATCTTTCTAAATATTTGTTGCGGTTATAGTGAGTAATAAGTAACGTTACATCCTTAAAAAAATAAGCCTCACTCATGGGTATGCTATTACCTTTTTGAGAAATTAAATCTTCTTTGCAGGAACAATATTACTTCTTTATAACCAATACTTAAAATGCCTGTGAAAGAGTGGGGTATATATTTACGTAGTTGGTAATGTCCATATATTAATGATATTACGACCGACACATAATTTGCGATAACTATTCCATATAAATTTTTTAATATTTCAGTAGCTGTGAGCGCAACAATTATTTTTGTCGACACGACCAATACCATTTTATGAAAGTTCGTTTTTGTATGATGGGTAATGTCAAGAGCAAGGCCGTTAAATTGGTCGGTAGGGTATGCTAAGGCAAGTATCAGCGCGAACCTGAAAAGGTTAGCGGCCAGGTCGCCGCTGGCACCGGAAAAATTTTGCCCACCTAAGAGATGTATGGGTATATCGGCCAGGATACAACCCAATATAGCAAACGGGATGAATGTGATAGTGATCATGCCTGCGTACTTTTTAAAGAGGTAGCCTACGAGTTCAAGGTTATTAGTGTTATTGGCAATAGCCATTTCCGACATACCGGTGGTTGCAAATGCCCTGAGCGGCATTTCGATATATGCAATAAATTTCATTCCCAACTGGTAAATGGCAACTGCCGCAGGGCCTAAAACAAAGCTGATTATCCATATATTGGAGTCGCCGAGCAGTTTGGATAACAGGGTAGTGCCTAAGGTATATTTGCCATAATGAAATATCTCAGATACACATTCTTTGGTGCGCTTTGAGAGATATTTTATACCTGACCTGTACCAGATCAACCCCATTACGCTTGGTATGCAATTGGTAATAAAATTCCATAGGATAACATTCTCTAATGTAAACTTATGCAGCAAAGCCAGTATGATAAACGAGCCTATAGTGCCGCAACTGTTTATCAGCCTGAACCAGATCATTTTTGTGTATTGCTCATCAGCCTGCAGCTTCCAGAAAACAATGTCAGAAGGGACGGTACTCAGGTAAGTCAGGCCGATCCACTTTATACAGAGACTGAGCTCGTAGTTTGTTGTATAGGGCAAATAAAACAGAGCGAGGCCGTTTATAACCAGTAATATTGCCGAAAAGGTAAGTGCGATGAACCATATGGAACCTAATACCGTTGCTGCCCGGTCTTTATCGGTGCCGGCGTAAAACTTTACTGTTGCGGTAGATAACAGCCCGTACCGTGCTGCTTCACAGGTGCCTACAAAGCTTTGCAGCAGAAACCATATGCCGGCATGGGCAAGCGGCATAAAGTTGAAAATGATATACATCATTGCCAAGCCAATAAGAGAGCTGGCGCCCTGGCCGAACAGTACAATGAAATGCTTATTGCGCAGTATAGTTCTCAATAGTACTTTACGTATTAGGATTGGAAAAGCCGCATAAATATAAGTCATTGCGTATTAAACGGCTTTGTTTGTTTTTCGTGTTCGGGCAATTGCATCAGGTATGATTTTTACCTACCTTTGCCGTTCTGAAAAAGGTCTCGTAGCTCAGTTGGTAGAGCAGCTGACTCTTAATCAGCGGGTCTAGGGTTCGAGTCCCTACGCGACCACAAGTCAGTAAAGGGTTTTGGAGCATATGCTTTGAAACCCTTTATTATTTGCATACAATTTGCATACTTTATCTGCCAATTTCAGGTGTGCCGTGATATAGTATATCGCAATAGATTTCACAGAGTGTAGACCACAACTTAGTTCCATCTACATTATTTGAGTTCATGAGGAATATAAAATTGCTTTTTATCCAATTTAATATTGAAACTGGAACTACGAATAGTATTATTCAATCCCATAATGTTTTCAATTATTGATTCTGCATTATAAGGATCTTGAACAATTATTTTGTATCCCTTTCGCTTCATGGTAACCAAGTTATTAAACAACATTCTGTCAATCTCTCTGTTAAAATACGGGAATGAATATCCGATGACAATCAACAGTTCCGTTTCTTCAACAGCATGCTTCAGATTTTCCATTATTTTTCGTTCACCGCTGTCTTGATCCCAAGCAAAAGAGATTGAAGGCATCCAAGGATTGTTATAGGTCAATTCGATGTAATTCTGAATAATGGGAAATAAATGCTGACCTTGCTGTTCGTATTCGACTATTTCAGAATTAATTCGTGCACCCAATCCAATCTTCTGGTAATATTCCTGGTTGTGATACCCTATTGTACCATTTATTTTTACTATTCCAAATTTATTACGTAGGTCGCCACAATGCCGACTATTCTTGTAGGAAATGTTTAGTACGTTAAAAGCCTGATCTATGTCCAACAGCCGGTTATCATAGTTTTTGTACGCTCTTTCAATTTCGTAATCATAATTCCAAGAAACAATGTTCATTGAGTCTGGCATTGTAAGATCCCCCTCTTTCAGTAATGCAGCAAGAAATGCATCATAGCGTTTGTCAATTGTTTTACTATAATATCGATATAACTCAAAAAATAAAACAATACTAGATTTAGCTTGGTGGTATTTATGTAAATCTGATTTATCTCTGGCTGAAAGAAATAACTTTCGTAAATAAGTATCTATACTAAGATGACCTTCACATCCCTCTTGTAAGGCAACCATGTCCTTCCTTGCGATTTCAAATTGTTCCATTAGCTCATTGTTCCTATCTGTTTTCCCTCTTTCAGTATTGACAATTCCATTAAGTTGTCTAGCAATATGCCCTATTGCATTTGCCATGTCATCTACAACAGGATATGTTCCCGCACTTGCTCCAGCACCCAATAAGTATGTTACTTTTGACATGATGAATTTGCTAATTTACTTAATTGTCATTTTCACTAATATTCTCGTCTTTAGCTTTTCGAGAATTTCAAGATGATCGTTATAATTAGGAAAACCTGTCGAATAGAAAACCTCTGCGGTAATGCTGTTTAAATGTGCTACTTTTTGATAAAGCAAACCTATAAGTTGGCGGTAATGCATTATTGATTGTTGCAAATCTCCGTTAGTATAGCACTTACCAAGCACCTCAATTCTGGAAATGTAGGTTTCTATTTTTTGACGGTCTTCCGTTGCTAATGAGCGATCTCGAACGACATAATATTGTGTTATACTTTTCAATTCGCCGTTGTTTTGTTGTTGGTATTCTTCTACCGAAAAATTTAAACCTATAAGGATATGGTAGTATTGACTGGCTTGGTCGATTACTTGATATAATTCCTCCAGTTTGCCGGTTAGGATTTGGTGCCGATTGTTTCTGCTGCTGGAGTAGATAGCAATTATCGCCACTACTACTGCAACAGAATTACTTAGTCCAGAAATCAGATTAAATACATTGGTATATTCCATCTTTAAAGTGTGATTTTTGATTCGGTTTCCACCGTCATTTTATTATTGTGAAAATATAAATTAATTGTCAAACACTTCTTGGATCGTTCTTTATAGGTAATTTTGCCATTTTATCTACTTCAATACTGGGAAAACCAAATTCCTCAACCACCTTACCTGAAATAAGGTATACCCCTTTTCCCTTGAACTGGTATTGCCTGAAGGACTGGGGAAAGTTAGTTGTGTCAAAAAAACGGCCTTCGGTATCAAGGAAAGAGCCGAATGCCATCAATCCTCTGGATGTTGGAACATACTTTGCTGTGACAAAATCCCCCACCATTCTTATGCTCTTTCCCAGATGAGTTATTAAGTCCCTGGCATTTGATTCACCTCTGTAATCTGTTTTTACAAGGTCAAACATGCTTATCGTTACCGGGAAGCCCAATAATTCAACCTCATCATACCCATCTTCAAGCGGATCGGTCTGAAATACAGGCAAAGTAAATTTCTTAGCAGAGCTTTTAAATAATACCGGCAAGGCCCATTTTGAATTCTTATTTAGAAGTACATGAGCTTCCCACAGCAAAGCTTTTTTATTCTTACCAGTAAATCTAAATGAACCTATTCTAACAAGAATAATTAATTGCTCAAGCAACACGTGTGTCCTTTTAATGAAATCCTCTATATCGATATAATCCCCATTTGCAGCTCTTTCCTGGGGGATCAGAAAACGATCGATTGGTTTATTATTCACGGCCACAACGAAGCAGGCGTATTGGGCATAGCTAATAGATTAGTAAACGATTATTTTAGCTCATTTGCGGCCTAAGAAATTGATTGCTCATACTTCACAATAAAATCAGATATTTCTGTTTCGTGTGTTTTCAGCTCTAATGGGATATCTGTATCGGTAAAACACCAGCTTTCTTTAGTCCTACTCCATGACATGAAATAAGGAATATTGCTATTGCCTGCAAACAACATTCGTTGATGGTCTATCCTTACAATGGAAAATTCTATGCCGTCAATTTGTAGTTGCATTCCTTAATATTTATTTTTGAGTGATACTGGTTGCGCAAAATTATGCCAATAGAATAATAAAGGTACGATGCAACACCCACCAATATTATTTAGCTTGGTTTCGGCATAGTTTTTAGGAATTTTTTTTTACCAATCATGCACGATGAATATTTACCGCATAACATATATTAAAAACGAGGTAGCCCTATGTAAAGAAGTGAACAACACTAACGAGTTCAATGGTATATACCACTATGAGCATGACAAAGGAAATCTTATTTATGCCATTGTTAAGGCAGAAAATGAAGAAAATGCCCTAACAATTGCCATGTTTATAGCTAAAGAAGTAAAAGGCAAATTCCCCTCCAAAAATAATTAGGTTAAGTTCCTTTAGTATGGTGGCACTAATTTCGTGCAAATATGAAAACCTCCAAATTGGTATTGTAGATGAATCGTTTCAATGAGGTATTTTTGGCAATTAAGAAGCAATGCTTCAAACAAAGGCACATTGCCGAAATAGATTGCTTTGAGAAAGTAGCTAAAGAAGCGAAAATTCCCTTGGACAAACTTCATACGTATCTCAAGCATTTGCAAGATATAGGAGTTATTAAGTACTCTGTTAATGATAAATACATATACCTTACCACGTTTGGGCGAAAGCAAGAGACTCTGATGAGGCAAATCATTGAGAACATTCCGTCGGAGGCTAGTAATTGAATGGATTTATGAGATTAGCCTTTGATCTTCGATTATTGCGTAGTAGTTATTTTCCTAAATTTTAGATCTACAAGTCTTCATGCATAAATCGGCGTTTATCCTTTAGCTGTTTGAAATAAGATGGAGTAAGGCCGGTTACTTTCTTAAACTGGTTGGATAAATGTGCAACACTGCTGTAATGCAGCTTATCAGCAATCTCAGTCAGGGTAAGTTCATTGTAAATGAGCAGTTCTTTCACGTGTTCGATCTTGTGGGCAATAATGTATTGTTCAATTGTAGTTCCCTTAACTTCT
>JAJNBJ010000050.1 GCA_021155965.1 Flavipsychrobacter sp.
ATGCCATAGCTTTACATCTGAAAAACCCAGTATGTCGCCGCTTGTTGCATCAAGTATTAATGTGCTGTGCATTTTGAAGCCCAGAGTGGGTTTAGCGCCGTCAAGCCTGCCCAATCCGGAATCTTCTTTTATTCTCTGCGCTTGTGAAAAAAAGTTCATCTCTGTAGTGTCTTGTATGCAAAGCACATGCCGACCTGTACATAGACTAGATGAACGATTGCATAATTCATCAATAAGAATGTTCTCTTCCACTTTTTTATTATTTAAAAAGCGATAAAGAGCCTTTTGGATTGATCTGCAAGGGCTGATCCTACGAATACTGGTATTTGCAGTACAGGTAAGTAAATGAACCAACTGGAGCCCCTTTTTTCTAGTCGTTTATCATTAAAACGATTAGTAAAGTCAGGAGTGTATAGCTTTTTCATATGTGCTATTTTTGCAAAGCTATTCAAACTTGTGGGTACACGGTAGCTAAAAACAGGAGGGGAGTTGGAACTCCGATTGGGCTGTCTCCTGACCTCAACAATGGTTTGATACTCACCAAGACATAGCGTACATTAAAGATAAAATCCCTATATTTGCTTTGTGAAGTTCATCTGTACTATTCTTGCTTTGTTGATACTGATGCTGTCTGTGCAGCCGGTGTTGATGCCTGTGTCGGTAAATGACCCATGCTGCATTACGGATGACTGCTGCAACGATGGACATGAAGAACACAACCCGGAGAAAGATTGCAAAAGTGGTTGTAACCCATTCCAGGTGTGTGGCTGCAGCCCCTTTTGCGCCATTATACCCAAGTCAATTGTATTAACGCAATCACTGCCGGTATCTATACTTGTGCAGTGGGGCGTACCTCCTGCTCATAAAGTTGACGCCCCCGTTTCGGGTTTCTGGCAGCCTCCCCGTTCCCTGTTGGTTTAATTCCACCTCCTGCCCCTTTTGCGGGCACCTTGCTTATTTAAACTTACGGAATGAAAAGATTCGCGATGCTGTGTATAGCTATATGCTATATAACCGCTTCATATAGCCAGCATACATTTAATGCTATTATAAAAGACAGCGCCAAACGGGAAAACCTGGTTGGTGTAACGGGTGTATTGAAAGGCTCTACAAATGGCGGCACCTCTGATGCAGATGGAAAATTAACGATCAGTGCTATACCTGCCGGGCCGCAGACAATAGTGTTCAGCTCAATAGGCTACAAACCTGTTGAACGGCAGTTTGTTTTTCCATTGTCATCCGATAACCCGATCACTATTTTTCTTGCTGCAACAGGAACAGCATTGGATGCAATTGTTGTGGAAGGCACACGCAGCAACCGGAGCATAGCCAACACGCCAACAAGGGTTGAGGTGCTGACCGAGGAGATAGACGAAGCCAGCACTATGGACCCCAGCAAGGTGGCCCACCTGCTAACACACAGCACGGGCATACAGGTGCAGCAGACATCGGCCACGTCCAATACTGCTAATGTCCGCATACAGGGGCTTGATGGACGATACACACAAATATTGAAGGATGGATTTCCATTATACGGCGGGTTTTCAGGAAGCCTGAGCATTATGCAGATACCACCGCTGGACCTGAGGCAGGTGGAGTATATAAAAGGTTCAGCCTCTACCCTATATGGCGGCGGGGCAATAGCAGGACTCATTAACCTGATATCAAAAGAACCCACACATGAGGAAACGCTGCTGCATGTGAACGCATCGCAACTTGGGGCGCTGGATGTGAATACCTTCATGAGCCGTAAAATTGGCAAAATGGGTTTTACCTTATTGGCCCAGCGCAACACACACCAACCCTTTGACGCAGACAAGGATGGCTATACCGACCTGCCGCAGCTGACCAAGTATAACTTCAATCCTAAGTTGTTCTATTATTTCTCTGAGAAAACAAAACTGTCATTGGGTGGGACATTTACGTCCGAAACGCGCGAAGGCGGCGATACGAAACTGCTGCAGCATGAGTACCCAGACAGTGTACATTTCTACAAAGAAAGAAACGAGATAAGCAGGATAACCAGCCAGCTAAAATTTGAGCATAGCTTTAACGATGTTTATACTCTGAGCGTGCGCAACAGCTTTAACCTGTTTGACCGCAGCCTGGATATTACTCCGGCACCTAATTTGCAGCAATATCGTTTTGCAGGGAAGCAATTGTCATCGTTCTCTGAAATTGCTGTTACACACAGGAAGCAGCAAAATGTGCTGATAGCAGGAGTGAATTTTTACTCGGATGATTTTAAGGAGCAGCAATTGCAAAGCACCGTATTACGCAATGAGGGTTACCAGACCGTTGGGGCTTTTGCCAACTATACATTTGATGTAAACAAAATGATAGCCATTGAAAGCGGGCTGCGGGTGGATTACGTGGTTGATGCCAAAGCATTTGTACTGCCAAGGCTCTCAGCATTATTTAAATGGACAAGTAAACTGACAACGAGAATTGGGGGTGGCATGGGCTACCGCAACCCCACTATTTTTAACCAGGAAGCGGAGCTATTGGGCTACCAGAATGTTTTGCCTATAGACAAGAAAACAGTTAAGGCAGAGGAATCGTACGGTGGCAGCGCGGATATTGGTTACAAAACAACGTTTGGCAGGAAATTTTCCCTGAACATTAACCAGATGTTCTTTTATACCTACCTGAACAACCCACTTGTATTGATCGCTTCGAAATCGTTGCCGCCCTACTACAGCTTTGTAAATGCCAATGGCTACACACGCAGCTATGGCGCAGAGACCTTCTTTAAATTTGGGTTCTACGACTTTGTTTTGTTTATGGGATATACCTATACCAATGCAAGAAACATGTTTAACGGAATAGAAACGCCCGTAACGTTAACGCCAACCCATAGCCTGAAAGGAGACCTGCTCTACAGCCTGCCCGGCAAATGGCGAATAGGGTTTGATTACGAATTGAAAAGCAGCCAGACACTTAGCTCAGGCATAAAGACGCGTAGCTTCTGGACCTATGGTGCAATGATAGAGTACACCTGGAAGAACTTTACTGTATTCGGCAATACGGAGAACCTGACCAACTTCAGGCAGACGAACTATGGCAATCTGCAGTCGGCACCATATAATACGCCGCAGTTCACTGAAGTATGGGCGCCGCTGGATGGTTTTGTTTTCAATGGCGGATTTAAAATACGATTATAACCATAATTAACTACTTAAAATCAATAAAATGAAAAGAGCATTTATTAGCGCAGCAATATTGATAGCAGCTGCATTTACCTCAAAAACAACTTTTGCACAAACAGCAGACACTGCAAAGAAGATAACCATAAAAGTTACCAACCTGCATTGCGGCAATGATATGCCCACTATTAAGAAACGCCTGCTGAACCAGGATGGCATAGATGAGGTGAAGTTTACGGATATCTCAAGGGAGACGTCCACATTCACTATTACGTATCACACCTCTGTGACCACGCAGGAACAGATAGAAAAAGCAATAGAAACTACACCCGGATGCGATGATGATAAAGAAACACCTTACAGGGTAAAGAAAGAACGTAAAAAAGCGAAACAATGAGAATAGTATTAATTGCTTTTTTACTGGCCACATCTTCAACCCTGCTGGCGCAGGCGATAAAGGGGAAACTGTTTGGGCTGGAAGGCAGTAACAAAGAGATACTGCCGGGAGCACTTGTGCGATGGATCGGCACCACTACAGCCGTATCTGCTAATGAAAATGGCGTGTTCGAGCTACCGGCAGATGGTATTACCGATAAGCGTATTATTGCCAGCATGGCAGGTTTTGTGACCGACACTATAGCAGTAGGTGATAAAACCTATTTAAGTATAACACTGCGCAGGAATACCAAAGTGCTGAATGAGGTGACTGTAACCGACAGGAGCGGCCATATCTCCGGCCTGGATATAGGCAAAACAGAGATCATTAACCAACGGGAATTGACGAAAGCTGCCTGCTGCGACATGGCTGGGTGTTTTGGCACACAGGCATCGGTGCAGCCGCAAACAACCAATGTGGTGACGAACGCACAGGAGTTGCGTATACTGGGGCTATCGGGTGTGTATAACCAGATACTGTTTGATGGCTTGCCGATGGTTTACGGGCTCAACTACACTTATGGTATCAGCACGTATCCCGGCACTATTATTGACAACATCTATGTATCGAAGGGAACCACATCCGTGCTGCAGGGCTATGAGAGCATCAGCGGACAGATAAACCTGGAAAGCAAGCAGCCTGATAAGGCAGACCTGCTGTACCTGAATGGTTACATGAACAGCTTTGGCGAGAAGCATATCAACGCAAATGTTGCTACAGCCCTGGGCAAAAAGAAAAAATGGCATACACTATTGGCGCTGCATACTGTGCAGCCGGCAAACAAGACCGATGGTAATAACGACGGCTTTATGGACCTGCCCCTGCTGACGCGCTATATGGCATACAGCAAATGGAAGTATGGCAACGACAAACAAAAAGGTTTTGCAGCACAGATAGGTTTGCGCATAGTGAATGAAAAAAGGATAGGCGGACAAATGGGTTATAACGAAAAATACGATGTAGGCAGCGGCACAGTGTATGGGCAATCGGTGCGGTATATACAGCCGGAGTTTTATGTGAAGTCGGCATGGAGGTTTAATGATGATCATGCGCTGGTGTTGTCTGTGTCGGGATTTTATCACGACCAACAATCGTGGTTCGGGACTACCGCATATAACGCGCTACAGCAAAGCGGCTACCTGAACCTGCAGCATGAATGGATTTGGCGCGATAAACATCTACTGAAATATGGCGTGAGCTATAGGCTCCAGGAGTTAAGAGAAAATATACGGTTTGCCGATACCAGCCTGAAGCGTGGTTATGCAGGCTCATACCTGACCCAACTGCATGTGCCGGGTGTATTTGCAGAGAATGCTTTTCATTGGTTTGATGAAAAAGTAGTGTTACTAACAGGCGCACGGCTGGATAACCACCATGTTTGGGGCACTTATTTTACTCCGCGCACTATGCTGAAGTATGCTATCAACGACAAACATACGCTGCGCGCATCTGCGGGTACCGGGTGGCGGCAGGTGAACCTGTTCAGCGAGCAACTGAACCTGTTGGGA
This sequence comes from Flavipsychrobacter sp., assembly GCA_021155965.1. GTDB lineage: Bacteria > Bacteroidota > Bacteroidia > Chitinophagales > Chitinophagaceae > Nemorincola. The sequence continues at coordinate 5,091 of JAJNBJ010000050.1, forward strand.
AGCTCGAGGGATATAGTTTTTGTGGAGGCGCTGAAGCCAGAGACTGCATTCAACTGGGGGGTGAGCCACACCTATAAATTCAGTATTGGGAAAACTACCGGTACATTGAGCGGTGATTTTTACAGCACACATTTCACTAACCAGTTCTTCCCCGATTATGATACGGACCCGACAAAAGCTTACATCAGGAATTTTACTGGCGTGTCGCGGTCGAACGGGTTGCAGTTGGAAGCATCGTTTATCTTTTTTAAACAACTGGATGTGCGTGCTGCATATAACTATCTTGATGTGTACCGCATAGTGAATGGTGTTAAAACCAACCTGCCCTTTAACCCGCAGAACAGGGTGATGGGTGCAGTATCGTACCGCACAAGGAATAATAGATGGCAGGCAGATGCCAATGTGCATTGGTTCGACAAGATGCGGCTGCCGGATACCCGCAACAACCCTGCACCGTATGTGCGGCCTTTGTACTCGACACGTTACTATACATTGAATGTGCAGTTAACCTTCAAGTGGAAGAGGCTGGATATTTATGCAGGCTGCGAGAACCTGTTCAACTATCGCCAGCCGGACCCGATAATAAGTGCAGAGAATCCGTTTGGCAAATACTTTGACCTTTCTTCGGTATGGGGGCCTACGAGGGGCAGGGAGATATATGCGGGGGTGAGGTGGAGTGTAAAGTGACCCCCCAGATTGTCGCAAGCTCCAATCATCACCTCCTAAAAACAGCTACCGTGTACCCACATCTTGAGCCATTTTCCATCCGAAATAAATATTACTGAACTTATCTAATCCTCTTTTTAAAACAATAATT